>JBKQLC010000188.1:0-43238 GCA_052147195.1 Syntrophobacteraceae bacterium
TTTCACAGTTCAATCAACAAACTAAAACGAGATGGGAACAAAAAATGTCAGGTCTAAATTCTTAAATTGTGAAAAGTGGACAGGCAGTTATCAATAGGGTTCTACGCATTCAGGTTAAGGATACCCGGTAAAAGAATCAATGCTTCAGACAAAGGCTGGATTCAGCAATGGGCAATGGAGTTCGATTTTAGCGAAATCCTCCGGGTAATTAAACAAAAAAGCGTCGGGACTCGAATGGAAACGTCACGCCAAGATCTATCTCATCGGGTGCTCGGCGAATTCATTATATAATTGACAAAAAACGAGAACGCTATACAATACCCTACCAAATAAGTATAGATTAGACGAAAGGGGGTTGATCGGATGATATGGATAATGTTCTCCTGCCGGGCCTGAGTTTTATTTTTTCGCAAAAACGGTGCTGACAGGAGACATCAATGGCAAAAACGATTGAAGAGATCAACGAGAAAATCGCCCGAAAAGAGGCAGTGGTTGTCACCGCTGAGGAAATCATCGATTTGGCCAGGAAGAAGGGGCCCAAAAAGGCCGCTGCCGACGTCGATGTAGTCACGACTGGAACATTTGCCCCGATGTGCTCTTCGGGAGCTTACTTCAACCTTGGCCATACCCGGCCTCGAATCAAGCTGGGGGGCGGGCGGGTCACTTTCAACGGCGTTCCGGCATACACAGGGCTTGCGGCAGTCGATGTTTTCCTGGGCGCAACCGCCGTTCCGGACGAAGACCCCAGAAATACGATTCATCCCGGCAGGTTCGCATATGGCGGCGGTCACGTTATCGAGGAGCTGGTCGGGGGTAAAGACATCAGACTCTCGGCTACCGCCTACACAACCGACTGCTATCCGCGACAAAAGCTCGACACCTGGATAAGACTGGTGGACATGAATGAAGCTGTGCTTTTCAACATCAGGAACTGCTATCAGAACTACAATGTGGCGGTGAATCTTTCTGACCGGGTCATTTACACTTATATGGGGATCCTCCAGCCGAAGATGCGAAACGCCACCTTTTGCAGTGCCGGCCAGTTGAGTCCTCTGCTGAACGATCCACTGTACCGCACGATCGGCATGGGGACGCGAATATTTCTAGGCGGCGGCATAGGTCATATCGTCGGCCCCGGCACTCAGCACAATCCCGATGTGCCGCGTTCGGAAAACGGCGTGCCGCGCTGCGGGGCAGGGACTCTCTCGGTAACCGGGAGCCTCAAGCAAATGAGCGCCAACTGGATACGCGGGGCTTCTTTTACCGGGTACGGTACCACCATGGCCATCGGGATCGGAGTCCCGATACCCATTCTGGATGAGCAGATTCTGCTGAATACCTGTGTGACTGATTCCGAGATCCATGCACAGGTGGTCGATTACAGCAGTTCTTATCCCGAAAACGTCCCGGGAAGCATCGGCGAGGTCACTTATGCCGAGCTTAAGTCAGGCGCTATTACGGTAAACGGCAGGAAAGTACCTACCTCGGGTTTGTCATCATACGTGAGGGCAAAAGAGATCGCGCATATCCTGAAGAGTTGGATCGAGGAAGGGCGCTTCTTTCTGACACAGCCCGTTGAGACTGTTCCGTCGGTCGATTCAGGCGTCCGATTCAAACCGTTGTCAGAGAGGCCGATTGAGCCGCCAGCGGGTGTACCGCAGAAGTCCGGAGGTTTGCCATGATAAAAAAGCGCCTGGTACTCACATTTCCATCAAACATGGTGGATCAGCCCATAACTTACCAATTGGTTAAGAAATACGATCTCATCGTGAACATTCTGCGTGCCCAGATCACTCCCCAGGAGAGTGGGAAACTTACCGTCGAGGTTTCGGGATCAAGAAAAAACCTTGACCGTGGAGTAGAGTTCCTGTCTCTACTGGGGGTCGGCGTACGGCTTCTCGCGCAGGGCGTTCAGTGGCATGAGACTCGCTGCATCGAATGTACGGCATGCACCTCTATTTGTCCGACCGGAGCGCTTTCGGTTTCGCGGCCGGACATGCGGGTTTCATTCGATAAGGCCAAATGCATTGCGTGTGAGATTTGTATTCCGGCATGTCCTTACGCGGCGATCGAGATAGAACCGGAAACCGCCGGTTAGGATAAGCATCGACCAACTCTGAAGCCGCTCGTTTGTTGAGCGGCTTTTTTGTCTCGTCATACCGAACCGGATTCAAGTTCCACACTTAGGCTGCAATCCGGCAGTTGTTCAAAATGCCGGTCATATAAACGAAGAGGCCGGCTATTTGCAATTTCCATTGTTACTAAAAAATATTCGGGAGATATGCCCTCCGGTTAAGGGGCGGTGAGACTGGATCGTTTATCGCCGGCTCACGCAGAAAGCGTACAAGTCAGGGAAAAATGGACAAAAGAGCGTACTGTACGTATTTTTGAAATTAGGCTTTCCTGCCATCATGACAAATATATTTGCCCAAACCGGCATATTTGTGATCTCCAAATGAGATACGCTGGAAATTGGAGCAGGCAATGGAAAGATCGGAGTTTTCCTCATGAAGTACGGGACAAGGATACTGCACAACGATAATGAAGTTGACCCTCATACAGGTGCTTTGAGTATACCTGTTTATCATGCATCCACTTACCACCAGTACGATGTCGACCATCCCGGTAAGTATGCATACTCCCGTTCAGGTAATCCTACCAGGGAAGCCCTGGAAAAGACATTGGCGTCATTGGAAAACGGCTCACACGCCTACGCTTTCTCCTCGGGAATGGCGGCCACTTCTTCGACCCTGGCGATTTTAGAGCAGGGTGACCACGTGATAGCCACGGCAGACATTTATGGGGGATCCTATCGGATTTTGAACTCTTTTTTCAGTAAATTCGGAATAACGACTACTTTCGTGGATATGAGCGGACTCGAAAACATCGAGAAAGCCATCAAGCCCAATAGCCGGTTGCTATTCCTGGAAAGTCCATCCAATCCCCTGCTCAAAGTCACCGACCTCCTCGGAGCAACGGAGATAGCCAGGAGACATGGGCTGATAACCATGATCGACAATACGTTCATGTCACCCTATTTTCAGCGGCCGCTCGACCTGGGGTTGGACATCGTGCTGCACAGCGCTACTAAATTTCTCGGTGGTCACAGCGACGTGATCGGGGGAGCCGTAATTACAAAATCCGACAAATTGGCCTCTCGGATATATTCTGTCCAAACCGGTTTCGGGGCCATTTTGGGGCCGCAGGACTGCTGGTTATTGTTGCGAGGTATCAAAACGCTGAAAGCGCGGATGGAGTTGCAGCAGGAATCGGCGACAGAAATCGCCCACTGGCTGAAGAAGCAATCCTGGGTAAGTGATGTGTATTATCCCGGTTTGCCCGATCATCCCGGGCATGAAATCATCAAGACGCAAGCTTCCGGTTTTGGAGCGGTACTTTCGTTTAAGACCGAAACCGTCGAACGGGCTAAGCAGATCATGAAGAAAGTGAAGGTCTGGTCTGTGGCGGTAAGTTTGGGAGGAGTGGAATCGATTCTCTCCTATCCGGTAAAGATGTCTCATGCTTCGATCCCGCCTTTGGAACGGGAAAGGCTTGGGATCACGGATAACCTGATTCGGCTCTCGGTTGGATTGGAAGAGGTAAGTGACTTGATCGAGGACCTTGATCCCGAACATTGATCCAGGGGGTGTCTTGTCGATTTTTTCCCGGTGGTTAGTATATCAGTTTAGCAGGTTTTATGGATGCGCGCCGTCTGGAGGTCCACATGCAACCCATCTATCTCGATTACAACGCTACCACCCCCACCGACCCTGCCGTAGTCGAAGAACTTCTCCCCTGCCTGACGGAGGTATTCGGCAATCCTTCCAGCAACCACCCTTACGGGAAAAAGGCCAGGGAAGCGGTGGAACTGGCGCGGACGAGGGTAGCGGCCCTGCTGGGCTGTGATGCAATTGACGTGATCTTCACCGGCGGCGGCACCGAGTCCAACAACCAGGCTCTCATCGGTACCGCTTTTGCCAACAGAGATCGCGGGCAGCATATTATTTCCACTACTATCGAACATCCCGCTGTTCTTAATCCCCTACACTGGCTGGAGGGGCAGGGCTTCACGGTCACTTGTCTGCCGGTTGACGGTACCGGCCGCGTTGACCCGGAGACAGTGCGCCAAGCCATCACAAACAAGACCATTCTCATCAGCGTCATGCACGCCAATAACGAGGTCGGGACGATTCAGCCGTTGACCGGGATCGGAGAAATAGCACGTGAAAAGGGTATCTTGTTTCATACCGATGCTGCCCAGTCGGTGGGGAAAATCCCAACGCTGGTGGACGGCCTCCGGGTGGACCTCCTGACGGTAGCAGGCCACAAGCTTTATGCCCCTAAAGGGATTGGCGCTCTTTTCATTCGGGGCGGGACGAAAATCAATTCCTTCCTTCACGGAGCCGGGCATGAAAGGGGTCTTCGGGCAGGCACGGAAAATGTTCCTTATATCGTTGCGCTGGGCAAGGCGGCAGAGTTGGCCGCACAGCGTCTTGCCGCCGATGGCGAGCGCATCCTCTCTCTGCGGGAGCATTTCCACAACAGGTTGCGCGAGTTGGTGGACGGCGTGATTTTGAACGGACACCCGACAGAGCGCCTCCCGAATACACTCAACGTCAGCTTCCGCGGGGTAGTGGGAGCAGATCTCCTGGCGAAGACTCCTGAGATCGCCGCATCAACCGGGTCGGCCTGCCATGACGGCAGTGCTGAGCTGTCCGGGGTGCTCAAGGCCATGGAGATATCGCCCGAACAGGGCTTTGGCGCTGTGCGCTTTAGCCTTGGCAGGTTCACCACATTGAAGGAAATAGACCGCGCAGCCGAGGTCCTCGCCGCGAAGATCGGGGAACTCCGTGCTGTCCGGCACTGACAGGTTCATCCGGAATGACAGCCTCAGTATTTTTGGAGCGGGCGACAGGTGCTCGATTCGGCGCCAAACCGGCGATATTCACTCTATTGAAAAAGGAGAATCAACATGGGACAGGTATTTGATGATAATAGCCTGAGTATCGGCCGAACGCCGCTGGTCCGAATCAATAGAATCACAGCCGGGTTGCCCGGGATCGTGCTGGCAAAGATCGAAGGGCGCAACCCCTCCTATTCGGTGAAGTGCCGGATTGGGGCGTCAATGATCTGGGCTGCCGAACAGCAGGGGAAGCTGAAACCAGGCCAAAGAGATGTAACCGTGCTCGAACCGACCAGCGGCAATACGGGGATCGCCCTGGCATTTGTCTGTGCAGCCAGACAATACCCGTTGGTTCTAACCATGCCTGAAACCATGTCCCTTGAACGCCGGCGTATGCTCAAGGCATATGGGGCGGAATTGATCTTGACCGAAGGCCCCAAGGGCATGCCCGGGGCTATAGCCAAAGCAGAAGAGATCCTGGCTGGTGACCCCAAAAAATACTATATGCCTCAGCAGTTCAAGAATCCGGCCAATCCGGAAATTCATTTCAAGACCACCGGCCCTGAGATTTGGGACGATACCGATGGCCGCATCGACATTTTAATATCGGGGATAGGGACTGGCGGAACTATTACCGGGGTAAACCGGTATATCAAAGGAATAAAAGGGAAACCCATCTGGTCGGTTGCGGTTGAGCCGATTCATTCACCGGTGCTGACCGCTATCCGCAAGGGGGAAACACCGAAGCCGGGGCCTCACAAAATCCAGGGCATTGGAGCTGGATTCAAACCTGACGTTTTGGACCTGAGTTTAGTAGACGAGGTAGCCACAGTATCAAACGATGAGTCCGTGGAAATGGCGAGGCGTCTGCACAGGGAAGAGGGAATCACGTGCGGGATCTCGAGCGGCGCAGCGATGGCCGCAGCGGTTCAATCGGCATCTCTGCCTGCAAACAAAGACAAACTGATTGTCGTCGTCCTTCCCGATGCGGGTGAACGCTACCTGTCAAGCATCTTATTCGAGGGAATTAACGCCTGAAGCGCGCCGGCACTTTATAGTTTGGCTAATTAGCCAAAAGCCGATATCCAACCGGAAACTCCCAGGAGCTTCGGGCCAAGGGGGCATTTCCCCTTTTGTTAAGGGGGGCAGGGGAATTTATGCTCCTAAGTAAGCGGCTTAATTAAATAATACGTAGATGCGGTTAACCCGGCGCCAGGTCCCTGATTACGTGCCCGTGGCCGGTGCCGATCGTTCGATTGAGTGAGAAGATCCTGGCTGCGACACAGGCAAAACACCTGTCGGCATTTTCATCCAGGCATATTTTGTTTGGGTAGAGTTCATAGAGAGGCCGCACTTTGGTGGGGGTGATATTGGGCATCATGACATTGGCTCCCGCTTGCAGGGCTTTTTCTCTGCCAACGGGGTCGAGGCTGCCCATCGCACTCGTTGCTGGGATATGGGCATGAGGAAATACCAGCCTCAATACAGCTACAAGCCTCAAAGCCTGTCCGAGGGTTCCACCTTTCTCATTTTTCAAAGGGGTCTCGGGATGAGCTATGAAAGGTCCTATGCCAACCATTTCTACCCCGAGTTCGTGCATCCAGATCACGTCTTTAGCAAGACTGAGTGCGTCCTGCCCGGGGAGTCCCACCATGACTCCGCTTCCCAACTGGAAGCCGAGTTCTTTGAGCATAAAAAGGCATCGCTTCCTTTCATCGAGGTCATCCTCGGGGTGAAGTTTTCTAAAGATTTTTTCATCAGTTGTTTCAATCCTCAGCAGATACCGGTCCGCGCCAGCCTCCCTCCATGCCGAATAAGTGCTTTTGTCACGCTCTCCCATACTCAAGGTTATGGCAAGTTCTGTCCGGGATTTTATTTCACGAATGATATCGGCCATTAATTCCGTGCCGAAATACAAATCCTCTCCCGATTGAAGTACAATGGTTTTATAACCGATCTGCCAGGCCTTTATTGCGGCCTCTACGATCTCTTCGCGCGTCAGCCGGTATCTTGCAAGCTTACGATTATCCCTTCTCAATCCACAGTAACCGCAGTTTCTCCTGCAGTAGTTCGAAAACTCTATTATGCCTCTGAGATGAACGGCCTCCCCCATCGTTTCAGCTCTCAGCCTGTCGGCTATGTGGAGAAGAAGCCGTTCTTCCTCACCTTCTGTTTCAAGAAGCGGGACAAGCCACTCAACGGCGGGGCTTCTGCGGTTCAATCCCGCCCTCAAGGCTTCCAATAAGTCCATTTTTTTAATTCCCATTAAAGGCAATCACCCCGGTGGTGGCATCGTCGTCCAAATAGATATGTTTCATGCCTGAATATCCTGGATCGTCAGCTTATTTTCCGTCGCGGCTTCGTGCATGGCGCCGGTCCGATATCCCTGCAGATCGAGTGTGACGTACGTATAGCCTGCGTTTTTGCAGGCTGCCACAATGGCCTCCCGCTGCCCTCGTTCAAGCAGGTTCCCCATATCCTCCAGCGGGATTTCAACTCTGGCAATCGTTCCGTGGTCCCTGACGCGCAACTGGCGAAATCCCATGCCGCGCAGCGCTGCTTCAACCTGATCGATGCGCTGGAGGCGCTCAGGGGTTATAAGTTCACCATATGGAATCCTTGAAGCAAGGCAGGCAGAGGAAGGTTTGTCCCAGTTCGGCAGGCCGTAATACTTCGCGAGGCGGCGAATCATCTCCTTGCTGATACCCACCTCCAGGAAAGGCGAACGTATGCCCAGTTCACGCAGCGCCGGCATGCCCGGCCGGATTTCAGTCAGATCGTCGGTGTTGCTGCCTTCGATGACAAAAGGCAGGCCTTCTTCGGATGCCAGCTCAAGTAATCGCGTAAATATACTCTTTTTGCAGAAATAGCAGCGATTGTGAGGGTTGTCCCTAAAGTGTTGATCGTCGAGTTCACCGCTTTCCAAAGTGATCCAGCGCGCGCCCAGCCGTGAGGAGATTGTCCTCGCGGACTCCAGGTCGTGCGCCGGGGTGCTCGCCGATGTGCCGGTGGCCGCCACCGCGAAGTCCCCCAGGGCTTTATGGGCCGCCGCCAGAAGTACCGAGCTGTCCACGCCCCCTGAAAAGGCTACCAGCACACCTCCCATATCCTTCATGAGTGCTTCCAGTTCACGCCTTTTGGCTTCCATTACCAAAATCTCCTCCCCGAACAATGATTGGTGCAGCAGAATAAAAGCCATTATAACATGAAAAGCTTTTTCACCTAGTCAGCCCAAGCGACGCTACCTCACTGGGCAGGCACAGGATGATCCATACTGAATTGATATAGTATCGAGGGATTGTGCCGGAGTCAAGAAACACTGTTGACACCCCCTGTGCATTCCCGGCACTCACCTGCCGGCTCGGCTTGTTTGTAGACTCGCATAACAGGCGATACCCCGGCGTGGTAGGCGACTATGGCAGGGCTGTCGCCGTCCAGGATGATGAAATCCGCGCTCTTGCCCACATCCAGACTCCCTGTCCGACCAGACATCCCAATGGAATAAGCAGCGTTGAGAGTTGAGGCGACAAGGGCTTCCGATATCGAAAGATGCATGCCCAGCACCGAAAGACCGAACACGAAGGGCATTGACTCCGTATAACTTGTGCCCGGATTGCAATCAGTGGCAATGGCGATTGGCAAGCCAAGTTCCACCATTTTTCGGGCAGGCGCATACTCTTTTTGCAGGCAGTAGGCGGTGGCAGGCAGAAGTATTCCGATGACGCCTGCTCCGGCCATGGCGCGGATATTCTCATTTGAGGCTCGCAGAAGGTGCTCGGCGGATGTGGCGCGCAGATCGGCAGCCAATGCCGCGCCACCCAGATCGCTGACCTCGTCGGCATGGATCTTGACTCCCATTCCGGCTTTGCGTGCTGCCGTCAGAATTTGGCGGCTCTGGTCTACCGTAAAGACGCTCTTTTCACAAAAGACGTCGCAAAAACGAGCCGTGTGCTGTTCTGAGACAGCGGGAATCATTTCGGAAACTATAAGATCCACATACCTGTCCGCAGCCCCGGCATACTCTTCCGGTATTGCATGAGCCCCAAGAAATGTGGGAACTACATCGACGGGCAGTTCGCGCCCGATACGCTCTATTACCCGGAGCATCTTCAGCTCGGATTCGGTATCGAGTCCGTAGCCGCTTTTGATCTCCAGGGTTGTCGTTCCAAACCTGAGCGCGGATTCGGCATGTCTTCGAGTCATTAAAAAGAGTTCAGCCTCGGATGTCTCTCGCACGGCCCGAACCGAGGAAAGTATTCCCCCTCCGCGCTCGAGTATTTCCAGGTAATCCATCCCTTCAAGGCGCAGAATGAATTCTTCCTCCCTGCGAGCTGCAAAACACATGTGCGTATGGGGGTCAACGAAACCGGGAAGTATGCAGCGGCCAAGACAGTCCACTTCCACGTCCACCTGGCGGAAGGACAGGCCCGCAAGTACCTCTTCCTCGTCCCCGATCGCAGCGATCACCCCGCCCTCTGTGTAAATAGCCCCTCTGGCGAAATGGACAATATCCCCCTGGCGCCTTCCGCAAAGAGGGGACCCTTTATCGGCGGGAGTAAAAATTCGTCCATTCCTGAAAAGCTTTCGAGTCATGTCGTGTCACTTCGGCTATTTGAACATATTTATCATCGGGAGCTTCACTCCCCGCTCGCCGGCGATCTCCACGGCGCGCTCATATCCCGCATCCGCATGCCGGATGACACCCGTTGCAGGATCGTTTCGAAGAACGCTCACAGCCCGAAGCTCCCCCTCCTCGGTACCGTCCACAACCGTTACCTGCCCGGCATGCAGAGCGTAGCCGATTCCCACGCCGCCGCCATCATGGAAGGAGACCCAACTCGCCCCTGAAGCGACATTTACCATTGCATTCAAGAGTGCCCAGTCGGCCACGATATCGGAACCATCCTTCATAGCTTCGGTTTCACGGTTAGGAGATGCAACTGAACCGCAGTCAAGGTGATCCCTGCCGATAACGATAGGGGCCTTGACCATTCCATCGCGGACAAGATCATTGAAAATCTTTCCAGCCTTCTCACGCTCCCCATAACCAAGCCAGCAGATGCGGGCCGGGAGCCCCATATGCGCGACTTTTTGCCCGGCCAGCTTGAGCCAGCGGACCATCCGTTCCTTGTGCGGAAAAGCCTCTATAAGAGCATTGTCTGTGACCGTTATGTCTCCGGGATCGCCGGAGAGGGCGGCCCAACGGAACGGACCTTCCCCCTCGCAGAAAAGTGGACGAATATATGCCGGAACAAATCCTGGATAATCGAACGCGTTTTTTACCCCCGTCCTGTATGCCTGGGCGCGCAGGTTATTTCCGTAATCGAAAGCGACGGCGCCCCGCTGCCGCATATCCAGAATAGCCCGGCAGTGAACGGCCATTGAATTCAGGGCCATATCGATGTAGAGGTCCGGATTGGATTTTCGAAGCTCCAACGCCTCTTCGTAAGGAATACCTGATGGCACATAACCGTTCAGTTCATCATGCGCGCTCGTCTGGTCAGTTACAACATCGGGGATAAAGCCTATATCGACCATTCTGTGGAGTGCCTCGGCCGCATTTGCGAGAAGGCCGATCGAGAGGGGCTGCTTTCTTTGTGCCGCGTCTTTGCTAATCCGAACGGCCTCCTGGATATCTGCGGTCATAACATCCAGATAATGGGTTGCAAGACGTCGCTCAATCCTGCTCCGGTCCACTTCGACGCAGACCATGACACCCTCGTTCATGGTGACCGCGAGGGGCTGCGCGCCTCCCATGCCTCCCAGGCCGCCGCTAACGACAATTTTTCCCCTGAGCGTGGCGTTCCAGTGTTTTTGAGCAAGAGTGGCAAGGGTTTCGTAGGTCCCTTGGAGGATACCTTGCGTCCCGATGTAGATCCAGGACCCCGCGGTCATTTGACCATACATCATGAGACCTTTTTTCTCCAACTCGTTAAAGTGATTCCAGTCGGCCCAGCGGGGCACCAGATTCGAGTTGGCGATCAAAACCCGCGGCGCCCAGCGATGAGTGTTTAGAATGCCCACAGGTTTTCCGGATTGAACAAGAAGGGTCTCATGATTTTCCAGTTCGAGAAGGCAGCGCACTAATGCGTCAAAGCAGTTCCAGTTTCTGGCTGCCCGCCCTGTTCCGCCGTATACTATCAGTTCGTCCGGCCGCTCACCGCACTCGGGGTCAAGGTTGTTGCACAGCATCCTCAGGGCCGCCTCCTGTTGCCATCCCTTGCAGTGCAGCTCGGTCCCACGCGGGGCTCTAACCGGCCGGGCTCTGCCGCAGCCTATCTGAAGCTCCTCCAAAAGCCGTTCCCTGCGAGATGTGCTCATCTGCCTGAACTCCCCCGATCTGAAATGTTTTATGGGTGCCGGCCCCTGGATTATAAAAAACGCCGCTTCCCGGTTTGCGCCATAAGGCAAGTTTACATTTCGCTCATGCGCCCGTATATTTCCGCATTATATCAGAGATGCCGGACGACCACTGTGCCCAAAAGTACTTTTTGCGATAGCTTCGCAAAGTTAAGATTCACGCCGGGGTTGTGGTATCCGGCTTGAGGGATGAAGCTATGGACGAGCTGATTGACCGCCTCCAGAGGCAACAGGATAAAATGCTGTCACTGCTCGAGCGCCTTGTCAATATTGACAGTGGGACTTTCTGCAAAGAAGGAATCGATGCATGCGGCCGAATCCTGGCCGAGGAACTGGAGAGTCTGGGGTTCAAAATCCGGACCATTCCTGAGACGGATTTCGGAAACCATCTGCTGGCAGACCGGCCGGGAAAGGGGAATAAGACCCTCTTCCTTTCGGCGCACCTTGACACTGTCTTTCCTGCTGGAACCGCAGCCAGGCATCCTTTCCGGATCGAAAGCGGGCTGGCCTACGGGCCGGGTGTAGGCGATATCAAGGGCGGCATCGTTCAAATGCTCTATGCACTTAAGGCACTGCGGGACCTCAATTGCGACACGCCTCCGATCACCATATTCTTGACAGGGGATGAGGAAATCGGGAGCATCCGGGGCCGCCCTTATATCGAGGACATTGCCCGCCGATCCTCGTGGGTCCTGGTCATGGAGCCATCGTCCGAGCCGAAGTCGGTTGGAGTGCGCCGATGGGGACTAGGCTCCTTCAAACTGAGAATTCATGGCAAAGCAGCTCATGTGCTCAAACCCGGTTCGGACGGGGTAAACGCCTGCCGGGAACTTGCCCTGAAAATCCTTGCGCTCGAATCTTTGAGCGATCCCGTATCCGGAGTTAAAGTTTCAGTGAATCTGGTCAGCGGCGGCCGTTCACGGCAGGTGACAGCAGCCGAAGCTCTGGCCGATATAGATGTACGGGTTCGGCATTCATCGCAGATGGAACAAATAGAGGCTCTCGTGAAAGCGGTCGCCGGCGCGCCCTTTTTTCCCGGTATTCGCACAGATCTTGAGGGGAAGCTCACCAGGCCGCCCCTTGAGCCAAACCCAGCCTCCGAGCTGCTCCTGAGGCTGGCAACAGAAGAGGCAGGCAAAATCGGCTTCGAATTACACCCGATTGAAGAATACGGAGGCTCAGATGGGTGCTTTACCGCCGCGCTGGGAGTCGCCACTCTGGACGGCCTCGGGCCGCTTACTTACGATATGTGCGGCGATCAGGAACGAATCGAACTAGCCAGCCTTGTCCCTCGAACAGCTCTTCTGGCCCGTATTATTTCCCGGCTGGCGCAAGACGGTTGAATGCTCCGAGAAAATCCGAGCTACATGTCCAGGTAGGAAATAACCTCGATTCCGTGCTCTTCAAGGTCAGCAATGATTGGCTTTACGTCGGTTTTCTTGAGCCGAATGGAATAGGAATACTCGGGTCCTTCCTCGAAAGGCAGGTGGCAGACGCTGATAATCTCGGCCCCGTGCAGCCTTACGATTCGGGTTATCTCCGGAAGAGGATTGGGAGAGCCGGAAACCTTAATGTCCAGCCGCGTGGAGTCAGAGAAAAGTCCCATGAAAGTGATAAACGCGGAAAGAACGTCTACCGTGGTTATTACGCCGACCAGCGTGCCGTCCTTGACGATAGGCAGGCCGCCAACACGCTTTTCCAACAGAATGCGTGCAGCCTCTTCGAGCGGCATCTCGGGATGGACCGTAAACGGTTTTCGAATCATCACATCCTCGAGGGTCAGCTCTTCGAGCATCGACGCAATCAGAACCCCCCTCAGGTCCGCGTCCGTAATCCACCCCACCAACTTCATCTGCTGATCCACGACCGGCAGATGCCGTATGGACTCCCGTTTCATCAGGGCCATCGCTTCCTGAATGGAGGCTTGCTTCCCGATCGTTATAAGATCACTAGACATCCAGTGGCTTACTATCACGCAGACTCTCCTCAGGGGGGAAAGAGCTTACATCGGAAAAGTCCGATTAAATGAGTTATTACAAGCAGTTTCAAGAAACGACAGAAAGGCTAAGCCAAATCTCTTTAAAATGCAAGATCTTTTCTGGAACCCCTGCGGGGCGTGGAGATCTAGGTTCTTACCGTCACCGGATCGTAACTGCTGTGTTCCATGAGCTTGGCTATGCTGACCGTCCGGTCCCCGAGCATGTTTGTGTAGCTTCCAAGCTCGTTATCGTACCAGCCGTAAATTACAGTCTGAGTGACCGGGACTTCGATAAATCTTTGTTGTCGATGCCGCCCTTCCACTTCCCCTTTCTCAATGGTTCCCAGGTCCAGCGAAGCCGAATTGTTTTCCCCGTTTGACTCCAGGTATTTGAAAGCGGAAGCCAGGCGCTCGACGTCGATGTGAACGGCCGAAGTGCGCGTGTGATTCTCAAAGCCTTCGATAACCGCTGCGGCCCGGGGAAGCCCGATAATGTCGGATGATACGTTCTGTTCCTCGGAAAAAACCAGGTAGCCCTCGGGGAAATGGGAAACGGCATTCTTGTAAATGTCATTTACCAACTGACGGCTGATCGGACTGGTCATGCTCTCGTCCTGAATCATCACTGCCAGGATTATGAGCGACCCGGTCGTCAAGGGGACCCGCACCGATTCGGCAATGAGACCTATTCTTTTCATCTCCGGGATAACCAACCCCAGCGCTTTGGCCGCCCCGGTGCTGGTCAAAATGATGTTGTTGAAGGTCGAACGAGACTTTCTCAGGTCAGTGGCTTTTGCTTTCGGCGCTCGATCCAGCACGGATTGGGAACTGGTAGCCGCGTGAACGGTGGTCATGGCCGCCGAAAGGATGCGCTCCGCCCCGAAATAATCCAGCAGCGGCTTCACCATGTATGCGAGACAAGTGGTCGTGCAGGAGGCGTTCGATACAATCAGGTGCTTCTTGGGATCGTAGTCCGAATCGTTAATGCCCATGACCGTGGTCACGGCATCAGGGGGCATTTCCCGGGCCTTGTCTTTTATTTTGAAGGGAGCCGATACGATAACTTTCCTTGCGCCCGAAGCAAAATGGCCGCGCACGGACCCCTGCGGTTCATCGGGCGATGCGGTCGGATCGATAAAAGCGCCTGTGGCGTCCACAACCAGGTCGACCCCGTGTTTGCGCCAGTCGATATGGGCCGGATTCCTGGCGCGGCGCAGGAAAGTTGTCTTTATCCCGTTTACTACAAAACTGCCCGACTTCTCATCGAGGTCTTCAATGACCCGCACGGCCCTCGAGCCGTAGAGAAAGTTGTGCAAATTCCCGTAAGTGGAATCCTTCTCCAGGAAATGTGCTATGTCAGCGAGTCTAGTCCCTACCTCCCGGCCTATATTGACCACGATCTCCGAAAAGTATTTTCGTTCCACATGGTGCCAGATTGAGAGTTTAGCTATTCTCCCAAGGCCATTAATGCCAAGTTTCCGCGCAACCATCATTTCTTCGTTCATCATGGCCTCCACGCACAAAAAAAGTGAAACAGGAAAAACATCGATTAGAAAACCAGTCCGTTAAGATACTATCCTAAGATCGCAGTCGAATTCCCGCAGGATTTCAAATCGAAAGCTTATGTGAACAGGATTAAGCATTACGGTCTTTTAATATTAACGATAGGCAGGCCAATGTCAAAAAATTATTCCGGAGACTGCACCCTTTCCCGGTAAGAAGAAGAGTTCTGAAAAGCCACAGATCGGCCTTGCACGCGTGATCCGGAGATAAACCAAATTTTCAAACCTGCCGCGCATGGAATACGCGCTCACCCCGATCGGGCAGGGTGAGCGTCTCCCGCTAGTGAAGAACGGGTTTGCGGTTGAGGTGAAGATCGTGAATCCTTTTCTTCAGATCCCGAAGTTTTTTTGTGTCCTCGCCCGATGCCCAATGAGGCTCACTGATTGCAAATGCGGCAACGGTGGCCTCTCCCAGAAGACATTCATTGGCCTCACACCATTCATCCCGGCAAACCTGTCTCAGGTCCGATACGTCGTTTATCATTTCTTCCAGCCTCAGGAGCGAGTCCTCAAAAGATTCGGAAAAAGTATCCCACGATAATTCCCCGTATTCTCGCTGCTGTGCGGAATCAATCGCATCCTGAAAATTCATTTTAATCCTCCATCAATGGCTTCCTGCAGCCTGACCCGCATCATTGCCCCCCGGAGTTTGGCTCTGCAATTCCGGACTTCCGTAGAATTAAGATAAGCTTGAATTGATATTCTGTTAACGGCTTACGGAGTGAATGCGGATTTTTTGTACCTATCTTTATAGAATACGGAATAACCTTACAGGGCACCGAACTAAAGGGTGTCCGCGCCCGCAAGGATAGAAAGGATCACAGACATGGAAAAGGCAAGTTGCGAGTTCAAGGACAAGATTTGCCCGAATGGCAGTGTGACTTGTATCGGAGACCAGTGCATACAATGCTGCGAAGGGCATTGGGGTCCAAATGAGTTCGAACTCGAGTTGAGAGAGGCGATGCTCGCGAACCTGTAGCCCCAAAGGATTTGAGAGCCGCGGTTTGGCTCGCATTGTGCCGGATGGGAAGGAACCAACATGGAGAAAAGTGATTGTGTACATGAAGACAAACTGTATCCAAGCGGCAGCGAGTTATGCCTAGAGACCCAATGCATGCAGTGCAATAGCGGGGAGTGGGCCCCAAGTGAATTCGACGAGATCGGCTATGGCTATTGAGGAAACGGTGACTCGGTTTAGCCTGTCACGCAGCAGGGTGAATAACTAGAGGACTATTCATAATCCGTGCTGGCCGAAAGGTCTACCTGCTCTACTTCCAGCATCCCCGAGTAAATCGCTCCGCTCCTGCCGTCGATGCTTATCGACTCGCCCGTTTTGACCGGGTGGCCGTTGATGACGCACGTCTTCTCCGAGTCACGGACCGTCATTCGGCTTACACCTACTACGCACGTTTTCTCAAGCCGGTGGGCAACGATCGCAGCGTGCGAGGTAGCACCACCCTTGCCTGTGAGAACCCCATCCGCAACTGAAATCTCGTGTATGTCATCCGGGACCGTATCCGATCGGATCAGGATGACCGTTTTGCCGGGATACTCTTTCTTGATGCGCTGAATAGATTCCAGGTCAAAGGCAGCAACACCCGATATGGCGCCGCCGCTAACTCCGATACCGCTCCCCAGATACCTCGAATGGAGGTCATCAGTCTTTTTGAAAACCGGATAGCTGCGCTTTATCCGGGGGGCCATGTTGCGGGCCTGCAGGACATTTACGCCCTCTTCTCCCGCCCCCTGGAATGTAAACTCCACCTCCTGAGGCGCCCAGTGGTTTTCATAAACCAGCTTTTTGGCTATATCCGACAACCTTTTATAGACGCGCGGGAAAAGGACTTCGAGCGAAGTCTCTTTGCGTTCGGCCTCCCTGAGTTTTTGTTTCTCGGAAAGCGGCAGAGTTTTGACGAGGCCTCCCACTACGTCTTCTCCCTGGTTTCCCCATGTGAAGTCGCCGACCGGTTCAACCTTGTCCTCGGAGGTCCACGGATCGTGGGTAAACATGACTCCGGCCCCCGATTGAGTATCAAGGTTTCCGAACACCATGGCCTGGATTGTAACGGCCGTGCCCCAGTTATCGGAGAGCATCATGATCTCCCGGTAGGTCTTGGCCTTGTTTGATTCCCACGATTCCACGACCTGCCGAACGGCCGTGAAGAGCTGTTCCTGCGGGGATTCGGCAAATTCGATATTATGATCCTCCAGCACTTCCCGGTAGGCCAGGGCAACCACCCTGATTTCAGCGGGGGAGAATTCCCGCTTAACAGACCTGCCATACTTTTTCTTGTAACGGTTCATCACGGTATTGAAATCGTCGCGCGGAATTCCGAACGACATCCCCCATGACTGGACAAAACGCCTGTAGTTGTCCCAGGCGAACCAAGCCTGCCCGGTTTGCTCAATCAAGCCTTCGACTATCTGCTCATTGATCCCCACGTTGAGAAAAGTGTTCATCATTCCAGGCATCGAAACCGCCGAACCGCTCCGCACCGAGAAAAGAAGGGCGTTGCCGGGAAGGCCGAATTTTCGGCCCGTTTCGACCTCCATGCACGCCACCATTTCCATCACCCGTTTTTCAAAATCCTCCCTGGACTGCCAGAAACTCTCTATCACAGGTCTGCACCGGAAATACTCGGTAGTTATCACGAACCCTGGCGGGACCGTGATTCCCATCGAATGGAGATTGGCCAAAATGTGCCCCTTGCTCCCCATGTAGATGGAATCGAGCGTCTCCGGGTTCGGATAATAAAGATGGCAGACGGTCCTCTCGGGATCGTAGCTCAGGAGCAGGTCAAGGTCTTGTACACTCAGCCCCTCGCGCTGCGTTGCCAGCGTGGTAAGTATGCTGGCAATGAAGTGGTCGAAATACTGGAGTCCGAAAGTCCTTGCTATGAGATCGCGAAGAAAGCTCTCCGAGACCCTCTGGATTCTTTCGACAGAGGCTTCACCTTCTCTTTGATACCTCTGGATCAGTTTGTCCGGTCCGAGTTGTTTAATTATGAGTTCGAGGTTTTCATCATGAATCGATTCGTAATGGGTCTGAATTATCTGTTTAATGGCTTCGGAGAAACCCCTGAAGATATCCATGTATTGTGAATGCGAGAACCGTGGTACCTCAAGAGCTTTAATGAAAAGCTCCCTCTGGCTCTCGAGCCGGCTGGATGTAATCCCGTCAATTTCCAGCGCTTTCATGAAAAGCGGAATGAAACGGGCGATCCGGCGAAAGGTTGCCCTGGTGATGAAACTCAGGTTGATCGAAAGTATGATCTCTTCAAATATCACATTAGCGAGGTTTTCGAGGCGAAAGGTCAGCCCGAGGGCATCGAAGCGCGGTTCGTTGTAAGATCCATACATCGAGGGTATGTCTACGGCGATATGGCGCTTGTAGTAAATGTTTTCCATTATCTTCAGTTCGCCGGGGGTCAGGATGACTTCCTTCAGTTCACCAAGATAATCCAAAATGGTGTTAAGTAATTGGTGTCTGTCGTCTTTATCGAGGGCATCGAGCAGTTTCCCTGGGTCGGGCAGGCCAATGGTTTTTGCACGCTCGAGATGAATACGGATATCTTTGAAGCTCAGAGCATATTTCTCGTGGAGAAGCTGATAGAACTGGATCATTAGAAAAGCGCGTGAGCGCTCCTTTTCGGGAACTGCCGGGACCTGGCCTATCAGAGCTTTGGCCTCGTCTTCGGACAGATCGAGCAGGTCCTGAATTCGGTTTATCGTCCTGGTGCCGAACAGGTGTTCGAAAATCCTGTGGATGTCATCAACCAGCGGCCCGGATTCAGTGATGTCAAAATAAACCTCGTCTGGAACCAGCCCTGCCAGATGGCTTTTGTCCATCGTCCGCCAGTATTCGATTATCCCCTGTATAAAGGCTACGATGATGTTATTGCTTTCTACGTGGCTTTGCTTTCTCAAAAAATGAATAAGCCTGTCGCTCCTGCCGGTGATCTCATCGATATCGGTTGAGACTTTCCTGAGCAGCCCTTCGGCTCCGATCTGGCTGAAATAGACCGGAAACAGCTTAGCGAGTTGCTTTACAAGGTTGTAAACCGGCCGGATAGGAGAGTTGAGCAACTGGGAGACGTCCTTCTGGAAAAGGTCCGTGTCCCGGACGAAAATGCCGCCCAGAGACAGGTCCACTATGAGGGCGGAAAGAAGAGCCCTCGACCGCAGCGGCTCAGCTTTTATTATATCCAGCCAAACTCTTACGTTCGAAAGATGAGACGGGTTTACTGATATCTGCCACTGGCTGCTTACCTGCCCAAGCATCGGGGACTGAAACCCCAACCGTACGATTCGCCTCAAGAAGAAATTGATCAAGTGCCTGTTGTCTGTTGCCATAATTTCCAGGCCCATCGTACGGATGATCTGGAGCGCCGCCTGTGGATAGTTTTGAAGTGAAATCTCAAGGACCCTCAATATGTGATCAAGCAGTGCTTCCAGTTGATCTCTGGGTTCCTCCCGTATCCACCTGCCGATCTCGAAATTTATTTCCCGGAGTACGTCCTCCTGAATGGCCTCAAGCCCTTTTACCTCCAGGACCTTGAGCCGAATCAGCATGCTGATTTGACCGGCCTGGGAGAATTTCTCCTTCTTCTTGTCGATCTTTTCGGGCAAATGGAAATAGAGTTGGATGATATCGTGGAAATCGGTCAAGCCGGTCAGCACTTCGACAGCTCTGCGATTATCCGGCTCGGACACAACATCGGTCTCGAAGACTTGCAATCTTTTGCGGAGAAGCTCGTGACTCAGGGGCTGGCATTCTTCGAACCAGGACTCCTTCGGGTAGTGTTCTTCTCCCTGCTTATCCAGCCACGAACAGGGGTCCTCCCTGCTCAGCCAGAAATCGTATGTATTCCTGAAAAATCTCTCCAGAAAAGCTCTCAGTTCGACGAACGAAGAGTCGCTATGCCAAATATCGAGCAGCCTGGCCGCGATGCGTTTCGGGGGATAAAAACTACGCATGAGGAACTCAAAGGAAGCGTCGGAAAGTTTGGAGAGTTCAAGGAAAAAGTACCTCAGAATGCCCTGATGGCAGGAGCTGTCCGTTTTGCAAATCTCTTCGATATCAGCGGCGTTGATTTCGATCTGGGCCGGTTTTGAAAGCTCTTCAGGCATTTCCTCCGTGAGCTTCACCCAGTATGAAAGAAGGTGATCGGCGGCCAGGTTCCGGATTTCGAACCGTTCGGATTGTTTTAAGGCATCCAGGAGGATGTTCGAGAGCAGATATATCACTATGCCGCTCAGCGGGCTGTTTCGATAGAGGCGCAAATTGCCGATGGCATATCTTTGTGTTTCCTGAACGACAAAATGCCAGTTCCTGTACCTGTGATGGTACTCCAAAAGGAGCTCACGGGCCTGTTTTTCCTTGCCTGCATATCCTTTGACTACATCCTCCAGGGCCTGAAAAGACTCTGGAATAACTACGCTGATATTTGTCAGGTCAAGGTTTCTGGTTAGAGCATCTGATTGAAACTGGTCAAAACGCATGAGGAAAGATCCCTTCTCCATTCTTTATTATAACCAGGTAGCCTTCAAGTTAGACGCTGCGACACGCTGACGAGGTGAAAAAGCATCTCCCCATCAATCCGCCATGGCTTCCTGGCCAGTGATTTCAATTTCCATCAGAACAGCCGATTCTTTCTGTGCTCCGTAATAACCAGGCCGCTCTCCAATTACTCTGAAACCGAAAGTCTCATAGAGTTTCCGGGCCGCGAGATTGCTCTTTCGGACCTCCAGGGTGATGTATCCTGCAGTCTCCTCCCGTGCTGCTCGAACCGCGAGTTCAATCAGCTTTCGAGCGATCCCCTGCCGTCTCAAGGTCTTTCGCACCGCAATATTGAGGATTTGAATCTCGCCTGCAACCGACCAGAAGCAGATATATCCCGCAATTTCTTGAGAGGGTGAACCGGGGGCGGAGCCTGTCACCAACCGCGCCACCAACATGCGCGAATTAGCCCGGTCAATTTCCTCAACGAAGGCTTTCTCTGTCCAAGGCTCCGGCTGGCTATCGTTTTCGATTTCCAGGATTGAGGGAATGTCAGATTCTACCAGAGGTGAGACAGTAATTTCGAGGCCCAATTTTTATCCGTTAAGGTTGTTCTGTTTCATAAATACGACTGCAAGTCTTAATAAAAACTGGAAAATACCGGGCTGGGTTTTATCCCCGCCCGATGCGTCACCGAATTCATGAACCGGACCATTATGGTATCGCCGCTGTCTTCGCGGAGCGGGAAAGCACCTCACTCGCAAGAGATATGTGCCGCTGCCCGTATTGCTTCACGAGTGAAGCGGCTTCACCCAAGCTGTATCCGGTCCGGCACCCGGCAAGCTTGATGAGCATGGGAAGATTCATGCCGCAGACAACCTCCACACCCGGCCCCTGGAAAGATAAGCTGATATTTGCCGGTGTGCCGCCGAAAAGGTCAGTCAGAATCAGAACGCCTTTTCCCTGGTCCACCATTTTTATTGAATCCCCCAGGAGTTTGATCAGTTCATCGACTGACTGAGCCGGCTTGAAGCAGACGGCCTTGCAGTTCTGAAGGGGACCCACGATCATCTCGGCCGCTGCGAGCATTTCTTCTGCAAGCCTGCCGTGAGATGCGGCTATAACTCCTATGAGTTCCGTTACGACTTCCCGGCCCAATTTAACCCTCTCATTCCAGATGGATGTCTCTGTGAAATACGCTTACATAGTAACTGTTCTGCTTCAACCTGTCAGCAATTCCCTCAGCAATGACAACCGAACGGTGCCTGCCTCCGGTGCATCCGACAGCTATCGTGAGATACCGCTTCCCTTCCGCAATGTAGGATGGCAAAAGCTTCAGCAGCAGGGTGCAATAATCTGAGAGAAACTCCTGCACAGCGGGCCGCTCCAATACCCACGACCGAACATCTGCTGAACTGCCATCGAGATTCTTCAGACTTTCGATGAAGTACGGGTTGGGAAGAAATCTCACGTCCATCACCAGATCGGCTTCAAGCGGAACTCCGAATTTGTACCCGAAGGAGAGTATCTGAATGCTGAGCTGTTCGTTTGCCTCGGCATAGGAATAGGACGCTGTGATGAGCCGCTTAAGCTCGTGGACCGTAAGAGTTCCCGTGTCAATGATCCTGGTGGCCCGGCTGCGAAGCGCTCGCAACTGTTGCCGCTCAGAATTGATCGCCTGGAGCAACTGATGCTCGGAAGGCGCCGCGGGGTGGATTCTTCTCGTCTGGCTGTATCTTCGCTGGAGTATTTCATCGTCGGCTTCGAGAAAAATGATTTCGAACTTGTAACCGGCATCTTCCAGGAGCGAAAATATCTGGTTGTAGTTTTTGAGGAACTTGCGCTCCCTGATGTCTATGCCCAGTGCGATCCGGCCCAAATCCGGCATGTCACGCTCGCACAACATCAGAAAACTCCCCAGTAGAGGCACCGGCAAGTTGTCGATGCAAAAATAATCAATATCTTCAAAAGCTTTGATCGCGGTGCTCTTGCCCGATCCGGAAAGTCCGCTGACAACTATTACATGGGGCTTTCTTTCAGTCATTTCCAGTTCCTGTAGATCAGATTCCGGCATATATCAAACTGGGGGCACACCAATGGAACAGGGTGGGAACCGAGGAGGGCAATGCGGCTCTCCTCGAAGGAAAAAGGCCAGGTTAGAAATCCTCATCTTCCTGCTGAATGATTGAAAAGATATCGTCCCGGTTGTCTACCTTTGCAAGCCTTTTTCGAACGGTCCCGTTTTTGAGCAGCCTGGCGATCTTCGCCAAGGCCCTCAGATGTATTCCCGCGCACGTCTCGGGCGCTACGAGCAGGAAGAAGAGGTGAACGGGCTTCCCGTCCATGGATTCGAAATCAATGCCCTCGCTGGAACGCCCGAATGAGAGGACCAGGTCGTCAATATCTCTCAACTTCCCATGGGGAATGGCAATCCCTTCCCCGATTCCGGTACTGCCCAATCTCTCTCTTTCGAGCAGAACCTTCATCAGGCTGTCCCTGTCGATATTGGGCTTATTTTGTTTCACGGCTTCGATCAACTCTTCCAGAACCTGCTTCTTGGTCCTCCCTTTGAGCTCAGGAACAATGGAGTCCTTTGCAAGAATGTCGAGAATTTTCATTAAATTTCCTCTGCCGCCGGGATTCTGCATGATGATATCTCAACTCCTCAAGGGCAACCAGGAAAGAATATGAAAGCTAAAACCGCGAGTTTGAACCCTTGCCCCGGAAGTTCAAATCAACGCTCGACCGACGTCAAGATTGGGTCGGCTTATTTTAAAACGTAGTCGTCCATTCTTTATGAGGATTTTTGGACCCCGTTCAATTATTCAGGCCACGGATCGATCCTGGAAATTTTGGTCCCTTCTCAATCGAATCAAGCGTTAGACGCCTCCCGCGTTCAAAAAACATACTTGAGAGGTTTACAAAAAAGGCAATTACCCGACCGTTTCAATCAGGCCAAGATTACCATCTTTCCTTTTATAAAGAACGTTTACCCGGTTTGTGCTCCGGTTGGTAAATACCATGAACTCGCCGGTTGACAGGTTCAACTCCATTACAGCTTCGTCAAGGTGCATCGGCTTTGCGTAAACCTGCTCAGCCCTGATCACCCGAGGCTCCTCCTGGCCCTCTGTCGCCTGGTTCGCAGATTCAGCCATGCCGGCTGACTCTTTAGACCCGCCGCCCGATCTGCGCCTCCTGACCTTTTCCTTCAACCTCCTGGCAGCCTGTGTCTCAATGCTGTCCACCAGCAGGTCGATGCTTGAATACATGTCATCGGTTTCTTCGGCGCTGTTTAGCCGCAGGCCTGAGGCATCAATCGAAACTTCAGCGATGTGGCGGAATTTTTCGACCCTGAGCACAACGTGAGCTTCGATCGGTTCTTCCAGATATTTCTTTATTTTTGAAAACTTATCCTCAACATAAAGTTTCAGGGGATCTGAAGGCTCGATGTGTCGGAACGATAATTTGATCTGCATCGTAATCCTCGTGGAATAACAGCAATGCTAAAAGGTTTCTCATGTGCCCCAGGAAGATTTCCTTCTTCTATTGGATGGCAGAATCCCCAACATCTCACGGTATTTGGCCACCGTACGCCGGGCTATGCTGATATTTTCCTTTTCCAGTATGTCAACTATTTCCTGATCGCTGTATGGCTTTGAGGAATCCTCCTCTCGCACAAGCTGCCGTATCCGCTCTTTAACGCTTTCCGAGGCCACCGCTTCACCCCGGACGCTATTTATCGAACTGTTAAAGAAATATTTCAACTCGAAAATTCCGTGCGGCGTGTGCATATACTTGTTGGCGGTAACCCTGCTTATGGTTGATTCGTGCATTCCGACGTCTTCGGCAATGTCCCTTAGAACCATGGGCTTGAGGTGGGCTACCCCCTTTTCAAAGAAGTCGCCCTGAAGTCTCACTATACTCTGTGATACTTTGTAAAGGGTACGTTGTCTCTGATGAATGCTCTTGATGAGCCATGCAGCAGAACGCAACTTTGTCTGAATATAGTCTCTCGTTTCGCTGGGCAGCGAGTCCCCCTCTCCCAAAGCTTCCTTGTAATAGGAGCTGACCTTTAATTTGGGCATGCCATCTTCATTGAGCAATATCACCCATTCCTCATCGACTTTGAAAACGTAGATATCGGGGCTGATATATTCTACGTTCTCTTTGTTGAAGGCGCTTCCCGGTCTCGGATCCAGACCGAGTATTATATCGACCGCAGCCTTCACATCCTCGGAGCTGCGCTTGAGGGCGCGAACGAGGGCGGCATAGTTCTTCGTTTCCAGGTAGTGCAGGTGGTCTTCGATGATTTTTACAACAAGCTGGTCCTCGACCTCAAGGTTTTTTGCCTGAACCAGCAGGCACTCCCTGAGGTCCCTTGCGGCAACGCCGGCCGGATCCAGGTTCTGAATTCTGCCGAGGACTTGTTCAACCTTGCAAGGGTCAGCCCCGCACATCTCAACGATCTCTTCAATCGTGGCATCCAGATACCCGTCTCCGTTAAGATTGCCGAGTATGCAGGTGCCGATTTGCCTCTCCTCATCCGTGAAGTCGGAAAGTCGGATCTGCCAGACAAGGTGGTCTTCCAGCGTTGTGGCCTCGGTCAGCCTACTGTCGAAGCTGGGCCATTCCTGGTTTGGGTCGGTCTCGACAAGAACGGGGGTGCTTGTATTATATTCCTCTAAGTAGCCTTCCCAGTCGAAGTCTTCCCGCATTTTCTCGGAAAGCTGGACCTCCTGGAAGGGAGTCTCTTCGGTGGTTAAAGTCTCGAGTTCGGCGTCCTGTTCGGTGGGAAGCTCTTCCTGGGACTCTTCGAGCAAAGGGTTTGTTTCGAGTTCCTGATGAATCGTTTCCAGCAGCTCCAGCCGGGAAAGCTGCAACAGCTTAATCGCCTGCTGCAACTGCGGCGTCATAATGAGCTGCTGGCTTAGCTTTAGTTGCTGTCTGAGTTCTAACGCCATAGATTAATCCGTTTACAAACTGAACTGATCCCCAAGATAGGTACGCCTGGCAAGATCGCTTTGAGCGATAGTGACCGGGTCGCCCTTTTCCAGGATGCGTCCCTCGTGCATTATATAAGCCCAATCGCAGACTTTGAGCGTTTCGCGCACGTTGTGATCGGAAATCAAAACGCCTATGCCCTTTGCCTTAAGCGCCCTGATGAGCCCCTGGATTTCCGTCACCGCGAGCGGGTCTATTCCTGCAAACGGCTCATCGAGCAGAATAAAGTTGGGCTGCGTCACTAGCGCGCGGGTGATTTCCACGCGCCTGCGCTCCCCACCCGAGAGCCTGTCAGCCTTATTCCTGGCGAGATGGGCTATCCGCAGCTCACCAAGAAGTTCTTTGAGCCTTGCATTCATCTCCTCTCGGCCGATCTCAAGGGTTTCGAGGATGGCCATTATATTCTGTTCCACGGTCAGCTTCCGAAAGACCGAGGGTTCCTGAGACAGGTAGGTTACCCCTTTCCTGGCCCTCAAGTACATCGGCTGACCGATTATGTTCTCTCCATTCAAATATATCGCGCCGCTGTCCGGACGGATTATGCCCACGACACTGTAAAAAGTTGTCGTTTTCCCGGCGCCGTTTGGCCCGAGCAGCCCTACGATTCGCGCCTCATGCAATTCCAGGCTGACATGATCGACTACGCAACGTCCCTGATAAGTTTTGACCAGGTCCTCGACAATAAGTTTTTTAGGCTCGCCCGGCACCGCTATTCCTTTTTTTCCGGGAACAACACGGCTTGAACCGGAGTTCCACTTCCGCCTTCCACAATGCTAAGGCTCTGCTGTAGATAGATCGTTATTAGATTGCCCTGGACCCGGTCCTGCCCCTGTGTGACAACAGGATGGCCGTGCAACGTTACCTTTTGTTCCTTTTGGTAGAAAATAGCCTTATCAGCCGTTGCAAGGCGGTCCTTCGAAGTAACTTTAACATCACCTGTGAATTCTATGTAGTCTATTTTCTGTGAGGCGGTTGGTTCCCCCGTCGCGGGGGCGTTCTCCACCTTATCCCCTGTCGCGGGAGCGTTCTCCACCTTATCCCCCGTCGCAGAGGCCTTCACCACCTTAGCCCCCGTCGCAGGGGCCTTCTCCACCTTATCTCCCGCGGCAGGAGCCTTCTCTACCTTATCCCCCGGCAGCAGAACCACTTTGAGATGGTTCGACGTAATGTTCAGATCGTCCTGCTGAACGAAAACATGGCCTTCGAAGGTAATGATCTTTTGCTCCTGATTTGATTCCATCCTGTCAGCGGTGATGTGAATCGGTGAATCGCTTTTGACCAACTGATCAGTTGTCTCCGGAGCTTTCTTCTCGGCTTTCTCCGCCGCATGGGAGACTAGACAGCAGATCAGCAATGAAATGGAAAAGGCCGGAAACAAACAGGCCAGCACTCTCAGGGTTTTGATTTTCCTCATCACAATTCCTCGATATTTCGGCATGGGCCGATAGGGCTATTTTTCCACTCTGAGTTTTTTCATAATCAGAGAGACTGTGACTTTGCCGCTCACCTTGGCGACGTGGTCGGCCATTTTGTACGTCCATCTGTTGCCGTCCAACTCCAGCCCTGGACCAGATACATGCACGGGGTCCTCAGACTCTACGATTCCATTCGTGTGATTGTAATTCGCCGTTTCCATCGTTGCCACATATTCATGCGGCAGCTCTGCGCGGACATTGCCCCGAAGCTCGACGTCCTTAGTCTCGGTGTGAAGCACCCCTTCACGGCTCTGTACGTGGATCTCTTCGCCCTCCTCCGTGTAGAAAGTCATGCGGACCGTCTGAAGCAGAGTTTGCTGCTGGTCCTGAAAATACTTGGCCTCCGAGGCTCGCAGGGTCCAGAATCTCTTACCCTCCTGCATCTCGGTGAATTCCATGTCAGTCAATTTCATTTCGGCGTCGGCCGGACCTGCCTGCTGCACCTCCTGCTGTACCGGCCGCGATTTTCCCTTCCAGATACCGGCAGCAAGAAACAGAATCAGTCCAACGATGACTAGGACAACGAAAAACTGCGCAAGTTTGCCCTTGGAACTCATTACCCCGCCTTGCCAGCCTCTCCCGAGGCTCTCTTTCGAATCTCTTTTAACGCATCCCACGCCACCGGGCGGGAAGATCCCGGGTTCTCCAGCAGAATCTGTTCAGCGCATTTGATCGCCAGGCCATTCAGAATTTCGTTTCGTTTGCCAATCCGTCGCATCGCCCAGTTGACCGCCTTTTTTCCAAAATCCCTTCGTCAAGAGACCTTCTCTTAACAATCGGAAAAAATGACGACAAATGGGAGTCATCAGCTTTTTTGTCATGGAAAGCCAACGAGGCCAATCAGGGCATAGCCCGTTTTTTTACAAATTCCGCCTCACCCCGACTCCATTCAAATCCTATATCGGCAAATCCACGCCAACGAAACAGGATCAAAAAGAAAAAAAATTAGCAGTGGGTTGTCGCGAGTTAAAATATTTAATCAAATTAAAGGATTACAGTACAGCCGAAACTTTAACATGGGCAGTATTGACAGTAAAGTCTTATTACGTAAGGCTATGGAAACTCGGAGAAAATCAGGTATGGCAAAGATGCCGAAAACCGGGTTCTTTTCGGGTTCATTTATGGAAGGAGCGGGGCCTAGTCGGCCAGATAGCGTTTGATTACGTTTTCCCACAAACCCTGGGCCTGCAGGATCATTTCACAGACCTCCCTTGCCGCCCCGTGTCCGCCGCTCGCCTTTGTTATGTAATGAGCGTAGGGAAAGATGTGCTGTACCCCGTTGGGAACCGCCACCGAAAACCCCGCTCGGCGCATCACGGGAATGTCTATCAGGTCGTCCCCCATGAAGCCGGTTTCATGCTCTTTGAGGCCCGTATCGGATAGAAGCTGCTCGTATGCTTCAATCTTGACCTTTGCCCCCTGGTATACCCTGGCGATTCCGAGACCAATAGCGCGCTGTTCGACCGCCCTGCATGCCCGGCCCGAGATCAGCGCCACATCGATTCCCGCCCGTTGAAGCAGTTTTATTCCGTGTCCGTCCTGAACATCGAACTCCTTCATTTCGGAGCCGTTGTCCATATAGATGATCCTCCCGTCGGTCAGGACCCCATCTACGTCGAAGATCATCATCCGGATGCGAGAAATCCGTTCTTTTAGCTCGTTTTTAATTTCGAATGTCACGGGATTCGAATCAGCCATCTTTTCCGCTCACAACATCAAATATCCGGATAAGGCTTTCGAGAAGCCCGGCCGTTTCTTCCAGCCGAAGAGAATTAGGGCCGTCGCACAGGGCCTTGTCCGGTTCGGGATGAGTTTCGATGAAGATCCCGTGGGCTCCAGCCGCCACCGCCGCGCGCGCAAGCGCCGGGACAAAACGCCTCTCACCACCCGATGAAGTCCCCTGAGCTCCCGGAAGCTGAACGCTGTGCGTCGCGTCAAATACGACCGGATAGCCGAAGTCCGCCATTATCTGAATAGAGCGCATATCGACCACCAGATTGTTATAGCCGAACTGGGAGCCGCGCTCGGTTAAAAGAATGTGTTCATTTCCGGTCTCTTTGACTTTGTTTATCACCTGACCCATATCGTGTGGTGAAAGAAATTGGGCTTTTTTGAGGTTTACCGGCTTGCCGGTCCGGCCAGCGGCCATGACGAGGTCCGTCTGGCGAGCAAGAAATGCGGGTATTTGCAGTATATCGACAACCTGGGAGACCGGCTCGACATCGGCCGCAGCATGGACGTCGGTGAGGACGGGAATCCGGTACTTGTCGCGGATATCGGCGAGAATGCCGAGACCCCTGTCAAGGCCAGGACCACGATAGGATAGTCCCGATGTCCGATTTGCCTTGTCATAGGAGCTTTTGAAGACGAAAGGAATTCTCAGCCGCTCGCAGGTATTCTTTAGAAAGCAAGCCACCTGGGAGGCTATTTCCTCGCTCTCGATCACGCACGGGCCGCCGATTAAAAACAGACGGTTCCGCCCGATCTTCTGGCCCAAGACTTCAAAGTCCACGGCGCCCACCTAAAGGTGTCTGGCGAACGCTTCGGGGTTCTTTCGCCGGGCTTCCTCAAGGGCCTTGCCCGTGAAAGCCTTGAACAGGGGATGAGGTTCCATCGGACGAGACTTGAACTCCGGATGGAACTGGCACCCGAGAAACCAGGGATGATCCGGAAGCTCTATCACCTCGACGAGATTTTTGTCGGGAGATAGTCCCGTAAAAATCATTCCGTGTTTCGCCAGGATTTCCCTGTATTTGTTGTTGAACTCATAGCGGTGCCGATGCCGCTCGGAAATCTCGACCGCCTGGTAGGCCTCCGCTGCGAAGGTGCCAGGATCGAGAACGCATGGATAGGCGCCCAGACGCATAGTCCCGCCGTAGTTGAAATCTTCGTCGCGTCGTATAATCGTATTGCTCTTATAATCGAACCATTCCCGCATAAGGTATATCACGGGATGGGGCGTGTGCTTGTCGAACTCCATACTGTGAGCTTTTTCAAGCCCTGCAACGTTGCGGGAGAACTCAACAGTGGCAAGCTGCATGCCGAGGCAGATGCCAAGAAATGGAATCCGGTTCTCTCGCGCATAGCGAATCGCCTTGATTTTGCCCTCGATCCCGCGCTGGCCGAAGCCGCCCGGCACCAGAACCCCGTCGACCCCCTCGATCAGTTCCTCCCCGCCGTCTTTTTCCACGTTTTCCGAATCCACATAGTCAAGATGGAGCTTTATTCCGTGGGCTGCGGCCCCGTGCACAAGCGCTTCATTGAGGCTCTTGTAGGATTCCTTGAGATCTATGTATTTCCCGACAATCGCAATGCGTACGTCGTACAGCGGGTTTTTCATCCCGCTTACCAGCCTCTCCCAGTCATCAAGGACAGGCGCCCGCGTCCAGATGTTGAGAAGCCTCACAATCTTTTCATCCAGCCCTTCCTGGTGGAAAAGCAGAGGGACCTCGTAGATGCACTCAACGTCTTTTGCCGTTATAACGCCATCAGTGTCCACGTTGCAGAAATTGGCGATTTTGCCCTTTATCTCCGCAGTGAGCTGCTTTTCGGTCCTGCACAGCAGGATATCGGGTTGAATACCGATGCTGCGCAGCTCCTTTACGCTGTGCTGAGTGGGTTTGGTCTTCACTTCGCCGGAGGTCGAGAGATAGGGAACGAGCGTTACATGAATGAAAATGGAGTTCTCTTTGCCGGCATCGTTTCGAAACTGGCGGATGGCTTCAAGAAACGGGAGGCTCTCGATGTCTCCAACAGTCCCGCCGATTTCCACTATAACAACGTCCACGTGATCGGTGGAACCGCGGATGCATGACTTTATCTCATCTGTAATATGCGGGATAACCTGCACCGTCCCGCCCAGGTACTCTCCGCGCCTCTCTTTCGTTATGACCGAATAGTAAATGCTGCCAGACGTATAGTTGTTTTTCTTGCCGAGCTGTGCATGAGTAAATCGCTCATAGTGACCCAAATCCAGGTCCGTTTCGGCGCCGTCGTCCGTAACGAAGACCTCGCCGTGCTGGAAGGGATTCATAGTCCCTGGATCGACGTTTATGTAAGGATCGAGCTTCTGAAGCGAGACGCGAAGACCTCTGCTCTCCATCAAAGCCCCTATAGAGGCGGCTGCGAGGCCTTTGCCGAGCGAAGATAAAACGCCGCCGGTAATAAATATGAATTTCGTCTGGCGCAAAGTATTTCCCCTCTGTGTCTTTTTCACCGCAAATGGATAGTGTTCTGGATAAGTCAGCCTCGGTCCAGTATAGCAAACGGGACTCTAAAGTCAATCATAGCTTCTTTTTTTATCCTACTGAAATCTATGTGTTTTATGGCCATCGGCCTGCAGGGAAAGGAAAACCCCGGGCCATCCCTCCTTGAAAAATTTTCGGACTGACCATCGAAGGCGAGATGCGACTCCGGCGGTATTTCCCTTCGCAATTTGACGAGCACCGCAAGCGAATATTGTAAATAATAACAGATATGTGTATTGCGCCATCAACATTGAAGGGCAAAATATAATGTCTCGGAACTGTAACAAATACATGAAACCCGGTATTTACCCGTTCCTTTTTTGAGAATATCTTTTGCCGCAAAGGGCGAAGAAGCTGGGTTGCGCCCGATCATGTTGCCTGGGGGGGCAAAAGGAGGATGGAGAATATGTCATCGGTACTGATCGTGGAAAACAACGATTTTTTCAGACGTTCCTTTAAAGAAATCCTCAAAATGTACATCCCGTCACTATCCGTGGATGAATCTGTTGACGGGTCCGATGCTCTCACGAAGATCGGTCAGACTTCACCGGACATGGTCTTCATGGACATCCGTCTGCCTGGAAAAAATGGCCTCGAGTTGACGCGAGAAATCAAAGGCCACCATCCGAACCTGGTCATTAGCATCTTCACAAGTTACGATCTTCCCGAATACCGAAAAATTGCAGAAAAATACGGGGCGGATCACTTCCTTCTCAAGGACGCGATGACTGGCGCTGAGATCGCTGCTATGGTGAAAGCTGTCATTGAAAAGAAAAAAGGAAGCACCCGAGGAAGAAGAGCATCTATACACTAGGTCGAGCTAGATAAGCTCTCTGCATGCTAAGACTCATTTTCCGTCCGGACAGGGCGTTTGTCCTGTTGCCAGCCTGCTCCTTATAAAAGCAGCATCTTTACCTATCTCGTCAGCTTTTCCGTTCTTTGCTGCCGACCGGTATCCTACCCTTTTATTTGGCTGTGAAAAATTCACATAATTGTAATGACTGGCAAATTGATCACTGGCAGGTTTTGCGTGTGAAACTGGTTTTCACGCCGCGCCTTTGAGGGATTCGGCCTGAAAATAATTGTTGAGAGGGTCTATGAGGTCGTCGAGCATGCCGGTCAATATGGCGTCCAGCTTGTAGAGGGTCAGATTTATCCGATGGTCGGATACCCGGTTTTGAGGAAAGTTGTAGGTACGAATTCTTTCGCTACGATCTCCCGTTCCCACCTGGCTTTTGCGGTCCTGGGCTATTTTGGCTTCCTGTTCGCGCTGCATCGTGTCGAGCAGACGTGCGCGGAGCACCTTGAGTGCCTTGGCCTTGTTTTTGTGCTGCGATTTTTCGTCCTGACAGATTACGACCAGCCCTGTCGGGACGTGGGTTAAGCGCACAGCTGAATCGGTCGTGTTGACGCTCTGGCCTCCGGGGCCCGACGAACGGAACACATCCACTCGGATATCGTTGGGGTCTATGAAGACATCGACTTCCTCGGCCTCCGGAAGTACGGCCACAGTTACCGCGGATGTATGAATCCTTCCCTGGCTTTCCGTAACAGGGATTCGCTGCACCCGATGAACTCCGCGCTCGAACTTCAGCCTGCTGTAAGCGCCCTTACCGTTGATGGAGGCGATCATTTCCTTGAACCCTCCGATACCTGTCGGGTTCGAATCCAGGATTTCGACTTTCCACCTGTGAATCTCGGCGTAGCGTGCATACATCCGGAAAAGGTCTGCAACGAAAAGAGCCGCCTCCTCACCTCCGGTCCCCGCCCGGATTTCGAGTATGACGTTTTTGTCGTCAAAGGGATCCTTGGGGACCAGCATGAGCTTAATCCCGTTTTCGGTCCGTTCGAGCTGGTCTTTCAGGCTGTCAATTTCATCCCGGATCATTTCGCGCATTTCCGGGTCTTCTTCCCGCTCTAAAAGAGTCTGGTTTTCCTGCACCTGCTCTTTTAACTTTTTATAGTGCGCATACTTCTCCACTATAGGCGCGAGTTCGGAGCGCTCCTTTGCAACCTGCTGGTACTCCTTCTGATTGCTCAGCAGGTCCGGGTTGCCCATATCCTCTTCGAGCTTCTGAAATTTGTGTACTACGCTTTCCAGCCTGTCGAACATTCGATCCATTGCCTCGGAACAGGTCAGTTGACTCTGAAACATCCGGCCCAAAAATAAAGAACCGGTAATGAGCCGGTTCGTTTGCGCCCGCAAGCAAAACAATCAAAGCGGGCAAAGATAGATTCCACCTTGGAGAGCAGTTTCAGAACTCCTTGGCCGAAAGCCAGGCCCAAGACTATTCCTTGCCCTCGGGCTTCTGGAATTTTTCATATTTTCGACGGAATCTTTCAATGCGCCCGGCCGAATCGACCAGCTTCTGTTTTCCTGTGTAAAACGGGTGGCACTTTGAGCAAATTTCCACCCGGATTTCCTTTTTGGTGGAACCCGTGGGGATTTCGTTGCCGCACGCACACTTAATTACCGTCTGGTTATACTGCGGATGAATGCTATCCTTCATCTGTATTCCTTCCTTGAATCGGATAAACGCCAGAATCATATATTATATATCGGATTCCGGATTTTACAATTAATTTCATCGCCGGTGGTTTCCGAGTCTGCTTTGCCCTACCTGTTCATCGAGGCCAGAAAGTCCGCGTTGTTCTTTGTGCCCTGCATTTTGTCGAGCAAAAACTCCATCGCGTCTATCGGGTTCAGAGGTGACAGGAGCTTTCGTAAAATCCATATGCGGTTCAGGTCCTCGGGCAGGATGAGCAACTCCTCTTTGCGGGTCCCGGACTTATTTATGTCGATTGCCGGGAAGATGCGCCGGTCGGCCAGCTTGCGGTCAAGGACGATTTCCATATTGCCGGTACCCTTGAATTCTTCGAAGATGACTTCATCCATACGACTTCCGGTATCGATGAGAGCCGTGGCGATAATCGTGAGGCTTCCTCCCTGTTCGACGTTGCGCGCCGCCCCGAAGAATCGTTTGGGGCGATGAAGCGCATTTGAATCAAGACCGCCGGACAAAATCTTACCGCTGGGTGGGACCACGCTGTTATAGGCGCGGGCAAGCCTGGTTATGCTGTCAAGCAGAATGACTACGTCCTTCTTGTGTTCAACGAGGCGTTTGGCCTTCTCGATCACCATTTCGGCAACCTGCACATGCCGCTGGGGAGGCTCGTCGAAGGTCGAACTCACCACTTCGGCCTTAACGTTTCGCTGCATATCCGTAACTTCTTCCGGCCGCTCGTCAATGAGCAGCACTATGAGGTATGCGTCTTTATGGTTGGACGCAGTGGCGTTGGCGATGTTCTGAAGGAGCATGGTCTTTCCGGTTCTGGGCTGGGCCACTATAAGGCCGCGTTGCCCGGAGCCGATCGGTGTAAGCAGGTCCATGACTCGAGTGGATAGATTGTCGGCTACCGTTTCGAGCATGATCCTGCGGTCCGGATAAAGAGGGGTCAGGTTGTCGAAAAGAATCTTGTCCCGAGCTATCTCAGGGTCCTCGTAGTTGACGGCCTCGACCTTGAGCAGGGCAAAGTAGCGTTCATTGTCCTTTGGGGGCCGGATCTGCCCGGAAATGCTGTCTCCCGTGCGCAGATTGAACCGGCGTATCTGAGAGGGCGAAACGTAGATGTCGTCGGGCCCCGGCAGATAGTTGTAATTCTGGCTTCTTAGAAATCCGAAGCCATCGGGAAGAATTTCCAGCACGCCTTCGCCGTAGATGAGGCCGCTCATTTCCGCCTGGGCCTGAAGGAGCGCGAATATCAGCTCCTGCTTTCTCATCGAGCTCGCACCGTCGATGTTATAAGCCTTCGCGATGGTCATGAGTTCCCGAATGTTTCTGTTTTTCAGCTCAACAAGATTCATCTCGTTGCGGCGGTCGCGCACGATATCTTTGTTATTAGCAGTCTCCACTGGGGGTGCTGATGCGTCGGGCATGGGTTGTTCTCCAATAAAGGTACTTAAGAATCTAAATTGATTTTTCTTTCTGGTTGAAAGACCTTATATTTTCCAGAGGACATGGGGCACAAGTTTTAGGGAATGGAAATGGCGGCGATCAAATCAAGCCGAGAAATCTTAATATCGATCCTTCGCCTGCAGCACTCCGGGGGTAAAACGGCAGGTTCCTCTTCACTCCAGGTTAAACATGCAGAAAGCTATCACGTTTGTCAACAAGTTTTGTTCAAATCCGGAAAGGTTTCCACCTTTCATGATAGTCACTGAAGCGAGCCAGAATCAACACCGTGCCCGGAATTATTTTAGTCTGGTTTTCCTCCGGATTGTTCGATGTCAAAAAAGTCCTTTTCCGCCCTGGCCGTATCAATCGAACTCCACCCTCGCAAGGTGTCGAGCTTTTAGCGTTCATGGCCCCGCCGCTCGCCCAGGGGCTGTACCAGTGTATCCGAGAGGAAAATAATCTAGAATCCAGCCCGAGTCCAAATGTCAGGTTTCTGTTCGCCTTTGGCCACTTCCTTTTCACATTTGGCAAGCATTTTTTCGACAGGCGGTCCATACCCAAGATCGGCAATCGCCTGGGGATATTTCTGTACCATGGTGTCCAGCCGCGTCTTTGCAGCGGCATAGCGTTTATTCATGTAATAAAGTCTGGCTACGCCGAACATATGGGATATCATGCGCTTTTTGCACTCTATTATCTGCTTTTCGGACTTGGCCGAGTATTCCGATTTCGGAAAGTTCTGAATCACTTTCTCGAAAGCCTGCATGGCCGTTTTGGTCTCTTCAGGGTCCCGGTCAACGGTGGTGAAAGTCAGGAAATGGCTCATCCCAAGCTGATAAAGAACATAGGGGATCACTTCGTTGCGGGGATGGAGACGTACGAATTCCTCGTAAGCCAACGCTGCTTCGCTGTACTTTTTGTCATAGAAGTAGGAATCGCCAAGCTTCAAGTCGGCCAGGATCGCGTATTTGCTGTAGGGATAGTGTTCTTTGAGCTTTTTAAAGTCGTCTGTCGCCTTGCCATATTCTTTTTTCTCGAACTCCGCCATGCCCGAAAGAGCAAGCTGTTCCGCAGTCTTGTCGATGGTCGATGATTTTTTCGAAAAAAGGTCACCGAAATAGAACTCTTTTAGATTGCCTAAATTGGTGCCTGCGCATCCGTTGAGAGCCAAAAGGGTAACGGCCAGCAAAGCCAGGCTCAACGGGCGCAAGACTCCCTTAGATCTAACGGAGATAGAAATCATAAAAAAACCCCCTTATCCCGAATGTCAAAGATTGTTCTCTACATGGCGGCCCGCATTGAAAGCCGCTGTCGCCCCATCACCCACTGCCGTCACGATCTGACGCAGTTCCTTGACGCGTATATCCCCTGCGGCAAAAACACCCGGAACGGCTGTAGCCATTTCCTGGTCCGTGTAAATGAACCCAGAGGGATTGCGCTCTATTTCCAGGGGGATAAATTCAGAGTTCGGCTTTATTCCAACGAAAACGAAGGCCCCGGTAACAGGCAAATCCCAAAGGTTCGAATTCGTGATGTCCCGTAGCGCCAACCCCGCGACGCCTTCCGGTCCACCTTTGATCTCATCTACCACATTACTGAAAATAAATGAAATTTTTTCATTCTGAAATGCTTTTTCTTGAATAACCGGTGTGGCCCGGAGTTTTTCCCGCCTGTGAACAACGTGTACTCTGCTGGCGAACTTTGTCAGATATAGGGCCTCTTCGATCGCCGTATCTCCCCCACCGATCACCGCGACCTCCTGGCCGCGGAAAAATGGAGCGTCGCAAACCGCGCAGTACGATACTCCCCGGCCTGTCAACTCGATTTCTCCTTTTGCGCCAAGTCTGGTGGGAGACGCCCCGGATGCTATGATTATTGTTTTTGTCTCTATCGTCCCGTTGGTTAGAATAACCTTCTTTACTGCACCGCCGACGTCAAGACCTACGACTTCGGCGTTTCTGACTTCAAGTCCAAAGCGCAACGCCTGTGCGCTTATCAGTTCGGCGAGGCCGAACGCGCCTATCCCCTCCGGGAAACCCGGATAGTTCTCCACTCTTTCATAAGTGAGCAACTGGCCGCCGAAACCCATACGCTCGAGCAAAACGGCATCCAGGCGCGCCCTGGCGGCATAGAGGCCGGCTGTAAGTCCAGCCGGCCCACCGCCTATAATTATCGTATCGTGGATCTTATTGTCTGCCATATACCTGAGGAGACTTTTTTCGGAGGCAATCGGAATGCTCTCAGCCGAGGATTACGGCAGGCATCTAGGCCACTACCTTATCGATCGCCGCAGTAATCTGTGATTTTGCGACAGCCCCGGTGATCTGCTCGCTCACATTCCCACTTTTGAAAATTATGAGAGTTGGGATCGCGCGAATTCCATATTTCCCTGGCACTTTGGGGTTATCGTCAACGTTGCACTTTGCCACCTTGAGCTTTGATTCGTAATCGGCCGAAAGTTCCTCAACTACTGGGGCGATGGCGCGACAGGGACCGCACCACGGAGCCCAGAAATCCACCAGGACGGGCAAATCGGACTGGAGTACCTCTTGTTCGAAACTGCTGTCTGTAACTTCAATGATATTGCCGGCCATCAGGTTAGCTCCTCTCATGAAATAAGCTGCTGTGCCTCTGCTCACCCCAGGGAATTTCTCTGGTTGATGATCCAACCTTATAAAACAATCCGTTGACCATTGTCAATTTGCAATCGAAAAACAATCCGAATTGAACTCTCTACGCCCCGCCAGGCGTGGATATCGATATCCATTTTGAAATTTCGGATCTGCTCCTTTGTCATCTAATCCTGCCGCTCAGCCCAAATCGCCCCCTTCCTCATTTCGCTTGTATTCAGGCACTTCGTCCGCTAGAATTCCCTAAAAGACTCCAAGATCGCCCTGTTTGAGTTGCGGCTGAATTCACGAGTGGGTGCGAATGCCCGCCACGTTGGTGGAAAGATGTGAAATCTTGCGCTGTCTGGAAATTTTTCTTCCTTTTTCTTGTCGCGGTTCTGGCTGCATGCCCTCCCGTGTGCTTTGCCGCCCCTAACAAGGCTGAGATTTCAAACATTGTTATCGATAAGAATGGAAAGAACCTGGAGGCCAGTTTTCGCCTGATCGATTGTTTTAATTCCGATATGGAAGAGGCTATCTTAAATGGGGTCCCGACCACCTTCAGGATAATAGTGGTTGTAGAAAAGCCCTCACTTTTGCTCATGAAGTCAAAGGTTGCCGATTTTACCCTTCAGCATACAATCCGGTACAACCGCCTGAACAATGAATTTCAGGTGGATCTGCCGGAGCATCCGCAAAAAATACTGGTAACCAGAAACTTCGATGAAGCAAAAAAATGGATGAGCACGGTGGACAACCTTCCTGTAATCCCGACGTGCTGGCTTCGCAAAGATCAGGAATATTATCTTAATGTAAAAGCTGAGCTTTCAAAAGTGGAGCTTCCACTCTTTTTCAGATACATCCTTTTCTGGGTGTCACTCTGGGATTTCGAGACTGAATGGTACACGGTCGTATTCCTTTACTGAAGCAAGACATAACTGCCCCGGATGTCAAGTCCGCTGAAAAACGCCGCTTCTGGGAACGAATACTCGTCTGCGCGGCTTTCATCCTGATTCTGGGTCTTGGCTTGTTTGAAGGGTGGTTTTTTCAGCCTCCATCAGACGCGCCTCTTTTCGGCAACATGTTGCTCGTCGTTTTTATCAATCTGAACGTGCTGCTCCTTTTGCTGCTCGCCTATCTTGTCCTGCGCAATTTCATAAAACTCATTTTCGAGCGGAAAAGAAACATCCTCGGCTCCAAACTAAAAACCAGGCTCGTCGCCGCATCTGTAGCCCTTACGCTCATTCCGGCAGTCCCCCTTTTCTGGTTCGCCAGCCAGTTTATCTTCTCGAGTCTGGATCACTGGTTTAGCTCCAGGGTCGAAGAGTCACTGGCGAATTCAGTCTTGCTCGCCAGGGAATACCTGGAACGGGAACGGACCAATCTTGTATCCGAATGCCGTGCTTTGGTTCCGGAAGCCGCTCGGATGATAACCCAGAACAAAGAAAACGGTTATTTCGATCCCGGCGTTGGCTTCCTTTTCGCTGCCAGAATCGACGCCGCATATGTCTTCAGCTCTAACGGAGACCTGAGGTGGAGCTTCAGGCAGAATGCCGCCCAGGAAATCGACACGACCTTCCTGGTAGGCAGTTTCCAAAAAGAGAGCGGCGCAGCTTCAAAAATCATCAGTTTCCCCAAGGGCGTGCAGAACGCTATAGCCGCACGTATCCCTCTGCAAGCCCTGACAGGGGATGGTTCGGTCCTTATAGCTCTGCGGTTTCTTCCCGGGCAGCTTGGGCAGAAACTGGGATCAATTACCGCTGGGTATGAAAATTATCTACAGCTTAAGATGCTTCACCAGCCCCTCAAGAAGAGCCATTTCATAACCTTTTCGATTGTTACCATGCTGGCGATATTTGCCGCGGTCTGGTTCGGCTTCTATCTTGCGAAGAACCTCACCGGACCTATTCAGAAGCTTCTCACGGCAACACAGCGGATCGCCGAAGGGGACCTGGATGTGCGCCTGGACCCCGACAGAAACGATGAAATCGGAATGCTTATGGCCTCGTTCAACACCATGATCGAGGACCTGAGCGAGGGCCGCAAGAAACTCGACCGGGCCTATAATGCGCTCCAAAGCACAAATGTCGAGCTCGAAGACCGCAGACGCTACATGGAGATAGTTCTCAAGAATATCGCAGCAGGCGTGGTCAGTGTGGATTCCGACGGCAAGATCACCACGATGAATAATTCGGCCGAAGTCGTTTTCGGGGTCAGCGCAGAGGAGGCAAAAGGCAGGCATTACACTGACTTTCTCGACCGGTCCCACCTCGAAATCGTAAAATCTTTCATTGCATCCTACAGGGACGGCCGTCATGCATATCTCGAACAGCCTGCTCAGATCAAGGTGGCCGGGTCTCCCATGTCGCTTTTCATAAAGGTGTCCGTCCTTCGCGACGACCACGAGCAGTTCATGGGCATAGTCGTAGTTCTTGACGATTTCACCGAACTCGAAAAGGCTCAGCGGATGGCCGCGTGGCGCGAGGTGGCCCGCCGCATCGCTCACGAGATCAAGAATCCCTTGACCCCCATTCAGCTTTCAGCCCAAAGGCTGAGGCGCAAATATCCCGAACTGGTCGAGGGCGACGGGTCCATTTTCGACGAATGCACGCGCACAATAATTCAGCAGGTCGATCACATGAAGAGCCTGGTAAACGAGTTCTCACGGTTTGCGCGGCTGCCAAGGGCGAGGCTGGAGCCGTGCAGCCTTTTCGAAATTGTCGAGGAAGGACTTAGCCTCTACAGGCATAACTTCACCAGCATTTCATTCCGCCTGGACAAAGACGAAAACATGCCTGCGCTTCGGCTCGATCGTGACCAGTTCAGGCAGGTAATCATTAACCTGCTCGAAAACTCTGTGCATGCCATCGGCCAGAACGCCGGAGAAATCTCGATCCGGCTCTCATACGACCCAGCCCTTAAGATCGCCCGGCTGGAGTGTGCCGACACCGGGCATGGGATTACCCCCGAAAACAGGGTCAGGGTCTTCGAACCATATTATTCGACCAAGGAAAAGGGGACCGGCCTCGGGCTTGCCATAGTCTCGAGCATTATCGCCGACCATAACGGATTCATCCGGGTGCGCGGAAACGAGCCGCGCGGGACAGTCTTCACCGTGGAATTGCCTGGTTAGCGTTTTGCCGAATGGAGACCAGAGGAAAAAGTATATGAAGCAGAAGATACTGATCGTGGATGACGAGGTAAGCATTCTGCAGTCCCTTAGCGGGATTTTGCAGGACGAGGGCTACGGGGTAATCCTGGCGGCCAGCGGCGAGGAGGGGCTGGAAAGGGTCAAGAAAGACCCGCCGGACCTCATCCTCCTGGATATATGGATGCCGGGCAACGACGGTATAACTGTGCTTGACCAGATAAAGAAGATCTATCCGCTCATTCCCGTAATAATCATCTCCGGCCACGGGACAATAGAAACTGCAGTAAAGGCCACCCGCATGGGCGCTTTCGATTTCGTAGAAAAGCCGCTCTCGATCGATCGTGTCCTGGTTTCGATTCAAAACGCTATCGAGTTTTCCCGCCTGGAAGAAGAGAACCTGCTGCTGCGCAAAAAAGCAGACCGCAGGATAATTGGTGAAAGCGCGGCCGTTTCCAATCTTCGCGAGCAGATTCGGCGCGCAGCCCCCACCAACGCAACCGTGCTCATTACGGGAGAAAACGGAACGGGCAAGGAACTGGCTGCCCGGATGATTCATCTTCTCAGCCGCCGCAGCATGCGTCCGATGGTAGAAGTAAATTGCGCCGCCATTCCGGAAGAGTTGATAGAAAGCGAGCTCTTTGGCCATGAGAAAGGCTCTTTCACCGGTGCATATGAAAAACGCAAGGGAAAATTCGACTCGGCAAACGGAGGTACGCTCTTCCTTGACGAGATCGGAGACATGAGCCACAGGACGCAGGCCAAAATCCTTCGAATTATCCAGGAACAGGTTTTCGAGCGGGTTGGAGGGTCTCATCCGGTTGAAGTGGACGTAAGGGTTGTTGCTGCAACCAATAAAGACCTCCAGAAGGAAATAGAGTTGGGCAGGTTCCGGCAGGACCTGTACTATCGGCTCAATGTAATTCCGATCTTTGTCCCGCCACTCAGGGATCGGCTGGAAGACATATCCTTGCTGGTCGAGAATTTCGCCGATGAGATCGCAAGCGAAAGCGCTCTCGGCAAAAAAAAGATCGATCCGCTCATCTATCCCATTCTCCAGGAGTACTCCTGGCCCGGAAACATCCGGGAGCTGAGGAATTTCATCGAAAGACTCATTATTATGACTACAGGCCAAGTGATTGGGCCGGGCGACCTGCCGGCGGATTTTACAAATGTGCTTCAGAAAGAAGACGGCGAGACGGCCTACTTCCACTACCCGACCCTGGAAGAGGCGCGTTTGTGTTTCGAGCGTGACTACCTGCTAAGAAAGCTGGAAGAAAACGGATGGAATATCTCACTTACCGCCGCCAAGGTCGGGCTTGAACGTACTCACCTGCACAGGAAAATAAAAGCTCTGGGGATTATGAAGAACGGGCATAATGGCGGGTAGCGATCCGTCAGGCCCCCTGGATGGAGGTTGCAGGCTGGGTGGCTTCCACGTCCTCCATGTCGAGCTCGACGCTTACCGACTTCTTGATTATGTCTACACTTACGATAAGCCTGCCTCTTTTGAGATCCAACCTGTTGAGAATACCGATGCATCCGGCAAGGGGTCCCCGCACAACCCTGATCCACTCACCTTCTTTCAGATAAGTATGGACTTTGAGGGGTTGGGTTGAATTGATAATGGTCTGAAGGTTTTCGATTTGATAGGAGGGAATTGAAAGAGGGCCTTCGGAGTTGCGCAGAAGGTTGAGCGCCCCGGGGGTCTTGACGATATTGAGGTTCGCGTAGCTGTCCAGGTGGACGTTAACAAATACGTAGCCCGGAAAGAGTGGAAGGTGTACTTTTTTCCTGCGGTCCAGCCTTTTGCTCCAGGCTTCCATTAGCGGCAGAAAGCAGGACACCTCCTTCTGCTCCAGCCTCTTCACGACTTCCTTCTCGTGGTTAACCTGCACATAGAGCGCGTACCATTCTTTTGCACATTGCTCCGGGTCCAGGAGTTGCCCGGCTTCCTTCGGCAATATGATGTCATTATTGTCGCTGCTCATTTCGCGCCTTGCGGTTCAACAGGCCCATTGAAGTTGCGCTCAAAGGCTCATGGGTCCCGGTCTCTGGTATGCCATGCTTTAAGATACTCGAATCTAGGCAAAATAATCTAAATCGCGGGAAAAGTCACCCCCGGATATCCGGGTAATGTTAGTGCACGTTATTGGGCAAGGCTGGTCGCCCTTTTACTTCCAGGCAGAGACGAGATCATCTATTTTCCATGGGGTCTGAATCCGAAGCAGGCGGCTGCTCTTATCGCTGTAGACGAGATAGCCCTTTTCCATGCCATGGTAGAAAAGATCGCGCGTTATAATAACGTCTTCAGTGCAATAGCTTATGAGATTTTCCCATTCACCTTCACGGAACCACCTGACGGCCTGAAGACCGTCCCCTCCTTTTGGGCGTCCCAGCGTCCTTTCCGCAAGATGACCCAGGCTCACGCGAAAACCAAGCCCTTTATGAATCTCGCCCAGGATGTCGAAGGTAGGCAGCCTCTCCAGGCTGAAAGGC
>JBKQLC010000189.1:0-10233 GCA_052147195.1 Syntrophobacteraceae bacterium
CTTTTGCAGGCCATGGTAGAAAAGATCGCGCGTTATAATTACGTCCTCAGTGCAATAGCTTATGAGATTTTCCCACTCACCTTCACGGAACCACCGGACGGCCTGAAGACCGTCTCCTCCTTTTGGGCGTCCCAGTGTTCTTTCCGCGAGATGTCCCAGGCTCACGCGAAAACCAAGCCCTTTATGAATCTCGCCCAGGATGTCGAAAGTGGGCAGCCTCTCCAGGCTGAAAGGCGTGTAGGCCCGAAGGACCCGGTAATCGAAACGTGAAATGTTGAATCCGACAATGAGGTCAAGTCCCTTGAGGTCTACTATGAGCTGCTCAATTTCGTGCTCCCGGTAGACCTTGAATGTATCGGCCGGAACTTCATGCAGAACAGCAACTGATACACGCATCAGGTGTGTGTTCTGCCATCCGCCCACCTCGGCCGCCAGCTTCTGGGTTTCGAGGTCGAAAAACCCTATGCGATGGTCCCGGCAGGATCGTCCCGTTTTGACGGGAGCACAAGAGGCTTCGGCAACCATCTCTTCACACTCGGGGCTGTTGTCCCCCAGGTCCTTCTCCCCTGAAAGATATCTCAGAAGCTCCAGGGCGGCCGCCTTGTCCAGGGGTTTGTTCCCCGAGCCGCACTTTGGCGAGTGGATGCACGCGGGACATCCCAGTGAGCACCCACACGATGCGATAAGTTCCTTTGTCCTTTCGATCAGGGGCAGGATTATTTCATACCCGCGCGCGGCCAGTCCGATTCCTCCCGGATAGCCGTCGTAGACGAAAATGGCGCCCTTTTCGAGCTGGGGGTGCAATGGAATCGAAATCCCGCCTATGTCATTGCGGTCGCACACGGCAAAAAGCGGAAACATACTGATGAGCGCATGCTCGATTGCGTGAATTCCACCCATGAAATCGAGGCCGGCCTTCCTGATCTTGGAAGCCAGGATAGGTTCGATTTCGATCCAGAAGCCGACTGTTTCGAAAGTCTGCGGCGGTAAATCGAGCGGGTTTTTCGAAAGAAGGACGTGAGAGAAAAGCTGCCGAACCTCAAAGGACGTTATGCTCTCGGTAACCCGCAGCCGGCCCATACAGATGATGAAATTTCCGGCGGGCTTGATCGCCAGCCTCTCCAGTATCTCAGTTTCCTTTGAGCTGACAGCCCGCGTAAAATAAGGGACATTCGCCGGGGCAGCCCTGATCACCTTCTTTTCGAGATCGAGCGATTCGACCGTGTAGGTCTCTCCCCGATGCAGGTAGATTGCTCCCGGATGGCATTCCTTGAGCGCGCGAACGCCATCGTTTTTCCCAAGCGGCGAAGTCTGGCCTTTGCTTGCCTTGATGATCGTATAAGACGCGCCGACGGAGCGTATGTCTATAAGGCGGTGCGGCTGCGTGGTGACGCATATCCACTGGTCTCCTTCCAGCGTCTGGAGCAGGCGTCCGCATAAAGTAAGCTCGCTTAGCGCTTTTTTGACCTTCTCTTCAGAAAAATCCTCATCCGCTGAGCTTATCGGCAGTTCGGCGGCTGCGCACGGCAAATGGGCCTTCAAAATTTCAGGATTGAACGGGTCTATTACCGCAATTTCATAACTGCTCTCGAGGAACCGGTCCGGGTGATTCACGATGTACTGATCGAGTGCATCCTGGTCCGGGATCAGCACTATGGCCGATTCGCGCCCACTCCTTCCAACCCGTCCTCCCCGCTGCCATGTAGTCATGACGGTCCCGGGATACCCGACCAGAATGCACAGGTCCAGCCCTCCTATATCGATACCAAGCTCCAGGGCGCTTGTGGATATGACTGCGCAAAGCGACCCGCCGGCCAGCTTCTGTTCGATTATGCGTCTCTCCTCGGGCAGAAATCCGGCCCTGTAGGAGCTGACCTTATTTCGGAGCCCTCGGTCCAGCTCCAGAACACTCATATGAACCAGCTCGGTCAACTTCCTGGACTGCGTAAAAGCGATTGTCTTAAGGCCCGCTTTCGCCGCCTGAACGATAAGGCGCGCCGCCATGCCCCCTGCGTGCCCAATCCTGCTCTCCTCCGGGCGGAGGAAGACGAAATGCCGCTTTGCCTGAGGTGCTCCACTCACCCCGCTGACAACCGCTATCTCATCCCCGGAAACTCCCGTAAGTCGTCCTGCAAGCTCGGCCGGGTTTCCGATGGTTGCCGAAAGTAGGATGAACCGGGGGTTGCTCCCATAGTGGCGGCAAATCCTGCGGAGCCTTCGGAAGACCTGGGCAACGTGACTGCCGAAGATCCCACGGTAGGTGTGCATTTCGTCGATGATCACGTAGCGGAGTCTTTTCCAGAACTCCTCCCACTTATGGTGGAAAGCCAGAAGAGCGTAATGGAGCATATCCGGGTTGGTAAGCAGAACATCGGGATGGTGCTGCCGGATTCTGGCCCTCTGGTACGGGGTGGTGTCTCCGTCATAAATGCAGGACGTAAAGCAACAACCCGCTTCGGCGTCTCGAAGTGCGTCAAAGAACTCCTGCAATGAGTCTAACTGGTCACGTGTCAGCGCCTTTATGGGAAAAAGATAGAGCGCGCGCTGGCCCGGGTCCCGAATCAGCGCCTCGGCAACGGCCAGGTTGTATATGAGCGATTTTCCGCTCGATGTCGGTGTGGCCACAACGGTATGCCGCCCTGACCGAATGTGTTCGAGCGCCATTGCCTGGTGACTGTAAAGAGAGGATATCCCGAGCTTGAGGAGCGCATTTTCGATGGCGGGCGGAAGAGGAGAAGAAAGCTTACCCAAAATAGGTGGCTGCGCTGGGAATTCGGCATGATGAGCAATTTCGAAATCCCTTAGCCGATTATTCAAAAGTCTGTTTAAAAAGCGCTGGATCACTGCAAAATCCGCCTGAAAGTTACGGATATTGGACAATTTATCTTGAAAATCTTGTGCGGCCACATTACCCCAGAACGCAAACATGGTGCAAGACGGAAGTCGGGTGCACCGGCGAGAGCCTGTTCCGGAGCCTGCCCCGGGATGTGAAGAATGTTTTGCTTTCGCGTCTGCCCACGGTGGGTCTGTCTATGGTAGCGCCTCCTTCCACGGCTATGGCCGCAGATTGTTTTGCAAGCATTCTATGGTAGCGCCGCCTTCCACGGTGGCGTTTTTCTCACATTTCGCCAAAAATGACGAAAAATTCATGTGCCTTTTCCTATCCTTGAAGGAGAATAAATATACCGTGCGCGTCCACGGCTGAAGATTGTTTTGCGGGCAGTGAACTCCTATAGTATAGGCTAATTTTGCGTCCGAAAACCCGGTACAACCCCCTGGCGAGCGGCGATGGGAGCCCCTGGCCGAAATCTCGACGGTCGGCCTGCCCACCCGCGAGGCGGGCGGCAGCCGTATGCTGGATGGGTTTGAAGTCCCCCTCTTTCTAAATGGGGAAAAAGGGGAATTCATGCTTGGCCTGAGGGATGGGGTATTTCCCGATAGGCACAAGGCCCTTTTCGAGTTGAGTGTTGCGCACATGACTGCAAAGCTGCAAAAGGAGGAAAACATGGACCTTAAGGAAGCGGTGAAAAAAATCCACTGGCTTGGCCATGATGCGATCCGCATCGACGGAAGCACGGTTGTTCTGATCGACCCCTTTCAGATTTTGGACACCACACCCGCTGACCTTATCCTGATCAGCCATGAGCATTTCGATCACAACTCTCCCGATGATTTGGTAAAAATCCAGAAAAGTGATTCGGTCATTGTTACCGATTCGGCCTCAGCCAAGAAACTCAAAGACGATAAGAGAATCAGGGGCGAGATAAAGGTGGCTGCCCCCGGAGACAGGTTGACCGTTAAAGGCGTTGAGATCGAAGTCGGGCCGGCCTACAACACCAATAAGGAATTCCACCCCAAAGCCGCCGGCATGCTCTCGTTTATAATCAAACTCGATGGTGTGCGCTATTATCACGCGGGCGACACCGATTTCATTCCAGAGATGAACAAGCTCAGCGTGGATATCGCTTTTCTGCCCGTATCCGGAACTTATGTGATGACGGCTGATGAAGCCGTGCAGGCTGCAAAGGCTATCAAGCCCAAGATCGCGGTCCCGATGCACTACGGCGCGATCGTAGGTTCGGAAGACGACGCAAAAAAATTCAAAAAGGCACTGGAAGGCCAGGTAGAAGTCGTGATTTTGAAGAAGGAAACGGCCTGAAACACCGCTCCAAAGCGAAGATCGTGGAGTGAATGTAATTAACGGATCCAGCCCTTGCGGACGAAAGCCCTTGCCGTTGGATTAAAGGGGCCGGTCGGCCTGTGGACCCCGGTTCCGGCCCGCCATGTCTTGTATTGAGGCATTCAGCAATTCCGGATTGGAAGGCTGAAAACGGGGTCCCGCTATCCCTGCTGCTCAAATAATAACGGCAAGTCCGCCACGCTTGCGAGCAGGTGAGTGTAGTGCGCACGTTCGAGTTCTTCTCTGCCCTGCGCTCCCCGATGGGACCCCGGCCTGTTCGCCCTCAATTTGTTTTGCCGGGTGATCAAGACTTCGATTTCTTGATGTTCAGGCCGATTTTGAAGGCAGGTCCGATTTGTTTACCGATCCTGTAGTAGGCTTTATTTGCCCCTGTTACGTACATGAGCGGGTCGATTTTCGCCGGGTCGGGCTCCCCATCCGTCATGCAGTCTTCGGATAAGTGGACCTCCTCGATCTGGCCGATCACGAGAGTATGCGAGCCAAGAGTAAGAATATGGACGGCCTTGCACTCGAGGTTGACCGGGCACTGTTCGATTAGAGGGACGTTTTTCAGCTTACCGTAGAACACGGTGAAATTGCAGTCTTTTACCTTGTCCGCCTTTGTGTTCCCCGAGACAATGCCGCAGTAGTCCGTTTCCTTTGCCTGATTCGCGCTCGGCACATTCACGGAGAAGGCGCCGTTTTCCCTTATACCTTTCAGGGTGTGCCGGTGATGCTGCAAGGCAACGGTGATCATCGGAGGCGTACTCGCCGCGATCCCGCTCCATGCGGCGGTCATGAAGTTGGGCTTTTCACCGACATTGGCGCCGATAAGAAAAGCCGGCATCGGATAAATGAGAGTCTGCGGACCAAGAGCGATCTTTTTCATTTTGTTCCCTCCCAGTTAATGTTTGGCCTCACGGGGTTCAGGTTCAATCTTTCACCAAATCACGCCGGAGCAATCTCTTGGATGATGCTTACGCTAATAAGATGATCGCAGCAATTGTCAAGATTCGGTTGGGGCCGTGGCCGGGGTGGAACATGAGTCGAGAATTCTCAGAGGCGCCCGGTGGCGGTCAAAGGCATGAGCCATTAAAGTATGGGACAATGCCTGCTCTTGACAGGAATCAGGCCAACCGACTCTTTGTCTTGACACGCAACGAAGGGAAATGGTACTAAGTGCGGTCTGACCAAAGGTTGTAGGGGCCGTTAACTCAGGAGGTAGAGTATCTGCCTTTTAAGCAGAGAGTCGCCGGTTCGAATCCAGCACGGCCCATTAGGAGTGTTTCGAAGCCTGAGACGTCTCGGGCTTTTTTCTTTCGATCGTGTGGAGCGGATATTTCGCTAACCTGTGCAGCGCGCCGCAGCTGTCGTTAGCTTTTCAAGATGTCCTGTTCCATTGACAAATGAAGTGCAGCGCGCCGCAGCTTGACAGCAGGCTGCTTGAGTGCTAGAAGTAGCGCTTCGGAGCTTGAGTCCTCCGGGGCGCAAAAAGTGCGAATCCTATTGGCATGACCCGGAGACTCCTAGAGAGGCTCCGGCTTTTCGATGTCCCCATCGTCTAGTCCGGTCCAGGACACCGGCCTTTCACGCCGGCGACGCCGGTTCAAATCCGGCTGGGGACGCTAGTTCAAAATGAGGCGGGGTACTTTCGGGGTATCCCGCTTTTTTTCCTTCTAGAGCAGTAGTCCAGTCTTGCCTTCAGCCAACCGTCCATCCCCTGTTGAACGTCGTTTCTGAAATTCTGGATGTATATTTCGGTAGGCGTTACCTTCTCGTGACCAAGAATCTGCTGGATCGTTCCGGTACTGAACTTGTACTTTCCCGAAAGAGTCGAGGCGACAAAACTGCGGAGTGCATGGAACCCGAATCGTCTTACGCCAGCCTTATCACACAGCCTTTTCATAGTTTGGCATCAGCCATCATCAGCCAGCAACTTTCAGCGAAGGCGGCAGATTCTATCAAAAAACGCCTGTCTTTGATTACCCCAATACCGTTTAGCCCCCATGGATTCCTCTCGGTTGCCACTGAAGCACTCAGAAGCGCAGGGTTATCAACGGCGAAATCTAAATACATTGTAGATTTGGCGAACCGTGTCACCGATGGGCGGTTAGACTTCGACAAGTTAAACGAAGAACCAGATGAGATGGTGATCGCCACATTGACGGAAATACCGGGAGTTGGTCGTTGGACAGCGGAGGTGTTTCTCATTTTTGGTCTCAAAAGAGCCGATGTGCTTTCTGTAGGGGATGCAGGGCTACGACGTGCGGTCAGGCTTCTTTATGGGAATTCAGAAAATGGACTGCTTGAACAAGTCTCAGACGTATGGCGTCCATACCGTTCCGTTGCATCTTGGTATCTCTGGAAGCACTTGGACATGAATACTGGTCGCGCAATGAAATAAAACAGCAGTATTTACTCTATCCCACCGTAGTTCCAGCCCTTGATTTTCCTTGCAAACCGGATTCCTCTGTCCATAATGATACCTAAATCTCGAACACCCTGATTCAAGTCCGAGGTGATCTGGCGAAGGAGACAGAGCGGGTGGCGAATCTTTTGAAAAAATAGGATACCTGCGAATCCAAAAATCGAATGGTGACCAAGGATGAAGCCTACGCGCAGATTGGGCACAGTGCCTCGCTCTTGAAGGGGATTTTGAAGTACGTGGGAAGATAATGCTTGCGTTATCCCCATGACAAAGGTTGCATTATGTCAGTGACTCACGGCGTGACAGCCAAGGCAAAACGATTTGATTGGTATTTCGATACCAAGTCAAAAAAAGTGTGGATTGAAAACGAGAAAGGTAGAGAGCACGGTTATTCCACCCAAGAAATTCAATCCATTCTGAGCAAACTCTATGATGAGTTTCGAGACCGATATTTCCCACTCGCCAACAATGTCGCGCGTCTAAGCAATGGCACAGAGAAGATGGGGTTTGGGATGGTCATCCTGAATCAAAAGAACAGCAATGTTCCTCATGCTCAAGGGTCAAGTTACCTCGGTGTCGTTCTCGAAGAATGCGGGTATCTTGCTTGGAATGGCAAACACGTGGGAATAGAGTGGCGGATCATCGATACCGATTTTAGTTTGGATGCGATTCAATCTCGGCTAATGGCTCCAGACGTATCTTGGCAAGGAAATGAACGGAGAGACTGAAAAAGTAAGTTGAAACAAGTTGATACTGTCAGGACAGGCAACGATTAACCGCATTGACTGACCAGAGAGGAATTCTCCACAGATGGATTTAGCAACAAGTCTAACTGATTTTGCCACGGAGCACGTCGATACTGAAAATAATTGGTATGATTATGATTTCGATATCCTCCAACTCCCGGTGGAGATGACGATTTCGGGTGGAACTTCGTACCACAGGAATGTTGAACTGAAATACGGATTGCATAAACACTGGAAAGCCGGGGATGACACTGAGAAGGAGAAGGTAATCAGGTGGTTTATCCGTGATTGGGGCGGCATAAGGGGTCATAAAGAAGAAACTATGAAGTGTTACGCCAACTCAGACCCCAAGGATTTGATTTCTTGGGGCAAATACGGTGTAGCCTCATGGTCAAAGGCTCTCAGCATCTACAATCCTGATCGGTATGCAATATTCGATGCAAGAGTGTCCACATCGCTCAACGCTCTCCAAATCATTTCAGGAGTCGAGAACCCATCTCTGTTTCCCGTTTTGCCTAGCCAGAACAGCAAGATCAGTAAGGGTAACCGATTGTTCCCCGATTACGCCGCCTCAAAAAGATGGAATAAACTTCAGAATTCCACATACTACCGCACTTACATACGGCTGCTGGAGCATACTCTGACAGAGTTGCCCAAAACAGAAGGAATTGGCATCTACACCATCGAGATGCTTCTGTTTTCATACGCTGAGGAATTATTGTTTCGCGCTTTCTCACGGGATGAGATTCTTGGAAGAAAGTGAGGGTTCCCCTCTATGATTGTGACAGCGTGGAATAACGGCAAGACAGGTTACGGCATCAAAATGAAAGCAACAGACCGCGATAAACTCTTCAGGAAGGAGTGGAAATCGGTCACGTTGGAATTCGAGAACTCCCCTGTTCGCGTGGAAGTCAACCTTTCCGAGTCTTTTTGGAACCGTTGCCGCGAAATTCGGAAAAAGGAAATCCGCGAGTGGTTGCAGAGTAATGGTTTCGATTCGTGGACTAAAGGCGAACCGCCGAGTCTTTGGCTTGAGCCTTTGGGCGGTCAACGCTTTCTGCTCTGTAAACTGCCACCAAAGAAATGAACCATTCGATATCAGATTCGTTCGAGTTCCAGTGCGAATTTTCCCTTCTTCTTTTTGCTCTGAAAAACCCTAGCATTTGGAAAATTTCGTCTTGCATTTGAAAACAACTCCGCTTTCACAGCATCCTCAATCCTCAACCCTAAATAAATTGCTGTAACCGCCCCGTTAATCAAATCACATTTCTCGATGCAATCGTTTGTTTCGTCGTTTTGCCACATGAGCCGCCATTCTCTTTCCGGTTTCCATATTGCACTCTTTGAAACGTATGCCAACATCATAGTCTTTGCCAATTTTGTTTTGAGCCACGCTTCTTCATTTACAATTGGAGTATCATTGATAATGAAATCAAATATGTGTTCACATGTAATAAGCGGTAATTCTTTTAGATATATTACTTTACTCCATGGCTCATCTAACTCTTCACCTTTAAGATGTCTTTGTTTGTTGAGAACGGATTCCCGCAAAATGGCACTATCGAACTCGATGGCAACGCCTCTATGTCCATCCCCGTAATGACTCCACATATATAAGTTGTCTCTTGGATGGTGATGAACGTCTACTTCTATTGTGGAAAAAACAAAAGCACTATTACGAATAGCGATAAGTCTATTGTTTATATCCTCTAAAAAACTAACCCAGTTGGCTTCAGACATGCCTTCCTTAAATTTATCATAGTGTGATTTATGGGTTCGTTTTACATAATTTGAAAGTATTCTGTAATCATCATTGAAATTTGTTTGAAAATCAAAATTGGGGTCAAATGGGTCATTTAGTTTATCAGCATGAACAAATGTGATTTGCTTCGATTCGATAGTCTCTAATGCACGGTTAGCACGGTAGAATCGTATAACATGCTGCGGTGGTGCCATTTCTTTTATCCTTCGCCGTGAGTAAGTAATCTAGCCAGCAAGAAACTTGACCGCACGGTTATGGAATCTGACTCTCATTCCTTAACCCAATCGGTCATATCGGTGAAGTCATCCTCTTTGTAATCAGCCGGGGAGCCGAATTTTGCATGGACCTCATCCAGTTCTTTTTTGGAGACCATGGGGATCATAATTTCACACAGCCCCAATCGCTCTTCCCGAATCACCTCGCGGACACTTTCTTTGATCAGTTTTTTGAGATCGTCATGAGCCATTGTCCCACGCATCTTCTTTGTCCTTTGATCTATCGAGTATAGAAGACATTTTTCCGGCATCCCACCGCTATTCGGTATTCACAATTGAGATGATAGTCCCTTGCGGGATTTGTGGTCAAGGTGGATATTATCATGTATCATCCAGCGCCCCTGACCACTTTCCCCAACCTTTCGCTTAACTTTCGCCATATGAGAAAATTCTAAGCGAAATCTGACGATTTTTAACGGACTCAAACCGGCCAAAAAGAGAGACTATGTTATGGTAAATGTAGAATTTTACTGGACTTGGCGAGTCAATCGATTAAGCTGGGTCTCGGCTTCAACTCCCGCCGGCTCTTTAACCGAAAGTTGGGGTACTACTTGCGGTACTCGCGTCTGCAAAGTTATTTTGGGTCCGCAAAATTCAACACTTTTTGCGCACCCGTCGCTTCAACTTATGGGAATTTCTATAATAACTTTAGGGTGATCCTCGCTTTCACGCCGGCGACACCGGTTCAAATCCGGCTGGGGACGCTCGTAAAATCAAGGACTTACAAACGTCCTTCTCGCGATCGTGAGAATAAGGAGTCGAATCCCTATTCCACGATTCTCAAAAATGACCGATCGTGCGCCGAAAAAGGCCTGATCGGTCATTTTCGTTTGCCGTTCGCT
>JBKQLC010000190.1:0-6623 GCA_052147195.1 Syntrophobacteraceae bacterium
ATCGTCGCCTTTGCCGGCTGGTCCTCAAGCCGCTTTTCGATATACGTTCGGATCGTGGTTGTGGAGATCTCGGAGACCCGCATTCCTTCGAAAAAACCTTTAAGGCGTTTTACGCTAATCACTGCGCGCTTGAGGCTTTTTCTTTCATTGATCCGGTAATCGGAAAGATAGTCTTCGGCTAGGTCATCAAACTTGATTCGGTTTAACTGAATGTTGGGGGTTTTCCCGTGAGTAACTTCATTGATCCGCTTTGCGAGTTCGGCCTGCGCCGTTTCGTAATCGCCGGATCTGGTACTTTCGCGGAATGGCCTGGCATTCTTATAATACTTGATCCAGTAGACTTTCCCGCGAAGATAGATGGATCCGGGCAGATCGCCCTTTTCTTTCGTCCTTCTTGAAATCTCTTTCATTGAAAGTCCCTCACTTTCTCCCTGAAGAATCCCCCAGGCGCCGGGCAGGGTCCCCGGTTTTCGGTCGGCCAGACCTAGCCTGGAGGAAGATGTTTATTCTTTGCCGGAAGGGGCGGTTTGATCCTCTGGAGACAGGAGCTTACCCTTGATCGCATTCCATGCGCTGACAACACCATCGTGCCAACCCGCGAAATAAAGATTTTCGTCAAAACCGTTTTCCCGCTTGAGCGCTGCAACCCGATTCGCAAGGGGCTGAAAGCGTTTGGTGACGGATATGGCCGTCGGTGTTGCCTTAGTAGTAGCAATAGCTTCAGATTCGGGGGGCACAGGCTTTCCGGCAAAGAAAGCTAATGAACGCTCCAATTCGAGAAAATCGCGGTAGCGTATAAGGTGCGCGTCTTCGCGTCCGTCCTGCTCGCCCCGGGCCCTCCATTGCGTCCGGACAATTTCGTCATGCCGTTTTTTGTCCGCTTGAAGCTTCGCTAAAAGCTTGTCCATTTCAGGGAGATCTTGCGCTTTGACTTCTTCAGTACCTACAGCTTGCATAATTGCCTCCTGGCACACACCGGAAACATTGATCCGGTCTTTGACGGCCTGCAATCGATCATAAAGGCCGTCGGGAAGAGTAATAGTGATTCGTTGGGTCATGGGATCACCTCTTTTCAGTATTACGGAATAGGCATTCCTGCTTACAGTATTCACTCTAAATCAGAAGTATGTACCATGTCAATAAGTAAATACTTAGTAACACGAAAAGGGTTCTATACTTACTAACATCCTACAATCACTGTTTATGCCATTTGCGAGCACGCCAATCCCAGATCCGGCCATACTTCGGAGCTTTATCAACAAAGATTCGTTTCAAGATCGCTCCGGATCTCTCGGCCTGCACTTGCCAGTATGAAGAGCTGTCCGGGTCCTCCATAACGTAGCCGCTGCACTCTGAGCATGAGAAGCCGGGCCATCCTTCCCTCAGGGCCTTATCTAGACAGGCCCCGTAGTTCCGGCACATGACACGGCGTCGCACTTTCTTTGGGCTTGCGACCTGTTTCGAACTGGTAGGATTCATCAGCTCCCGGAGTTTTCATCGATCATTTTCCGCCACGAGGAATGATCCGGGAACGGTGTCACCTTTTGGGGCTTCATGTCTGGTTGGGGCAGGATGAGAAATTCTTGTTCCTTTCCCCCCAGATAGGAAAGAACGTCTTCGCGCCTGGCGGTAATAGTGGAGACAGCAGGATCTCCCAACACCCCCATTTCAACAAACCTCATGGCAAACCATGCCGCGCAGCGAGGGTTCGCCGTCCAAGAAATGCCTTTTACCCTTCTCTTTCTACCGGTTCCAGCCACCCCTCTGTACAGGATATAATTTTCGCCATCCGGCAGCGGATCGCCATGAGCCAATAGTTTTTTGCGGTCTGCGATACTGAACAGGGACTTAATAAAATTTAAAGAGCAGTGATGCCAATTCACGCCACAGACTTGATATGCATGCAAAAGGCACTCTTCATAGGAGCCCCTCTCGATGAGCAGGCAGATATTATCAACCACGAAGGATAGACATTTTTCCTTGGGCATCGATACCAAAACGCTGATATCTCGCCTCTGCTGCCAACTTTCGACTGCTTGGTCAATTAAACTTGGTTCAACTGTCCTGAAATTTGGCGAATCCATCTTGATTTGTCCCTCACATCCAGAAAAAGCAACGCCTCGGCCCATCACCGAGGCCTCACCCAAAAATTCCATGCGCCCTGAGTCAAGCAGTAGGTATACCAGCAAGTTACCAGGATCAGCCCCCACTGGTGATGATAAAAGCCCGAGAAGAACCATGCGGGTTCACTGAGTAGCCCGGCGATGTATCCCCATTTGCGCCATTGTTCGCGCCGGCCAAGCAGCCAGATTGCAGCGCATCCGAAGAGGACCATCCAGCCTTGCGCTATGAAATCGAGAGTTTCCACGATTGATTCATCCTGCCTGAAAAGAAAGGCCCGACCGAAGCCGAGGCCGGTTGTGTGGTTATTCGCGCTCTGGTTCTGATTCTTCTGTGCTATTGATGAAAGCCAGCACCTTGTCGGGATCGGCCTTTAAGAGTCTCCCAAGCTTTGCTATCGCGGGGAGGTTATCCGTGTTGTCTTCCCAAAACCTCATCACCCGAAGTGCCTGGTCGAGCAATTCGCTGTATTTTTTTCGCCTCTCTTTCTCGGATTTGGGTAGCTTTTCCTGCTCTTTCTTGCGCGCGAGCTCCGCTTCTGTTGGTAGCTCAGTGATCAAGTCGGAAAAGAGATCTTCAATTTCGAAGAGCATTTTACTTGCTGCCGCCAGCTCGCCGCCGAGAAACGGGAAAGGGTCACTTTGTTTGAGGTCCTGGACGATATCTGATTGAAGGGCAAGATACCGCGCTACCAGAAGGATTTTATCCAAAGCCCGGCAATGTTCATCCGTCATTACGATGTCACGCATGGGGGTCCTCCTTAATCTCAGGCCTCGGAAGAGCATCGGCCCATTCAAGCACATGCCCTGCACCGATGTGGATGGAATCAACCAAAGTCGAGAGTACGGCCAAGGCGTCACAGTCGAGGTGAAAGTCATCCACGCGCGAAGCGGTAATTACGTTGCTTACGTGCTTGCTCAGGTCCCTTATCGTATTGAGGCAATTCTTGGCAAGGGCCGGGTCATTAATCGGCCCTTTGGGACTGACTATCCCGATCAGGTCGCTATATAACCTGTCTCCGTTTCTTTCGGGGAAATCTTCTTCAGGATCATACATGGGCGGCCTCCTTTCCGGCTTCAGCCTCGCGCTTTGCGGCCAAGCGTTCATCGGCTCTTTTTACCACCATGCTGTACATGGTGCCTACCCATCTTTTGGCAAATTCCCGCTCTTCTTCGAGGTCCCAGCACGATTTGCACATGTCCATGTAGAAGGTCCTGCTCTTCGGGTTCGAGCGCGACAATTCTTGAGGCGGCACTTACCGCCATGTTTCCCGCTTCCACTTCATGGATAAGCTCGGGGATGCCATTGTTGACTACTTTCGAGGCACGCTCTACGCTGCTGGTTGATACGTTCAGGAGTTCAGCGGCTCGTGGTTGAGATATTCCGTCAATTGACGGATTTAATTCTGGCCGGCCGCGTCTGAGGGTAGCAATCCTCGCCGCCACCATCGCCCTTTGCTTCCTGCTCTTCTTTGATGATTTTTCTTGCGGGGTGTTTTCTGTGGTTGTCATTTTTCATTCTCCCCAAAAAAAGTAGCGCCACGGTGAGATGACGTTTCCTCCACAAAGCAAAGGAAATGCCCCCGGGTCTTGCTCCCGAGTCCGTGACGCCCGATTCGATACAAATTTGGGGTGTTTTGCCATATGTGGCCATGGCCGCCCTTTGTGTTTTGGGTGGTGCCGCTTCGGTTTCTCAAGCCTAACGACCCCTCCAGAATACCCATTTCGCCCCACCTGTCAAGTGGTTATTTTTAAAGGGGAGGGCGCACCATCCTCTAGGAGAAACCGCGAGTGGAAGCCAGAGTGAGGGCGGAGTACCCTCCCTATTCCCGAGAATTCCACACAGGACCCCTCCAGAATCGCCCACAATCGATTTTCTCCGGTTAACCCGTGTATGAGAACACGTCCAGGATTGCCGCCACGGGGGAGGCCATAGTCAACACGACTTCTTACCACTTTTCGGTGACGCTTCCGGGCGATGCTTCAGGGTGCGCTCTTCAGTATCGTTTTGCAAAGATTGACTCTTTGACCATCGCCGGAGATCTTGCTTCCACGCGAAAACGCCGCGCCGGTGAGTCGGCAGGCGCCTGTAAAACAAGACTCCCGCGGCAAGCAAGCTATCCCGGTTTTTCCGTGCAAAAGACTCGGATACACGCAGATATGCAGCCACCTCTTTCCATCCGGCAAGTAGGTCGCCTATCTCGAAATGTACCTTGCGGATCGCGGTCAAATCCAGAATTGTCTTGTCGCCGCGCTTCGCCATTTTAACTTCCTGCTCATAAGCCTTTCAGCGAGACGTGAACAATCTCCGCTCACGCCTCGCCTTAGTTGCGTTTTACGAATATTCGTGAACCATGATAATTCCAGATCACCAGACGACAATGACCATTCCATTGGCGCCATTACCCGCCGTACCCGTTGATATGGCACACGAAGCGCCACCACCGCCTGGGACTTGTCCATTATTGATCGTTCCATTGGTGGTTGATCCCCCTGCGCCGCCGGGGCCGCCCATTGGTGAATCGCCGCCTTTCCCGCCAAAAGTCATAGTAGAACTTTCAACGCCTGCGCTTCCGCTGCCTCCGGCAATGTGCAGGTTCCCGCCTGTGCCGCTGGCCGCCCCCAAGCCTCCGCCCGAGGTGTTCCCAGCAACACCGCCCTGCACAGTAATTAAACTTCCGAAAGAACTTCCCGTGCCGTTTTGAGCGGACGAAACCCCAGAGACATTTCCGGCTCCTCCTGCACCTACAGTAATAGTAACGGAGCTTGTGGCTGTATGGCTGATATATCCCTCTGTATACTCGCCACCCGCTCCACCGCCAGCGAATGGATAGCCACCAATGGCATTTAATACTCCGCCGCCGCCACCGCCCCACACTCTAACGTATAATATCGACGCAGGGATAATAACGCTCGAATAAACGCCTGCCGTAGGAGTCAAGGTCCCAAGCGAACCCGTAGAAGTGGTATAACCGAAAACCTGCATTTGCTTTCCGGCTGGAGCTACGGTCCCGGCTGTTGGACAACACAAGGCAAAATCACCCTTCTGCCAGTTTTGGGCAGAAGTGCCCTCCTGAGCGCGCGTAACCGTGAGGGTCGATCCTGAAATGGCTGTGGCATAAACCACTTCATAAACAAGCCCCGTCGCCGCATCGTTTAATGTAAGCGGCATTATCTGTCCGGTCGCAAGTGTGGGGAGCCCTATAGAGGATGCAAGAGTCAGGCTTGTCGCACTTGAATTAATCGCACTGGCAAGCGAGGTTGAAATATTATTTACAAAAACAAAAACGCTCATGATTTACATCCTTAAGTTATTGTATAGGTTATTTGCAAAGGCACGCCGTATTCTCGTTGCCACTTCTCGTTGCCACTTCTCGTTACGGCTTCTCATTGCCGATTCTAGTTACCGTTTTACGGAAATCGGCCTTTTTCCCATTCCCGCAGGTCGTTGGGCCAAGCGCAAACCATCAGCTTGTGGCTGCGCCCGCGCCGATAAAAAATAACCCGCTTCTCGATCAATTCTTGCCGTGCGTGTTGGAGAGTGCTGACCGGCATATTTAGGAAAAACGCAATCTCGCGCCATCCACGCAGTGGCCCCCGGCCCGAGTGGACCTTTGCCAAGATTTCCATTTTCTCGGCAACTACGTCGAGTTGCGTTTCTCCCTGCTTCCTCATGGCGTTACGGCCTTCTAATCCGGACCACATGGCCTACGCCCTTGAACGGCGCCATCCAGGTCCCGATGTCTCCGGTAAAAGTCGTTATCCTTCTGCCGCTCACATCCGTTTGGACATGCGGAATAAGCTTGCCCACAGGCACGTTCGAGCCCGCTGTTTTCGCGACGTCTTCATAAAGAATGGTTTCGATCCCGCTGAAAGCATCGGCTGGGACAGTATCAAGGACTATGTTTTTACACTTCGGCGAATGCTGCTGAATCCGGGAAGCCAAGCGCCGCCGATACGTCAATTCGGGTTCGCCCATGATGGGAGGAAGTGGTTTCTGGCCGATAAGCTCGTACACCTCGGCGGCCCTGAGTTCCGATTCGGCCAAGCGATCAAGATATTTATCGTGTTCCCTCATTTCTGTTACTCCTTATTCGAAAAGTGAATGATTTTAGTATCTTTGCCTTTGAAAAAACGGCCCAAGCCCTGACCGTTGGATTCGTTTAACCATCCGGCTTCCTTTGCCTCTCCCAGGAGACGTCCACATTCATCGAGGGTATCGAGTCCCCGGGACATCGGGCTCGAATCCCCGCGCCGCTGTCGATCCCACTTTTTGATTTCCGCCTGTAGGTGGGTGATCTTATCTACCGCGCCTTCTTCAGCCGGATTGACTCGGGCCAACTCTTCCCGGCACACGGCGATGTTCCGCTCGCCTTCCTGAATCTCGACCAGGGTTTTTTCAACACCGTCTAATAACTTTTTACACTTCGATATCTTTGCCCTCTCCGCCTCTAGGATTTGTTCGGCAACCGTGCAACCTTTGAGTATCGCCGATAGTTCAAT
>JBKQLC010000191.1:0-31830 GCA_052147195.1 Syntrophobacteraceae bacterium
CGGCGCCTCTCCAAGCGCCCTACAGGCTCAAGAAGCTCCACAAGGAATGCTTCGAGCCTTCTCCGACACGACTGTAATTCCTTGCTGTCCATAAGTATCCCTCCCGGTACCTATATAGGACGACAAGAAGGAAAATGTCAAGCACTTAACGTAGTAGTGTTAAGTTAGCGGCATTGGGTCCGACCCAATGCCGCAATGCAGTTGGCGACATATTGTCTAGTTTTTCTGCGAAAGAATCAAGGGCCAAGTCTTATGGTGGTAATACGCAATCTATATAGTTCTGACTGGATTATAGTGCCTTTGTATCCAGCCTTTCTTATTTCATTTTCCATCTTCTTGGCTTGCTCGCTTGATAGCCGTGGGTCTAAACATACCTCTTCGATAAAATCATTTGGGTCAACGTCTACACTATATATATCTCCTTTAGCTCTTGGATCATCTCCATTAATGTCATGAGCCAATACTCTTAATTCTTCTTCATGACGAAATGCGGTCCTTTTCATTAATAGCGTTTCAGCAAATTTATCGCTTTGTCCTCCGGAAGATAAAGCAACTAAAGTAGTTTCTTTCATGAAGTTCTCTAAGACTTCCCTTTTGCGATACTCCACTTTGCCAATAAAATACCTTAAGCGCGAATCGTCTCTTTCGGAATCCCATATTTGATCAGCAATTTTCTTAATTGTAGTTCTTATTCTTACCCCATTACCATCCTTGCCATAAATCCTCCACATTGCATCCGTTTCCTGATTATATGTCCAACATAGCCCATACCATTTATTGGCAATTGGATCTAGGTGGAGATGCTTTCCGTCAGCTTCATCTATCACTGTGCATCTCAGAATGAAATTTTCGAAAGGGTCATCCCACATTCTTGGTCTAACCAAGGTGAGGCTGCTGTTTTGTAAAAGCTCCACTAGTCTATTAATGCTGTAAATCCTGTAGACTTGTGTATCTAGATCGCTTTCTATTATCCCTTTTAGGTTTCTTGGGTCCAAATATTCCTCCTCACAATTTATTCTAGATCGTGGAACATCTAGCCCAGTTAAGCAAAAAATTAAACCCACTGGGAGCGTCACTGTTCTAAAGGTCATAACCAGACAATTCGTCGGATATTGTCCAGCTTTTCTATCCGAACTCCGCTATAAACATAAGGGGTGAGTTCCACCTCCTTGTTACAGACTAAAGATAAGAATGATATCATAAACTATGTTCGGAATCAACTCCGCCCTTCAAGCAGTGTTGGACGCAGCACGGAGATGCACGGGAAAGGGCAAATGGAGTGCCACTAAGGCTGGGCAATTTTAGGCTATCAAAATCAGCAGGCTCGCAGCACCGTCTCGCCGCCGCAGAGTGGACACAGATTGACCGTTTGCTGAGTGCTGAGCACCGGAGAGAATAGGGTTTACGTTCATTGAAGATGGTTTTCTCTTCACCTCTTCCACCATCCGGGCCAAAGCGGCTCCCTCAATCAGCTCAATAGGTTTTCCTCTGGCCATCAGACAGAAGAGGTGGGCACGCGCCCTACCCGAGCCGCCTTGCCTACTGGATTAGAAGGGAGCTCCATGCCTGTAATAGCTTCCCGTCTACCAATAACGCCATCTAGGCCGATAGAGCGCGTCTTCGATCTTTCTGCCCCGACGGCTTATCTCTATCTTGGAGGACTGCTTTGCCCAACTGGATACATTTTCAAGGTAGGATCGGCCAGTAGCAGAATCCGAGGCAATTTCGACCAATTGAGTAAAAACATGCTCATCTTCAGTGATTGTTAGAAACTCATTTGGGGAAAAGCTGCGATAGATGAAGGCATTCACCACTGCCAAGCGAACCCTTTTTGCTCGGTCCCAACTGCTCAAATAACCTAATTCGGGAAGCAAGGGGTCTAAGATGCTCCATCCCTCCTTGGTACTTCGCGATCTCAAGAGATCATTATGGACAGTGTCAAACGAAAAATGGATAAGACATCCCGGTTCCGGTGAGGCTCCGCTCAAAGCACGCCCCAGGAGAAACGCATAAAAACCGAAAGCCAGATGACCGAGATTTCCTTTTGCGGAGGATAGTGCGCGCACCCATTCATCACTTGTTTTCGAGACTGAAGGGAAACGACAGTCGACTAGCGAAGCAATCACAGCAAGAGTACGTACGTTCTGAAGGGTAACTTGAGCCACTGCAGTGAAAAGAAGTTCAGGAAATCTCTTTGCTTCGACAAGCCATCGATATGCCCGGCGGTTTTCATCCCTATCATAATATTCTGCGGCAGAATTTACTGCGGCTTGACCGAATAGTTGAATACCCATTTCAGAGACTTCAGGGTTATTCGCTTCGAGCATAGCGTAAAGTATATCGGCATCTTGGATGTTTCGTTTATATAGGAGATCAGCAGAGGACCTGGGAATAGGTTCTGGAGCATCCCAAACCAAAGAGGAAGTTGCGAGCTTTGGATTGGCCTCTAAAGCAGCACAGAATAAACCAGAATCTCCCGCCGAGCCTTTGAGTGCCTCCTCCGGTTGCATAAGCTGAGCTGCTTCAATGGCCACGGAACGCTCGATGTCCGTTTCAGCGCGAAAGAGTGGCCAGATACGTTCGGGTGCATAACGCAAAAATGTGGAAGCCAAACTGACCAGCTCAGCCTCATCAAGGCCATCACCGAGAGTAGAGAGATTCTGAAAAATGAATTCGATTGAAACCGGTGGGAGAATGACCCCTCCATGTACAAGTTCGACCGCCTCGCGCATTATTCGAAATAATAGACTGACAATAGGTGGGCGGATTTCTTGAACCGCAGCGATCGCTGAAACTAAATCTATTCTGGAGTTTGTTTCAAGCGCTTGCCACACCTGTACAAGAGGTTTGAACGCAGCCCGTCCAGCATCCGTCTCAGCACCATATCTCAACAAGAATCTGCGCAGTAAGCTGCTATTGTCTCCAGAAATGGCATCTCTGGCCGCAGCAAATGCCCAGCCTTTTTGTGGTTCCGGGACTGAATCTGGGATGTTGACCCAATATCCCAGATTCCCCGACCGGCTCTTGCCACGCATACTTCTCTTGTGTGGAATGAATTGAAGGTCAAATGGCTCGCTGGAGCGAGATCTGTCCGATGAGGCCCAGGTGCAGAAGCGAAAATTCCGTTGGAGCCTGGGCCATTGCTGGAGCCACAACGCTGTGGCAAAAAGGTCGGAAGGCATATTGTCCTGCATTTGAACGAAGATAGAGTGCATTGGAAATTCATAGAGTGCCTCCAGCAAGCCAAACATCGTATTTAACGGCAATTGCCCTTGGAGGTTATATTCCGTGCTAGTTTCTGCGACCAATGTTCGATTATAGGAGTGAATGTCATCCCGACTGAGCGGGCGTACAAAGAACTCTAAGAGTGCCACATTGCCGATGGCCGCGAGGTCGGAGAAATCAATTAACAGGGTATGCGTCCAGACACACCCAGGGCGCGGCATTTCGGGGGCCAGCCATGTTCGTGCGAGGGCATATGCGTCCATTTGAGGCAGTGGGTACCCGGTGATATAGCCATAAGGACTAGGTGCCTCGCCTTGTCCTGACAGATCACTTAGGGCGACAAGACTTTTCGCAGATTGAGCATCGGGTTTAATCGACCCAGCCAATAGGCGGTGGCCTTCATCGTATCCATGCAGAAGTTGATGAATTTGAATTTTCAATTTTCGAGTACTAGTCATCGGCCATCAGCCACTTTATTGGTGCTGTAAGATCATGGTGCACCTGTTCACCTTCCACCACCTTTATACGTCTTGATGGCACGCCCTCAGCCTTAACTCGCTTTGCGTCCTCAGTAGATGTAAGATCGCCGCCAAGCGCACTGATCCCGTAAATTTTAATAGCGGAATATTTACCACCATAATGCAGGAACTGGTGAAGAAGAGGAAGATTGGCTTTAAGAAACTCGTTGGGGACCGTATAGGTATCCATAGCCTTATCCCATGCGGAAATCATCACAGCTAACCGCCTGCCCTCTCTCCCAAGTGGAGGTCTAGCAAGTGCCTGAAGAATGTCAACCAGTATCACCTGCGTTGCTGATTTTCCAGGTGACCAGGGGATCGGTTTGGCTCCTGAAGGTGTTTCTTGTCTCGGTTCAGATTCGTTAACAGCCGCTTCCGGCTTTGTTTCAACACTCACTTCGGATTTGCTTATACCCGCCGTCTCGGCCATTGCTTTACAGGTCATGATGTCAACGGGAGGAATGAATTTATCCGCATGAACTGAAAGCATGACCCCTGATGCGGTTTGTACCCATTTAGCAGCGTCCTCAGCGCAAAAGCGTGTTGACCAAATCGCCTCCCAGGTCTCTCCTGACATATCCGGAATGTGAAAATCTATCTCGCTCGGGCCGTCTTTCAACCGCAATAATATTTCCTGCAACTCATCTGAGGTTCGGGTAAATTCGATGAAGCGGCTCCATCGTCCCGAGAGTTCGTTCAGGTATTCACGGTTTTGAGGAAAAGCTCCCAGCGACAAGACGGTCGGGATTTCCTTATGAAACAGGAGATACCAGAGAGCAGCCAAGAATGTTGTCTTGCCAGATTCTGGCAATCCGCACAGGAGGATGTTTTGAATCATCAGGCGCTCCCAGCGACAGGCTGTAATCGACAAAACCAACGACCTTCGACTGGTACCCTTGAGGGAGGCACAAAACGGATCCATTGCCGGGGACGTAAGCATTCGTCGATAACCCCGAGGACACCGAACAGGGGAGGAACCTCATCGTTCACAGGACGGGCTGCAATTATGAACGCATGGATCTCCGAAATTTTTGGGCCGATTCTGCTCCTGATATTCTCTACCAGTGTGTCAAAATCCTTTTTTACTCTGTCAGAAAGGCCAGAAGAGAGTACCAGGTCATATTTGGTCAATACGATCCCGACTCGGTGCATTTTCTTGAGGATACCCCCTTCTACCAAGGTCTCGACCATCATTACAGTGTCGCTCTTGACAGCATGGTGCTCATCTGTGGCAAGTTTTTCTCCATCAACGAGGAATATTATTAAATCTGCCCTATCAATCTCGTACAGGTCCTTGCAATCTTCTTTGCTGTCGGCCACGTCCTTGTAGAACTCGCCGGAACGCTCAGATATAAGGAGGTCTACTCGTCCCATTTTCTCGTCGTGGAGGGCAAAATGCAAGAAACCCAGCCCCTCACGCCTTGAAGTCCTGGGAGTATCAGGCCTGTCTTTACCACATGCTGCCTGAGCCAAATGGATCCGTTGCTCGAATGAAACAAGCGTCATTGATCCTGCGAAGCTTAAATGTTCGAAGGGGCCATTTTGGAAAGTTGCATATAGACTAACCCCCAGAGTGGTCTTTCCGGAGTCCTGAGGTCCGATGAGTGTTAACACCCGCGTGGGGCCATTGCGGAGGACACCGGCCGCTTCGTCGATAGTCAAGATTTCGCCACCTCCGACATGGACATCTGCCCTGACCGGTTCGGTAACCGATTCATCATCCTCAACAATGGGTTCTGGAGCTTTGGGGACAGCAGCCGCCCTCAGGTTAGGGCACTCACTTAAATCGAAGCCTTCGACGCATTTCCCAGTCTCTGCCACCCGGCAATCGGGATTAGGGCAGGTAAGTCCTTGCGTTGTAGAATTACTCATTGGACCCCTCGGAGATTTCCATGAGCTTAATTTCGCGGAACATCTGGAGAGCCAGTTCCAGAGGCTCGATTTGTTCCTTCGCGGAGATTTCGGAGACCTTGCTCCAGCCGGGAATCCATGACTTGCCTGCACCTGTCTCCAGAGCTCGGGATATTGCAAAGTGCAGAGGGAAGATTGTGGGGCAAGGCATACTATTAGGTGCCAATGCCTTCAGGTGCCCCCCGCATGCGTTCACAGCATCAGGAATAGTAATTTGATTACTTGCCTCAATACCAAGGCGATAAAATACAGACTTTAGCGAGGGAGGCTCGGAAGGCAAGTCAGTCAATCCGGCAGCCTCCTTGGCGAGCAGGATTGGGCGTGCTTTACTCTCAATATTCACAAATGACAAGTTCCACATTCCGCTCAATCCGCCGACCATCCACCAGAGTACCTGGAGTTCTTCGTCCTGTATCCTGAGAAGCTTACTAATTTGCGTTACCGATTTTTTCGTCTCATTCTGAACAGAGGATAACAGGCTTTCAAGGGCCGATACTATCTTTTTGAGAGCGTTGACGGCAGAAGGCATGCCCTGCGCCTGGTTATTGTCAAACTCGCTTACTGCCGAATCGAAAGCGTTCTTATGCGTAAATGCCATAACCTCTGGGATCGAGGATCGGCTGCGGGCCTTAATCCCATCCTGCCGCACCCGTTCGGTCGCCATCCCCACCAAATCAATTTCAACTTTGGGAACTCTTTTCCCGCATGCCGACGCCGTCTTTATGGCTAGCGGGACTTCATTGTCTTCATTCGCCTCATCTGTACATATGTTGGCCAGTACGCATCCCGCAAGGGCCTGCAACTCATAATCGTTTCCCGAAGAGGGAAAAGCCGGATCAAACGATTTGAAATTCTGCCGAAATTTGTCCAGACTTTCTGTAGAAACAAGTGGACGCCCAAAGACTAATCGCACCAATTCCAAAGCTGCTGAAAAATCGAGCCCTTTAATAGCTGCTTCGATACCTTGCCAACGAAGTTCCCACATTTGTCTGTCGTGGCCGAACGAGATAGGCCGGAGCCAGTCGGCGAATTTCTCGTGCATATAGTCCCCTCCTTACTTATTCAATATCAGATTGATCAGCCCTTCTACCTTCTGAATCATACCACGCTCCTGTGCCCTCCGGAACGCCAATCGATATCTCTGTGTTTCCGAAAGTTGGTCATCACTCTTTTCGAGCAGGTTTAAGCTTTGCATTATCTTGCGGCGCTGGCTGGGTGAAAGTTGCCAGAAATCAAAGACCAAATCGCGTTGAGTGCCCTGCAGCACAGCAGTACTGCTCAAAGTGCCGGGTGTACCTGTTTCATTTTCAGCTATATTCATCGGAGGTGGCTCCTCAACATCTTTGGCGAAAACCAGGGATGGCTTGCTGCGAATGATCACAGTGTCTACAAAAACCTCCGCATCATCTTGGTTTTTCTTCGGGACAAAACGGTCAGGATCATTCTGCCAGATTCGTAAATGACTCTCGATACTTAGCGAATGTTTGCCGCGATCCTCAATCATCTGCAATTTGATGAGGTTATAGCCAGGCTCCCAACTTCCATCTGTGCGGCTCGGGTTCACCGCTCCTGCAGATAACCGAACGCCATTTGGACCGGGACGGTGCCGCTGCCGGTGCTTATGACCGAGCAACTGTAAAGCGCAGGAATTCCAAAGAGCGTCATCGAGTTCATCACAATCCGCAAGCCAGTCCGGTGGATGATGCAGAACGACCAAATATATGACCCCATCGTATGCGGCGAAGGCGCGCTGGAGAGCACCGAGGTAGAGCTTGCCCTTTACGTCATCATCGGGGCCCGACAGAATAGTCGTAGTCAATCCGTACATTCGGAGTCTCCAGCCTGGAGCTAATGTCAATTCTTGTATCCAGAAGGGTTGCCCAGGTAGCAGATCACATCCGAAGGAAGCTGCAAAAAGGTTGTACTCAGCCAGGGGCCTGAGCAATATTATTCCGGACTCTTCGTGGAGCAGGCTTTTGTGGAATTCCTTGTCGCGTACTGATCCAGGCTCATGCTCGGTGATCATTCGTCGGGCACCTTGAACTGTACGGTTCCCAGCGATCTCCCTGACAACGTCATGGTTACCTGGAACTGTGTAGATCTGTTTGCGTGGGCAGTTTGCAACACGCGCAGCCTCCAGTAGCCACTCCGTAGCAGCCTTGAACTCTTCTGAATGGCCCTTGAATGCAATGTCGCCGGAAACAAGGATTGCATCAACTGGCCCCAGTTTATTAACCATTTTTTCGACGTCGTTTAACAGAGCTTGCCGGACTGGACGTTCTTGATCTGTCTCCGGATTCAAGCAGTAGGGCTCCTCGAAATGAATATCAGACAGGTGCAAGAGCAACAGAGTGTCGGCGGGTCCAGCAAGGTCTCCTAGTCCAGTCGTCATTCCATAACTCCCGTAAGCTATTGAATTTCATTTAACGGCACAAGTGCATGAAACTTCAAGTATATATTGGAGTGAAACCGGAGGGAAGGATCGATTTTTCGAGAACGGCGAGAAATACTTTTCCATACTGTGCCTAGCCGCGTCAGGAGACCTGATTCACCCTCTGCGAAGAAGGAAAAAAGCCGCTTTTCCCTTTCATGTACACGAGGAATTGTCATGATGTACTAACTGTCTCCTGGGGGCTTCGTGCTATCTCTGTTTAACCGAACACAGCTCGCCAACATATTGAAACACCGGCCTCTCAGGGTACTCCTGATCTTTTAAGTCGATTATCTGCAATGATCGCTGAGTTCGTTTAGTCCGAGGTACGACAAGAGTGATACGCACCCACTTTTTACATTCGTCCCGTTTATCCGGTCGAGGGCGTCCCGCTCCCGACCTCTGCCGACAAGTTCGAGGGTGTGCGCCAACCGGACGCCAAATTCATCGGGTTTGGCGTGGACCTGCTCGCAAGCCGGTAGCCCGTGGGGCATGACCGATTGAACGGAATCTGTTGGAACTATGGGCATTTATGAGCCTCCTTTCTGTTAGCTTCGGTACCGAGGACTTTCGGAATACGGGATTTCGGTACTCGTCCAGTCCCGATTCCTCAATTTGGACGACAGCATACCACGCAAGGACTTGCCCTGCCAAACGGCAACCAGAAATGGCAACGAGAAACGGCAACCAGAAGCGGCAACCAGAAACGGCAAAAAGCAGGGATGGAGAAAATTTTTGGTTTGGCAAAGGGCAAAGGGGTAGGGCCCACGTGAAGTGCTTGATCTCCAGGATAAGGAGCGCAGGAAAGGGCTATTTCTTGGCTTAGAGACTCGTTTTTGGCATTGCAATGGACACCCTAAGCCAGCCTGGAAAGGAGATTCCGCTGAACATTTTGCAATCGGCTCTTCTCCTATATCTTGATTCGCCGGTGGCCTCTCCGTGGATCACATCATATCTGATATCCTTCCAGGCCCGTTTTCCGGCAGAAAGGCCTGGTTCGAACTTAGCCTGAGCACAGCGTCACATCATTGTGGACGCGCTTTATTGAGCATGGCTATTGGCTTGACCATGTTCAGAATGTGCCTGTGGAGTGTTTCCAGAGTCTTGCCCTGGACCCCCAGCATCAAGTGGCAGGGATCTATGGCCGATTTCAGGCGGCATCCCAACCCGAGAAAAGTTATGTTAGCCATACCGGTAAGCAATGGAAGCACCGTTATATCCGCGCAGCCACCCAATGCTCCCCCCGACTGAGGCAGTTCCATCCGGCCCCCTTTTTCGTAATTAACCGCGTACAGCAGCCACATAACCTGTTCGCTATTTGCCGTGAATACAACCACCTGCGGTGTTTCCTCAAAGGAAGAAAGCGGTGCGATCAGAGCAGCCCGCGTCATCCCCTTTTCGAGATAAGTGGACTTGAGAATTGTTTCCGAGGCGGCTTCTTCAGAGGCAAAGAGTCCCACTCCATATTTCTCCAAAACACCATCGTCAAGGTAACCCTCCATTTCATCTTCGAACCCCAGTATGGAGGTACCGAGCTTGCAGCCCATCTGATCTTTGCCGACGAGGAAGGTTTTCCCTTTCCCTGCCAGTGCAAGCCCTTGACAGTAGCTTTTCAGTTCCCCTTGAAAAAATGGGACTTCCGGCGGCAATGAATCTCCTTGTTTGTAAAGAGTCACCCCCACCGGTTCGTACTCCAGGGCCAGATGCTTTTTCAAATCCGAAGAGATGCTTTCGAAATGGCGCATTTTTTTGCTCCTTATAAGCAGGGGGTCATTGCTCCGAGGGGAAGGGCGGCAATTTGGCGACAAAGTATAATCGATGAGGACGCCGGCAATTCCAGTAGGCCCAAAATTTCAGGGACCGCTTAATATTAGATATAGCATACGAGGTAAATCCAAAGAAATGGAAGGATTTCACAAGCGAAAAAGTGATGAAGGGAAAGACAGTCTTTCACGCGGAGACGCGGAGACGCGGAGAAGTCCCGATGAGACATGAGGGACTGCTTCGAAAAGACAGTCTTTCACGCGAAGACGCGTTTTTTGACGTCGAAGAACGCGAAGAAGTCCCAGAGGGAGATGAGGAACTGCTTCGAATCAAATCCTGAGAAGTCCTTTTTTGTTGAAGGAGCATATCCGTGCCTGAGCATCCATTTCCCAATATTTGAGCTGCGCAGCTCGATACATTTTGCTAAAATGCCGCCGAAAATCTCAAAACAATACAGTTTCGCAATACAGACTACCCCTGGCTGCGAATACGCTGACCAAAGCGGGAAGCAAAGCGGCAAAAAGAGGGGGTTGCCCGGAGAAATCCGATCCCATATACGGTTGGGATGCACAGCACTCAAATTGGCGCCTAATCCGGATTATGGAAGAAAAACGAAAATACGAGCGGTTGAACGTAGAACGAATTGAGGCCCTGGCCATCCTCAATCCTGAACCGCGTCTGAATGATAAGCCGATTGTAGGTAGATTAATCGACATCAGCCAGGGCGGCCTGGGCTCCGAGTATATCGTGCTGGACAACAATGCTGAAACGCTAACCCGCGCCTCGTGTGAAGTCAGGTTCACCCGTTCCTCCACCCCTATCGGCATCGCCTGGCCAAGATCCGCCATACTTGTGTATGACAGGCTATTCCGTACGAGATCTTTCGCAGTGCTGACCGTCAGACGCTACGGCCTGCGATGGATGGAACCTTTGTCCAAGCTCGAAATGGAGTCCCTGGTAGCTGTTACGAAAAGTTTCGGTGGGCTTCGCTCCGCTTAGCCCACCCTACACGCCTTTTCATGGTTTCAGGGTGTCCCGGAGGGACGTGAGCAAATGTCTGGAAAAGACAGTCTTTCACGCGGAGACGCGGAGATGCGAAGAAGTCCCAATGAGACATGAGGAACTGCTGCGAAAAGGCCGCCCACAAGGGGCTAGACTACGGCCCGGGCAGGCGCCTTTTCATGGTTTGGGGTGTCCCTCAGGGACATGAAGCGCTGCAGTGCAAAATGTGCGCAAAAAATAGAGAACCCGCGTTGAGCTTATCCCTCAATGGCTATGTTCATGAGCCTCTGATTGATGCCCGGAATGATCATGATCGTGCGGCCCGTGCTCTCCGGTGTGATTATGGTCATGAACTTCGGCCCCCTTGCTGTGGCTATGTTCATGAAGGTGCTCGTGGAGATGTTCGTGGGCATGGGAGTGGGAATGTTCATGGCTATGTTTCGTCCCGTCATGGGAGTGTTCGTGAGAGTGGTTATGGGAATGATCATGCGCGTGCAGATGCTTGTGTTCGTGCTTTCCTTCCATTTTGCCTCTCCTCGGAATCAGTAGTTGGGTATCTATCAAGTAAGTATCGTAATTCGTCAGCCCCACGCTGTCAATCCAACCCGGAGCACTGTTTATTGCCTCTCCGCGATTTCGCATTACCGAGAAATTACGTAGGCAGTAGCGGGAGGTCGCTTCGCTCCAAATGTGAAGGGTGAGGTTAGAAGGGTAGAGATTTCACCCTTCGCTCTTCGCACTTCAAACTTCGTTTACCCGCTCCCTACCGCTGTTCCCCTCCTTTTCTTTTGCATTATCGGATTTACATGATCGCCAGAACCTGCACATGCTCTCTTCTTGGCATTAACGTGCAGCACGGGCTTGTCTTTCCGAATTTTTTCAACTACCTTATGCCTGATATTGCAGATCCGGATTTTATCGATTCTGTTGTGGGAGTTCGAGATGATAAAGAGCTTTAAGATCATCGTGGAGAAACATGCCGATGGCTATGTGGCATATCCTCTCGGTCTGAAAGGGGTTGTCGTGGGCGAGGGGGATAGCTACGAAGACGCATTATCAGATGTGAAATCTGCAATAGGATTTCATATTGAAACTTTTGGCCCGCAAGTGTTCGATGACGCTCCTGCGGCAATCGAGGTTTTCGTAGCTGAGACAGGAGTTGCCGTCTGATAGACAAGTTCCCGGCGGATGTGCCTATCGAGGATGTCATAAAGGCCTTGGCCCATCTGGGGTTCCAAGTCGTTCGAAGAGGAAATCACATCGCGCTCATTCGAAAAAACGACGATGGAACCCAGACTCCCATGACCATACCCAATCACCGCAAAATCAAGGGTTCGACCTTACGTACAATACTTACCCAGTCCGGCATAACGAGAGATGAGTTCCTCACGGTATTCGAACGAATCTGACAATGCTCGCCATGCTTTGCTGATACGTTGCTATCCTTTCGCTTTGATGTCAATAATGTCCCCGTTTCGATCAAACCCCATCTCAATCGAAGGCCATATCCAACGATCGCAAAAACCTACACCTCCGGCACCGGATTTTCGGAAAACCTGTCCCGTTGGAACATCATTTGCAAGTTCTAATTGAAAGTCTTTGTGTTCCGGGAGCTATGGGGGGCTCCAGGATGCTTTTGAGCAGAATCCGCATCGGAATCTGCTCCAACACTGACAGGGGGGGCAAGGTCATGCCTTGTTCGGATTCACCGTTTTGCGTATGCGCATGGTGCAAGAAATTAAGAAATGATAACGGCCTCTGGGTAGAGTTTGGACTTCCAGCGGGGGAGGTCGAAATCACCCACGGGATATGCCCGGATTGTGACAGGAGTTTCCGTTTGGAAATTAATCGCCTGTACCGGAAACTATGATGGATTGTTTAGATTCCGCTCCGGGTTGTTCCTTTCATGCGCGCGTGACAAGGTAAGTTACGTTCTCGAAGTCGTCGATTTTCTGAACGGCCAATCGGCCCGCCGATTGCGGTAGGGATACTTGCGGCCCTTGGGACCGTAAGATCGGAGTCCGCTGTTCACCGATCGCCGCCCACTCTTCACTGTTCATGACCTGGATTTCGAAGACGCAAAAGGCCGGGAGCACGCGAAACGCGGGCTGGCGGCAGCCGATTCCTCCGATGCCGTTCGGGATGGTTGGATTCGACAAGGCGATCTATTACCGAAAGAAGCCGGCCGGAACCTAAGCAGGCGGTCGAGTCCCCGTTGCGCGGGACCAATTTTCGGAAAAGCTGCCATAGGTGTTCAAATAGATCCCTGCCGGCAGCCGCACGCAACACCCGCCATGCCCGGGATGGCTGAGCTCATGGGGTTACTCCCCCAGGACGTCCTCGTGCCGGCCCCGGGGGCAGGCAAGGCCCGGATCGCGGCTTCGATTGCTTCGCTCTTTTCCCCCAGGTGCTGAAAGCCCGAAGTGTAGTAAAGGACAGACGCCATTGTCGGCGAAAGCCTGCAACCGAGTCCGCTCCTTATCACATAGATCAAGGCCAGAGGCCACTTCGAGAGCTGGCATATTAGTTGCTGATTCCTACCTCAAGAATTCGGATGTTCCCGCTAAACCGACTCGGAGTTCCTTGTCCCACGTTTCGACCGTGGACTTCTTTCTTACCTGGCTCAGGGAGAAAAAAAATGTTTGAAAAAAGGAAATTTAGACGGCTCAAGGGCAAAGAAGGGGCATGCGCTACTTTTGTAAGACCCCATGAGTTTATCAACACGGGGCTAATCCAGGACATCAGCATGGACGGGTTGTGCGTCCAGTATTTGTCTACAGACGAGGATAAAAAAGAGTGCTCCGGAATAACAATATTTGGCAGCAGCGGCCATTTTATCCACGTAGACAGGGTCCAATGCAGGGTAGTATACGATCAGGAAGTTCCTGAATTCTCCTGGAAACAGACCAGCACGAGGCGATGCGGAGTGGAGTTCGAGAACCTGTCTGTCAAGCAGTTGACAATGCTCCAGCATTTCATCGATTATTTTGCCTTCGATGAAGCCCAATCCGGTAATCGGGAGGGCTGGCCAAATGCCTCCGGCAAAGCCCGAGGCCTTAAAAAGCACACGCCGCTCAAAGCGGCTGCAGGGCATTAGCAACCTAAGGATGCCGGCCGTTAATACCGAGTTGCGTCCAAAATAATCGTTCGCCCTGAGGTATCGAAGGGAACACTCCGTTTATGCTCGATACCTCGGCACGAACGGAGTGAATTCATTACCTGGCATCAGGCGCCGGGGAAATTTGTTCTAATCGATCCAGCAGCGCTTCGGGCAGAGGCGAATCGAATTTTACGCTGACGGCGCAGTCTTCTATTGGATGGAAACGCACTGCCGCGATTGTACCCCTCTGTTCGACTACGTGCGAAGGAGCGCCCGTCTGCTGAGCAAGATAGCTGATGTGAAGCCTCTTTCCAAGCAGCAGGCCGGCTGACTCTCTTTTTGAAATCCTGACATAAAAGCTTGCCCCGCCTGCGGATATGTCGCCCATGTCGATTCTGAAGGGCTCGCCGACCCGGTCGCCGGATAAATTCATCAGTTGGGCCGTTGCTTTTCCTTCGAGGGGGATTCTCCTCAGGCGGCGGCGATCCATCGTCTGGGCTTTAAGCAGATCCGGGATCTTATCCGTTTTCGACGCAAAGCTGTACAATTTGGACTCAAGCAGCGGGGCAGTTGTCTTCCAGACATTCAGAATGCCTGAATCGAGGTAACTCAGCTCTGTCCTGCAAAGCGCTATCACGCTTGTCGTGCAGAGCGTGGTCAGGAAGAATGTGTCCTCTCCGGCCAACTGGCCTGGTTCGACTTCTCTTAAAAAGACTTCCTGGCCTTCCCAAAAATAGACAACCTTAACGCGTCCGGCGTTAATGAAATAGAGCCGGGGCTTCAAATCGCCCTGGTAGGAAATCTTCTCGCCTGTCTCGTAGTTTGCTTTCTTGAGCGCAAAATAAAGCGCGTTGGCTTCCTCGACGCTGAGGCTGTCGTAAAGTTTGGTCCAGGTTTTCCGGTGGCCGGTGTCGATGGCCCGGCTTTTTTCCTCTTCGATAATCTCCCCGGAACGGATTATCTCACTAAGCGCCATCTCGTCTATTTCGAAAATGCGCGATCGCATGGCCTCCGCAGCTTCGAAATCCTTATTCCCGGCGCAGAGTACCACGAGTTCGAAGAGCAGCTTTATCGCCGCTTCCTTGTTGCCCTGGTCGAGGTATTCCCGGACGAGTCTTTCCTTCTCAGCTACGTTTTCCATCGTTTTGTCCAGTCTATTTTCGGGTCGGAACTCCTCCCCAACTTCGCTCGGAAGCTGGTATGCTATGGACCGCAATAATGGTCGAGTTGTGCAATATGCATTCAAACTATATTTTCGGGACGGATTCTTCCCGGAAAAGCTTTCTTGAACGACCCCAAAACCTGCAAAAGCTTTACAATTCCCCACAATTGAATAAGCAAGTATTGGGCCAATTAGACTGGTTTTTGCAATTTCAGGAAGCACCACTGTCGAAGGTGATGGCCTCAATTGGACAAAAGGGGGCGCGAAGGGGGTTCAAAAGGGGTCTTCCGGCAAATGAGTACCTGTGGTTCGGATTTTTGCGCCGAGGGGCTGCATATAATAGCCCAGGGTCAGAGGAGCGCCACCCTGGGGTTGTGACGCCAACAAGAACCAGTTCTTACCCTGTCCAAGAAGTTGCATAGCCGATCCCTTGCTGTTTGAGTACCCTGTGATTTAATCCTGAATACTCTTTTTATGTAACCCTTTCAGGGTATTACAACTAATTTGTGGTCCTGTTATCCCCAGGGTGGCGCGTTTCTCGAATACCCTGGGCTAACCTATGCAGCCCTTTCAGGGCAAGAAACTCAAAAAGCCCCCCACAGGGCGAGTTCACAGCAGACGGATGATGTCCTTTCTCGTCTTGCAGGTACTCGTTTGCCGGATGAACCTTTAAAAGGGATAGGACCCAATGCCGCCCCCGGACAATGACGTCATCATCGCAAAACCATATTTATTCTCACAGAGGCAGCCAAAGGCTGCACGCTCGATGAAGTGCGCAGCCCGCATCAATTCATTTTCCGGATTCGGACTTCGATCTCCTTTTCATCCTTCAGAAGATCCACAATCTTCGCTGTGTCAGTCTCACTGAAGTGATAGGGGTAGAGGACCTTGGGCTTAAAACTTTTGGCGGCGCCGGCAACCATCTCGGGGGTCATGGTGTAGGGGAGGTTCATGGGAAGAAAGGCAATATCGATCCCTTTGATATTTTTCATTTCCGGAATATTTTCCGTGTCCCCTGCAAGGTAGACTCTCTTGCCGCCGAAGGTGACGATGTAGCCGTTGCCCACCCCTTTAGGGTGAAACGGCACCCCTTCGCTTCGCATATGCACCAGATTGTACGCGGGAACAGCCTCGATCTTCAGCCCCATGACAGTCCGCTCATCGCCATTATGCATGACGATACCGCCCGTTATGCGGCCGGCGACCGTTTCGGTCACAACCAGGGCCGTGGCTGGAGTGCGCAGAATCTCCAGCGCATTCATATCAAAGTGGTCCTGATGCTCGTGAGTAATCAGAATGAGGTCTGCCTTGGGTAATTTGGTGTAATCGCCCATCTTGCTGAAGGGATCGACATGGATGGTCTTGCCGTCGAATTCGAACATGACCGATCCATGGCCGATAAAAGTTATTTTAAGGCTGCCCCGGGAAGTGTCGAACGAATCCGATTCGAAGTCCCACGCAAAAGCGGAATGCGGAACGGCAAGCATAAATAATACGAACAACACCAGCAATTTGATCATTTCAAATCCCTCCTTCAGGACCGGTGACGGAAAATAATGTCAGTGCCGACGGGTAAAACCGTCCGGTTTGCTGACAGCCCTGTCAATCGGCCCACGAAGAGGGGCGATGATTCCGGGGTCAGGCAGGCCGGAGCAGCAAGGCCGTTGCTTCGATTATCTATTGGCTCCCGATACTTGAAATTGTTTCTCAGTTTTTCTGATTTGAGGCTACATGGGGAATTCCCCTTAATGTTACGGGGGTGGCTATGCACGGCTCCAAACCAGAAAAGTTTTGAGCGCAATCTCACATCATGCTAATTACCTTAATTCGTGGGCTTACCCAAGTCTTACGAATATATATAATGTATTTATCTACCTGGTCTCATGGTTTTCGAGCAGGAATAAGGTAGATAACGGTCTGAAACCTTTCTATATTGTCCAATTCTTTCTGCCAGGAAACAGACAATGGATGTCAGGAGCAGATGGGCTACCAACGAACCTTTGTTTAAAAGGGTTATCGACCGCGAGAGCGGCTTGTCGGAGTTTGGCGGAGTCCAGGGATTTCTCATGGATAAAGACATCGAGTTTTTGCAGTATTATGTCCAGAGACTGCCGGCCAGGGCCACTATCGTCGAGATAGGGTCATACATGGGGCTTTCGACACTGGTAATGGCCAGGACGCTCTTTTTGACCGGGAACCTGACCGCCAAAATCTTTGGCGTCGACACCTTTGAAGGCAGCGAGGAGCATCAAGGCGCTGAAGTTATTAAAAAGGGCCGCCTGTTTGATATCTTTCAGGCAAACATCGAGTCATCGGGACTTCGAGGTCTTATCCAACCGGTCCGGATGGACAGCGTGGAGGCATCAGCTAATTTTCCCAACGGAAAAGCGGACATGCTTTTCATCGACGGAGACCACACCCAGGAGGGCTGTTATCGCGATTTGCTTGCCTGGGGTCCAAAGCTCAAGCCCGGAGGGATTTTCCTGGGACACGACCTTTGCCAGGGCGGGGTAACAAGGGCTGTTGTCGAGTACGTAAGAAATAAGGACTTATGCGTAACTCTGCTTGGCACACCCCCTGACAGCGGCTTCATGTACCAGATTCATTCGAGATCGGAATTTCTCAGGTAGCGGCATATCAAGGATTTTTCTGATTGCGGGTTCTATTTAAGCGGCCGGCGCCGGCCATTTATCTCTCTAAGGAAGTGGGGCGGCAAAGGGGCCGACCCTGCTGACCCAGCCGTTTTTTTATCGATCAAAAAATGTTTAACCAAAAAGCATGTTTCTCCGATCAAAGTTAGATGAAGCCATGCAAAGGCTACGCGGCCTCGAGGTTACCCGCAAGCCTGCGCAACAGCATTTAATGCCCCATTGCGGATGCTCAAGAGGCAGATGATAACGCTCCAGGGGCGCCGTTTGGTTGCCATGCGAGGAGAATCCTATGACGGCTACCGTACCGCAGAAATCCGATCACACGGGTTTAACGGATGAACAAAGCTCTCGACAAATGCTCGAATCAATTGCGGAGCTTCGGTCGGAAAACCAGAAAAGAAACATCCCCCGTTTCCCAACTCCTGCGGCCCTATCAGGCAAGTTGGGCATCGAGACCCCCGAAGGCAGCCTTGTTTTGGAAAAAGCCGATCCGCCAGGCGACGGCACGCATAAATACGAAGAGCAGGGAAGCCATGGAGACGGCGACAATAGAGTTTTAGGATTTCGCATCGTTGATTTCTCTGAGAAAGGTGTCTCACTCCAATTTAGCTGCGATAATTTACTGCGGCTAAAAAAAAGCCGTCTTTATCTCCAGCTCCTGGGCCACAGGATTCCAGTGTCTTTGAGATGGATGGAACAAACCTCGCCTATAACCAGAGGGGGCTTTGAATTTAACACGGATATCGATTCCAACCAATATCTGGCCAGAATTGTTTCAATTTTAAATACGGAGTTGGTGGACTTTGCGGTAAATACATATGAAGAATGCCCACAACTTTTTAACGAACAGTTTGGGATTTTTATTTATTTGTCTATTTATTACGGCCTTAGACTTAGACTAATGGAAACTATTGCCGCTATCAATAGTTCACAAATATGTGACGCAACAGATAGTTTATCTACAATAGATAAACGCCTGGCACAAGGTCTTGTTTGTTATCCTTATTCAAGCACTTATAATATCGAACAGGTAATTAAGAATAGATCCGATAGTCGTGTAAAGGAACAATTGCATAAATACATAAGGCCATTATACGAATTTGGATGCAGCACAACAGGAATGAATACAAATATAATATTTTTGAAAGATGAAGCGTGGGGTACTATTTTGAGTTCAGTATTTATAGCAGAAGAGGATTGCAAGTATTCATCAACAATTCTACCAAGCCTTTCGTTTCTTTATCATAGCTTCTTGCGTCTTAAACAACTCTTACCAGGACTGTTCGAAGAAGAGGAATTTGATAATCAGTTCAGGTATTACAGCAGCGTTATTCTTCAAATAGCGAAAACAGTGAGCAGTGAGTAGTGAGGAGGGAGCAGGGAGCAGGGAGCAGGGAGCAGGGAGCAGAATACCTCAATCCCTCAATTCCTCAATTCCTCAATCCCTTAATCCCTCACCGTTCACTGCGTTTATTGTTTTTATTCTTTTGCTCCTGCCTTGACAAGCAGTTCCTTTACCTCCTGGTGGCCATTATGGGAGGCACCCGCCAACGCAGTTGCGCCTTCATTCGTCTTTATATTGGCATCGGCCCCCTTGGCGAGCAGCAACTCCACGACCTCTTTGCGGCCTTTCTGAGAGGCAATCATCAACGCGGTCTGGCTCATATTGTCCTTTGCATTGACGTCGGCGCCTTTATCCAGCAGCAACTGCACAACCTCTTCGTGGCCTTCCTGAGAGGCCACCCACAACGCAGTTTGGCCGTCATTCGTTTTTGAATTGATATCGGCCCCCTTGGCAATCAGCAACTCCACGACATCTTTGAAGCCATCCGAAGAGGCCAACCACAACGCGGTATGGCCGTCATTACCCGTTACATTGACATTTGCCCCCTTATCCAGCAGAAACTCCACAACCTCGCGGCGACCATATTCCGAGGCACTCATCAACGCAGTAAAGCCGTTATTCCTCTTTGCATTGACATCGGCCCCCCTGGCAATCAGCAACTCCACGACATCTTTGAAGCCAGACTCCGAGGCGCTCATCAACGCGGTGAAGCCGTCATTTCTCTTTGCATTGATATCGGCCCCCCTGGCAATCAGCAACTCCACGACCTCTTTGCGGCCATTCAGAGAGGCAAACATCAGGGCGGTTCCGACGTTATTCGCGTTAGCATTGACGTCGGCCCCTTTGTCCAGCAGCAACTGCACAACTTCTTTGTGGCCTTCCTGAGAGGCCACACACAACGCGGTATGGCCGTCATTCGTCTTTGAGTTGATATCGGCCCCCTTGGCAATCAGCATCTCCACGAGCTCTTTGTGGCCATTCAAAGAGGCCAACCACAACGCGGTATGGCCGTCATTGCCCGTTACATTAACATTTGCATCCTTATCCAGCAGAAACTCCACAACCTCGCGGCGACCATACTCCGAGGCACTCATCAAGGCAGTAAAGCCGTCATTCCTCTTTGCATTGACATCGGCCCCTTTGGCTATCAGCAACTGCACGATTTCTTTGTGGCCAGACTCAGAGGCACACATCAACGCGGTGAAGCCGTCATTCCTCTTTGCATTGACATCAGCCCCTTTGGCGAGTAGTAACTGCACGATTTCTTTGTGACCATTCAGAGAGGCAAACATCAAGGCGGTTCCGACGTTATTCGCGTTAGCATTGACGTCGGCCCCTTTGTCCAGCAGTAATTGCACGATTTCATTGTGGCCATTCACAGAGGCAAGCATCAACGCGGTCAGGCCAATACCGTCCATCTGTGTATTGACGTCGGCGCCATTGGCAATGAAACCTTCAACGGCCGATAGATCGCCACTCTCTGCTGCTTCGAAGAAACCTTGATCTGCACCGGCGATAGCGGCAGTCGCCCACGAAACGAAGACCACCATTAACACCGCCAGTATTTTTGCCTTATAACCCGCTTGTCCCGAAACCATCCTCTTTCCCCCTGTCGATACTCGAAAAGTTGGTCAAATCATTTGAACGATGTCAGCATTGGAAAGAAAGCAGTGCCAAAATACATCAGAATTACCTGTTAAGTCATTTTTTCATAATAACAAGAGGTGTTTTGGCCGGGATGGAAACAACCGGACAGTTGAGCGTATTGCCCATATCGGGAAAACACCCCCTTAGGGGCGCAAAGGGGCCGACCCAATGCCGATAAAATCCCGGCTCGTGATTTTATTGCCCTGGCGCGTGGTACTAAGACCTGTTCTCACAAATTCTCCAGGATTAGGGGTGGATCATGCGGGTAATCATTGCGGGCACCAGGTTGATTTGTGACGACACAATAGTAAGAAAGGCAATTGAGGCCTCCGGTTTCATTATCTCTGAGATAGTAAGCGGAGGGTCGAAAGGGGTTGACGAGTCCGCAGAGCGGATCGCCGAAAAGGATGGAATCCCGCTCATGCGTTTTCCGGCCGATTGGAATAAATATGGCAAAAAGGCAGCCCCCGTGCGCAATCGTAAAATGGCGGACCATGCTGATGCTCTTATAGCGATTTGGGATGGCAAAAGCCGTGGGACGCGGCATATGATCGAGACGATGAGGAAAGCCGGGAAACCCGTTTTTGCCCTGGTGGTTTGACGGAGGCAGTCTTGCAAAGGGCAAAGGCGCAAAGGGGTCGGGCTTAATGCCCCAAATCGGGGAACTTTAAGGATCGCTCTATTCCCTCTTTTGTCTTACAGCAGCCTAGGGCCAGTGGGCCAAAATCCTCTTATTTTCCGGTGAATCCTTACCTCGGCTTGCTGGTATTGACAGCCCCGGTTCCGAAGAACCAGGGACGATTTCCCCCTAGTTGCAGTTCGTCCGAGAGAGATACACGAACTTTTTACCGCAGACCCTTTTTCGCCTGATCGTTCAAAACAATTTTCATACGCACCCCTTCAAAGACACAAAAAAATATTTGACATCGGATAAACATTCACCTAATATTCACCTCACCTGCCGAAGAGGCGCAAATTGCATCCTCTTTCAAAAAGCGGGGAAGGGTAAACCGGCTGAAGGCATTGATTTCAAGCACAATCAGAAAAGTCTTGAGGGGGAAAGATGGGCGTTGACCTTTACGCATTGAGAAAAAGGGCCGTTATGGTGCTCGCACCAAGTGGGATTCGGGAAACCGTCTACTTTCTCCAGCTTGCAGTCGAGCACGCGCTCTCGCAGGATTCGCAACAGATGGTAGACTCCGCCGTCAAATACGCCTACAAGGAATGGCAGGACCATGGCGAGTTTCCCAAGTATGTCGTCCAGGTTGGGAGTAACGGCCTTCCGCAGTCCGGGTCCCCGATCTTCAAATGGCCGTTTTTCAAACGGTCATACTGCTTCGATCATGAACTCCCCGCTCCTTTTGGTTATTTGGGTGAGAGGGAAATCTGGGGGTATCTCTTCCGAACCGTCAGAGAACAGGCCTGCATCAATATTGTCGAGACGGCACGGCGCATCGATGAAGGCTCGACGGAAGTCTATAAGGACTTCTGGCATGGAGAGATGTTTGAGTCCGGCGAAGAGTTTCTCAGGTTCCAGGGCCGGTTCACGCAATCAGATGACGGGAATGGAAAACCCGGGGAGAGCGGCCATGACGCCGTGTCTGCGAGGGTTTCAAAAATCCTCGGCCTGATCAGGTTCATCAGGGAAAAAGGGCAGAGGGCCTCACCGGCGGACCTGCATTTCCTGGGGTCCTTGAGGGAGAAAGCAGTGCAGCTCGGGCATTCATGCTGACTCATACGTCAGGAGGATATTCCATGGGACTCACTCCGGCACAGGAACGGGTATACCGGTTTGTGCGAGGCTACATCGATCAGCATGGCTATGCGCCATCCTACGAGGAAATCCGAAGCAATCTCGGATTCCAATCCTTGAACGCCGTCTTCAAGCATCTCAAGCAGATAGAAGAAAGAGGTTATCTCAAGATTCCATGGAAAAACAAGAAGCGCGCCCTGGAACTGGTTCCTCTTCAAACCGGAAGCGAATCCATTCCATTTCTAGGGGTCGTGGCGGCGGGGACTCCCATCGAGACCGTCGAGGTAGCCGAATCCATCGAAGTACCGGAGTATTTCCTTGGGAATGGAAGTAATTTCGCTCTGCGGGTCAAAGGGGATTCCATGATTGACGAGGGAATCCGGAACGGAGACATCCTGATCATTACCAGGCAGCCTAATGCGGAAAACGGGCAAAGCGTTGTGGCCCTTGTGAATGGGGAGTCAACGGTCAAGAAGTTTTACCACCACGGTGATGAGATAGAACTTCGCCCCGCAAATGAAAGCATGAAGCCTATCCGGTTGGCTGCCGACGAGGTAGAGGTTGTGGGGGTGGTGACGGGACTTTTAAGAAACTACCGTCAGAGATAGCGTTCGGTAAGCGGCCGTCAATGGATGGATACCGGGCAGTAAAAAACCCCGGCAAAACCTGAGAGCCAGGGCTTGAAGTTGATTGGTTTATGGATGCAGATTGCCTTGAGGCACTTTGAAGGAGGCGTGAGGTAGTTTTGGAGTTACAGGGTTGGGCGGGAAAGACCTTCAAAATCAGGATTTGACAGCAAGGGTGCACCCTTCACTCTTCCCCGTTCATCCACTCACCCGCTCTTTTATTCCAATTGGTTTTAGCTTCGGCCTCCGTTCCAATCTCTTTTTGAGCTTCGGGAAGAGATCGAGGTCTGTATGAGGGAGGAAGAGGGCGGCGATGTAATGAGCCATAAAGGATGGCGTCTCGGAGAGTTCGAAGTTCGTCATCTTTTTAATTACGTTGACGACCTCTCTTCTGAACTGGTTGGTCAGCGCACACATTCTTGCGCCGAGAAGCGAGCCGTTCCCGATATAGGTGATCTTGTCCGGATCGATTTCAGGAAGCAGCCCTATCGACATGGCCATTTCGATGTCTATGTGGCTGCCGAATCCCCCGGCCAGGATTATTCGGTCAAGGTCCGCTATTTCGAGGCCCACCTCCTTGAGCAGTGTCTGGCACCCGCTGTATATGGCCCCTTTTGCGCGGATAAGGTTCCCGATATCATTTTCCGTTATAACGATGTCCCTGCCGATTTGCGTCTCTTCGCCCCTCGCCAGTATGTATTCATAAATGCCGTCTTTTTCCCTGATCCTATCCGATTTGCGGTCGTAGTCGAATTTTCCGATACTGTCGATGATTCCCGCTTCGAAAAGTCTTGCCACAATACTGATCAGGCCGGACCCGCATATGCCCTTCGGCCTGACGTCTCCCACCGTCAGGATCATTGGCTCCAGGCTATACGGATCGACTGAGAAATCCTCGATTGCGCCCTGGTCGGCACGCATGCCGAATTGGATGCCGCCGCCTTCAAAGGCAGGTCCTGCCGAACATGCTGCGCAGACAAGCCAATCCCTGTTGCCGATCACGATCTCGGCGTTGGTGCCTATGTCTATGAAAAGTGAGAGCTGATCGGAGAGATGTATCCCTGAACCCATCACACCGGCGACGATGTCCCCACCGATGAAGCTGGAAATAGAAGGAATGACGAGTGCTGTCGCATGGTCAACCAGGTCGATCCCCAGATCGACGGCCCGTACGGCCGGATAAAGAGTGGCCGCCGGCACGTAGGGGGATAGCCTGATAAAGGTGGGGTCAATTTTCAGAAGGATCTGTAACATCGTGGTATTGCCGGCAAATGTAATCTTAGAGACGTGCTGGCGATCGACCCGGGAGAACTCAATTAGACGGTCTATTATCCTGTTTATGGTCCCGATGACGACTTCGTGCAGGGTATCGAGTCCTCCCGGCTTTTCCGCGTATATGATCCTCGAAATAATGTCTTCCCCGTAGCTGATCTGGGCATTGAAGTCCCCATGCTCGGCCGACACGCTTCCCGTAATGAGATCGAGCAGTTGTACGTAAACGGTAGTGGTGCCGATATCGACGGCTATCGCAAAATTTCTGCCGGTGGTATCTCCGGGTTCTATGTTGATGATATGACTTTTCCCGCCTTCGAAAACAGGCCGGTCGAGGGTCACGGTAACCTTGAAGCCCGCTTTTCTCAGTATCCCCGGAATCTTGCGAATGACCGGAAGCCGAACCACCAGCCTGTGTTCGTCGTGTTTAAGCCTGAGAAAACCGACAAGACGTGACGTATCGGCGAGATTGTCGGCGTTTGTCGGCTCGGGCAGTTCAAGGTATATTTTCTCAACGGGGGGTATGAAAAGACCCTTGCTCTTCAAGTCTTCCAGGTTCATCTGCTGGATCTGGGCGGTACGCCTGGGAGGGACCCGGTTTAACACGCTCGCGTCGATTTCCGATTCGACCGGAATTCGAACGGTCAAGTCGCTCTTGATCCGGCACCGGCAGGCAAGCCTGTAAGCAGCATCGATGTCCTCGCTGCTGAGACGGTCCGAGATGCCATCTTCCACCTGGCCTTTTTCGATTATTACCCTGCATTTCCCGCAAAACCCCTCCCCGCCGCAAGACGCGTTGACGTGGACCCCCGCTTCCATGGCGGCGTGGAGGACACTGCCGGACTCCGCAAAGCTTATTTTTTTATCGTGAGGTAAAAATCTGACGCAATGAGTTTTCATGTCGAGTTTTCCGCTCTTCGGGAGGAGCAATTCGGAACAGGAAGTGCCGTGCGTCAACTTGACCCTCAACTGGAGCCGAACCGCATTTCCGGGCCGGATTCCATCCGAAAAAGCCCTTGAAATGCCGAATGGCGTAAACCATACGATATTCCAGTCAAAACCAGAAAGAAAAAATGCCGATCAGACCAATTTGTGCAATTTAAGGACAGGCCACCATCCCCGCAGTTAATAGCCCGCTTCCCGCCCTTCATGGTGTTGGGGGGGCTCACGCCCTAAAACATCTGATTGCTGAGACAAAAAGCTCCCCTGAGCGAACATCCCGGGGCTGGGACATAAGATGATATGACGATTGCCTGAAGTTGATGTGAAATGGTTCTCGCCTTATAATGTCGAGTCATCCCGGACATGATCCGGCAGAGGGTCGAGACTCAATTCAGGTGCGTCATCAGGGAAAAGTGTAAACGACTCATAAGTTACTGGAATTAGCAGTATATCCGCGACTTTGTTCAAGCCGTTTCGAGCAGCCGGGCCGAAAGAGGATTACAAGTGGAAAAAGGTCATACCGTGGCTAAAAGCGCCAAGACCTCTGGAGCCAAGTTCATATTCCGGGCGCTCAGCTCAAGAAACTACCGGTTATTCTTCATGGGGCAAAGCGTCTCTTTGATTGGCACCTGGACGCAGCAGGCGGCCATGAGCTGGCTCGTGTACCGAATAACCGGATCGACGCTTCTGCTCGGCGTGGTTGCCTTCTCCAATCAAATTCCGACCCTGTTTCTCGGGCCTTTTGCCGGGGTGACGGCCGACAGGTGGGAGCGCAAGGGGCTCCTGTTATGGACCCAGTCTCTCGCCATGCTCCAGGCGCTGATTCTGGCCGCGCTCGTTCTTACCGGCGCCATCCAGACGTGGCATATCATCGCGCTCAGCCTTTTTATCGGGATAATAAACGCTTTCGACATACCTATCCGTCAGTCTTTCGTGATGCAAATGGTAGAGAGAAAAGAAGACCTCGGCAACGCGATTGCTCTCAATTCAGCTATGTTCAACAGCGCGCGTTTCATCGGTCCCATGGTTGCAGGAATTCTGATTTCCATGGTGGGGGAAGGAGTTTGCTTCCTTTTGAACGGGATAAGCTATCTCGCGGTGTTGGCCAGTTTAGCGGCGATCAGGGTTGCTCCGAGACAAATCCACATTGGCAAGGCCCCTGTTTTGCGGGAGTTTTACGAAGGTATCCGCTATGCCTTCGATTTCAAGCCCATTATAGCCATTCTCGCGTTGCTTTCGGTCTTCAGCATAGCCGGTGCTCCTTATATGGTGCTTATGCCCGCATTTGCCAAGGACGTTCTGCATGGAGGGGCACACACGTACGGGTTCCTGATGTCGTCAGCGGGCATCGGGGCGCTGTCGGCCACAATGTATCTCGCCTCCCGCAAGAATGCCCACGGCCTCATAAAGATCATTCCCGCAGCCGCCGCCGCATGCGGCCTTGGAATTGCCCTTTTCGCCCTTTCCAGAAGCTTTACCCTCTCGATAATCTGCCTCTTCCTGGCAGGGTTCTGTATGATGATTCAGATCGCATCCAGCAATACGATTATCCAGACAATAGTCGACGAGGACAAACGCGGCCGGATAATGAGCCTGTATGCCATGTCATTCATGGGCGTCATGCCCTTTGGGAGTATCCTTGCCGGAAGCGTCGCGGACAAGATGGGCGTCCAGTTCACTATGCTCCTCGGCGCGGCCTGCTGTATAACCGGGGCCTTGATTTTCGCCTTAAAACTCCCCATGCTTTGCGAACTGCTCAGGCCGGTTTTCGCGAACATGGGGATCTGCGAAACGGAACAACCCCGAAAAGTAAGCACCTGACAGTGAGCGGTGAAAAGAGTTGAAAAGCCTCTCACCCTTTCATCGTTTTAACATGCGGCACGGTGAGACTACTCTTTTCTAATGAGGATCAGCCCGCCAGTTAGTCAAGAATAGAATATGTATGAGGGCTATTTCCCCACCATGCTCGGCTGGAAATCGTCAAAAAGGATAGGTCTTCAATCGCATCTCCTACCAAGTACGAGAATTTCAGACATGATCCAGACATTGACAGATTCCGGATGGTCCACTGCATAACGCCATATTGGAGATCTTAAGTTTTTCTTGTCGCGATCCCAAGCTGCAACAGACATTCAGGCTGACATACTTCTTGCGTGTTCGATCTGGAATCGCATAATTTTAGGGGCTATGAGGCCGTTCCAGAAGTTTTTTCCGGCAGACTTCGACCTGAAATGCGCTTCCGTATCAGAGGTGAGTCAAGTCAATGCATTATTCAGGTCAAAAGACATATCGCGGCGTGCTTTGACACTTTTCGTCACCAGGAAGTGACAAAAATTGTAAGTCGAAGGTTCGATCATTAGGATGCGACTGTAGCACTTGCCCTCCTGCGCATCCGTTTGGCATACCGAAGATCTAATCCCAGAGCCGATTCACATGAGTTCAATAATAATTTTGGAGGATTCAGACTCGAGGCATCAATTTTGCTCTCGCGTCTTGCGATGCACATTTGGATTAAAGTAAATCGTTGAGTTACCGAAATTAGTACTGCACGCGAGGTCTCCCTTGCCTACTTTAGGTTGCCCGGCTGTGAACAGGTTTCTTTGCGGAAAGGAAAATCATGAGCAGCACTCAGGCGAAAAAGATTCTCTGCGGCTGATCGAGCCGTGTCGCTTTGCACGCCGAATCAAAAGGGGTCTGGTATATGCAAAAATTAATGACAGCGCTTCTTTTTGCTGGATTGATGTTTTTTCCGTTGCTTGCGCCTCCGGTCGCAGAGGCAGGCGAACAATGGCCCATTTATCAGTGCAACCCCGCTCATACTGGCTTTATGGCCGTTTCACTTGACCCCACTAAATTTGCATTGCGCTGGCAAAAAACGATAGGTTCTTTAGCCCTGAATCCTGTGACAGCCGCCGGCGGACTAGTTTTCGTTTCAGAAGTCGGGCATTTCAACTTCAATGGCCCGAGCCTTTATGTTCTTGATTCAAGCTCAGGCGGTAGTATCTGGTCTCAGGATTTAGGAAATGTTTATTCCGTCAATCCCCCCAGCTATTCTGACGGAAAAGTTTATATACAGACCGGTCAGGATGCCGTGGATAACATTCCGCCTTATTTGTATGCTTATGATGCAGGGACAGGGGCCCTGAAATGGCGCAGTGAATTCGGAGCCCAATGGGAAAACTATTATGCACCTACCGTATATGACGGGCAGGTCTACATCGACGGTGGATACTACGGGGGCATGTACGGTTTCGATGAAGACACCGGCTATCAGAACTGGTTTAATAATGGACTGCCACAATATGACCAGTGGACGCCAGCAGTCGATGATAATTGGGCTTATGCTTATACAGGCGCCACCGATGGAGGTGGAGGCAACGCCGGACTTTACGTTATCGATCGCCTGAGCGGGCAACAGGTTTTCACCATCACCGATTCGGTATTTGCCTGGGATGGCTACAGCATGCATCTTGCCCCAGTCCTTGGAGGATTGAACGATGTATTTGTAATTAATGGGGACCGGCTTATCCGGTTCGATCTCGGGGCCCGTGATATGGGGTGGGTGAACACCGGGAATTTTACTGGACAACCAACGGTTGCCAACGGGACTGTTTATGCCGTTAATGCAGGCGCCTTAGGGGCCTACGATCAGATGACGGGCGCCCTGCTCTGGATGTGGGCGCCGCCCGGGGGCGAAGTCCTTCGGGACACCATTATCGCGACAAATTCCGATGTTTTCGTCGGCTCGGCGGCTAACACTTATTGCATTGATCTGGCAGCCCAGGTGAAGGTGTGGTCTTATCCAGCCAGCGGCCACCTGGCCCTTGGCGAGAACACCCTTTATATAGCGGGTTCGACCGGGACATTAACCGCCGTCGATCTTGGGCTGAATGTTCCGGACATCTTCGTGTTTGATTACGTTAATTTTGGTATTGGCGGTATAGGTGTGACACTTACCCAAACCATAACCGTAGGTAATGTTGGAAATGCGCCTCTTGAAGTGCAGAAAATTCAGTCTTCTTCAGGAGAATTCGTGGTGCAAAACATTGTGACGCCGTTCACCATCGCACCCCATAATTCGGCCTCCATTGAGGTGGAATTCGCCCCCACCGCCACTGGGGAGAGAAGCGGCAATCTGCTTATAACCAGCAACGACCCGGTCGAACCGCAAGCTTTGATCGCCTTGACCGGACAATCATACTTGATGCATACCATTACAGCCACAGCCGGTGATGGGGGGCAGATCAGCCCAGTCGGCAATCTCTCCGTTGTGGACGGAGGATCATTGGACTTTACCATCACGCCAGACGCTGGCTACCAGTTGAGCTCGCTGACAGTTGACGGACAAGTAGTCGAGAACTCTTCGATAACTCAGATAACTTATACCTTAAATGACATAACCGAGAACCATACCATAACGGCCGTTTTCGCCCAGTCTTACTACACGATAACGGCTTCGGCGGGAGCCGGGGGCCTGATCACACCCCCGGGCGCGACTTCAGCGCAAGACGGAAGCTCGTTGACCTACACCGTCACCCCCAACCCATCCTACCTGTTGACAGCCCTGATCGTTGACGGGGCAACTGTAGGAGGTCCATCCTACATCCCGGTGACCTATACCTTTAGCAGCATAGATTCCGACCATATCATAACAGCCGTTTTCGCCCATTGTTTTTTCGACTACTTTGGAATGCAGGTTGGAAACAATTATGAAGCGCTGGTTACATATGCCAACGGGGGCACCGGCACGGAAACAGACAATATCACGCTCGACACGAATAGCTCTTCCTTTTTAGATACTGAGGTCCTGGACGGCAATCAGATCCTGAGCTGGTTTCAGGTCACCCCGAACTCTTTCCTCATGGGACAACAGGAGGAAAATGGAGTCACGGTTACTTATTCTCCGGCCCTGACGATGGTAAAAACTCCGCTTGCTGGAAAAATGCGCTGGACGGCAGCCTCCACCGTTTTTGAGTCGGGAGTTCCGGTTCGTACCAAACTTACGGCAAAGGTTTCTCCCCAGGAGCTTGTCAGCGTCCCGGCGGGCAATTTCATGGCGTGGCCAATAACCTACAACCTCATGGCCTCAGCAAGGGGGAGGACCTTGTCGACGGCGTCGACGACCTGGTTTGCACCTTATATTGGCACAGTAAAAAGCGAAGATTCGAAATCTACCACCAGTTTAACCGCGTTTTCAGTGGGGGCGGGCACGGTCAGCATCCCTCCTCCCGTCGTCACCGGGACCTATCCGGCTTCGGCAACAGCAGGAAACCAGATAACGATAAACGGCTTCCAGTTCGGCTCATCTCAGGGCAGCAGTGTTGTCAGAATCGGCAGCATCACCTGCGATCAAATCCTGTCCTGGACCGATACACAAATCCAGTGTATCGTCCCGGACACGGCCTCTTCGGGTGTGGTGACCGTAGTTACGGATACCTGGACCAGCAATGATTCCGTAACATTGAAAATTCCTCCCCAGGTAACAAGCGTCGCTCCTTCTTCGGGGACACGGAAATCAACCGTGCAGATAGCGGGGATAAACTTTGGAGCGGTAAGGGGGAAAGTAAAGTTTGGCTCGGTCCGGGCAGCCGTTGCTCAATGGAGTGATACTTCGATCACCTGCACCGTTCCGGCAACCGCCCACATAGGCACATGCCCGGTCACCGTGATCAATTCACAGGGTGAGAACGTCCTTCAGGGGGCTTTTACAGTCTTCAAGTGATAAAGCTCAAAGCGTTGGTTTCCGGACTACGAAGTCTAAGAACCGATCTTCACCAAAACCGCGCTGAGTTCCTCGCCGTTACCCTCAGGGAGGATCGCCGCCAAAAATAGACGAACCTGGCTCAGTGATGCACCGCCGACGGTGTTTCTCTGAGCCGGGCAAGTTCGCTTCTCTGTGGCATCGCCCGCCTCTCGGGCACCGGGTCGGCATCCCGGATGGGTGATTCGGAGATCGACGGCTGGCCTGCTATCACCTCTGTCAACTGCACCACGCGCAGCCTCAAGGCTACCCGCATGGCCTCGGGGCCATTATGGAGCAGCTTCTCCTTTCATGTTGGCCTCTTTCATCCCCAACTCTATGCCGGTATATCCCGGCGCTTTCGGTCCGACCCCGGTCTAACCCAATGCCGCTAACTTAAGCCGGACTTAAGCTCAGCGCAGCACAGCAGCAAGCAAACTTCGTGTTCTCCTGCCCCTTCGTGAGACTGGCGTTTGGAGCGGTCAGGAAGGCCCGCCAGGGTCACGAAGAACACGAAGGGACACGAAGGTGCACAAAGAAGACCGATCTGAAGAAGCACCTTTGTGGGCTTTCGAACCTGAAAAGTATTGGTCGAACACGAAGAAGAGAAAGCGCACGAAAACCTTTCTCATACAAGATCCCTGACAATGATTTTCCTTCGTGCACTTCGTGTATCCTTCGTACTACTATCCCGCATCTTCTTGTTTTTTGAACAAGATTTTGTGTATAAGTTGTTGTTTT
>JBKQLC010000192.1:0-41938 GCA_052147195.1 Syntrophobacteraceae bacterium
CCAGCGGCAAGATCCTCAAAAGAGACATGCGCAAGATCTACCGGGACCTTTTCAACCAGTGAGACCTGGTGCGGAAGTTGTCAAAGACCTTTGACAGGATTAACAGGATTAACAGGAACACAACAGGCCAAAGGGAAAACAGGAGCCAATCCTGTTACGAAGAAGACGTTTGACCTGGAAAGCCCGCCTCGCAAAACCTTAAACCACCTTAAAGCAACAGCATTGAGACCAGATCCGGGGTGGGTCTTTCTGCGATCGGGTCCCACGTCCGGAGAGTGTGGAAAAAGTTTTCTGAAAATAGTATAGTCGGTGGCCGGCAAAGCCCTCTAGAGTTCGTATCGGTTTAATTACATAAGGGTCACGCGGAGACGCGGAGGGCGCGGAGAAAAACAATGAACCATGGATGGACACAGATGCACACGGATGAAAAAATAGAGAGAAGGAAAAGCGATGCCCGGATCTCAACGCTTTTTCCCACTTGTGCATTTATCCGTGTGTATCTGTGTTTATCCGTGGTTAGCGCTTTGCGTTGTGTTCTCTTCGCCTCTGCGTCTCCGCGTCTCCGCGTGAATAGGGTTTTCGCGAGATGATGTGGATATCTAAAATCCATACGTACGGCAGGCTCATAAAGTTCAGCCATACTGTTTTTGCCCTTCCGTTCGCCCTGGCGGCCGTGCTGCTTGCAGGCAGGTATTACACGGTGAGCTTCCGCACCTTTGCGCTCATCATGGTTGCAATGGCTTCGGCCAGGTCTGCGGCTATGGGGTTCAACCGGTTCGCCGATTACCGCTATGACCGTCTGAACTCACGCACGGCCAATCGTCCCCATGTGACGGGCCAGGTTGACCTGCCTTCGGTGCTCCTTCTCATTTCCCTTTCGGCGGCTGTTTTCATCGCGTCCGCGGCCCTGCTCGGACGTCTTTGCCTGATTTTGTCCGTGCCGGTGCTGGTGATTCTGTTTTTTTATTCATTTACAAAAAGGTTCACCTCGCTTTGCCATCTGGTCCTGGGTTTCGGCATCGGGCTTGCCCCCGCCGGGGTCTGGGTAGCTGTCAGCGGCCATTTGGAGTGGAAGATACTTTTGCTCTCCATCGCGCTTATGACTTACATCGCGGGCTTTGATATTCTGTATTCGTGCCAGGACATCGAATTTGACCGGGACCAGGACCTGTTTTCAATGCCCGCCTGCTGGGGGGCGCCAAAAGCGCTTCATTTCTCCACCGGGCTGCACGGGCTCACGGTTGTCTTTCTGCTTCTGGTCTATTTTGCCTTTGATCTCGGAAAGATTTATCTTCTCTTTCTTCTGCTCATCAGCGCCCTGATCTTCGCCGAACACAAGCTCGTCCGGCCCGATTGCCTGGACAAGGTGAACGTCGCCTTTTTCCACGTAAACAGCGCGATATCCATTCTGCTCTTCCTGGGGGTCCTTGCCGGGACGTGGTATATGTGAGGAAGACTGGTGAATTGGTGAGTGGGTGAGTGGGTGAATAGGCAGGAAATTGAGGGATTGAGGAATTGAGGAATTAAATTCCTAAATTCCTAAATCCCTAAATTATCCCTGCGGTGAAGGTGAATATTCTAGATGAAAAGAGCATACCAGAACCTGGGTGAATTCATTTCGGAGCTGGAAAGAGCGGGGGAGTTGCTCCGCATAAAGGCCCCTGTTTCCTGTGACCTGGAGATTACGCACATTACCGACCTGGCGTCCAAGGCCCCGGGAGGCGGCAAAGCCCTGCTGTTCGAGAATGTGCGGGAATCGCGCTTTCCCGTCCTGACCAACGCTTTCGGGAGCGAGCGCCGGATCTGCATGGCCCTTGGGACTGACTCCCTGGGGGGACTTGCCCGCAGGATCGAGCGCTTCGTGCGCATAGAGCCTCCCAAATCGCTAAGGCAGATGGCAAAGCTTCTTCCGATGGGGATCGACCTGATCAGGTTTTTGCCCCGTAAGACCCAGAAAGCTCCCTGCCAGGAGGTAATATACCGGGGAGACGAGATCGACCTCTCCATGCTGCCGGTCCTCAAGTGCTGGCCCGGGGACGGCGGCCCCTTCGTTACGCTTCCGGTCGTGATTACGCGAAGCATGGAAACGGGCAGGCGAAACGCAGGCATGTACCGCCTCCAGGTTTTTGACCGCAATACTACGGGGATGCACTGGCACATCCACAAGGACGGTTCGCACTATTTCCAGGAGTACCGCAAGGCTCGAAAACGCATGCCGGTTGCGGTCGCGATCGGGACCGATCCGGCGGTGACCTACGCCGCGACCGCCCCTCTTCCCCGGGGAGTAGACGAGATGATCCTGGCCGGCTTTATCCGGCAAAGACCGGTGCAGATGACCCGCTGCGTCTCAGTTGACCTGGAAGTTCCGGCTGAGGCCGAATTCGTGCTCGAAGGGTACGTGGACCCGGAAGAACTCCGGCTGGAAGGACCTTTTGGCGACCACACCGGGTACTACTCGCTGGTTGGAGAGTATCCGGTCTTTCACCTGACAGCGCTGACTCACCGCCGAAATCCCGTTTACGCCGCGACCGTCGTAGGGCGGCCCCCGATGGAGGACTGCTGGCTTGCCAAAGCGACAGAGCGCATATTCCTCCCGCTGCTTGGAGCAATTCATCCCGAGGTGCGCGATTTCTGGATGCCCTGGGAAGGGGTGTTTCACAACATCGTGGTAATGGCAATCGACAAGGAATATCCTGGACACGCCCGCAGGATCATGAGCGCGGTCTGGGGGCAGGGACAGATGAGTTTCTCCAAGGCCGTCGTGCTTGTGGACGGTGGAGTTTCGCTGAAAAACCCCCGCAAGGTCTTTGAGACGATTTTGAATAATCTGGACCTGGAAAGCGATATCTATATCACGGAAGGGGTCCTGGACGTGCTGGACCATAGCGCCCCGGAACCGCTTTTTGGCGCCAAGATAGGAATCGACGCGACCGGAAGGCGCCCGGATGAAAGGCCCAGGCCGGTGCCCGCCCAGCGGGCTATCGAAATCCCGGCCGGGGAGGCTATCGAAAAAAGCATACGGAATACATCCTGCCTGCTGGTCGGATTTCATTGCCCCTCGATTGACGTTCGAAACCGGTTGCTGCTTCTTAATTTCGCGAAAGACGGGACCACTTCGGGCAGGAGCCTGTCCGAGAAGCTGCTGGGAAAACGGGCGCTAAAGGCTTTCTCGATACTGGTTCTGCTGGACTCCGGAATCGACCTCCGCGATTATTCGCTCGTGCTCTGGAAGGTGTTTAACAATGTCGATCCCAGGAGGGATATCCTGAGGCAAGGAGGGCGCATTGTCATCGACGCCACCAGAAAAGGCGCCGAAGACGGCCACACCCGTGCCTGGCCCGACGACATCGAAATGACCCCGGAAGTAGCAGGCAGGGTCAAAGAGCGGGCAAAAGAGCTGGCGATAGAGGAGTTTTTGGCGTAGCGCAACCAACTCACCGCAGAGGCGTTCGATAATTCCAAAAACCCGGTGGCCTGCTCCGAGAGGCCAGGGTCGATCTTTAGAGAGCGCAGAGAAAAACTTTTTGGACAGGATTAACAGGATTAACAGGATTGAAAAATGACCTCTGGTGGCCCTCATTGCGCACCCGATGATTTCTTCCGCCAAGGCTGCATCCAGTCATTTTTCCATTCTTTTCTGTAAATCCTGTTAATCCTGTTAATCCTGTCCAAAATTTCCCTCGGGGCCTGGTGATAACCCGGCTTTGCAAAAAACTTCATCCACCCTCGTCGAAGCCTTTCCCAGCCTTGACCGGCAAAAGAGGGTCTCGCCCGATTTGCATTGAAAGATGCGCCGAAAAGCTGTATAATCACTCGATTTTATAAGCAGTTTCAATGGTTTATTTGCTAGAACCCAATTCGTGCCGCATGAGGATTGCCTGGACTTGAAGCGGACAGAGGAATTCAGTTTATGCAGGATATGAACGTGCAGCCCAGTTTCCCTCCCGACGATTACAACGCTCAACAGATAACTGTGCTGGAAGGCTTGAGCGCGGTGCGCGTGCGCCCCTCAATGTACATTGGCAATGTCTCCACCGAAGGTCTGCATCATCTTGTCTACGAAGTTGTTGACAACAGCATAGACGAGGCTCTCGCGGGCCATTGCAACCACATTCGAGTACAGATTCACCTGGACAGCTCGATTACGGTGGACGACAACGGCCGAGGCATTCCGGTGGACCTTCACGAAAAAGAAAACCTCCCGGCCCTGACTGTCGTAATGACAAAGCTTCACGCGGGCGGGAAATTCGACGATTCGAGCTACAAAGTCTCCGGCGGTCTCCACGGTGTGGGCGTATCGGTGGTAAACGCCCTGAGCGAGTACCTGGACGTCGAAGTCCGGCGCGACGGCAAGGTTTACTTTCAGCGCTTCGAGCGCGGCGAGCCGAAAACGGGGCTTCTGATAAAGGGCGAGACCCAAAAGCGGGGGACCAGAGTAACATTCAAGGCGGACCCGCTCATTTTCGAGGAAACAGAAATAAGCTTCGACATAATTGCGGAGCGCATGAGGGAGCTTGCTTTCCTTAACAGCGGGGTTCGAATCGAGCTCGTCGACGAGCGCGTTCCAAAGGATAAGGTTTTCTATTATGAAGGCGGTCTTGTCTCGTTTGTGGAATATCTGAACAGGAATAAGGAGCCGATATTCCCCGAAGTCATTTCCATATCGGGTGACAGGCAGGGGATCTCGGCCGCGGTCGCCCTCCAATATAACGGTACATATAACGAGAAGATCTTCACCTTTGCCAACAACATCAACACCAAAGAGGGCGGGACTCACCTTGTCGGCTTCAAAGCCGGCCTTACAAGGTCGATCAAGCAATATGCGACCCAGAACAAATCGATCAAGCAGCCGGACCTGGAGAAACTGATTGGCGATGATGTGCGCGAAGGCATGACGGCGGTGGTCAGCGTCAAGATTTCTCAGCCCCAGTTTGAAGGCCAGACCAAGACCAAGCTCGGAAACAGCGAGGTGAAGGGGCTGGTGGAAAATCTCGTCTACGAGAAGCTCTCCATCTTTTTTGAAGAAAATCCGAAAATAATCCGCGCCATCCTCGACAAGGTCATGGACGCGGCGAGAGCGCGCGAGGCCGCCCGGCGGGCAAAAGAGCTTACCCGAAGAAAGGGCGTGCTCGGCGACCACTCTCTTCCCGGAAAACTTGCCGACTGCCAGGAGCGCGATCCCTCAAAGAGCGAAATCTTCATAGTGGAGGGCGATTCGGCAGGAGGTTCCGCAAAACAGGGCAGAAACAGGGCTTTTCAGGCCATACTGCCGCTGCGGGGCAAGATACTGAACGTCGAGAAGTCCCGCTTCGACAAGATGCTGGAAAATCAGGAAATCCGGAACATGATTTCCGCCCTGGGCACAGGCATCGGCAAGGACGAATTCAATCCCGATAAGGCGCGCTATCATTATATAGTCATAATGACGGACGCCGACGTGGACGGAGCGCACATTCGAACCCTTCTGCTGACGTTTTTCTTCCGCCAGATGCCCGAACTGATCGCGCTCGGATACCTCTATATTGCGCAGCCGCCGCTCTACCGGCTTGCGGTTGGAAAAGCCGAGCACTACCTCAAGGACGAAGACAGCCTTAATGCTTTTCTACTCAAGCGCGCATCCGAGAAGAAACAGGTTTTTTTGCCCGGCAGCGATCAGCCGCTTACCCCGGAGCAGCTCACAGGCCTTCTCAAGACATTCTCCCGGTATGATGAATGGCTCGATCGCCAGTCAAGGAAAGGAATGTCCAAGAAGCTGCTCGAACAGATCATCCGCATCTTCGATGAAAACGGCTTGGAGGACGCAGAGCAGGATCACTCGGCCTCCGTTCTCAAGGCAAAACTCGAAGAGTCCGGGTACGAGGTGGTTCCCGTCGAAGTCGAAGAGGAGCATCGCGGCTACGATCTGGATGTTATAGAACTCTCAAACGGCCACAAGAAAAAGCGTATCAGCTTCGATTTCCTGGTGTCGGTCGAATTCCGCAAACTGCTCTCACTTTACAGAACGCTCTCACTTCTGCACGCTGTCCCGTATGTTGTGCAGGATAGCCAGGGCCAGACGAATTTCGACGATCCCAGGGTCTTTTTTCAGCACCTCATGGACGAGGCCAGGAAAGGCACCACGATCCAGAGGTATAAAGGCCTCGGCGAAATGAACCCCGAGCAGCTCTGGCATACCACCATGGACCCGGAGAAGAGGACGCTGCTTCAGGTGAGGGTCGATGACCAGGTGCTCGCCGATGAGCTTTTTACGACCCTTATGGGGGACCCGGTGGAACCGAGGCGCGAGTTCATCCAGGTAAACGCGCTCGATTTTCGCGAACTGGATATTTAGGTGGGATTGAGGAATTGAGGAATTGAGGGATTGAGGGATTGAGGGATTGAGGGATTGAGGGATTGAGGGATTGAGGGATTGAGGGATTGAGGGATTGAGGGATTGAAGGATCCCGAAGTTCCTGAATTATTTTGAGGAGTTGAGGAATTAAAGTATGGATCTCAGGCCCATAAACATTGCCGACGAAATAAAGCTTTCCTATCTCGACTACGCTATGAGCGTCATAATCGGGCGCGCCATACCCGACGTGCGCGACGGCCTCAAGCCCGTCCACCGGCGCATTCTCTTTTCGATGCACGAAGTCAATAACGACTACAACAAGCCTTACAAGAAGTCGGCGCGCATCGTCGGCGACGTAATGGGTAAGTATCACCCGCACGGAGATGCGGCCATCTACGATGCGACCGTTCGCATGGCACAGGATTTTTCCATGCGCCACCCGCTCATAGACGGCCAGGGCAACTTCGGATCAGTGGACGGCGACCCCGCGGCTGCCATGCGGTACACCGAAATCCGAATGTCCAAACTGGGCATGGAGTTCATGCGGGACATAGAGAAGGAAACGGTCCCGTTCCAGCCAAACTACGACAACACAATCCTGGAGCCGGTGGTGCTCCCGACCCGGGTGCCCAGTCTGCTCCTCAACGGCTCATCGGGCATAGCTGTCGGAATGGCGACAAACATCCCTCCGCACAACTTGAGCGAACTGTGCAGCGGACTTCTCGCGCTCCTCGATAACCCCGACACCACAGTGAAGGAACTCATGCGCTTCATTCCGGGTCCGGACTTTCCGACTGCCGGATTTCTCCACGGATGTGAGGGGATTGCGGAAGCCTACGAGACCGGCAAAGGCACGGTCAAGATGCGCGGCCGGGTGGATGTTGAGGAATCGGGCAGAAAGCAGCACCTCATCATCACCGAGCTTCCCTTCCAGGTGAACAAGGCAAGGCTCCTGGAACGCATAGCCGAACTGGTAAAGCTGAAGAGAATAGAGGGAATCACGGACATTCGCGACGAATCCGACCGCCACGGGATGCGGGTCGTCCTAACCTTGCGCCAGGGCGACGAGCCCAAAGTGGTCGAAAACCAGCTCTACAAGAACACAGCGCTCGAGAGTTCTTTCGGCATCATCATGCTCGCCGTGGTGGATAACAGACCCGAGGTCATGAACCTCAGAGAAATCCTGCAGCATTTTATCGATTTTCGCCGTGAGGTCGTCGTAAAGCGCACCCAGTTCGAACTGAGGCAGGCTGAAAAGCGCGCGCATATTTTGGAAGGATTGAAAAAAGCGCTCGATAATCTCGACGCCGTGATCAAACTCATCCGTTCGGCGCAGAATCCGCCTGAAGCCAAGCGGGGCCTCATCGAGCAGTTCGACTTCACGGACGTCCAGGCGCAGGAAATCCTGAACATGAGACTCCAGCGCCTGACGGGTCTCGAGCGTGAAAAGATCATGCAGGACTACCAGGATATTATCCGGGAGATAGAACGTCTGAAGGGGATACTTTCCTCGGCCGCTGCTGTCGACCAGGTTATCCGCGAAGAAATACAGGAGCTGATGAACGAATTCGGCGACCTGCGCAAGACGGAAATCATTCCCGATGCCGGGAATATCTGCATCGAGGACCTCATTCCCAATGAGGAAATGGTGGTGACCATCTCCAGGGCGGGCTACATAAAGAGGACCCCGCTTTCGATCTACCGCTACCAGAGGCGCGGCGGCAAGGGGCGAACCGGGATGAGCACCCGCGAAGAGGATGTCGTGACCTGCCTCTTCACGGCGATGGCGCACAACTATCTTCTCATTTTCACCAACCGGGGGCAGGTGTTCTGGCTCAAAGTCTATGAAATACCCGAAGTCGGGCCTTCGGCGCTGGGAAAAGCCGTGGTGAATCTGCTTCCTCTCCAGCAGGGCGAAAAGATACAAACTATCCTGCCGGTGAGTGAGTTCTCACCCGGTCACTTTGCAGTAATGGCGACAAAGAACGGCATCGTCAAGAAAAGCGATCTCTCCGCCTATTCCAATCCTCGTTCAAGCGGTATCCGGGCGATCAATATGGACGACGATGACGAGCTTATCTCGGTGGTAATCACCGACGGCCAACGCGATCTTTTCCTCATGAGCCGTAAAGGCAAATGTATCCGGGTAAAGGAAGATGAGTTTCGTCCGCTCGGACGCGTAAGCCGCGGCATCCGGGGCATGAACGTCAAAGGCACCGAACTGGTCGGCATGGATGTAATCGATCCCCAAAAGTGCATGCTCGTGGTTACGGAAAAGGGATTCGGAAAGCGCACGACCGAGGAAAGCTACCGGCCCCAGGGCCGCGGGGGGCAGGGAGTGCTCAATATAAAGGTAACCGAACGAAACGGACAGGTGATCGGCTTCCGGCAGGTTGGAGAAGAAAACGGAATCATGCTGATTACCGACAGGGGCCGCCTCATAAGAATGCCTGTTTCCCAGATAAGCATAATCGGGCGGGTAACCCAGGGAGTCAAACTGATCGGCCTTCCCGAAGGCGAAAAAGTGGTGGACCTGACCGTGCTCGACGAAACTGAAGATACGAGAGAAGATATAAGAGACGATACAACAGAAGATACAACTGAAGATACAAGAGAGGAAGATTAGAATTGCTTAGCGCTAACGGGCCGGTAGGCGTAATCGGGGCTGGAAGCTGGGGGACTACCCTTGCCCATCTGCTTGCCGCCAAAGGTTTGAAAGTCAATCTCTGGGTGTTTGAAGAGGAGCTGTGCGAGACAATCCGCAATACGGGCGAAAACAGCATTTATCTTCCCGGACACCGCCTCCATAAAGACGTTTGCCCTCGAAATTCGCTGGAGGAAGTGGCAAGGGCAAGCCGTTTGCTTGTCATGGTCATTCCTTCCCACGTATATCGCGGGGTCGTCATGCGGATGCTCCCGCATCTGCGCGAAGACGCTATAATCGTGAACGCGACCAAGGGCATCGAGAATGACACCCTGCTGACCATGTCCGGCATCTGGAAAGAAGTCCTGCCACCGCAAAGCCGAGTGCAGACGCTCTGCCTCTCAGGCCCTTCCTTCGCCAAGGAAGTAATGCGGGGCATTCCGACGGCCGTAACGCTTGCCGGTCAAAACCTGGAGATCACCCGGCAAGTCCAGCAGGTGCTCTCGACGGGCAGGTTCCGCATCTACACGAGCCTCGATGTTACGGGAGTTGAAATCGCCGGGGCCTCCAAAAATGTCATAGCCCTTGCGGCGGGCGCCTGTGACGGACTCTCTTTCGGATACAATACCCGTGCGGCCTTGATCACGCGCGGCCTGGCCGAAATATCGAGGCTTGGCGTCAAAATGGGCGCTCACCCCCTCACTTTCTCCGGCCTTGCCGGGATAGGAGACCTGCTGCTTACCTGCACCGGCGATCTGAGTCGAAACCGCACGGTTGGAATGCAACTAGGGCAGGGCAGAAAGCTCGACGAAATTCTCGGCGGAATGCGGCAGGTGGCCGAGGGAGTCAGCACCGCCAAATCGATTCACTTCCTGGCCAAAAAAATGGAGGTGGAGATGCCCATATGCCAGCAGGTCTATAGCGTGCTCTACGAGGGGAAGGACCCGATGCTGGTAGTAAGCGAGCTTATGGAACGGGACCTCAAGCATGAACTCGAATACGACCCCGAAATTTGCATCGTGAATGATAAAATCGGGAATTAGTTGTCAGTTTTTAGTTATTAGTTTTTAGTTGTTAGTTGGGGCTCCCTTCGTACCTGTGTCTAATCGGGTGTTACCGGGTGGGGCTCCGCCATGCAGTCGCAGAATCGTATCAGGGCCCGAGCGAGTGACATAACTTTTCCCTACGTCTGCATAGAAGTCACAAAATATCCGGCATATCGGTAACTTCAAGAATGACTGAAAAGCCCTCCCCATGGTGGTGCCTTGGGGAGGGGTCTTGATTTTTGTTTGACACAGATATATAAAAATATGTATAGTTGAATAATGGATAGCGAGGAATTCAAAGAGCTCGAATGGGTAGCGTATAAGGAGACTTTGATATGACGATAGAGCACGAAAAAAGCAGCGGCAATGTTTTTGCCGATCTTGGGTTTCCCCATTCAGAACAAGAGCTTTTTAAAGCTAAGCTGACGGTACAGATTTACCGGCTCCTGAAGGACCGGGGGCTAACCCAAGCCGAAGCCGCGAAACTACTCGGCACCACACAGCCTCAAGTATCAGCTCTTATGCGCTGCCGCCCCGTGTCGGTATCCGTAGGCCGCTTGATCGAGTTTTTAACTACGCTCGGGCAGGATGTTGAGGTCACCGTTAAGCCGAGCACGCGGCGCAGCAAGGGGCAGCAGGGGCAAATGACAGTCACAGTGCAGCCCACTTAAAATTATCGCCACAGCCGTTCAAACCGTGCTGGATTGGTCGGGGTGATGATCCGGTGCATAGGATGGTTTAATTTGCATTTTCTGATAAGATCCGCTCATCTCGCTGAGAGTTGTAGACGCAATTTCGGATTAAGGCTCTGGCGAGTGTTATGACTTTTCCCGCCACTTGCTTATAAGTCACAATAATATCCAAAGACAAAGGGGCAATGAAATGAGCGATAAGGAGAATCTGCTGAGTGACGCTTTTCAAGTGTTCATGCAGGAAGCCCCACAGCACGCCAAAGCATGGATGACCGCAGTCCGGAATCTCGGCGACGCAAGCGCCCTGGATAAGAAAACGGAAAGCCTTGCATACCTGGCGGTCTTGTCGGCATTGCGTCTCGAGAGCGGCATTCCATTCCATGTAGCGATTGCAAAAGAGGCCGGCGCGTCGCGCGACGAGGTGATCAGTGCGATACTAGTCGGTTTACCGGCGGCAGGCAATGCCGTCATGCGGGCTTTGCCCGTTGCCATTCAAGCTTACGACTCACACAAGGCCTGCCCATGAAGGAGTCAAAGTTAAATAGAGCCTGGCATCACGAGCATCGGATGCCTGCCAACGCAACAATGGAACAAAGGCTGGAATGGCACTTGGATCATGTCAAGTACTGTGGGTGTCGCCCCATTCCCGCAAAGATTGCTGAAGAAATGGAAAAGAGAGGGATATCCCCACATAACAAATCGCTCAGGCAAGAATGACGGAAAAAACGGCCCGAGGCATCGCCTTGGGCTCCTTCGTGGTCGAGAATCTATCGACGCTCCCCGAGGCGCATGCGCTCCAGGTTCTTCGTGGTGAATGCCTGCCGATTCTGCTTACGTGCTGCTCCCATCCCCGAAACGCCCACCCGGCTTAAAGTATGCTTATCTTTAAGAAAGTGTGAGGCTTTCGATTTCCAACTAAAATGCATAACCATCTCCATGTGGCAGGAAGGAGGCCGCATATGGATTTTGTCTTGAAAGACGAGATCAGGGAACTCATGCAAATGAGGGACGATTACAGTGTTTCTGTTTACCTGCCGACCCATCGCGCCGGGCGGGAAACCGAACAGGACCCCATCCGGTTGGATAACCTTCTTCGAGGCGCCGAAAAGGAACTGGCGGCGAGGGGAATGCGCTCTGCAGACGCCAGGAACCTTCTCGAACCCGCTTTCAATCTTAAGAAAGAAGGCTTTTTCAACCGCCGCCTCGCTGACGGGCTGAGTATTCTCATATCCAAAGACCTGTTCAAAAGCTTTCGGCTGCCGATCCATTTCGATGAACGGGTCTCGGTGGGCCGGCAATTCTACCTGAGGCCGCTCGTGCCGATGCTGCACTGCTGCAAGAGGTTTCTCATACTGGCAGTGAGCCGCAAGAGCGTCCGGTTCCTGGAGTGCACTGAATTCGGGGTGAATGAAATTGAGCTGAAAAACGTCCCGCAGAGCATGCGCGAAGCACTCGGTTACGATCAGGAGTCAGCTCCTCTTTTCCGGATGGCGGCCCAGGCTTCCAACTCCGGGGCCGTCTCCATGACCCACGGACACGGAGGTGGCGAAGAATCGGAAAAGGAGCACCTGTGGCACTATTTTCAGATTTTGAAAGACAGTCTCCATCCGTATCTGAGAGAAGAAAATTTACCCCTTGTCTTTGCGGGCGTGGATTATCTTTATCCGATGTTCAAGCTCGTGGAAGTATATAAGAATACCGTGGGTATTATCGAGGGAAACCCCGACGGCCTGGATTCGCAAGAGCTTCTCAGGCGAGGCTTGCCGGCGGTATCGCCGTATTTTCGCAGGGAACGGGAGCAGGCAGTCGAGCGTTACGAGAATCATTTGGGAGGATCGCTTGCATCCGAGCGTATAGAGGAAATTCTGCCGGGCGCCGCTGCGGGAAGAATTGACACGCTTTTTGAGGACATCGGCGTACAGAAATGGGGAAAATACGACCCCGTTTCAGGGCAGGTCGAGGTTCACTCCGGGCAACAAAACGGGGATGAAGAGCTGCTCGATGCGGCCTTCACACAAACGTATTTAAACGGGGGAAACATCTACGCGCTCGACTCGGCGCAAATGCCGGGCGATAGCGGGGTTGCCGCTATTTTCAGGTACTGATGGTCTGCCTAGAGACACCACTGCCGCAGTTTGTCGATCATCGGATAATTGGTGAGGTCGTGGTGGATGGGGGTTACCGAGATGTACCCCAGGGCCAGCGCATGGGAGTCCGCATCGCTGTTTTCGTCCTGCTGGACGGATGTGTTTGTCAGCCAGTAATAGACATGACTTCGCGGGTCTATCCGGCGATCGTACCTTTCAATGCACTTGAGATTTCCCTGCCTTGTTACGCTGACTCCGCGGATTTTGCCGGCCGGCAGGTCCGGGATGTTGACATTGAGGCATACGCCGGGCGGCAGCCCCTCTTTTCCAACCATGGCGACAAGTTTGGGAATGAATTCGGTTGCGGCGCTGAAACTGGCAGGCTTGAAGGAATCGATTGAGACGGCTATCGCGGGAATGCCAAGAACGGCCGCTTCTGTTGCAGCGGAAACCGTGCCCGAGTAGATTACGTTTACTCCCACGTTGGCCCCGAGGTTGATGCCTGATACGACAATCTCAGGAGGCGGGTCCATCAGTTCGCTTACCGCGATTTTTACACAGTCGGCCGGGGTCCCCTTCAGGGCGTGCCCAAAAAAATGGCCGTTTCGGTTTACCAGGTTGACGCGCAGGGGGTCGAGCCAGGTAATCGCGTGCCCCACGGCGCTCTGTTCGGTTTCCGGGGCGACGACGGTGACTTCATGCTCCAGGGACAGCGCCTCGTAGAGAGTCTCTATTCCTTTTGAAAAAATCCCATCGTCATTAGTCAGAAGAATCTTCATAATATTCGAGTTCAGCCTTCACTTTCATTGCGTTTCTTGCCGCTTCGATGCCCAGTTCCAGGGCTTTCCTATAGAAGTCTTCGGTCCCGCGCTCAATCCGGCCCATGACCGCCGCCTCCAGGCTGCTGAGCGAGACAGCCCCCGAAAGGGTCGCAAGAGCACCAAGGGCGATGATGTTCGCGCCTATCTCTTTTCCCAGCTTTTCACGGGCTATCTGTGTAAACGGGATTGCGACGGCCCGCGTAGTTGGAAGCTGGCTGACCAGAGTCGAATCAACTATTAGCATTCCTGCCGGTTTGAGGTCAAAAAAATAAGCGTCGCATGATTTCTGGCTCATGGCCAGCAGGAGGTCAGGTTTTATGGCCTCCGGATAGTCTATTTCCCGGTCGCTTATCACGACCTCCGCCTTGCTCGCCCCTCCCCGAGCCTCCGGGCCGTAGCTCTGGGTTTGACAAACGTATTTCCCGTCATGTATCCCCGCCGCCTCAGCGAGAATGATCCCGGCGAAAATCAGGCCCTGCCCTCCGGTGCCGCTCAGTCGTATTTCATATCTTTCCATCGGGTTTCTCCCGTCCCGACACCATGGCCCGGGCCGCCTGCCGCACCTTTTCGTATTCCTGGGTATAGACAGGCAGGTCCCGGTCGGCCAGAATGCCTATCGTGAATTTTCCCCGGAGCTGCTCTTCTGTCATCTCTTTGGCTTTTTCCACCCGAACCGCTGATTCCTTCTGCCAGCGAAGCATCTCCACCGCTGTGCCCATACGGTTTCTTCTTCCGTACTGGGTATGGCAGTGGGTGACTGCCTCGACCACGGCGAACCCCCGCTTGACAATGGCCCCGGCGATAAGCTCATCGAGCATGGAAGCATGATAGACCGTGCCCCTGGCCACCATGCTCGCCCCGGCCGTTACGGCCAGTTCTGCAATCGAGAAGGCATGTTCGACGTTTCCGTAAAGCGCGGTTGTGGCAATCGCCCCATACGGGGTTGTGGGCGAATATTGCCCGCCCGTCATTCCGTAGATGCTATTGTTGACGACGATGGCGGTAAGGTCCAGATTGCGCCGGGCCGCATGGATGAAGTGGTTGCCTCCGATTGCCGTGGCGTCGCCGTCGCCCATTATCACGATGACGTTGAGCTTGGGGTTGCCGAGCTTTATGCCGGTGGCGAATGTAAGAGCGCGTCCGTGTGTCGTGTGCAGGGTGTTGAAATCGACGTAAACGGATATCCTACCCGAACACCCTATACCGGAGACTATGACGATCTCGTCTTTTTCCAGTCCCGTAGCGTCGATTGCCCGGATGAGCGATCCGAGCAGGATGCCGTTTCCGCATCCGGGGCACCAGACGTGGGGAAACCTCTTATCATGGCGCAGGTATTTGTGGACTAGCATTGTTAAGATCCTGAATCAGTTTCACATCCTGAGCAGGCGAATCAGGATTTCGTTCGGTGTTATCAGGTTGCCGTCTATGCGGTTCAGGGTTTCAACCCGGGTCGCACCCTCGTTTACTCTTTTGACCTCTCGAGACATCTGCCCCATGTTCAGTTCCGGGACGAGCACGGCCCTGACTCGCCGCAAAACCGGTTCAACGGCTTGTCTCGGAAAAGGCCAGAGCGTAACGAGCTGAATAAGTCCTGCCTTAACTCCTCGTTCGCGCGCCTCTCTTACCGCCCGGCGCGCCGAACGCGCCACGGAACCATAGGCAATCACCAGCACCTCCGCATCCTCGGTCATTTCTTCTTCTATTTTCATAATGTCGGAGAAGTGCAGAGTGATCTTTCTGAAAATGCGGTTCGAGAATGCGGCGATCTCGTCCTGGCGTTCGGTTGGAAATCCACGCACATCGTGAATGAGTCCGGTTACGTGATACCTGTAGCCATCGCCGAACACACTCATCGGCGGGACCCCTCGGCTGTTGTCCTCGTAAGGGATGTACCAATCGGGAGGCATATTGGGCCTTATGCGGTCGATTACCTCTACCTCTTCGGGACGGGGCAAATAGATTTTTTCCCGCGTGTGTGCGACGACCTCATCGGCCAACACGATCACGGGGGTGCGGTATTTTTCGGACAGGTTGAATGCCCGGACTGTAGTAGCGAAGCAATCCTGGGTCGTGGATACGGCCAGAACGATTATCGGGTGGTCTCCATGAGTTCCCCACCGCGCCTGCATCACGTCGCCCTGGCTGACTTTAGTGGGCAGCCCCGTGCTTGGACCTCCGCGCATGACGTTCACGATTACGCACGGGACCTCGGCAGTGCAGGCAAAACCGAGGTTTTCCTGCATAAGAGAAAACCCGGGGCCGCTGGTAGCCGTCATCGACTTCACCCCGGCAAGGGAAGCCCCGATAACAGCGCCGAGGCTTGCGATCTCATCCTCCATCTGGATGAAGGTGCCATCGACAGCGGGCAACCTGTATGACATCACCTCGCTGATTTCGGTGGCCGGAGTTATGGGGTAGCCGGCAAAGAAACGGCAGCCCGCGGCAAGTGCACCCTCTACTATGGCCTCGTTGCCCTGGAGAAGAAGCTGACGCCCAGGAGGTCTTTTTGCTGTCAAGCCGGGTCTCCCTTTAGCAGATCTCTTTCGTGGACGCTTATGGCAAAATCCGGGCAGTGGAGTTCACACCAGCGGCACCCGGTGCACCGGCTTGAATCGATGCTCGTCGGAGCGCCCTCCTCGTCCAGACGGATGCATTCACGCGGGCAAAAAGCTGCACAGATACCGCAGGATTTGCACCAGTCTCGAAAAATATCTATCTCGAAGCATTTCCTGTTTTTTGGCGCATCCCCGGCTGCAGTCCGTTTTTCTTTTTCGGATTGGCCCGCGCCCCTGCTCTTGCGCCGTTGAGCCCCTTTGCCCGCCTGTTGATCGCTTTCCATAGGCCCTCGGGATAAAAAATATTTGTGACAGCTTGTATTTATAAACGAAAATAGCAGTTTTGAACAGAGGAGGGCGGGCGCAGAGCAAATCAATGTTCCAGTTTCCGTATGGACACTCGCTCGGAAAAGAGATTTTTCGCCGTAATTTTTCGACATAAAAGAAACAAAATAAAAGATTTCTAAACCGGAAAATGGATGTTGAAATACGAGGTCTGATATTTGACTTCTGCCTTTGGGAGGTCTATCCTGCATACAGTTGCAAAAGGGGCCCCGGGTTAATATTCCAACCCGGCTTTGAGTAGTTTGTGGGTTTTAAATTTATCAGCCGTCCGGCCTAAGATCAGGTCAAGCGTCCAATTGCGGGTTTTAGATATCCGACATCCAATTGTGAGAAAGGGCATGACGATGAAAAGGGCACCATTTTACGTGACCGTGGCCGCAATCCTTCTTCTTCTCGCCTCCTGCTCTTCTGTCCCGCAGCTCGCCCAGTTCAAGCAGCTTTTGGAAGGCGAGGCGAGGCTGACCGGAATCGAAATGCCGGAATACGTCCGCGAAAACCTGCCCTATGAGGTAATTCTGAGAATCGATTCCGAAGTGACGCCTCAAATCACGAGGGCCTGTTTCCGCTGGTTGTCGGAGGATATTGCTTCCAACTCGCCATCTCTTTCCTGCTATGCGAACAACGGAACTTACGGGCCCGGTGGCCAGTGTGTCACTTCGACCGCCTCGGTAATCCCCGGTTCCTCTTCATTTTGCGTCGATGCCTCAGATATAAGGACCGACGTCCCCGGAAGGCTGTATGTCAAGATCCGTCCGGTCGGTCTAAGCGCCAGCTACAATAAACTCGAGTGCCGAGTCGAGTATATCTCCGGCGGACAGGTGCAAGCGACCAACCCGGTCAAGACACAAGTGATCGTTGAGGAGTAGATAATCCATTACTTCAATCGGAAGGCATGTATTTCTCGAGTTCCCTCCAGTCCCATGGAAGACAGGTTTTCTCCTTTAACGGCGGCCAGGGCCAGGCGCAGGGAATTGGCGATTCGAACCGGATTTTTTCGTTGCGCACAGGGTGATTGACGATCAGCTCTTTGGCGAAGAGCGCGATCTGTTTTTGTGGAAGCGGGGCGGGTGCTCCGTAGCGCAGGTCCCCGGCAACGGGGTGACCGGCGTGTGCAAACTGAACGCGTATCTGGTGCCGCCGGCCGGTCTCGAGCTTTATTCGAACAAGAGTGCGGCCTTGCGCGAAATCGAGCGCGGTAAACGAAAGTCTCGCCTCCTGAGCTCCGGGGGTTTTCTCGGATACCACCAGGCTGGATCGGTTTTCGCGCCTTTCGATTAAATTGACAAGGCGGCCCGATTTTTCCTTCAATTCCCCCTCCAATACAGCGAAATAGTACTTCTCCGCCGTCCCCATGCGGAATTGCTCGCTGATCCGTGCGGCCGCTTTGGAAGTGCGGCAGAAAAGGACGACCCCGGCAACCGGTCTGTCAAGCCTGTGTACCAAGCCGAGAAAAACCCGGCCGGGCTTTTCATAGACGTGCTTGAGCCAGAGCTTGCCAAGTTCGAGAAGTGAGATTTCCCGGGTATCGTCGGCTTGAACCAGAAGACCGGCCGGCTTATAGAGAACCAGCAGGTGATTATCCCGGTAGAATACCGGCCAGGATGGATGAAAGAAAAAGTCTTCGTTCATAGCTGTTTCGGCTCGCATGTTTATGGCCGGCCCGGGTGGATGGAGATGTTATACATAGCGGCATAAACTCATCCGGAGTTTTTTAACGTCGAAAAATTTGACGTCGAAAAATTTGACGCCGAAAAACCGGATAGACACCGGACTATCAATAGAGGGTATTTTGCCACCAGCACCTCCACATAGACACGGCACTGAACCAGGCGCCGGGCAACTTTCGAAAATTCTGCGCGCATCGGGTATTGCCTTGTCGCCGGCCCAGACAGGGCAGCTCTGGAAATATCACCAGTTGCTTAGACAATACAACCAGGAATTGAACCTCACCCGGATATACAATTTCGAGAGCATGGTTCGGAAGCTCTATATAGATTCGATACTGCCCGGCCAAATCATGGATTTGCCCTCGCCTTTAATGGACCTTGGGAGCGGAGCGGGAATGCCCGGGATACTTCTTAAAATCGCAAATCCCAAAACCGAGATCATCCTGGCCGAGAGCAGGCGCAACAGGGTCGAGTTCATCGAAACAGTCCTCCGGGAGCTTGACCTCAAAAAGATAGGGATCATGGGGCACAGCGTAAGCGCTTCGACTGAGGAGCCCGTAAACGGGGTCATAACCCGTGCCGTGGAGACCATTGGCAAGACCCTGGAAAGAATCGCCGGGTCGCTTGCCAAAGGCGGGTTGGCAATATTCATGAAAGGTCCGAAGTGCGAAGAGGAAATAGAAGAGGCGCTTGATCGTTTTGGCCGCCGTTTCCGGTTAATCAGGGACCATCATTACCGCTTACCGAATTCCCATGACGAGCGCAGGCTCGTTGTATTCGAGCGGTTGGATTCACCGCCCTGGGCCAGAAAGGCTGAGCTTGCAAAGGAAAACCTTGTGAGAATCATCGAGAGCGAAAACAACGAAACCTTTCGAAATCTCAAGAAGCTTCTTGCTCCTCGCGGCATACGCAAGCAGTTGCATGCGCTCGTTTTCGGGCAGAAGCAGGTATCGGAGACGTTGGCCGGGCTTCCCGAAAAGTGCGTCGCGTGGATCAGCCGAGGTGACCGCAACCCTCCTCCTGACGGGGCTCCACAGCACCTGATGTGGTATCAGCTCGATCCCGCTCTTTATGAAACCCTTGATATTTTCGGGACCTCCTACCCGATAGTACTCGTGAAGATAGAAGAAATTCCAAAGTGGGCGCCGTCGGATGGCTTGCCGCAAGGGTGCAGCCTTCTCGTCGCGTTTCAAGATCCGGAGAACGTTGGGGCCGTAATCCGGTCAGCCACAGCGTTCGGCGTTGCCGGGATCATAATGCTTGCCGAGGCGGCGAACCCCTATCATCCAAAGTCTGTAAGGGCATCCGGAGGAGTGGTCTTCAAAGCCAACCTGCTGCAAGGGCCTTCGATACACCATTTGCCGGAGGACTTGCCGATTGTGCCGCTTTCAAAGGAGAGCAAAAGAATTTCGGATTTCAAATTTCCCGCAAAGTTCGCGCTGCTCCCCGGGATAGAAGGGCCGGGGCTGCCGGACAGGTTCCGAAAGGCAGGAGTTTCGATTCCCATTTCTCCGGAGGTGGAATCGCTCAACGCGGTGGCCGCCACGGCAATCGCGCTGTTTGTGTGGGCGGGAAGTCAGGACTGATTGGTCTTCAGCTTTATCGTGACGCGCCGGTTCATATGCCTGCCCGCCTCGGTAGCGTTGGAGGCCACGGGCTTGGCCTCACCCCAGCCCCGGGCCTTAACTCGGGAGGCAGACACGCCTCTTTCAACCAGGGCCTTTTTTAAGATCCACGCCTGCAACTCGGATAACACGAGGTTCTCCTCTTCGGAGCGAATGCAGTCTGTATGAGCGTCCACTACTATGTCCGTCTGCGGGTATTTCTTGACCACATCGGCCACAATTTCGATCTCCGGAGATATGGCCGGTTTTATGTGGTCGGAATCGGATTCAAAGAGTGTGTCGGATAGGATCGTTATGAATACACCGCTTTCGCGCCTCTCGATTTCCGTTCCGTCGAAACGTCCCAGGCATGCTTGAAGCTCGACTTTTTGCCTGTCCAGGTAGTCGAGTTCGGAGGCTATTGGGGCAAGCGGTTCGCCGCGGTTCGACATGCCTGCGCACGCGGCCAGGGTAAGTGAGCAGAAGATTACCAAAAGAGACCATCCCCGTCTCATGCCGTTCCCCTTGTCGAGATTGTACGCCGCAAAAACCATTTCTCCCGCTACCCAATCCAATAACAGAATCATAGAGTCAAAGCAAGCGCCTCGCGGAATGTCCCGCCGAGTGCCGCAATCGTTCCGAAATTGTGGATCTTATGGATCAAATCAGCTAAAAAGTGTTACCTTTATATTTTGAGATAAACCCCGGGCGCCTTTCGCAAACCTTGTCCCTGGCACGGCTAAAATGGCAGGCAATCTCTACCGCGACTATAACTCTTATTTACGGGAAACCTTCGGTTGCCGGGTTCAGAAGATTACGCTGGATGCCGGCCTTAGCTGCCCGAACCGGGACGGGACCCTTGGGCGCGGGGGCTGCATATACTGCAACGAGAAGGGTTCCGGGACGGGGGCCGCGCGCTTTGCGGGCATCTCCGAGCAGATCAGGGCAGGCAAGGAAAGGCTGGCCCGAAAGTACAAAGCCGAAAAATTCATCGCTTATTTCCAGTCATTCTCCAACACCTATGCGCCTCTTTCCAGGTTGGAGGCCCTCTATGGCGAAGCCCTCGCAGACCCCGACATTGTGGGCCTGAGTATAGGCACACGTCCGGACTGTGTTTCCGATGAAACGCTCGATTACCTGGCGCAGCTTGCTCAAAGCCACCTTATCTGCGTGGAATATGGCCTCCAGTCTGCAAAAGATGAGACCTTGGAGCGCATTGGCCGAGGGCATTCAGTGGCGGCTTTCATTGACGCGGTCGAACGAAGCCGTGCGAGAAAAATCGCCGTCTGCGCGCACGTAATTCTCGGGCTGCCAGGCGAGAAAACTGAAGATATGCTCGATACGGCGAGGTTTCTTGCCCTCCATGGCGTCCAGGCAGTGAAAATACATCTGCTCTACGTTATCAGGGGGACGCGGCTCGAACAGATGTACAGGACCGGGTCGTATTCGTGTCTGTCCCGCGACGACTACGCCGCCGTTGTAGGAGAATTTATTGCGCTGCTGCATCCGCACATGATTATTCAGAGACTTACGGGAGACCCGCACCCGGAAGAGCTTGTGGCGCCGCTGTGGGCGCTTGAAAAGTCGCGCAATATTAAAACTATTCAAACATATATGGAGAAAAACGGGCTGTATCAGGGGAAATATTACGGATAAAATCCGCTTTTCATCGTGTAAAGACTCTTCTATATTGAGTCGAAAAAGAATTCAAAGCAGTTGTTCATGTCCCTTTGGGACACCTTGAAACCATGAAAAGTTGCCTTAGGAATCGCGTAGTCTAGCCCCGTGTGAGCTGCCTTTTCGTAGCAGTAATTCATGTTTCATGGAGATTTCTTCGCGTCTTCGCGTCTTCGCGTGAAAGACCGTCTTTTCGGAGACAGGAAAATTGAATGGAGCCTCAAATCCCGGATATTGAAAAAATGCGCAATCGGTTGCTGGAACTTATCCTGGAGTATACGTTCCAGTATTCGGAAACCCCCGTGTTCAAGCTGGCGCACGGCGGAACGAGCCGGTTTTACTTCAACTGCAAGCGAATCACTCTGGACCCGGAAGGACAGTACCTGGTCGGGAACCTGGTTTTCGATGCGGTCAAGGATCTTGGTATAAGCGCCATCGGGGGCCTCACACTTGGGGCCGACCCGATTGCGAACGCAACCGCCTACAGTTCATGGCTAAGGGGCCGGCCTATCCAGTCATTCATTGTGAGAAAGACCAGCAAAGACCACGGAATCATCGCCGCTATAGAAGGAAAGATAAAGGCCGGAGACCGCGTGGCAGTAGTCGACGACGTGGTTACGACCGGCGGTTCGACGCTCCAGGCCATTTCTGCGTGCAGACAGGCCGGACTTGAGATTGTGGGCGTCCTGGCCCTCGTCGACCGGCAAGAAATGAACGGCCGGGAAAATATCGAAAAGCAAATCCCAAACTTCAAAGCCCTGTTCACTCGCGATGAGGTTATGCGGATATACCGGAGCTTAAATCCTCACGGTTAGCCAAAGACGCGTACTCCTCACTCCTCCTCGCTTTTTTTGCGCGCCTCGCCCTTTATATAAATTCAACAATGGTTACTATGTGACAAGATGTATCCGGTCAGCTTGCTCAGACTGTCTGAGCGGGTCCACCGGCAGTTTTTAAAGCAGAGGTCCGGGAGAGTGAAATGGCTAAAAAACTCGAAAAAGACGAATTAACGGTGGCTTGTTCTCCGTTCCTCGCCGGCGACGGCATGGGTCAAAATCCTATGGGTGAACAGGCCAAAGGAAGTTTGGAGCAGTACTCGCAAACCTTCGGAAAATATCTCTCGGAGAAGGATGGGGAGAAGAAGTTTACTGAAGAAGAAAGACTGCGGAGAGAACGCGCCAAAAAGGCGAATAGGATTTACAAGCAAGTCTGTGAAGACATGCAGTTGAATGCCTGCTTTTTTAATAATTTCGGAGATTGGAGCGAATACGTCGAAGGCAAGATGAGCGATGCTGAGTTCCAGGGTCTCGCGGTCACACGAGCGCAAAAGATGATGGCGAACCAGAACTGAATGCATCCTTGATGATTGGAAAAAACCGGGCATAGTCCCGCATATAGAAGGGGGAGATGATTGTACCGATTACCTCCTGGCAGTTGGGCCGCATTTTGATAGAATGCAAATGCGGCTCATTTTTTTTGGGGAGGGGGGAGGCTGGATTGAAATCGTCGTGCAATGCGCAATACTGGATTGAAAAGCTTAACCTGACCAAACACCCGGAGGGCGGGTTTTTCGCCCCGGCTTTCCGTGCATCGGAACAAATCAGCGGAGATGGCCTCCCGGACCGTTTCGCCGGGAATCGCCCGATTGTGTCTTCCATTTACTATTTGCTCGAAAAGGGCCGGTTTTCGACCTTCCACAGGTTGAAATCCGTGGAGATCTGGAACTTCTTCGAAGGCGATCCTCTTATAATCCACATCCTCGATCCGCATGGCGCTCTCATTCAAAAGAGGCTGGGGCCAAATTTCAACAACGGAGAGTCTTTCCAGGTCGCCATAGAGCCGGGGAGTTGGTTCGCGGCCGAACACCAGGGCCGGGGAGAGTTCACTCTCGTAGGGTGCACGGTGGCGCCTGGTTTTGAATGGGAGGACATGGAGATTGCCGTGCGTGCGGAGCTGCAGGCGAGGTATCCGCAGCACCTGGAAATTATAGAGAAGTTGACAAGGGTGCAATGAATTTAGCAAACATCACAAACGGCGATTACTTCCGTTGGGAGCACTTGTGGCCCGGGATCGCCGGCTTCTTCGGCATGCCCGCGGCGCCACCCATGCCCATCCGCCTCACCGAGATGATGGCGGACAAGGGGCCGCTCTGGGAAGACATGGTTCGGAAGTATCGGCTGCAGCCCCATCCCTTCGAACAGATCGCTTCCTGGCGGTTCAGCGAGTTCGTGTTCCGCATCGAATATGATGTGATCTCGGATACCACCAAGGCGCGGCGGTACGGCTTCCACGAGGTGGTCGAAACCGAGGCGATGTTTGAGCGGTTGTTTGCGAGCCTGAAAGAGTTTCGCTACATTCCTTGACCGAGTGGGAATACGGTAACGATTCGTTGTCATATAACCGTCCACTTTGGGCTTATTCTTATTTCAGCAGGTATCTACGGAAATCCACAACCACGAGAGAGAATGCATGGCATCGGGCATCACCTAATCGAGCATCCCCTGATTGACTTCATTGAAATCTAATCATATCCTGCGATACCACCTTCATGCGTGTGAATCAAAATACGCTGATTTGCCCGTATTCTGCGGAGAGTTCACATGACCAAAATCGCTTATCCGTTTCTCATTTTTTCAGCAGCCGGTCTCGTTCTCAGCGTCATTTCCCATGTATGCGCCCTGCGTGGCGTTGCTGGACCCCTTGGCGATCAAACGTGGTTACTCCACATTGGGATTTTCATCGTTTGGTTGCCGGCTATTCTCGCTGTCCAACGGCTCTCCAGAAACGTACCGCGGAGGGATCTCTGGAAAGCAGCGCTGAGAGGCTGCCCCGGATGGATGAGATATGGAATGTACGGCCTGTTCGGATATGCAATGATTAACTTCCTGATCTTCACCCAGGCGGCCGGCAAACATCAAGGTACGGGCCCGATGCCTCCCGATGTTGTACGGGGATTTTCGGGCCACTGGATGGTTTTCTATGGCGCGGCATTCGCAATTCTTTATTCATATATCCATCTTGGAGGTCAGAATACGATTAGAAAATGTGCGGCCGGGCATGAGGTAGGCCCGTTGGCGAAATTTTGTGAGCAGTGTGGCAGACCAATTCTCAATTGAAATGACCCAATTGCCTGAAATCGCTTTACAGCCGAACATGGCCATGCGCTCGGACGCCGGGCCGCTGCGATTTTTTGTGAAGTGATTACATGAGGCTCATCGGCGGCGTGGTTGCGCTCCGGTAATGGCAGTCGTTATCCATGAAGGAGATGAAGATGAATGACATTGGGGATTTCATTTTAGAGGTTCTTAAGGGTGTCGTCATCCTGCTCATATGGGGATGGGTCCTTTATTTACTGGGATACGTTGTCTTGTGGGCGTTCACTCTTGGTAGATACCCGAAAGGTCCGAAGTCGCAACGGCAGAACAATCTCGTCTCGGGCGTAGGATTATTGTTCTTGGTAGTGCTCTGGTTTGCCTTAGCCGGCTACAATCATTTCGTCCAGCCAAGCTAAGAGATCGCGGCCGATGAAAAAGCATCCAAAAGGTTTCGATCCATAGCTCATTGATTAGACGGCGAAGTTCTCCACCACGACGTCTGCGGTCCCGGCCAGATCTTTGAACACCGCCTGACCTTCTGGCTTTCTTAGATCCAGAGTTACGCTTCTCTTGCCGCGATTGAAGGTCATATAATAGCCGCTTCGCGTTCACCTCTTATTATACCATCCCCGCGCAGCGGCATGAATGGTTTTCCGCATGCAGGGACCCTTCGCTGTTCCGATCCATGAGCCTCCAACCGCGCTTCTAACTGCCTGCCGGACACTTGATCATACATCGGCCGCACATGGATGCTATTCTTTCCACCCGATTATAGGGATCGTCCTTCGCGGCAATAGCCAGCCAGTCTTCTACCTTGTTGACGCTGTTCTCCGGGATTACAGCCTGCATGCGCCCAGCCGTGCCTGCGGCAAGACCGGTCACGCCGCAACGGCACCGCGGCCGGTTGAGTTTTGAATAGCGGTATGTCCGGCCACTGATCGTCAGCTCGTGCGCTTCCTTTTCGCTAAAGGCCTTGACCGGGCAAATATCGATGCAAACCCTGCATTTGCTCCGGTTGCAAAGCATGGGTCCCTGGTAGAGCGGGTCCGGTTCCAATTCACACGATGTGACCACCTGCACCCACCGTACCCTGGGCCCAACCTCCGGGGTGAGGACCAACCCGTTCCATCCAAATTCCCCCAGCCCCGCGCAGACCGCAGAATGCCGGTTGGACATCGTACCCATCATCAGGTATTCATCCCGGGGAGTGCTCGACGGAATGAGGAATGCCTCGCCCCCGGCATGATTTTCCAAATGATGTCCGACTTTCATGGCGGCCCTGTCCATGGCCTCGTTCAGTTTGTTGTAGCCAAACAGCATATAGGTGAAAATGCCGTGCCTCAGGCCGCTTTCGAAAGCCCTGTTGTTGGACTCGATGGAGCCTTTAGGGATTTTAATCCCCATTACCACCACCGATTTCGCTTCAGGCAGGAGGTCATTCGGGCGTCTGCCGGCCGGTGCGTTTGCCCAGCGATCCACCGAACCGACACCGAAGAAGTCCAAATGGTTTCGCAACGCTATGTCTCGCAGTTCGTCTTTTAGATTCATGGCTCTCTCTTTCCTGTTCGTCTCCACTACCTGCCGGCGGGACACATGATCATACAGCGGTGGCAGTAGTTGCCGTGACTGGCTTCCATGCGTTGCCACGGGTTGTCCTTCCTGGAAAGAGCGTTCCACTCGTCCATAGTCTTTATGTCGCCGGGGACCTCCGCCTGAAGGCGGCCCGGCGTCCCTTTCACCAGACCCGCCGTTGCACATCGGCACAGGGGCTTGTTGCGGAGGCTGTAAGACATACGATGGCCGCCAATCTGGACATGCACAGCTTCATCCATGCTCAGCGCCCCGGTCGGGCATGCGTCTACGCAGATGGAGCACTTGCTGCGATCACACAGTTTCGAATTTTGATAGAGCGGATCGGGTTCGATCTCGGCCTCGGTTATGACAGTGACCCACCGTACACGCGGACCATCTTCCATGGTGAGCACAAAGCCGCTCCATCCGAATTCACCCAACCCGGCACAAACGGCTGAATAGCGGTTCGACATGGCGGACATGAACAGGTACTCGTCACGAGGTCTACCGGCAGGGATCCCGTAGGCTTTCTTCCCGTATTGTTTCTCGATGTGAAAAATGGCCTGAAGCGCAGCCCAGTCGAGCTGGTCGTTGATCCTGTTATAGCCGTAATTGATGTAGGTGAAAATACCGTGCCGCAGACCGTCGAACGCCTGTATATTACCCCTTATAGCCGCATCGGGAACCACCATTCCCATGACCAGGACCGCCTTTGCCTTCGGCAAGAGATCGTTGGGAAGATGCCCTTCAGGCAGATTCGAAAACCGCTCGACCGGCGCTATTCCAAAATACTTCATCCTGTTGGCGGCAGCGAGTTCTTGAAGTTGCTGTTTCAGGCTCATGAAGTTACTCCCTGTTTATCTTTTCATAACCCCTTACCTTCACCGTTCAAATTTTAATAACATGGGTCATGGGGTCAAACCTACACTTTTCACAACCCAAGCTCCCGCTCAAGCATTCCAACAGATTTGCGTACAGATGCACTGCACCCGGGTACACAATTCGAAGCGCCCTGGACATCGCCTGCCCCTCTTCTCACTTCACAATTTACTCTCACGACCTCACATTCTCCTTGATGTCGCAGTTAAATGCGTTACCAAGAGGTTGCGTAGGCAGTAGCGAGAACCTAAGGAGCCGAAGCACAAAGAGAGCCGTCTCCCCGCTCGCTATCCCTGTTCTCCGCCTTCTTTTTCTTCGCGTTCTTCGACGTCAAAAAACGCGGCTTCGCGTGAAAAATATTGGAGGTACTCGTTTGCCGGATGAACCCAAAAACTTTGCAGTTTTCGAATCATTTGTTTACCGAATCACCCCAAACTGGACTCTTTTGAAATTGACAAGAGTCACAACCTCATTCTTGAGATTCTTCACTCCTTTTGAAATTGTGATCTCACCTTGTAACTTGGTTACAATCCCACGCAGGCCGGACTCCTCCTTAAAGTCTATCCATAGCTCTTAGATGCCATCGAGCGTTCTTCGAGAGGAATTGATCGTCCAAGCAGAAAGGGTTGAATCCAGAGTCCCCGAGACGGAAATGATTCAGAATCAACGTCCGGCAACCAATCTTCATGATTTCGATGGTTCCGCTTTGTGATAGGGATAGGACAGCATTGATAGACAAGGTAACGCAATAAACAGGGGGGCAAAAAAGGAGAAAGCCAAGGGCGGGGGCTCCTAGCTTCCGGGGTAAATGAGTAGGGGTCACTTAAAAAGTGAGGAGAATCTTCTACCCGCAAAATAGGCAGATCTTCTCTTTTTGAAAATCAGGCATGGAGTGTATTTCCCATTCGTTAAAACAGTAATATGAAGACGGAGTTCTACCGTCTGTTCACTTTTTTGCCAGTTCGAACTGAGAAATATTCCTACTCAAAGGCGAGTCAAGAGATGATCGGGAAGGCATTCGGCTATTTTTATGAATTTATTCTGATGCCATGCTGATTTGTGCCTATTGAAAGACCAGACTTTCTCTAAAAAAGGAATTCGAGAAAAACTGTAGAAACAAAAATTCTCATGACCAATTTGCCCATAAGCCTCTCATGCGGTTCATACACCAAGCAGGCGTTAAAAACCGACTGCCCAATCAATCACGAGGGCATAAGCTTTTGCTTATGCTGCCCTTTCGCTCCAACTATCCAATTCTGTATTTCTTGTCTGCTTTCAGAGCAGATGCTACCAAAGAGGTAATATCATCGATTTTGCCATTTCCTTTTGCCAGGAAATGGCTCGCTCCGCTGCGGAAAGCTGCTTCACGGTATTCAGGGAGGTCATGGCTCGTGAGGATGATAATCTCTATTTCTGGGTTGGTCTCTTTGATTGTACTGATAATTTCGAGCCCGTTTTTGTCAGGCAGCCTTATATCCATAAAGATCAGACAGGGGTTGATTTTTTCGAATTCGGACAGAGCCTCCTCGGCATTGGACGCTTCCTGGACCATGATTGATGGGAATCGTGTCGTCAACATGCCCCTGAGGGTATCACGAAGAAGTGGATTATCTTCGACGATCAGAATTGGGCACATCTTCCCTCCTGGAGAGCAGTTCGAGCTTTTTTCAAATCGAAAAAGCCAAAATTTTCAACCTTTTTAATTTAAAATCTACAGATGGATGGGCAAATAAGCAGCACACTGTAAACTGACGTACCTGGAGGCTGTACTTTAAAGGGGAATTGTACCTGCTCCAGCTACTTGGCTGTGGAGCCGTCGGGGGAGGGAATCCTCGTACTACCCTGGAAGATGCATCCTGAGCTATCGATTGGCTAATTCGGTCCGGTCCACAACGCAGACTGGATACCATTTGCAAACACCCGCCTGCGAGCAATGACCATCATTGGCTGATCCAAAACATGGAGATAGTCCCATCTCCTGCTGTTCCATGCGTACTTTTTCTCCTCGCTTTAGGCGCCAGCAGTGAGTGCATATGCCGTGGCTTATCATGATCTTGAGCTTGCTCAGTTGCTGCACGGTCAAGCCCATATTACTGAGATCAACCACGCATCTCTGTATTTCTTCCACCTCCTCTTCAGTAAGCTGGCGTTCCAGAATGTCCTTTTTGGAACACCAGACGAATCCGCAGTTAAAGCATCCTTTGAGATATTTCTGATGCTTTTGCACTGTGGAAATCAGCTCAGTAAAACTGTCAAAATACTTTAACATGACACACACCCTTTGACACAGTGTTTGCGCCAGAGTTACTGCCAAATTTCCTAGAACATACATTCTACCGGAATAATGCATCAACGTGGCTGTCAGGGAGGGCAGAACCCGATTTCGAGGCGGATTCCGCCCGGAAAAAATCCTTGGACAACCCGATGAACTTCAAAATCATACGATTTCCCAATCGATCACGCAAGTGAAATGCCAATGAGACTGGTTTTACGATTTCAGCACACACCTGTTCCTCGCTTTTTGTAAACCCGTTGCCCCACGCCGCCGGGTCACAGCGTCAGACGAATATGGTGGGGGGGCAAACCTACACTTTTCACAACCCAAGCTCCCGCTCAAGCATTCCAACAGATTTGCGTACAGATGCATTCTGTCTCATCTCCTTTGCAACCTGCCTGCTTGCCCGCGTAACCGCTGACTCTCCCACCCCGTATGCTGCGCCAATCTCTTTAAGCTTGAGCCCTGTGTAGCGCCGGCATAGATACAGTCCCGCCCGCCGCCCCTTCGTCCGGTCCTCCATGAACAGGTCCTCCACCGCGGAACGGATCGCCTCGAACCCCGGTCTGCATGCAAGTTGACGAACTGAGGGTAACTCACGGTCCGCCTGCGCCTCCTTTAAGAATTTCTCCCGCACCCACTCAACAAAAGAGTCGCCCCCCGGGACCGTCGATGCCGTCACATGCAACCCAATGAGTGCAGCCCGCATGGCCGAACCATTTCCAAAAGACCCCCTGCCGTCAAATTCGGAGTACGGCTAAACAGGTCCTTGCGATCGGGAGACCACGACATTATGTTTCCGGTCGAGCGTCGGCCACACTCGATCATCAATCGCCGCACAGCTCATCGTCACAAACAGGCCAGGGCCAACTCGTCAGCATCCGTGGCCTGCGTGGACCGCATTGTCCCTTCGTTTTGCGCTACGGGGCGAAGGAATCTGTTGATTACTTCAAAAGGAGGATTCGGATGAAGATAAATCGACGCGGTTCTGCCGTATGGCAGGGTGGTATCAAAGACGGCAAGGGCGCGATTTCGACCCAGAGCGGCGCATTGAATGCTTATCCCTACGGCTTCGCAAGCCGGTTTGAAGGAGTACCCGGCACCAATCCGGAGGAGTTGCTCGCCGCTGCGCACGCCGGCTGTTTCACCATGGCCCTTTCGCTTATCCTTGGTGAGGCAAAGCTTACCGCCGAACAGATGGATACTTCCGCCAACGTCACGTTGGAACAGGTCGAAGGCGGATACGCCATCACGGCAGTCCACCTGACGCTCAAAGCCAAAGTCCCGGGCGCCGACCAGGCGACTTTTGAAGAGCTTGCGAACAAGGCAAAGGCCGGATGTCCCGTCTCGAAGCTGTTCAAAGCCGAGATCACCCTGGACGCCACCCTTCTTTCCTAGCCTTGGTTTTTATACAAGGTTGCGTTCAGAGCGGCACTGACGGGACGGGGATTCAACCCCTCCATAATTCGGACTCCCATACCCCACATCGTCACCCCGGCGGACCCCGGATCAAGTCCGGTGCAGTCGCCGGGGTCCAGTAGTTTTGCAGGGGAAAGCCGGGCTCCTCTTGCATTTGCGCGCGCAGCCAATACTTTTTCCATGTTACCCGTGTCTCGACTCAAGGAGAACAGAATGAGCAGGGCAATAGAGAACCTGCAAGCCGCACAAAAGCGGGCAATCGCTGTCAGGCCCGAGGCAGGTGGATTTCCATATCTTGCAGAAGTCCTGCGGCAGGCTGGAGTCAAGCGCAATCTCTGGTTTCTGCCGTCACTCCAGAGCATTTATATCACCGGCGACGGTTCGGTTCTGCAACAAGGTCCGCCGCTGGTTACCGGTACTTTCGACGTCCCGGCTTTCAACCGGGATGCTGTCATTTCGGCATTACGAACGGATCAGGCCGGCAAGAGCACTTTCCCGGAGTTCCTCAACGCAATCTGGCAAGCGGGAGTTGTCCGGTATGAGGTCGATCTCTCGGCGCGGACAGTTACCTATTATGGATGCCCCGATGAAAACTATGTCGAAAGTTATCCTGCCGTCCATCTGTGATCATCTGCTCTGCTGGTGCACCACCGTTTCAAGTATAGGCAACCGCCATCGCTGCCGGTGCCCTGCTCATAAAGCAGGATTGCACATGAAACGAACCGCTTCAGTGTCTCCTTGGTCACAGTCAGTCCCTTCGGGCTGAGGTGATAGCCAAGGAAGTCGAAGCCCCACTCTATCCTGCCGATGAAGGTATTCTTCGGGTACTTTTCCAGCCACAGAGAATCTGCTACTGTACGTAACAAATTCTCTAAGCAGCCGTCCATTCAGGCCCAGCGAAAGTCCATATTTATTGCCAACTTATTGATTTTACGAAATATTAATGTATGGAACGGAAACGGCAAGTATTTTGACGCCTCATTTTTCAAGGTTCAGGAGAGATATGCTGAGTCTGAGAGGCTATTCCCCCAACCGGGGTGATTAGCGGATAGTGGTTAAACACGCAGAAACCGTCATGAAGCGTATCAGCTCAAAACTTTGTTCTGCCTGGCCCAGTGCAGACTATATAGCAAGTGTGACGCCAATACCTCTATAGCCGCCGCTAGTAGTAGGCGCAATTTTTTCTTCAACTCCCCCGCCCATTATTTTTCTCCTTGGTATTTTATTCCTTTAGCACTAGATGAACGAATGAAATTGCAATCGACCCATCGCCAACCGCTGATGCGACCCTCTTGATGCTGCCGCTGCGCACGTCGCCTACTGCAAAGATCCCAGGTAAGCTGGTTTCAAGCAGATATGGCGGACGGACAAGAGGCCAGTTTGCATGATTAAGATCTTCCTGCGACAGATCGGGACCCGTCTTGATGAAACCTTTGGAATCGAGTGCAAGGCAGCCATCGAGCCAGTTAGTATTCGGTACGGCTCCGGTCATGACGAACACGTGGCAGATCCTGCGCTCCTCAGTCTGCCCCGTTTGACTGTTTCTCCACCGAACTGATTCGAGGTGATCGTCTCCTTCAAGGGCCACGATTTCCGTGTAGGGACGCAGTACGATCGAGGGAGTCTCTTCGATCCGGCGAATCAGGTAGCGCGACATACTCTCGGCCAAACCAACCGACCTGACGAGCATGTGCACGCGTTTTGCCTTCTCTGCCAGAAACACAGCGGCTTGCCCGGCCGAGTTTCCTCCGCCAACCACAATCACTTCTTCTCCGCCGCACAACTGTGCTTCCAAAGATGTCGCACAGTAATAGACACCGGCGCCTTCGAAGCGAGACAAGTCTTTTAACGGCGGCTTTCGATACTCCGCCCCGGTCGCGATCACCACCGCGCGTGCAGGAATTCGAGACCCGCTCTCCACCTCGATTATGTATGGTTTGCGGTCATGAGCCAATCGCGTACCTTTCGCGATAAGTATCTGGGCGCCGAACTTCTGCGCCTGAGAATATGCTCGGCCGGCAAGTTCAACGCCCGAGATACCCGTTGGGAATCCGAGGTAATTTTCAATTCTTGAACTGGAACCTGCCTGACCGCCCGGTGTACTCGTTTCCAACACCAAAACATCAAGGCCTTCCGAAGCGCCGTAGACGGCTGCCGCCAGTCCCGCCGGCCCGGCGCCAATGATGATGAGATCGCGCAGGTGTGTTTGATCGACGGACTCGTTAAAACCCAGGCATTCGGCAACTTGCTGGTTGGTCGGGTTTCTTAGTGCCTGTTGGCCGTGGCAGATCAACACTGGTATTTCACCGGCGCCGATATGGAAATCATCCAGCAGGCGCTGTACGTCGGGGTCCTTTTCGAGGTCTATGAAGGAATAGGGGTGGCCGTTGCGCATGAGGAACTCTTTTATCCTGAGCGTTCCCGCTGAAAGATTCGAGCCCACGAGCACGGCGTCTCCCACCCCTGCCGCCAACAACTCCACCCTGCGAAGAATGAATGCACGCATCAGGATCTCGCCCAACTCGACATCGGTCTGCATCAACGAAAGAAAGCGTTGTCGATCAAGTTCGATAACCTCACCGGGTTCAGAAACACGTGCCCGGAAGGGAGCGCGGCGGCCGGAGACCATGTTGACCTCTCCGGTGAATTGACCGGGGCCATGGAGGGCGACGAGGGTCTCAGCAGCGCCTAGGGGACGAACAACTTCGAGTTGGCCGGAGACCACCACAAAAAAAGGCACGATGCCGGCTCCCTGCTCTACGAGTACGTCGCCCCGCTGTGTTGCGCGCATACGTCCCAGCGCTGCAATGCGGCGAATTTGTGCCGGCGTTAATATGGGAAATATCTGCTCGGCACGGGAACTGGTAAGTGGAAGCGGAACCCTATTCATTCTAATTGCATCTTTTCATCGACATAGCAATATCGCCAGGTTTCTCCCGGCTCGAACGACCTGATCACTGGGTGCGTGGTGGTACGATAGTGCTTGGTAGCATGCTTGTTTTTTGAACTGTCGCAGCACCCCACGTGTCCGCAGGTTTCGCAGAGGCGCAGGTGTACCCAGGAAGCTCCGGTCTGCAGACACTCTTCGCAACCATTCGTTCTCGGCGGAAGTGCTTTCACCACTTCGAGATGTGAACATTGTTTAGCCATAATTTCCCTTTCGCATGGTCTGCGATTCGCAGAGTTCTCATCGTTGTCATATTTAATTTGCTTTGCCATCTCTTTCATAATGAACGGATTGCCGATCACGAAACACTCGATTTGGGGCGTATCGTGCCCAGTTTCTTTTCGCAGAATCGCCCCGTGATCAAGTTCCATAAACATCATCAGCCCCGTCCTGCCCAAGCCTTTCTGAACCTCGCTTTCCAGTTCGGCGAAGGATCGTGCATTCCCGAGTTCATCAAAGAACTTCACCACATCGGGATGCCCAACTGCGGATTTGAGCGCCGCCACAACTTCCTCGAACGGCTTTGTTGGTACCACGCTGAGCCGTTCGATCTCGACCTTTCTAGCCTTCATGTCTTTATCTCGCGGGCTGCAGGCAGCCGGGCCTGCACCTCTTCCATATGAATTATCAAGACGGGAACTCCGAGCCAAACATCGGTAGGCCGCTCTTGGACGACGCTTTTGACACTTCGTCCTGAATAACGTCCCAGTGCTCAACCAGCTTGCCGTTTTCGATTTGGACGATATCCACTACAATCCAGTTAACCGGCAGTCCGAGACCCGAATAGCGGCCATGAAGCAGGACGTAATCACCCTCCGCAACTATGAGGCCATTCTCGTAGTGGAGCGTATCGGGAGCTGCCTTGACCAGCTCAAAAAGTCCTTCGCGTCCTGGACCTATGTAAGCACTATGCTGGATATAGTCGGGCGACCAAAACTTCTCAGCCCCCTTGTAGTCCCGCTTATTAAAAAGCGTATCGAAAGCTTCCAGAACGAGAGCTTTGTTTTTTGATTCAATCGGATTCATTTCTTCCTCATGCCACACAAAAGTGGTTCAAACCTAGGCCAGCATGCCGCCATCAACGCCGATAGACACGCCTGTAATAAAGGCGGCTTTGGGGGAAGCAAGAAAGATTATCGCCGCAGCAACCTCTTCGGGCTGTCCCATACGGTTAAAGGGTACCCCGCTAATTAGAGCGGCTTTATTCTCAGGCGTCCCGGTAAAGCGCGTGGCCATTTCGGTATCAATCGGACCAGGGGCAACCGAGTTGACCCGTATACCAAATTCCACCCCTTCAAGCGCTGCTGACTTCGTCAAGCCCTCGACTGCATGTTTGCTGGCCACATAGATGGAGGCACCCGGAAAACCTCGATGCCCAACTATAGAACTCATGTTGACAATGCTTCCCGCCTTTTGCTCCCGCATTGCACGCATCTCATGTTTCAGGCACAACAAAACACCCAGAACATTCGTATCGAAAACCTGCGAATAAGTTTCAGCGGTTTGCTCTATAATCGGGCCGGCTCTGCCTTCCGTACCGGCGTTATTGACTGCAACATCGAGACGGCCAAATCGCTTGACTGTTTCATCAATGAGATTCTTGACGTCTTCTTCGTGACGTACATCCGCCTTGATGAATTCCGCTTCTGCCCCGAGACCACGTAATTCGGCGACGAGTCCTCTACCCTTATCTTCATGGCGGCCGGAAACGACAATTTTCGCGCCTTCCCCGGCGAACGCTATCGCAGTGGCGCGACCGATCCCGGTCAATGCGCCTGTAATGAGCACGGTTTGGTTTTTCATTGAAGCTCTCCTTAGGAAAATATTGGGTACTGACTTTAAGATGTGTGGCAGTAAAGAGATTGTCAAATCCGTTAAGTGCGTGCAGATGTTGATCCGAGTTCTGATTCAACATTTGATGAGGCTGCTACGCCGTGGAGGGTGGAGCTTTGCCTGCCTGGCAGGCTTTTGCCATGAATGACACCTGGTTTCTAGATCAGTTCAGTAAGTTCTCCCATCCTCAAGTGGATTCCACAAACACCCATTATCCTAAGGACTTTCCTTGGTTGGCAGGGTATGGATGGGATATTGGCAAAGTTTCGACAAACTTACCAACTTCGAAAGAGTCAGTTTGCTGCGACCAGGTAAACAAATGATTCGAAAACAGCGAGAATTCTGGCGCTTCTTTTGTCAACAAGGAGGAGAGATTTGTGTACTTTCGCCGAGCCAAAGCTGGCGGTGGGTTAAAGGGTTTGTTACGTACAGCGGTAGAGATTGACGAAAAACCTTAAAACGGGTTCTCTTGGACATGTAAGTAGATTATTTTACCATGTAAGTTCTCCAAAATTGAAACATTTGGGCTTCCTCGACAGTCTCGTAGCATGAGTGAATTCAGGTGGAGAGCAGCGGCCTGATGGCGCTTGAGCTGCCTTTCCTTTGCTGCTTCTCGCTTCAGGGTCCAGACGGACCAGACTGCGGCAGCCTATGCCGACAAGACGGAAAGAATTGGGGCAGGATTCATACCCACGAGTGGGTAAGCACTGTTAGGCTCGTCAGAACCAGTGCGATGAGGAACTGCTCTGCGTAGCGAAAGTCGAAGTTCAACCCGCTGGGACTCCCTGCAAAACGATTTTCAGGGCTAACGACTTGAAACCAACGAACAAACAGGTACGATCTCAGGTTCCGACAGCTTGGGCCGATGAGTTGTTAATGGTCAGCCTTGTCGGTAAAGTGTAATTTTCACAACTGTACGCCCCTGGTTAATCAGCACCGGCGTAATGATTTTTCTCGTCTAAGCATTTCTGCCAAGCTAACCCCAAAATCCGAATGTTCGCTGACAGCATAGGCCAGAAGAGGTACAAAGCAGATGAATGCTACGATGGCTAAAATCCACAAACAGATTTTGTTTAGCATATGCTCTCTCTCCTACATTGGCGAAGGATTATCTTTCGAATGCAAAGATTCGCTTCCATGCTGATGACAGTTCAGCCATTCTTCTTCGCCTCTTCGTAGAGCGCCCGAGTAAACGTACCGACCTTGGTGTCGGGCAGGCCGGGCTCTTGCTGTTGAACCGGTGGCGCAAAGGCGCAACCCGACAGCGGTGCTACCACAGACACCGCCATTACCAAGGAAAATACGCTTTTAACTTCGATGTCACCCGGACCGGCACTTCAACAACTTTAATTGCCCTAATTATAATTGATCTCATTGGGGGTACGGGCAGTAGTCCGTATCCGACCCGTAGAAGCAAGGCTGATATGGTTGGGCCGCTGCTGCAGACATTGATCCCGCGACGGCGCCGGCCGTAGCGCCGGCGGCCACTGCGCCGCCATAGTAGCCCCAACCGCCAGTTGCGCTTCCTCCGTACGCGCCGGTATGGTAGGCGCCCCCACCATAGACGGACGTGCTGCCTCCGTACATGTTGGTATGGGAGGCGCCCCCACCATAAGAGCCGGACGTGCTGCCGCCGTACATGTTGCTATGAGAGGTACCGCCACCATAAGCGTGGGACGTGCTGCCGCCCCAGGCGTTGGTATGAGAGGTACCCTCCCCGGCTACGTGGGACGTGCTGCCGCCCCAGGCGTTCTCGTGACTGCCGCCATGAAAACTACCACCACTGAAGCCTCCGCCAAAGCCACCGCCGCCGTGGAAACCGCCAAAGCCGCCACCGCCGCCGTGGAAACCGCCACCCCCGAAACCCCGGGCCATAGCCATAGGTGGAAAACTCATCAACAAGGCGAGCGCTAATACCATCAACAGAGATACCTTATTTTTCTTGAATCTCATGACTTATTCTCCTTATTTCTTTCCCTTTTTGGCTCCGGTCTTCTTTTTTGCCGCCCGGACCGCTTTGGCCCGCTGCGCTTCCTGTTCCTTCAAGGACACGAACCTGGTCTTGGCAGCTCCCTGGGGCGACGTAAAGGTAAACAGGTCGTCCGCCAACTGCGGGGAAAAATTCCAGTCCGTAAAGTACGCGGTCCATTGTGGAGCAGCGGGCAACTTCTTCTGATTGATGAGAAGCTTCCGGATCAGCGGTTTCTCTCCGGCGTCGATCCAGATCTGCCATTGGATATCGTCTTTGTCGAAGGCCAGGTGATGGCACTTGATCCCTCGCACTATACCCTCGCCCACGTACAGCGCGTGCTTCACCCCTTTAGTCATCAGGGCGCAAGTATCGCTCTCGGCCAGGTCAACCAGCGATATCCGGAGACCGTATTCCCGGCCGGCCTTCTCCATGGCTTCGTCAATGGTGCCAGGCGTATCCAGGACGGCGTAGGCGTTTTCGAACTTGTCATAGAGTGTGATAGTCTTCCCGTTATAAAAGAACTGCTTGTTCTCCAGATCGCCTGCGGCGTTGATGCGGACCTTATCCGGCCGCTGCACATAGGCCTCCAGGTCAAAGGCATACTGCAATTTCTTGCCGCCGGTGTACACCCGGTCGTCTGTTACCTCAGCCTTGAAAGAGTACTGTTGGGCCGACTTGAGAAAATCACACGCCTGCTGGAGAATCTTCTCCGGCTGGGGCGTCGCCGGGGTTGCCGGTGTGGCGGCGGGAGTTGCCGCGGGCTTGGCCTCCTCCGCGCTCCACCCTCGCATGCTGGGCAGCATTATGCCCAGCAGGGCAATCAACAGGATTGCGGCTGGAAACCTGCCTCTCGTGGAGAGGCCCCTTCTGCGAAACTTTTTCATCATTTACCTCCTAAATTTTCAAATACGCATCATAAGGCCAAGGCCTCCTGCAGGCCTCTAAGGCCAGTCCCATACTCGATGTTTTAAAAGACAGGGAAGAGGGTGCAGCTATCACGCGGAATCACTTCTTTTATGGAAGGGAAGCGGTGGCGCTCTTTACTGGAGAGGTTATATTTTGAAAAGCTCTTCACCATTCATGACGAGGCGCCAGTCGGCCGTCAATCCTTCCTGATGCAATTCAGCCCATCCCAGGACGTGTCGTACCTTTTGCGAGGAATGTCCCCTTCGATGATTTCGCATGTGTGTATGTTGAATCGCCCTGTATCAGTTAAAATATGCACGTTAAGCTAAGGATCAAGTCTCCGAGTGACATGTTGAAGTGGTTCCAAAATGGGTTGTTCGGTGCGATCCCTTGGATGAACTGCTAGCTCTCATCAGCCATTGGTGAAAGCTGAATGCTTCAATTTAATAGCGCCATGAGTGGCGGCCAAAGCCCTTGAGATAAAGATCCGATCTTACTCGCCGCCACTTAGTAAATTCATGATGCCGGCCTTGCACCCCGGGGAGATGTAATCCTTGTTCAGCCTCATACACTGAATGAGAGGGGCTCCAGGCGGCACGCCGAGGCAGAGCATGAAAATATCTTCTCCGCAATCCTGATGTGTCTGGTTGATAGCTTCCTGTAGTTCCTGAAGCTGCATCTGGCAGGGTGGTGACAGCTGCGGTCCGTTCTGTCGCAGGCACTGTAATGTCTGCTTTGGACCCACGGCGCCTTGACAGAATGCCAGGACGTCGCCCTCGCACGGTCCGGCAAACGCCTGACTCCAAGATATCAGACCCAGACACATTGATAAGGCAATCAAAGTGGTCATTTGTATCATTAGTCTCTTGAGTCTCATCTTTTCAGTCTCCTCATAAAAAGGTTTTCAATATCAGTCCCTCCTGCCTCCATGAACCAGCAGAACCTCAGCTTCTCACTGAAATCTTTCATTTGGAATTTGCCTGGCTTAGCTGTTGACAAATCCGGACACCCAATTTGGGAGTGCCCGGATTTGCCGAAGATACTACTCTCTTGCTTTCTATTCCTCTATGTTTTCATCCCTTGTCGCTTTATTGATGCCCGAGTCAAAAGTGCCGTCAGGATCATGTGCAGGACGACCGCCGGCCACAGTAGTATGCCGGTCAAACCGCCCGAGAAGCCGACGTAGGCGAGATACAGTGTGACGACCGCGCTGTAGGTGAACATGCCGACCAGCGGCGGGCCCGGCCAGCAGGCCAGGCCCAGGGCGATCAAGGCGATGCCGGCCACTCGGCTCATCACGATACCGGCGCCGGAGATGTCCGCGCCGAACAGGAGCCGCACGACGATCGGCGGATAGACCAGCAAGACTAAACCTAGGGCGGCTTCGCCCGTCGCAGCGAGAGCAAGTACCTTTTTCATCGCAGTTTCTCCCTGACTCGCCCCTTCATAATTGAAGTCAAATCTAAGGTGACAAGCCGTTTACGTTCTTAATCTTGGTGACGTTGCACGTATGCTCTGGTTTCGATTTTTCCAGTTCACGCCAACGCTCTCCAGAGAAAGGTGATGCCCATCACCGCTATGAATAAGCCTACGCCCCGCATGGCGAGCCTCCCCACAGGCCACCGATGGATCAGACCTACAGAAATGCCCGTGCCGTGAAGACAACCTGTGGCGATCACAAAGCCCATGCTGTAGAGCAACCCGCTTTCCCCGGGCGGTAGTTCCGTCCCGTGGGCATGGCCGTGAAAAATTGCAAAGAATCCAACCAACAGAGCAGCGATGATGAGATGGGGACGCAACTCGCCGAGCACCATCGCTCCTAGGAGGATCGCTGACAGGGCAATGCCGATCTCGCTCCCTGGAAGCGGAATGCCGAGCAGTCCCATCATTGCACCCATAGACATCACCAGCGGGAAGGTGACGGGAAGGACCCACAAAGCTTCGCCAACGGCGGCGAGAATGAGCGTCTTTTTCATCGTCTTCGATTTGGCAGCGTGGGGGAATGGAGCGGCTACCTATTCGGGCTTGCATTCGTTGAAGGGCGGCGCCTTGCCGTTGAGCATGGCGGTCAGACCCGCAGCCGTGCCAATCGGCGCGCCCACATAAATCGTCGAACCGGTGCCGCCATTCGCGGTGGCGGATTTGCAATATTTGAAGAAGGACTTGTCGCAAGGATAAGGTCCCAAGATTTGGTAGCCCTGCGAGCTGCCGGAACTGGCCTGGGTGATCGGGCAGGAGCAAATGATTTGCCCCTTCGGCACCGGCTTGTCGAAGCCGGGGAAGGTCGTCTCCTCGGTGCTTCGGAAGCAAATTCCGCCGTCGCACTGGGCATAGGCCCCGTCAGAGCCACTCGGGCAGGTGTAGGCCGCGCGGTCTCCCTTGGGGGAAACGATCGACTCGGGCAGGCTGAAGGTGCTGACCATGTATTTGTTGTTGGCCCCGGCTGCGTTGATCGAGCAGACGTCCTCGCCCTTGCCCATCGGAAACGGAAGGCTGATGCTGTCGCCGTGCTTCTCCTCGCACTGGCAATAGGCGACGCCATCGAACACATTGCAGCGCGCCGCGGCGCAAAGCGCATAAGTCTGATCCTTGCAGACCTTAAACGACGAGCCGGCCATCGCGTCGAGGAGCGAGTCAAGGCACGTCTTGGAGAGCTGGCCCATCTTGTTCTGCACGCAGCCTTTGACGCGTCCGACGTCGGGCAGCACGTCTGAGCAAAGACGCCAGACATCGCCGGCGCAGGCTTTGATGATGCCGAAATCCTTTTCCAGGCCCTCCTGCGCCATCGAGGGCGCGGCCGCCCCTACCCCGAACATGAGCGCGACGGCCAACCCTGCTCCGATCAGCCGCGCCTTTACAGTCCCCATCCCGCTCGATCGCATGTCCGTTCCTCCTTTGGTGAGGTGAAGTGATAAGATGATAAACCCAAGGGACAAACCTTGGGTTCACTCTTATAATCATAATCTCTTAATCGCTCGCGTTCAAATGTCAAGGCCCCATGCCAATGAGGTGAGGTGAGGTGAGGTGATAAGAAATCTCTTTTTTGGCGGCCTTTCTGTGGCAGGTAAGGTGGGGTGAGCCAAGCACATTTCTGTCTCAATTTTCCACGGTATGTCGCCATCGTACAGGCTATAAGGGGCAAGATTGGGGCAAGTCGTTGGCGAGGGTGGCTTCTTAGTCTGGTGGGGACGGGAGTGTGTCTGCCCGGGACCCCGTATCGATGGTAGGAGTGGTCGCTGCATTGATATCACTCCTCGGGCGTCATTGCACTTTCCTGACCGGCGGATTTTTGTAGGTCCCGTTGAGCGCCTCTTCCTTCGGCCAGTAGTTGCGAATTGTAAGGTTGAACTTGCCCGGCGGAGTGGGCAGCCAGTTGGACTCCTTGTCCATGCCCGGCGACTCGGCTTGCAGGTAGATGTCAAGCGACCCGTCCGGGTTGTACTTAGAGCTTATACGTAAATAAATTGCATTTTCTTGCTTGCTTTGCTATGTTCCCTCCTGTTTGGCTGACATTACCATCCAGGAGGGGGAATGGCAAAGGTTCAGTCTTGGGAAGTATCTGATCTGTTCT
>JBKQLC010000193.1:0-5717 GCA_052147195.1 Syntrophobacteraceae bacterium
CGCGCCTCGCGGGACGTCACCCTGGGTATGAATGCACACAAACCGAAGTTTTGGATGTTTGCCCCAAAGGGGCTCAATAAGTCAGCCCGGGGTCAGTCTCGCGCCTCGCGGGACGTCACCCTGGGTATGAATGCACACAAACCGATTTTACCCTGCAAGGGTTACATAAAATCTGCCATACTAATGTCTGTCCGGAGATCGAGGCATTCGCGCGGAAACCCTTTTTTTATGTAACTTTCAGGCCAAGAAACTCTAAAAGCCCCCAGGGCGAATTCACAGCAGACAGATATTGTCCTTTCTCCTGCTCTAGGTACTCGTTTGCCGGATGAACCGTTTTGGGTCTTCCGGCAAACGAGTACCTGGACGGTTTGCACGCGAAGCCTCGTTTTTTGACGTCGAAGAACGCGAAGAAGCGGTAGCGCCGTCTTCCACGGCGGCGCAAAAGAACAGGTTTTTTCCGATATGCATGTTTTCGGCAACAGCCCCGAAAACATTCCCCCACCTGGCAGAGGCATGTAGCAACTGTGTTTCTCACAAGGCGCCGTTGTGGTCGATTTTTTTTAGGGCGCCTCCTCTTGCCAGCGTGTTCCGTGCTTAACCATGGCGTTTAGTATCGTAACAAGTTTGTGCATGCAGGCGATGATCGCAACTTTAGGCTTCTTCCCCGCAGCTATCAGGCGGCCGTGAAATGCCTTTATCTTGGAATTAAACCGTATTGCAGAAATTGTTGCCATATAGACTGCATTTCGCAGGTTTTTGCGTCCACCCCATATGGAGCGAGTTCCGCGCATAGGGCCGCTGTCGTTATTAAACGGTGCTACTCCGACCAGGGCGCCAATTTTTTTGCTGTTCAGTTGACCCAGCTCGGGACAGAGGGCGATGAAAACAGTAGTGGTGTGGGGTCCAACACCCTTTACAGAGATCAAAATATCCGCGGTCTCACGATATAATGGACTCCCCTTTATCGTTTTCCATAGATCTTTTTTAAATTTTTCTTCACGATCTTTAAGGTATTGGATGTGATCCCTAATATCAGCCTTCACGGTACCTGGAGCCATGGAAAGTCGATTTTTCTCCTGTTTAATCATGCTGCTGATCTGGCGAATCCTGGTCAACTGGTCGGTAAGCTGCTGGCGATCCGCCTCCTTAATCGGACGTATCGGGGGATGAATTGCCTCGGCAAAACGGGCCAAAATACGGGCATCGATTTTATCGGTTTTGGCTAGGGTTCCTGTTGCCTTCGCAAAATCACGAACTTGGCGAGGGTTAATTACCACTACAGGGAGGTCGGCCTCGGCCAAACAGGCAACCAGAGTGCGTTCAATACCGCCGCTGGATTCGATGAGAATAAGCTCCGGGGAATCACTTTTGAATTTTTCAACCAGGCCCGAGATCTCTTCGTCTGAATTAGAAACACTGAAGACCTTATCATTATCGTTGTAAGCAAAATCCAGCCGGGCCTTTGAGACATCAATACCAGCAAAGATTGGATGTTCCATTGCAGTTTCTCCTTTATCCCAGCCTTGTAAATACGGGCTCATCAAGGCCCAAGCAACTGTTCGGGTTTGTGGGAGAGGCTATGGCGGCCATGCTACAAGACGGGCTCAGGTGGCCCAAGGGTGGGACGGCCTGCCATAGCCTTTTGTAAAAACTGCGAATTACAATGAGGGGTCGAACGGGACCGCCTCCGACGAGTCATGCGGGGACCCATTCTCGGCGATCCCGCTCGACCAGCCCATACCCTTTTAACATCTTTTTAATATACAAGGGTGGGCATGGTATTTTCATGCCCACCAAGCGCATCCGACGCATTTCCCTGGAGAAGCTCCACAAGCGCCCGGGAACTGTGAATTTGCGGAATACTCCACCGGTTGCCGAGGAACTGAACACCGGCAAAAGATTTTAAAGCAATTCTTCGCTTTGCAGATTCTTCTTTTTGAAGGATAATGTATTTTAATTGTAACGTGCCTGAAGCATAACTGTGACAGCAAAAAACCCCTCCCCCAGGGTTACTTTTCTGTTTCACATCGGGGAGGTTTTGCCAATGGCCAAAATCGAACTTCCAAACACCTCGGAACACGGCATTCTGTCTACAGCTCGCGCCAATGGACTCTCGAACATGGATGCGCTCGAGGCTGGACTGCGCCAGTTGACGCAAGTTATCGATTTTCTTCCCGACGCAACTTTCGTCGTAGACAACGCCGGAAAGGTGATCGCCTGGAACAAAGCTATTGAAAAAATGACCGGAGTTCCAAAACAGGAGATTATCGGAAAAGGGGATTACTCCTACGCCATCCCATTCTATGGCAGTCCCAGGCCGATACTGATCGATTTTGCCTTGAATCCGGATACTGCCGGCGCTGCCCGCCTCGCGGAGCGCGGAGATCCCCGGATCGGGTCCGGGGCAGGCTCCGGCCGGTGTGCTCCTGTCCCACCACTTGCCGAGAGTACCGGCGAATATTATTTCATCACCTGGGATAACGACGTGGTCTTCGGTGAGACCTATGTCCCCGATGCCTGTGGGGGAACAGGGGCTTACGTATGGGGTGTCGCCTCGGCGCTGTATGACCACGACAAAAATCTGATCGGCGCCATTGAATCCATTCGCGACATATCGAGCCGCAGGATGCTGGAGAAATCACTTTACCAGAGGGAAAAAGATCTCAAGGAAAAAGCCGGACAACTCGAAGAGATCAATACCGCGCTGAGGGTTCTGCTCAAAAACAGGGAAGACGACTGGAAGAAGCTTGAAAACGACATTCAGTCAAATTTAAAGCAATTGGTCCTGCCTTACCTGGATAGAGTGAAAAAGGGCAGACTGGACCAAAATCAAAAAGCTTGTCTGGAACTCATTGAGTCATCTTTGGAAAAGATATTATCCCCTTTTATTAGAAATATGCAACCGGCTTTCCATGTACTTAGCCCCACCGAAATTCAGATTGCCCATCTCGTCAAGGAAGGAAAAAGAAGTAAGGAGATAGCATCCTTGCTGAATATGGCCTACAAGACAGTTGAGACTCACCGCTATAATCTTCGTATCAAACTCGGTATCAAAAACGAGAAAATAAACCTTCGATCCTACCTCCTTTCAATTAGATAAAGACCCTTAGTAGACGTAAGTGGTCAATAAGGGTTTTTCCAGTGTCAACCATCCCGGTAAATCAGTCGATATCAATAGCATATCACGTTCAATTCAAAAGCAGGAGTATGATTTGACAGAACTTTCAGGTTCGGAGGGATAAGAGGATGAAAAGATCAGGCGTGGGAGTTGGAACTAAAATATTCATTGGCTTCATAGCTCTGATACTCATCGGAGCGGTCGTGGGGGCAGCCGGGTTCTTGAGCCTGGGCAGGGTAAACACTGCAGGAAATGTCAATGTGGCCTCACAGGAGGTTCGAGGCAAAATCCTGGAAGCAAGAATCCTGGACAAGGAATATGTGATAAAAAAGGATGAGGGGACCTACAATAAACTCATCGGGTGTCTTGGAGAACTGGCCACGCTGACTCGCGCGTTGGAATCCATGATGGGGCAAAGCGGCTCAGTGGCTGAAATCGCGGATGCCCAACAGGCCTATAAGCATGCGGTGGATGAAATAAAGAATCTGGAAACAGATGATGCAAAAGCCTTGAAAGACCTCCAGAATGCGGGTGGACAGATTGCCGCTATGGCCGAAGATGAAAGTACAAAAGCAACTTTGGCCACTAAAAAGGAAATTAGTGATATCAATGAGAAGATTCTCAAAGATTATTCGCTTAAAGAAATCAGGAACATTGTTGCTGTTGGACACGACGTTCTCAAGTTCCATCACGATCAGGGAATGGCACAAGAGGCGGCGCTGGACGCAGTCCGCAATATTCATTTCGATGGGACCAATTATTTCTTTGTTGTACAGGAGGACCTGACCCTTGTAGCTCATGGAAGTGACCGATCTCTCGAAGGGAAAGACTTCTCAAAGATCCAGGACAAGAAGACCGGCAAGACGTTCATGAAAGAGGTGGTTGAAGGAGCTGTCAAGAACGGGGAATCTTATACCGAGTACTTCTGGAACAAGCCGGGTATGGGAGATGCCGTCTTCCCGAAAGTCACCTACGCAAAATACTTTAAGCCATGGGGCCTGATCGTTTGTGCCGGCGTATATGTCGATGACGTGGAGAAACAAGTCGCCAAAACCCTGGAAAGCGTTGACGCAGGTCTGAGTAAATTACAGCAGGCAAACCGTATAAAGGACCTGATGCTGCAGGCAAGGCTGAATGCAACCTATTTCTTTGCCTTTGGACTAAATGCGGAGAAGGTGCCCGAAAATCTTTCTCAGATGAAGGAACTTGCCGTATCGAGTGATTCGCTGAAAAAAAAGGCTGATGTTTATCTGGAAACTTTTAACCGCTCTGTGCGCAACAGCGAAGCCCTGCAAAAAAATATCAAGCGGATCGATGAACTGGCGGAGAAAACTTTAAAAACTGCCAATGAGATAGGGAGCCGGGCAATAAGCGCATTCAAGGACAATGCATCCAGCGGACGAATGTTTATCATTGGCTTCATCCTTATTGGGGCTCTCATCGGTCTTGTTTTCGCCACTGTTCTGACAAGGGGAATCACTCGTTCGCTCAGGCGAATTGCCGCCGGGCTGACCGAATCCTCCGACCAGGTTTCAGCAGCATCCAGCCAGGTTTCGGGAGCCAGCCAGGAACTGGCGGAAGGAGCATCGGTGCAGGCCGCTTCCATCGAGGAGACATCCTCTTCTCTTGAAGAGATAGCCGCGATGACCAGGCAAAATGCCGACAACGCCGGTCAGGCCAAGAGTCTGATGGCTGAAACCAGCCAGGTGGTCTCAAAAGCCAATGACTCAATGGCCCAGCTTACCTCCTCGATGACACAGATCTCGAAAGCAAGCGAGGAGATCTCCAAAATAATCAAAACGATCGACGAAATCGCCTTCCAGACGAATCTGCTGGCGCTCAACGCCGCGGTGGAGGCTGCAAGGGCGGGGGAAGCCGGCGCCGGGTTCGCTGTAGTCGCAGACGAGGTAAGAAATCTTGCCATGAGAGCGGCTGATGCGGCGAAGAATACCGCCGGCCTCATTGAGAGTACTGTTAAAAGGATCAAAGACGGGTCCCAGGTAGTTGAAAAAACCAGTGCTGAGTTCTCTCAGGTAGCCTCCAGTGCGGTAAAGATGAACGAACTGGTCGGTGAGATTGCGGCTGCATCCAGTGAGCAATCCCAGGGAATCGAACAACTCAATAAGGCCGTGAGCGAGATGGACCGTGTTGTCCAGCGGAATGCATCCAATGCTGAAGAGTCTGCCGCCGCTTCACAAGAGATGAATGGGCAGGCCACACGGATGAACGGGTTTGTCCGTGACCTTGTCGTTCTCATCGGCGGATCAGCCCACAAGGCGCTGATTCAGGCTGCGGCCCCACTGGAAACAGAGGCAAAGGAAAATGCCTATGGTCCGCTCGACCTTTTTGAAGTCGGTGAGAATAAAAAGAGTGGCCATCTTCAGAATATTCAGAGAGGCAACGGAAATGATTCGGCCAACAGCATGGAAGTAGATATGTAAGAGCTATTTATGTCCCTTTTGGGACACCCTGAAACCATGAAAAGACCCGTAGCCATAATGGATGACGGATAAAAAAATGATCTGCCCCTTGCAAACAAACGTGGGTTAATCTGGGAACGGAAATGAACCTAGAACAGAGCCACAACCAAGGAGGCAGA
>JBKQLC010000194.1:0-53375 GCA_052147195.1 Syntrophobacteraceae bacterium
TCCTCTACTACGCCGATCCCATGAATCCTTCAAACAAGTCGGACAAGCCCGGTAAAGCTCCATGCGGAATGGACCTGGTCCCGATCTACGAAGACGAGCAGCCATCTGCCCCGGCAAAAAAGGAGCCTAAAATCCTTTACTATGTCGATCCTATGAACCCTACAAACAAGTCGGACAAGCCCGGCAAAGCTCCCTGTGGAATGGACCTGGTCCCGGTCTACGAGGAAGAGCAGCCGGGGACGGGTAATCTGCCTGCCGGGACAGTCAGAATAAGTCCGGAAAAACAGCAGATGATCGGCGTAAAGATCAGCGAAGCTGCCGAAATCGACATGTCCAAGACCATTCGCGCCGTGGGCGTGGCCGCACATAATGAAACCAAAGTCTACCATGTACACACGAAATATCCGGGCTGGGTGGATAAGGTTTACGTGGATTTCGTCGGAAAGCTCGTCAAAAAAGGTCAGCCTCTGCTCAGCATCTACAGCCCCGACCTGGTATCAACGCAGCAGGAATTGCTGATCGCAAAAAAATCCAGGGATATTCTCAAGGCCAGCGAATTCGAAGACCTGGGGTCCAGGTCGGTATCGCTTTACAATGCGACCCGCGACCGGTTGAAATACTGGGACATAAGCGACTCACAAATAAAACAGATCGAACGCGAGGGCGCCCCGCTCAAGACGCTCACGCTCAATTCGTCTCTGGACGGCTATGTGATGGCCCGTAACGTATTTCCCGGCCAGCAGGTCACCCCTGAGATGAACCTCTTTGACATCGCCGACCATTCCACTATCTGGATCCAGGCCGAAGTCTACGAGTATGAAATCCCGTTTGTCGGGCAGGAGCAGGAGGCTTCGGTCACTTTTCCATCTTTTCCCGGGGAGATCTTTAAGGGCAAGGTTACTTTCGTCTCTCCCTCAGTGGATCCAAAGACGAGGACGCTAAGACTCAGGATCGAACTCGCCAATCCGGATCACAAGATCGTGCCTGATATGTACGCGAATGTGGAGCTGAAACTCGATTATGGAAAGAAGCTTTCAATTCCCCAGGAGGCGGTGATGGATTCCGGCGCCAACCAGATGGTTTTCGTGGCAAAAGAGGGCGGCTATTTCGAGCCGCGGAAAGTAACCCTGGGCCCGAGGGTCGATGACCGTCAGATCGTGCTCGACGGCCTAAAGGCGGGAGAGCGGGTGGTGACTTCGGCAAACTTCCTGATCGATTCGGAGAGCCAGCTCAAATCCGCCACAGGCGGCATGGGTGAGCCGGCAGGGCAGTCCGGCGCAGATCAGGCGCCCAAGCCCGCTGGGACTGCACCGGGCGCCGATCATTCCGAGCACGCACACTCACATTAGCAAAGGGCCGCTTCTTTTCAAAAGAGCGCAGGGCTACCGGGTTACGCATGATTAACAGAATCATCGATTTATGCGCAAATAACAGGTTCATCGTTTTCCTGTTCGCAGCAATGGCTGTCGCCGCAGGCGTCTACTCGATGCGGCACATTACCCTGGACGCCATCCCCGACCTCTCGGACACACAGGTAATTATCTATTCGAAGTGGGACCGAAGCCCCGACATCATGGAGGACCAGGTTACCTACCCTCTGATCACGGCCATGCTTGGGGTCCCGAAAGTCAAGGACATACGGGGCTTCTCCGATTTCGGTTATTCGCTGGTTTACGTTATTTTCGAAGACGGGACCGACATCTATTGGGCAAGGTCCCGAACGCTGGAATATCTAAACAACATCCTTCCAAAACTTCCGCGCGACGTACAGGTAGAGCTTGCCCGCGACGAGACGGCTATCGGGTGGGTATTCGAGTACGCACTCATAGACAAGACCGGCAAGCATGATCTTTCGGAACTGCGTTCGATTCAGGACTGGTTTTTGAAATACGAAATCCAGTCGCTGCCGGGCGTAGCCGAAGTGGCCCCCATCGGGGGATTTGTCCGCCAATACCAGGTGAACCTGGACCCAAACGCCCTGCTCTCCTACAAAATCCCGATGGACAAGGTGATGAACGCGATCCGGGAGAGTAACAACGACGTAGGGGGCCGGCTCGTCGAGTTCTCAGGCCGCGAGTACATGGTGCGGGGCCGAGGTTATGTGAAGTCGACGAGCGACATAGAAGACGTGGTCGTCGGGACCAATGAGATGACCGGAACGCCTGTTCTGGTAAAAAACCTGGGCAAGGTAGTCCTGGGGCCCGACATTCGCCGGGGAGTGGCCGAACTCGACGGTGAGGGCGAGACTGTAGGGGCAATCGTCGTCATGCGCTACGGCGAAAACGCCCTGAAAGTCATAGACAGGATTAAGGCCAAGCTCGCCGAAATCACCCCCAACCTTCCCAAGGGGGTAGAACTCGTTACGACATACGACCGTTCGGACCTCATCGACAGGTCAATCGATACCTTGAAACATACGCTGGCAGAGGAACTGATAATAGTCAGCCTCGTGATCCTAATCTTTCTGTGGCACATTCCGAGTGCCATCATCCCTATTATCACCATTCCGGTTGCCGTAATAATTTCGTTCATTCCGATGTATGGGATGCATATTACCGCCAACATTATGTCCCTCGGAGGGATCGCGATAGCCGTGGGCGCAATGGTGGACGCCGCCATTGTCGTCGTGGAGCAGACGCATAAAAAGCTGGAGCACTGGGACGCCGAAGGCAGGATCGGAGATTTCAAAAATGTGGTCGTAAGTGCTGTAAAGGAGGTCGGCGGACCGAGCTTTTTTGCACTGCTGGTGATAGCGGTTTCCTTCATGCCCATTTTCACGCTGGAGGCACAGGAGGGCAGGCTTTTTAAACCCCTCGCTTTCACTAAGAATTTTTGCATGATCATTGCCGCTGTGTTGGCCATCACCCTGGACCCGGCAATTCGGCTGCTTTTTACCCACATGAAGAACTTTTCGTTTCGCCCGAGATTTCTCTCGCGCTTGGCGAGCGCCGTTCTGGTTGGCAAGATTCACAGCGAGGAAAACCACCCGATAAGCCGCCCTCTGATGAGAGTTTATCATCCGATGGTCGAATTTGTGCTGAGACATCAGTGGTCTACAATTGTAGCGGCCTTTTTGGTCGTTGCGGTTACATTCGCCCCCCGCATCGGCGTTTTCGAGAAAATCGGCTCGGAGTTCATGCCGCCTCTCGATGAGGGTGCGCTGCTATATATGCCGACAACGGTCCCGGGCATTTCCGTCACGGAAGCTCAGCGGGTGCTCCAGATACAGGACAAAATCCTGAAATCTTTTCCGGAAGTCGAACGCGTGTTCGGCAAGGCCGGGCGGGCTGAAACGGCCACTGACCCTGCGCCTCTCTCAATGATGGAAACGGTGATCGTTCTCAAGCCGCAGTCCGAATGGCCTAAAATTCCTACCTGGTATTCCGGCTGGGCGCCCGAATGGCTCAAGGATATCCTGCGCAGGGCGTGGCCGGACCATCGAGACACCCAGGATCTCATCTACGGGCCGAACGGGCTGGACAAGGCCATGCAGATCCCGGGAGTCGTAAACGCATGGACCATGCCTATAAAGGCCAGGGTGGACATGCTCTCGACCGGAGTGCGAACTCCTGTCGGAATCAAGATCCTTGGTCCAGACCTCAACAAGATCCAGGAAATAGGACTGCAAATCGAGACCTCGCTCAAGGGTGTTTCCGGTACCTCAAGCGTGTACGCCGAGCGGACAACCGGGGGCTTTTTCCTCGACCTCGAGCTTAAAAGAGAAGAACTTGCCCGCTACGGTCTCACCATCGCCCAGGTCGAAAGCACAATCACTTCGGCAATCGGCGGGGAGAACATTTCGACCACGGTCGAAGGCCGTGAGCGCTATCCGATAAACATCCGCTATCTGCGTGATTATCGAAGCACGATTGACCGGTTGAAGCGGACAATGATCGCCACCGAGAGCGGCGCGCAGATCCCTATTGCCCAGGTAGCGGACATAAAGCTCCTGTCCGGTCCAGGGATGATTCGCGATGAAAACGCAAGGCTTAGCGGATATGTTTATGTCGATATATCGGGGCGCGATGTCGGCGGCTATGTTGAGCAAGCAAAAAAAGTCGTAAGCACTCATGTTTCTCTGCCGCCGGGGTACACGCTTGTCTGGAGCGGACAATATGAAAACATGCTCCGGGTGAGGGCAAGGCTCCTTGTGGTAGTACCGGTCACAATACTGATTATATTCCTTTTGATCTACTTCAATACGCGTTCGGTGGCAAAGACCCTGATCATTTTCCTGGCCGTTCCTTTTTCGGCTGTCGGAGCGATCTGGCTCCTGTATCTGCTCGGATATAACATGAGCATTGCCGTTTGGGTCGGCCTGATCGCACTCATGGGAGTCGACGCGGAGACAGGGGTATTCATGCTCCTCTACCTCGATCTCGCTTATTATTCCAGGCGGGACCAGGGGTTTATGAAAACGAAGGAGGACCTGCGCGACGCTATTGTCGACGGGGCGGTCAAAAGGCTGCGTCCCAAGTTCATGACGGTTGCGGTCATGTTCATGGGCCTGGTGCCTATAATGTGGTCCACGGGGGCCGGGTCCGATGTAATGAAGCGCATCGCGGCCCCTATGGTCGGCGGCATTTTCACATCCTTTATCATGGAACTGCTGGTTTATCCGGCAATTTATGAAGTGTGGCGCCGGCGCTTCTACCTGAAAAAAGACGCTCGTCCATCAGGGGAAGTCCCGGCTTGATCCGGAAACGGAAAGTGCGGGCTTTACCCGCGATTTGGCTTCAATCAACCATGGAGAAGAAAATGAGAAAGATTAAACTGATCGTGCTTTTGGGGATAACATTGGGGCTGCTCACTTTTGGCTGGAACATGCCCGGGATTGCCCAAGCGGAGTCTCAGACCAATTGTCCGGTCATGAACGGAAAAATCGATTCAAAATACTTTGCGGATTATCAGGGTAAGCGCATTTATTTTTGCTGCTCCGGCTGCATCGAGGAATTCAAAAAAGACCCGGAAAAGTACCTGAAGAAGATGGAGGCCGAAGGGGTAACCCCGGCGAAAACGCCCTAATCCATAGACCAACGTTGCCGTCATGCAGGGTGGGCACGTCGTTATCGTGCCTACCCTATAGCGTCAGCCCTGTGCCACTGGTCTCAACACCTCGCGGATGGAGATTTGTCGTATCCGTTTTTGATTCAAAACTTCTCGTATTAAGGAACAACCTTCTTTTCCGAAAAGGCGCGGGCCAAGACCGATTAAAACTTATGAATCTGCGTCAGCCTGCCGATAAAATCCTCGTATGATGGACTTTGGACAATCCGTTACCGAAAAGCGAACCTTTTCTGTATATAGTTACACCTCAAAGACCGAAGCGCCGCTCGCCAGGGCATCCTTCGATAAGCTCATGGCGGGCAACCCGCGCACACCCGTTCTCGACGCTCCGCGAGGCGGGGCCGGCTGCGGGTGGCCTGAAAGGATTCTCGATCTGCAGACCCATATCTGAGGCGAAAAACGCGAAAATGAATGAAACTCAGTTCAATGAAGATCTGGAAAGACGCTCGGGCAAGGATCGCCGCTCCAGGCCCACTTCGCCGTTCACCATTAAGAGTCTCAAAGGCTCCAGGCAGCATTTCCGGAGAAAGGAAGATACCCGGAAACTCTTTTTCGTCGATCTGTACAGTCCACTCTCGGTAGCTGTGCTGCTCTTTACCCTGGGTCTTTCGACAACGGACGCCTTTCTCACCCTGGTGCTGGTCGGAAAGAATGTCGAAGAGTTGAACCCGGTTATGGATTTTTTCCTGAAACTGGGCCCCTTTCAGTTCATAATGGCTAAATGGCTTTTAACGGCTTTTGGCCTGACCACGCTGCTAATACTCAAGAACTATTACCTCTGGCACGGTAAGGTCAGGGCTGCAGTCTTGCTGTTCATATTCCCCTTACTCTACCTGGTGCTGGTAACCTACGAGATTTTGCTGGTAATGAAAGGATGATCGGATTGAAACTGAGACGGGCGTCGATTTCGATCTTGAGCCTGGCTGCGGCCCTTGTAATTTTGGCTATGGGCGGCTGCACGTCAATCGGCGGGGTAAAGCTCGGCGGCGCCGGAGAGGCGGGAATGGCGAGAACAAACGTAGGTTGGTGGTACGCCAGCTTTCGAATCAACTGGCCCCAGGATGAAGAAGACCCTTCGCTGGACACGGATTTGCTGATCGCGCACAGGATAATTAGTCCCGTACTGAATCAACACAAAAAAGAAATCCTCCTGTGGCGCTTTCACAGGAGGGCAGCGCGGGATGAGGCCGGACATCGGTTTAGTTTTATCTTCTACGCCACTGCGGCAAATGCCCGCAAAATCTACGCGGCAATCAACTCCAGCGACGTTCTCAAGCAGTTGGAGGCAGAAGGCGTGATCCTTCGGGTCATCCTTGACAATACCAACACCATCGCCAGACCCGGCATGGAAGCTACCAGCGACAAAAACTGGTCTCTTCCCCTCCAGAAGGCGTGGCCGTATTTTATTATGGGTGTCAGCCAAACATGGCTTGACCTGATTTCCCAGTATGCCGAAGACGGACGCAGGAAACCCCTTACCCCCGCCGAAATGCGGGCTTTCTATCGGGAGATCAGCCAGGAAGTGGAAACGACCTGGAGAAAAGAGGGAGGCCATGCTTTTCTACACCACCTGAACGCCCTTTTCGGGTACGGTCCGGTCAATCTTCCGGGCAAGACCGAAATGAGGTTTTAAAGAATCTAATATTCCCGTAAAATACGCCCCACCTGTTTTCCGGCTCCGCCCTTGCCCCGGGTGTTTTGAATTGCTAAGCTTCTGGAATTTGAAGCACTGGACTCGGTCTGTCCAAATACCGGCTTTTCATGTCTTCGAGAAAGCTCAATGACCAAGGCCAAAAAAATATTGATATGGGTGGTTTCGGGGGTGGCAATCCTCCTGATTCTGCTTACAGCGTTGACGCTGCTCCTTCCGCATATTCTCGATACCAACGCAATCGGCAGGAACCTGGCGCTTGAACTCGAAACGCGGTATCACCTGCGCTCGGAGCGAATTAAGATAAGCTTTCTGCCCTCCCCTAACGTTGTCATGTACGACGTTAGAACGACCGTTCCGGAGACCCTCACTGTATCGGTCGATACGGTCTCCATTCATCCCAGGATTCTCCCACTGTTTACAGGCGAATTCTCACCTGCCGAGATCGAGCTTCTTAATCCGAGGGTCACCGCCAGGCTGCCGGAGCAATCGTCCGAAACCTCGCCAAAGTCCTCTTCTCAGCGACTTCTGCACCTCAAAGAAAAGATTTCTCAGTTCCAGGCGACACTTTTGGCTGCAATGCCCGGCGTGGTTATCGACATTCGTAACGGGGGGCTGGAACTCTACGCCGGTCAAGACCGCGACTTTTTTTTCGAAGAGATCGACCTCAAGGCCTCCCGTCATGACCAAAGGGTCGATTTCGAGTTGACGAGCGGCAAATCCGATCTCTGGCAAGCCCTTACATTCAGCGGACGCTTTGACTTTGACACACTGAAGAGTTCAGGAGAGCTGAATTTGACCGGTGGCAACCCCAGGGACCTTTTGCGGTATCTCAATGTGCCCTTGTCCGGCAAAATTGTCGATTCGCAGATAGATCTGGCTCTTACGCTTTCCACAATCGGTCCCAAAAGTGTCCACGCAGATTTCACGGCCTCAGTCCCGCAATTTACCCTCGACGGCGGACCTCAAAACACCGTCATGAGCAACGGCGCTCTTGCCGGCGCATTTGTCGTGGACAGTAATGGCTTAAACGTTTCTCTTTCACGTTTTCAGTTCGATTATCCGCGTCTAAACCTTACAGCAAGCTACGTCGAAAGATACTCCGATCATGACGTCACATTGAACATAGACGCAAAGGAGACTGACGCTGCTTCCGTGCGGAGCGTTATGCTGGCCGTATATAAGGAAGACCCCGTAGTCCGGCGCATTTTTGAAATCATCCGGGAGGCAGAAATACCGGCGATCCTTTTCAGCGCGCACGCAAATAGCGCTTCTGACCTCAAAAAGCCCGAAAACTTCACCATTAAGGGTTCAATCCAAAAAGGAGTCGTTTTTGCTCCCAAAGCGGAGTTGCTCGTATCCAATGTCAGCGGAAACGTGACGATCGAGGATGGAATACTGAACGCAACCGACATCTCAGGGCAAACGGCTGGTTCTTCAACCAGCAACGGAGCGCTGAGAATCGGGCTGCCAAAGGACGACTCGACGTTCCACCTGGATCTTCCGCTTATAGCTGATCTCTCCGAACTGCCCGAAGTTCTGAAAAGGGTTGTCCGCAGCGAGGCTTTCAGGCGCGAACTGTCACAAATTACAGATGTGAGCGGTAAAACGCAGGGGAGACTCGTTCTTGGTGAAAGTCTGCATGCAGTCAGGGTTAGAGTGGAGACCGGACCGTTTCAGCTCAGCGGCCGGTACAGCCGCATTCCTGATCCGATTCATCTTGAAGGCTCTTCTTTCCTGCTCGATGGGTCGAAAATATCGATGGCGTCTTTGGCCGGGAAAAGCGGAAAGTCGAGTTGCGAGCGGATAGATCTGAACTACGACTGGGGTGCGGAAAAACTTCTGGAGATCAACTCTCAGGCAAGGTCCGTTTTTTCCATGGATCTTCTAAACCCTTACCTGCGGGCGCAGGAATACTGGAAAGCCTTCCTGGACGGCCCATCGACAGGGTTGCTCGTATTCAACTCTCTCCGGTTCAGCGGCCCGCCCGCAGACCGTTCCAAATGGGTTTTCAATGCTGGTGGTTCGGTCGAGGACGTTGTTGTTCAGACCATGCGATTAAACAGCCCTCTGACATTGAAAACCGGCGCATTCGAGATAAACGGTGAGAACCTCGCGCTCAGGGAAATCAGCACTGTTCTGGCGGATTCATCCCTGGTAATTTCAGGAACTGTTACAGGCTACCCGGATCGTGTAAGAAATGTAGATCTGCGATTGAGTGGCCGGCTCGGCCCCGAGGGAAACAAAATTGCCGCTTCGCTTGCTGGGCTTCCGAACTCACTCAGGGCCATCGCGAATCTAAATCTGGACAACTCACGCCTGACCTGGGACAAGGGGTCAAAAACGGCCTTCCAGGGGGAAATAGAGCTTCCCGGCGGGCCCCGGATTGCGATCAATCTGGTCAAGACGCCCCAGGAACTCTCCATAGAGGACCTCATCATAAAAGATCAGGATTCGGACGCCACCATTTCCATGAATTCCGGGCAAAATCAGCTCAAGATCAGGTTTTCCGGAACGCTCAGCAACAAAACGGCTGACCGGCTCCTCATAGAAAACAAACTGCTTACAGGACCGATAGAGGGCAAATTCAAAGCCCACCTCTATCTCGATACTCCCGAGAAATCGATTGCTCAGGGTGAGGTCAAGATTTCCGGATTTCAACTGCCGATCAACCTCCCCGTGCCGGCGCGGATTGAGAGCGCGGCGATCCAGGCCGATGGAAACAAAATAAATGTAAAATCGGCCATGATAAGTTGGAACGGAAGCAGGTTGAGTCTTCTTGGGAGCGTCACAATCACCGGGGGCGCCTATCTTGTGGAGATGAACGCTCTTGCCGATACTTTAGACCTGGATAGCATCTTCAAATCCAGAGAGGGCATTGCGAGCGATAGGGAAAACCCCGCTCATCCAGACCCAGGGGCTTCGAAAAAAGCATGGGAAGCCCCTGTCAGGGGTACTATCCGGGTAAGGAGCGAGCAGCTTTCCTTTGGAAAGCTTACCTGGAACCCAGCCGAAGCTGATGTCGTCTTGAACCCCGGCTCCATCGAGGTTCGGTTGAACCAGGCCAATCTTTGCGGGATATCAACTCCCGGCACCATCACGGTCACTCCGGAGGGCCTGAATATCAGGCTCAGCCCATCGGCAAAAGACCAGAACCTCGAATCGACCCTGGCATGCCTGTTCGATGCACAGCATATTCTTTCGGGCAATTACACGCTCACCGGAAACCTTGCGGCGAAGGGAAAGGACGGCAGTCTGCCAGAGTCGCTTGAAGGTGAGTTAGAGCTAAAAGCAAAGGACGGACGCATTTTCCGGTTTGATGCATCAGCAAAGTTAATTGCGTTGCTGAGCATCACCGAGATCTACAGAGGCGTACTCCCGGACCTCGTCCACGAGGGCTGCACATACAACTCCTTGACGGCGAAAGGAACAATAAAGAACGGAAAGCTCGTCCTGTCTGATGCGGTCGTTGATGGCCCGTGCCTCAAAATGGTCTTTCATGGAGAGATCGATCTCGTCAGGAAAAAAGTTGACGTTGTCGCCCTCGTCGCTCCGATGCGCACCGTGGAGAGGGTGGCCGGGGCAGCCCCCCTTGTCGGGAAGCTCCTCGATGAAGCTTTCGTAACTGTGCCGGTCAGCATAAGCGGGGACCTGTCCGATCCGACAGTGGTTCCGCTTTCCCCCAGCGCTGTAGGCGAGGAATTATTCGGGTTCATGAAAAGGGTCTTCAAGCTGCCGTTTGTTATTTTTTCACCCTCCCCTTCAAAATAAAAGCAAGCCATAGTACGGATGGTTCAAAGCAGGCAAATCAGGTGCCACGCCTGCTGGAAACAAGAATTGTCACGCCATTTCCCGGCGGCATTCCCGATACAGTGATTGGCATTCCGACAATTTCAGACTATTATTTTATAATGAGTGAGATTATTCGAGGACGATTTTGAATCCGCCGTCTCGATGAGTTCGAGAAGCGCAACTTCTCGCTGTCGAACAGTTGGATTTAGAGATGAACAGGTTGGGTAGAGTTAATAATGGAAACACATTCCTTCCGAATAAAGGGCATGTGCTGCGGCGAAGAAGTAGGGCTGTTGAAATCCGAGGTGGCGCCTCTGATCGGAGGCGAGGAGAGGCTCTCTTTCGATCTGCTGCGAAGCCGGATGACGATCGTTGGCAGTCTCGACGACAACGTTGTGGAGAGGATCAGGACGGCCGTAGCCAGGACTGGGATGGAGGCAGTCCCATCGGAGGAGCGTTGTTCTGCCGGCGTATGCGCAGCGGAAGTCGAGAGCGCCTGGGAAAAGCACGGGAGACTTTTCTCATGCCTTGCGAGCGGTTTTTTCCTGCTTGCGGCGTTTATTGCTCAGGCAATCCTCCAGGGGAACATATTAGCCCCACTGGCCGGGGAAAGCGCGGCCGGCGCCCCGATCTTTGCTGTTGTCCTCTATCTTGCTTCAATCCTGACAGGAGCTTGGTGGGTTTTCCCCAAAGCCCTTTATGCGGCCAGGAAACTCAGGCCTGATATGAACCTTCTAATGACCGTGGCGGTCCTCGGCGCAATTGGTCTTGGCGAATGGCTGGAGGCGGCCTCCGTAAGTTTTCTTTTCTCCTTGGCGCTTCTGCTCGAATCATGGAGCGTAGGCAAGGCAAAACGGGAAATCACCGCGCTTTTGGATATCACCCCGCCAAGGGCCCGCTTAATATGCCCCAATGACGGGAACGTCGAGGAAAAACCTGTCGGCGAAATTCCGGTCGGCGCAATCATCGTGGTGCGGCCTGGCGAACGAATCCCACTTGACGGCGTAATTGTGCGAGGGGTCACCTCGGTAAACCAGGCGCCCTTAACCGGTGAGTCCGCCCGCATAGAAAAAGGACCAGGCGCGGAGGTCTTTGCCGGAACAACCAACGAAGAAGCTACGATAGAGTTCCGTTCGACGCGTCCGGCTTCAGGCACCACACTGTCGAGAATCATCCGCATGGTGGAGGAGGGCCGCTCCAGGCGCGCTCACGTTGAGCAGTGGGTGGAGAAGTTCGCCAGGGTCTACACTCCCTTTATGATGCTGGTAGCGCTGGCCATTGTGACTGTCCCCCCAATTTTCACAGGCGGAGATTGGGCGAAGTGGTTCTACGAAGGGCTGGTCGTGCTTGTTATCGCTTGCCCGTGTGCGCTTGTGATATCGACTCCGGTGACTATTGTGGCAGCGCTGAGTTCGGCGGCCCGAAACGGTGTATTGGTGAAAGGCGGCGCCTACCTGGAAGCTCCGGCGCGGCTAAAAGCGATTGCTTTCGACAAGACTGGGACGGTTACCTTCGGCGAGCCTGCTGTAAAGCAGGTCCTGCCGGTCGGCAATCACAGCGAGAACGGCCTTCTGGCAAACGCAGCCGCCATAGAGGCGCACAGCACGCACCCGGTCGCGCGGGCCATCATGAGGTATGTCGAATCCAGAGGCATTCGCGCCACGGTTGCTGACAGCTTCACTATTTTGCCGGGCCAGGGAGCCGAAGGGTTAATCGGCGGGAAAACTTACTGGATCGGCAGCCACAGGATGCTCGAGAGGTGGCAGTTGGAAAGCCCGGTCTTCCATGACGCGATCAGCAGGATCGAGGAGGCCGGAAACTCGCTCATGGTGATGTGGTGCGACGATCATGTCTGCGGACTGGTAAGCGTTGCCGACCAGGTGCGCCCTGAAGCACCCCGGGCCGTTGCCCTTCTCAAAGCTCTCGGCCTGAAAAAAGTGGTCATGATCAGCGGCGACAACCAAAAAACCGTCGAACTGATCGCTACGGCCGTTGGAGTAGATGAATTCCATTCTGAATTGCTGCCCGAGGATAAAGTCCGGCTGGTCTCGGAACTCAAGATGAAATTCGGCGGGATTGCCATGGTCGGAGACGGAATCAACGACGCACCGGCATTGGCCGCCGCAACCGTAGGGATCGCCATGGGGGCCATGGGCTCGGATGCTGCAATCGAAACCGCCGACATAGCGCTCATGTCCGATGACCTGTCCAAAATACCGTGGCTTATCCGCCACTCCAGAAAAACGATGGCCGTAATAAGGCAGAACGTGTTTTTCGCCCTGGTGGTAAAGGCCCTGTTCATATGCATGGCCGCCGCCGGTGTTGCGACCCTGTGGGAGGCGATTGCCGCCGACATGGGTGCTTCGCTCCTTGTCATCTTCAATGGGCTGCGCTTGCTGAAGATTACTCGCGGGGACGGCGACAAAGAATATCCTGCGCTCAGTCGCTCCGAGTTAGCCTGCAGCACCAGTCCGACGCTATGAGGCACGACTCTTAATCTTAGGTGGCGGGGACGAGAAACCGGAACCAAATCATTTATGCCGCGATAAGGAATCCAGCCCCTCTAAAATGTCACTGAAATCCTCGGGCAGTGGCGCTGTTGCCGAAACAGCGGCGCCGGTGACCGGATGGGTGAACTCAAGCCGAATCGAGTGCAGCATCTGGCGTTGCGCCTTTAACAGCAGCTCGCGCACCGGGGCCGATTTGATGTTTCTCGCCCGCCTTTTACCGCCTCCATAGGTCTCGTCGCCAACCACTGCGTGTCCGATGTGGCTGAGGTGCACCCTGATTTGATGTGTCCTGCCGGTTTCAATCTGTACCCTTAGAAGTGCCGTTTCCTCCCACTCCTTTTCGACACACCATCGTGACATGGCCTCGCGGCCCCTGTACTGAAGGACTACTATTTTTTTTCGGTCTCTCGGATCTCTGCCGAGCAAGGACGCAACCTCTCCCTCTCGCTTGGCCGGTACCCCATACACCAGGGCGATGTATTCCTTTTTGACTCCCCTCTCCTTGAATTGCCTCACCAGGTTCAGATATGCACCATTACTTTTTGCGATAACGAGCGCCCCGGAGGTATCTTTATCCAGGCGGTGAACTATTCCGGGACGAAGGGGGGAACCCTGGACGGCCAGACGCGTTGTATGGGCGAGCAGTCCATGTACGAGCGTCCCTTCGGCATGGCCCGCCCCCGGATGAACTACCAGGCCCGGCGGCTTGTTCACTATGAGCACGTCCTCATCTTCGAAAAGAATGTCCAGGCGCATCGGCTCGGGCTTGAGTGCCTCATCGGATCGCGGCCGGGGGACCCTTGCCATAACGAGGTCGCCCGCCCGTGTCTCGTAGCTCGGCTTTACGGGAGTTCCATTTACCCGGACCAGATCTTCTTTGATCAGCTTTTTGAAATGGCTGCGCGAAAGGTCCCCGATCACCCTGCTCAGAAACAGATCGAGCCTTTGCCCGCTCTGTTCGTTCGAGACCACGAAAGAATACTCGTCGATTTGATTTGCCGTCTCTGTCAATGGAGTCCGTCCAGAAGCCACGCTCCTCTGCGATTCGCTGGATACGGCTTACTATTCTTGCCGTTTATCTACCTGCTCTTCCGCCACCCCCGGCAAATGGAAGAAGAGCCTGATTGCCCTGATTTAGTAACGCAAGGCTGTTCGGGAAGGTACTCCAAAGCGCAGCAAATCACATCTCTTAAATCATAAGCTTACTGTTCGGCATATCGCCCGAAAACCTTGCCAAACGATTTGGCCAATCGCCATTTTGAGCAAACTACCAAATACTACTGAAACGATCTTTTTTTCCATTATAATATGACATTAGGACCTGCCCGGGAAACGAAGGGATGTATAGCGCCCCGAAGATGCACAATGCTGGAAACTAGGCAAATTTGCGCAATGTTTTTACTTGCACATGGATTATTATGTAAATTCAAACACTTCGCTAATTTTCCGCTTTTACTCGTGTCTTACCGTCTTTCGGGATTCGGGCCGTTGCCTGAAAGCCTATGAGCAGCCAAGCATTGATAAATCTTAGGTTAAAACGCCAAGTTGCCAGCTTGTTAAAAAAATCTCTTGACTTGGAATGCCGGTTTTTGTACTCTCACATAAAATGACACAACCTGAGCACCCCCGCGAACTGATATACCAAGCGGGATCTGGCCACTGAGGTGTTGGGTTGCAAGATGGCTCTTTGAGAAAAGTGGAGGTAGGCGGCCAAATGTGAAATCTTGCGCAGCTTGCCTGCCCTGCGCCCTTTAAAATAATGGCTTCACGGTATAAAGGCGTTTTCAATCGTGCAGGTGGATAAGAAACCTGTGCGCTGTCAATGTGACATCTACTTGTTGTTGGTATGGTAGTTTTGAATCTCTCACTCTTTTCGTGCTGGTAAATGGAGGAAAACGCTATGGCTGAAGCCAGTCCCAAGAAGAGTGCCGATGACGGGAAAGACCCCCGTTACAAAGGCATCGACCGCGTTCTGAAAAGACTGCAATTCAAACAAGACGCCCTGATTGAAGTGCTCACCTCGGCTCAGGAGGCTTTCGGTTACCTGCCCGAGGAGGTGATGATCTACGTTGCAAGGCAGCTCAAACTGCCATTCAGTTGGGTCTACGGAGTAGCCACCTTCTATCATTTCTTTTCCCTCAAACCGCAGGGAAAACACAACGCAATCGTATGTCTCGGAACTGCCTGCTACGTCGGACGAGCAAACGACATAGTGGACGCGATTTCCAAAGAGTACAGCCTGGAGCCCGGTCAGACCTCGCCGGACGGCGAGTTCACCCTGACCACGACCCGCTGCCTTGGATGCTGCGGGCTTGCGCCGGTGGTCGTATTCGAGAACCAGGTTCTTGGCAAGGAAACCCCGGAGACCACCGTTGACAAGATAAGGTTTGTTCTTGCCGGCGGGACACTGGGGAACGTCGCGCCCGAGGCGGTACAGGAGGAAACTGCGACGGCCTAGTCGATGCAGAATCGGTTACAGCGTGATTTTTGCTCGTCTTCAAAGTTGAGACCGTGAATCGTTCAGAACTCAAGGAGAATACAGCGTTATGAACCGACAGGAACTCTTGGAAATGGCCCAGCAAGAACTGGACCGTCAAAAGCAATTCCGCTGCCGGCTGCTCGTCTGTGCCAGTACTCCCTGTATTTCTTCCGGAGCGCTTGCAGTAGAGGACGCCTTGAAGAAAGCCGTGGAAGCCGAGGGGCTTCAGACCGAGATCGAAACGGTCGGGACCGGCTGTCTTGGTCCGTGCAGCCGCGGCCCTCTGGTCACAATTCAGTTCCAGGGAAAACCGGACGTCATCTACGAAGGGGTAACCGTCGAGCTTGCGCCGCTGATAATTGCTAAGCACCTTAAAGGTGCATCGGTCCCTGAACTCGATGCCAACGCAATCCCGAGCAATTGGCCTTTTTTTGCCAAACAAACAAAACTGGTCCTTGCCGAAAGCGGCACGTTGGACCCGGAGAAGATCGAGAGCTACATAGGTAGAGGCGGCTACACCGCTATAGGACAGGCTCTGCGGGAAATGAACCCTGAGGAAGTTTGCGCCACGATGGTTAAAAGCGGCCTTCGCGGACGCGGCGGCGCGGGTTTTCCCACCGGCCTCAAATGGGATATGGTCCGCAAGGCCCCCGGTGAGCGCAAGTATGTAGTTGCAAACGGCGACGAGGGCGACCCCGGTGCTTACATGGACCGCACCCTTATGGAATCCGATCCCCACCGGGTACTGGAAGGGATGGCCATAGCGGGTTTTGCAGTGGGCGCAGACCAGGGATTTATCTATGTACGCGGTGAATATCCTCTGGCGGCAAAGCGCTTAGAGAAAGCAATCCGGCAAGCGGAGCGCAAAGGCCTGCTCGGCAGCCGCATCCTGGACAGCAACTTCAATTTCCGGATCGATATCCGCATGGGCGCGGGCGCATTCGTTTGCGGCGAGGAAACGGCCCTCATGCAGTCGATCATGGGACGCCGCGGGCAGCCCGTACCCCGCCCGCCTTATCCTGCAAACCGCGGCCTTTGGGGCGGCCCGACCCTGATCAACAACGTTGAAACATTCGGAAACATTACCTGCATCATTCTAAAGGGCGCCGATTACTACGCCTCTTTCGGTACCGAAAAGACCAAGGGCGCCAAGATTTTTGCTCTCGCCGGTAAAGTCACTAACACCGGCCTCATTGAAGTCCCCATCGGGATTACCCTGCGCGAGATCGTCTATGACATAGGCGGTGGCATTCCGGGCGGGCGTCCGTTCAAGGCGGCCCAAACCGGGGGGCCTTCGGGCGGCTGCATCCCGGCTGAATTTCTCGATGTTCCAATAGACTATGAAACCCTTCAGAAGCTCGGTTCCATTATGGGTTCGGGTGGTCTGATCGTAATGGACGACCAGAGCTGCATGCCGGACGTGGCCAAGTTCTTCATGGAATTCTGCATGGATGAGAGCTGCGGTAAGTGCGGTCCGTGCCGGGGCGGAACGGTGCAGATGCACCGAATGCTCACCAAGATTACCAACGGCAGCGCGACGATGGAAGACCTGACAAAGCTTGAGGAACTCTGTTTGATGGTGAAGGAGACCAGCCTGTGCGGGCTTGGAAATACCTGTCCGAATCCCATCTACAGCACGCTCCGCTATTTCAGGGATGAATACGAGTCGCACATAATCGACCATCACTGCAAGGCCGGAGTCTGTCAGTTCACGGAAAAGCCGCTCAGAATCGCTGTGGCATGATCCAACAAGCATGAATTTCCAATGGAGGCGCAAAAATGTCAATTGTCACACTTACCATTAACGATAAACTAGTCAGCGCCCCGGCAGACGCCACGCTCCTTGATACCATAAAGGAACAGGGTATAGACGTTCCTACTCTGTGCCATCTCAAGGGGCTGAGCGAACGTGGCGGGTGCCGCCTCTGCGTCGTAGAGATGGTCGGCAGTCCCAGGTTGTTTGCCTCCTGCGTGACTCCCGTTGCCGAGGGGATGGTGGTTCTGACCCATACCGACAGGTTGCTAAAATACCGCCAGATGATGATCGAACTGCTCCTGGCGGAACGTAACCACGTTTGCGCAGCCTGCGTACAGAACACCCATTGCGAACTGCAGACCCTGGCCGCAAACCTCGGGGTCACCAGTGTTCGCTACGATTACATTTCCCCGGATTTACCAATGGACGCCAGCCACGAACGCTATGTCATGGACCATAACCGCTGCGTTCTGTGCGGCAGGTGTAACCGGGTATGCGACGAGGTGGAAGGCGCGCACACGCTGGATATGTGCGGGCGCGGCATCCAGTCAAGAGTCATTGCGGGCATGAATCAGCCTTGGGGGACCAGCCGGAGCTGCACCAGTTGCGGCAAATGTGTCCAGGTCTGCCCGACCGGCGCTCTTTTCAAGAAGGGCTCGAGCGGGTCGGAAATGGTCAAGCAGCACGACTTTCTGACTTGGATTCTGGATGGTCGTGAAAAGAAGATTTGGCACTGGTCCTGATAAGAGGAGAGGCTTAGCATGGCAACATCGACGAACAGCAAACCTCGGCTGGCTACCGTGTGGTTGGGCGGGTGCGCCGGCTGTCATATGAGTTTATTGGACCTGGATGAACGAATCGTGGATGTGCTCGGTCTGGTCGATCTGGTCTATAGCCCGGTCGCCGACATTAAAAAGTTTCCCGACGGTGTCGACGTAACACTGGTCGAGGGATCTTGCTGCAATAGCGAGAACGTGCACCTGGCCCGTGAACTCAGAGAGAGAAGTAAACTGGTTGTTGCCTTCGGTGACTGCGCGGTTACGGGAAATGTCCCGGGAATGCGCAATCGGCTGAAGCTCCAAGACATACTGGACGAGGTCTATGAAGGCCCGGGGCCGGCCCCGCCCGCTGAGGGCAATTTACCGATCCTGCTGCCCAAAGTGGTGCCCCTGCACCAGGTGATCCCGGTCGATATTTACCTGCCCGGCTGCCCACCGGATCCTGAGAGAATCTGGGCTGCCATTACGGCAATACTCAAGGGTGGACCGGTCGAGCTGCCTGTTGAAATGCGCACTTTCGGCTAGCTCCATTGGATTGGGAGGACGATGATCTCGTCATACGTCCCGGCGGAAACTCGAAATAAATAGAGAAGGACGAGTATGGCACAGACTATAACAATCGAACCTATCACTAGAATTGAGGGCCACGGAAAGGTAACGATTCACCTGGATGACGCAGGGCTTGTATCCGACGCGAAGTTCCATGTGGTAGAGTTCCGCGGCTTCGAAAAGTTTTGTGTGGGGCGCACTTTCCCGGAAATGCCGGCCATCACAATGCGAATTTGCGGTATTTGCCCGATCAGTCATATGCTGGCATCCGCAAAAGCCTGTGACGGCATTCTGGGCGCCAAGATACCTCCGGCGGCAAATAAGCTGCGCCGTTTGATCAATCACGCTCAATATACACAGAGCCATGCGCTCAGCTTCTTTCACTTGAGCGCGCCCGACCTGCTGCTCGGAATGGAGAGCAACCCTGCTACCCGCAACGTAGTCGGACTGATCCAGAAGTTCCCGGAACTGGCGGTAAAAGGCGTCAGGCTGCGCGCATTCGGTCAAAACATAATCAGAATGCTTGGCGCAAAGGCCATCCATCCGGCCTGGGCCGTCCCCGGCGGAGTACGGGAAGCTCTTACCCTGGATCAGATCGACACGATCAGGCAAGGTCTGCCGGAAGCGTTCGATACCGCTGAGGCTGCCGTTAACCTGCTCAAAGACAACTACGACAACTTCAAGGACGAGATCAGAACCTACGGCGATTTCCCCAGCCTCTTCATTGGCCTGGTTACGCCCGAAGGCGGTCTCGAGCATTACGACGGGGTACTCCGGGTCATGGATGCCGAAGGCAGGATTATCGAACCGGGCTTGTCCACAGACAAGTATCGGGAGATAATCGGCGAGGCCATCGAACCCTGGAGCTACATGAAGTTCCCCTACTTCAAACCGGGTGGATACGGAAACGGCGCAGGCCTGTACCGCGTCGGCCCGCTCGCGCGGATCAACATCTGTGACTTTGCAGGCACTCCCCGCGCCGACCGGGAGATCCGGCAATTCCGAAGACTAGGGGCCGGCAAGCCCGTGCTGGGCAGTTTTCATGCCCATTACGCGCGCCTGATCGAAATCCTGTTCTCGCTCGAAAAGATCCAGGAACTGATCGAAGACCCGGATCTTTTCAATCCGCATATTCGGGCTATCGCGGGCGCAAACGAGCCCATGGGCATCGGGATCATGGAAGCCCCGCGCGGGACGCTGATCCACGAGTACCATGTGGATGACTACGGCATAATGACAAAGGCTAATTTGATCGTGGCCACCGGCAACAACAACCAGGCGATCAATAAGACCGTACAGCAGATCGCACAGGCATATATGACCGGCAAGACCAAGATCACTGAAGGCATGATGAACCGAGTCGAGCATGGAATCCGGCTCTACGATCCATGCTTGAGCTGCGCGACGCACGCGGTCGGCCAGATGCCGCTGCACTTCCAGGTGTTTGATCACACGGGCGTCATGGTCGAAGAGAAGATAAGGGATTAAGACCTGCCTTGGCACGATTGGCTTGAGCCAATTTTGTCCATTGCTGTGAGCTAAACCCTATGGGCCGATTCCCCATCCTGCTGAGCCCATGGGACGGGTCGGGCGAATCCAAAACCTCGCCCGACCCTTACGACACCTAAGTTCAGCGATTAGCCTTTGGCTGCGCTAACCGCTGGCCGGTCATATACAAGATGGTCCTGATTCTTGCCTATGGAAACAGCCTGCGCCGAGATGACGGCGCAGGCTTTGTTTTGGGTAACATCGTCGAGCGTATGCTTTCCGAAGCGGGATTTGAGGTCGATCGGATCGACTCTCACCAGCTCGAGCCGGAGTTTGCCCTGGACATCAGCGGCGAGAAGATCTCAGCCGTTTTATTCATCGACGCGCGTGCGCTCCCTGAAGCACATCGCGCAGATGACCTGCACGTTCAGGTCCGCCGGGTTACTTCGGCCGAAAACGCATCCTCCAGCATGGGCCACCATCTGAACGCCCCAACCCTTCTCGCCTACGCCGGGTTCCTCTTCAAAAAAGAGCCTCCAGCCTGGCTGATCACCGTTCCCGGAATAGACTTCGATCATGGGGAGGGACTGAGCGAGACCGCACAGCAGGCCATTAATGAGGCCCCGCAAATATTGCGCGAGTTGATTCCCGATCTCATCCGGAAAGTATGATTTCGTGATTGCTTCCGATAATTGAATCTTAAGTGAGTGGAATCTTGATTTGCTATTTACTTATGACGGGAATTGCTTTTGCTCCCTCGATTTCCAACCAGGCCAGGAATAGGAACTTTCTTACTTTAATGTTAATTTCTGAAAAGCCGGCCTTGATTTGCACACTGGGAGAATAAAATATTCTGATGCCGTCGATCTCGGCCGTCAGATATTTGCTTTCCCCCCGGCAAACAGGCTCGCCGATAAGAACTCTTGGGACGTAACTGCCAGTTACGTGCTTTGAGGAGCAGGCTCAGCCGCCCATGGCAGGTTCGAGATGCATTTCTAACGTTATGCAACCGGAACGCCTTGAAATGTAATCTATCGCGCTGCTGCAGATCTTAAACATACTGCCCCCGGGTCGATGTTTACCTGCGATTTACGGCCTTCAGCAAAGTCCATTCTTTTTAAAACCCAACTTGTATTTGCGAAGCTTTCTCAACAGGGTGGTCCGATGGATTCCCAGTGCAGCAGAAGCTAGATAAAGGTTCCCGTTGTACTGTTCCATAACCTGGGAAAGAATCTTTTTTTCATAGCAATCCACAGCGCACCTGTAGTCGCCATCCCAAACCAGGGGAGTTTTATCCGGAACCGGCGATACCATCTCAAGTTCATCGAGAACATGTTCATTGGTGATTCTGGCATCGTCGCCTAACATGACCAGCCGTTCCATAATATTGTGCAGTTCGCGCACATTTCCAGGCCAGTGGTAATCCGTTAACGCCTGCACTGCCGACGGAGTCAGCATTTTGTGCACATTGTAGCGGGTTGACAAATCCTTAAGGAAGTGATTTGCCAGCGCGTAAATATCTTCCGGACGCTCCCTCAGGGGTGGGATGTGTATGGGAACGACATTAAGCCGATAAAAAAGGTCTTCACGGAACCTGCCGTCCGCAACAAGGTCCTTCAAGCTGCGATTGGATGCGGCTACAAATCTCACATCTACTTTTTCTGAAATATTACTCCCGACGCGGTAGATTTCTTTTTCCTCTAGGACTTTGAGCAGCTTGGCCTGCCCACTCAGTGAAACTTCGCTTATCTCATCGAGGAAAAGAGTCCCTCCGGCGGCTGCCTGCAAGAAACCCGGTTTGCCGGTCTTGAGCGCCCCTGTAAATGAGCCTCCCCGGTATCCGAACAACTCTGATTCAAACAGGTTCTCGGGGATGGCCGTCATGTTGACTTTAATAAAGGGCTTGCTTCTTCTGGAGCTGAACTGGTGAATTACTGTAGAAAGGACCCCTTTACCCACCCCGGTTTCGCCCAGAATCAATACCGTTGCATCCATGGCCGCCACTTGCACGGCGCGCAGAAAGACCTTCTGCATTATCTTGCTCACCGCCACCATGTTGTCCATGGCGGTGAAAGGAAGCGACGGACGCTCCCCGTGCTGATGAGGCTCAATGCAAAATTCGCTCGGGTAGACTGAAGTTACGACGTAGATTATATCCCCGGCCTGATTGAATATGGGGTTTCCAGTCACAACCACCTTTTTTGATGTGCGAAGGATTCTTTGCTCTATGGACATGGGGGCTCTGTTCTTGAGGACGAGCAAAGAAACGGACCGGTCGAAAAAACGGTCATCTTCGAGGGCCTTCATACGTCGGCCAATGACTTCCTGCTCCTGAATTTCTGTCAGTTTCTCGTAAGCCTGGTTCACACCCAGAGTCAAAGCTGAACCATCCGTAAGATAAATAGCCACCCCACCGGAGCTTACGACTGCTTTTCCTTCTTCGTTCAGGAGGTCCTTGATCCGGATCATCGCCGGTCCTTGCCAGGGTAAAAGAGAGTCAGGAAGGCCAGAGTAAACGATAATACTACAGGAATTACCCTCTTGGAACCTTTATAGCAAATATGCCGAAAAAAACAACATTCATTACTTTGTGCAAGCCCGCACTTCGAATCCAGTGCAAAATTGCACAGCCCAGCGTATATTAGTCCCGGGTGAATACCCGAAAGAGCCGCTTTCAACCGCTGAACCAGCTCTTGTCATTTCAAATACAATAATAATTAGAATGGCTTGGCGAGAAGCCAGCCCGAACTTGTTCTCTCCGAATTATTCATTTCCTCCTTTGGCACCATTCCTGCTCTTAAAGATATTCACCGAAAACCAAAGAAGCGTTTCATTAATGAACCACCAACCGGGAAGGAGAGTTCTATGAACTTGTTAGGCCCTGTTTTCAAGCGCGAGCCGGGTGAAAGGCAACCCGGTATACCTCTGGGACCTTTTCAACTGAGACTGCCATTCATCCACTTTCGTTTTGAAGTAGCGGATTATATCCAGGGATTGATCATGTGCGCCGTGTGTCTCGGCATCATACCCGTTCTCACCGAATACCTTGGAATGCCCTTCGAAATTGCCCTGACGATAGTTATGCTGAACGGCTTTCTCTACCTGTGGCATTCTCACCTGGGTGATCCGGTCGTACCGGGATGGATAACCCCTGCGATCCCTCTGCTGCTTGCATGGCTCAAAACATACCCTGAAGGCGTCCCGCGAATGCATGCGCTCATAGCCTTCGAGTTCGAGTTGGGGGTACTTTCGCTGCTTCTGGGGGGCACCGGACTGGCGAAAAAGTTCGTCGATCTTGTCCCGGATGCCTTGAAGGCGGGCATTCTGCTCGGCGCCGGGGTTGCGGCCGTAAGGCTGGTTTTTGAAGCGGGTGGCCGCTTCGATCACTATCCCTGGACAATCACGATTTCAATCGGTTTTGCGTTTTTTATTCTTTTCTCGAATTATTTCAAGACGTTGCGCACCAAGTCCAAGGTTTTGGGCTACTTATCGGATCTTGGGCTCCTGCCTGCTCTGGTGCTTGCAATATTCATTGCGCCGATTTTCCGGGAACTCCCCTGGCCCACCATTGAGTGGGGATTTACAGTCCCGCATTTGGTCAGCCTTGTTACTGACTGGAGCCCTTTTTCATCCAGAATCGGGTTTCCGGCGTTTAGCCTCTACGTGGCAGCCGCTCCTCTGGTCTTTGCAACTTACATAGTTCTTTTCGGCGAACTGATTCAGGCTGAGGCCCTCGTCGATGAAGCGCGGGAATTCCGCCACGGCGACGAAGACGTCCATTTCGACGCAAACCGCAACAACATGATCGTCGGCCTTAGAAACATAACTATGTCATTGATAGGGCCGGATGCCTCCATGTGCGGCCCTATGTGGGCGGCCATGCAGGTGGTGGAGTGCGAGCGATACAAGCATGGCAGGGAGGCAATGGACAGCCTTTTCGGCGGTATGGCGTCCTTCCGCCTGGGTACCTTCACTGGATACTTTCTCGCTCCAATAGTCACCCTGGTAAAGCCGATCCTGCCTATAGCACTCTCCCTGACCATGCTCATCCAGGGCTATGTGGCCGTAAGGGTCGGAATCCTGAAGGCCAGGACGTTCAACGATCTGGGAGTGGCCGGAGTAGTTGGCGCTGTGCTCGTCTCCCGCGGGGCAGCTTATGCGTTTGGAGTGGGGATCGTCATGTGTTTCCTGATCTACGGCAGGGATTTCTTCCGCAGATGGAATTTATACGACACGACCAAAGACCCCGTTTTCAATGCGAAAATATCGGGTGAGTAAATATGTGTTCCAATCAGTATCAAGTTACAGCTCACTTTCTCAACTCACATGCTCGTTTGATTGAAAAGTAACAGTAAGGAGAAAAAAAATGGCGCTTATGACAGGTGAACAGTACGAAGAGAGTCTACGTAAATTGAACCTGAAGGTCTACCTGTTGGGAGAACTGGTCGACAACGTGGTTGATCATCCGATCATCCGGCCTTCTATGAATTCTGTAAAACTTACCTATGACCTTGCCCAGGACCCTCTGTATGAGGACCTCATGACGGCGACTTCCCATCTCACAGGGAAAAAGGTCAACCGGTTCTGCCATCTGCACAGGAGCACTGACGATCTCGTAAGCAAGGTGAAAATGCAGCGCCTTCTGGGGCAAAAATCCGGGGCATGCTTCCAGAGGTGTGTCGGAATGGACGCGATCAACGCAGTAGACAGTGTCACCTTCGAGATGGATCAGAAGCTGGGCACGAAATACCATGAGCGCTTCAATAAGTTTCTCCTCATGATGCAGGAACAAGACCTGACGGTGGACGGCGCCATGACCGACCCGAAGGGCGACCGCGGACTGCCTCCCCACAAACAACCAGATCCCGATCTTTACGTGCGCATTGTTGAGAGGAACGCGGACGGCATTGTCGTGCGAGGTGCAAAAGCGCACCAGACCGGCGCGGTTAACTCACACTGGATTCTGGTCATGCCTACCATAAACATGACCAAGGAGGATGCTGATTACGCTGTCTCCTTCGTTGCTCCGGCCGATGCCAAGGGCATCTACTACATTTACGGCCGCCAGTCCTGCGATACCCGCAAATTGGAGGGCAGCAAGATAGATGTCGGCAACAGCCAGTATGGGGGACACGAGGCCCTGATGGTCTTCGAAGATGTGTTCATCCCGTGGGAAGATGTTTTTATGGCCGGGGAGTATGAGTTCAGCGGCGCCCTTGTCGAGCGTTTCGCCGGATACCACCGCCAGAGCTATGGTGGCTGCAAGGTCGGCGTGGGTGACGTGCTGATCGGCGCAGCAGCGCTGGCCGCGGACTATAACGGTGCAATGAAAGCTTCCCATATAAAAGACAAGCTCATCGAGATGATGCACCTCAATGAGACCCTTTATGCCTGCGGCATCGCCTGTTCGGCGGAAGGCAACAAGACGGCTTCGGGCAATTACCAGATAAACATGTTGCTGGCCAACGTCTGCAAGCAGAACGTTACCCGTTTTCCATATGAAATTGCGCGCCTGGCTGAAGATATCGCAGGTGGACTCATGGTGACCATGGCCTCCGAGAAAGACTTGAAACATCCGGTCATCGGCAAGGTGGTCGAGAAGTATTTCCGTGGCGTAGCTTCGGTTCCGACCGAAGACAGGATGAGAATCCTGAGGCTCATCGAGAACATCACGCTGGGAACAGCGGCTGTTGGCTACCGGACGGAATCGATGCATGGAGCCGGTTCACCTCAGGCCCAGAGGATCATGATCTCCCGCCAGGGCAATCTCGAGCAGAAAAAGGCTCTCGCAAAAGCACTGGCCGGGATCAAGGCAGAATTGTCGGTTTGTGCCGGGAAAGCCTGATGTACCGGAGCATCGAGAACATTATCGAAACGGAAATTCGTCCGCGGCTCCAGGCTCACGGCGGCGACATCGAACTGCTTGGGGTCGGGGACGGCGGAACGGTACGGGTACGGCTCATTGGAAAATGCGCCACATGTCCGGCTTCCCAATCGACTGTTGAAAACCTCGTGGAGACAGTGCTCAGGGAAAAGATCCCCTGGATCAAGAGAATTATTGTCTCTCAGTCGGTCAGCGATGAACTGATCGGCGAAGCTCTAAGACTTTTGCGAAAAGGCGTGAGTCCTGATTAATGAAAAGGGTAGGCGTCAAGTATTGCGGCGGGTGCAATCCCCGGATAGACCGCTCGAAGTTTGTCGATGAACTGAGAAAAATGCTTGCTGGGGATTTGTCTTTAGCCATCGGCTGCAACACGGAAAAGTGGCAATTGGGTATTCTGGTTTGCGGGTGTTCGGCGGCGTGTGCCGACCGGCCGGAAACACGAAGTTCGGCGTTGGAGTGGATTGTCGTGAGCGGGCCGGCTGTCGAATCGGAATCGATTTCTGAAAGTGAACTGGCAACAATTGTTGCCTTGAAAATTAAAAAGTTTTTTGAGGGGAGGCATCCTCATGAAGTGGCATGATCACTACGATCAGCATTTGACAACTGCTGCGGAAGCCGTAAAGGCAATCAAATCCGGTGACCGGGTGGTGACCTCTCATGCCTGTGGCGAACCGAAGTCTCTGGTTGAGGCAATGGTTGCCAGGGCCGATGAACTCGAGCAGGTCGAAATTGTACATATGGTAGCCATGGGTAGCGGGAGCTACTGCCTTCCCGAATATGCCCGGTCTTTCCGGCACAACTCTCTGTTTGTAGGGGCCACGACCCGAAAAGCAGTCAATGAAGGGCGCGCTGATTACACCCCATGCTTTTTCAGCGAGATCCCGAGACTGTTCAGGGATGAAATACTGCCGGTGGATGTGGCGCTCATAACCGTTTCTCCCCCTGACAAACTCGGTTTCTTTTGCCTGGGCATTTCGGTCGATTACACCAAGCAGGCGGCTTTGAGCGCCAAAACAGTTATAGCCGCCGTCAACCCCAAAATGCCGAGGGTGGGCGGGGATTCCTGCCTGCATGCGACAGACATCGATTACTTTGTCCCTACAGGGGAACCGCTCATAGAACTTCCCCCCCCTAAGCTGGGGGAAACCGAGAAGGCGATCGGCGGCCATGTGGCAAGTCTGATAAAGGACGGAGATTGCCTGCAGCTCGGCATTGGCGCCCTTCCGGATGCGGTCTTGAGCTATCTTGGCGAGAAAAATGATCTCGGCATCCACTCGGAGATGATCTCGGATGGCGCCATGAACCTTGTAAACTCGGGGGTCATCACCTGCCGCAAGAAGACTTTTCTGCCCGGCAAGATTGTAATCACCTTTGCCATGGGGACTGCCACTTTTTACGAGTGGCTCAACGACAACACCATGATCGAAGCCTACCCGGTAGATTTTGTGAACGATCCGTTTAGAATTGCTCAAAATGACAACATGGTTTCGATCAACTCGGCACTGGCCGTGGATTCGATGGGGCAGGTAGCCGCGACTACACTGGGTCCGATGCAGTACAGCGGAGTCGGCGGCCAGGTGGACTTTGTGCGAGGCTGTTCCCGCTCGAAGGGAGGCAGGGCCATCATTGCTATGCCGTCCACAGCGGCCAGGGGGACTCAATCGCGGATAGTCGCCTGCCTGCAGCCCGGCCAGTCGGTAACCACCTCACGATATGATGTGGACTATGTGGCAACCGAATTTGGGATAGTCGGCCTTCGCGGCAAGACACTGCGGCAGAGGTGCGAAGCCCTGATCGAAATCGCGCATCCGGATTTCAGAGACCAACTGCGCGATGATTGCCGGAAGCTGAACGGCTACGGACGTTGAGGTTTGACTCAAAAATGGAGGAGGTGGTGCGGCACGACGAATACTTGAACCGTAACACCCGGTAACACGCTTTGGTGCTCGTAGATTGGCGGCCTTTTCTGGAGGGGTGGCCCCGCCAGGCCTTTGCAGCAATCGCGATAGGCCCCTCCTGAGAGAACCTCGGTGAATCATTGAGAGGAGCAGCACTAAAATCTTGCCGCCTGTAACAGGTGAGGCCTTCTATCCAAATACTGCATAAACATTGAAAGGAGTGAGGTCCATGTCAGATGAGATTTCCCGTAGGAACCTGCTGAGGTTAGCAGCGATAGGCGCCGGAGTTGCCTCGGTCGGTGCACTGGGTTTTGCACCCGGCGCACAGGCAGCAAAGAAAAAGTCAGCGGCTACATCCAAGGGAGTAAAGGCTTACCCGTTTGTCTGCGGAATTTTGAAGACCCAGACACAGTATATGTTGAAGGATACCCGTGTAGGAACGCCCATGAACATCCCCGTGACTTTCTTCGTCTTGAGGCATGGTGACGATTGGGTGGCTTTTGACACGGGCGACAACGCCATGTGCGCAAAAGACCCCGTCGGCTACTGGGGCGAGGCGGTGACGTCAGCATACATGCCCGTCATGGCGGACTACGAGGAGTTCAAAATTCAGATAAAGAAACTGGGTCTGACCCCTGATAAGCTCAAAGCCGTGATTCTCAGCCACGGACACCTGGATCATGCCGGAGCCGTCGACAACTTCAAGGGCCTGGACGTTCCTATTTATATGCAGGCGAAGGAACTTGAAACAGTCAAGGAAGCCATAGCTTCCGGGAAGAGAACAGCCTACATCCCCGACGACTTCAAGGTGATGAGCCAGCTTAACATCAAGCCGATCAACGGTATCTTCGACCTGTTCGGCGACGGGACTGTTGTTGCTTTCCCGACTCCGGGCCATACAGCAGGACACCAGTCACTGGCCGTCAAGACATACGACGGAAAACAACTGATTCTCTGCGCGGACGCGATGTACACTTTGGAGAACATGCTCGACGCCATACCTCCCGGCCTGGCCTGGGACATCCCGCAAGCCACTGAGGCGCTCACCATATTCAAGGTCATGAAGATGATCGGCACCGAGGTTGTTCCTTCGCACGATCCGGAGTTCTGGAAGGCCAAGAAGCTCGCCCCGAATCTGTTCGCAAGAGCTGATTACAAGGATTTGATCCTGACCTCATTTGCTGAAGTGTAGCACTGGAGTTCATGCGTAACTGAGTTGCCCTTTATTTACTCACCCGTCTCCTCCTGTTTGGCTCACCTTGCCATGCAGGAGGGGGCAGTGGCAAAATTGGGGTTTGGTAAGTGTTTGATACCTCAGGAAGAATGTTGAGTCGGGGTATCTTCTCCTGAACCGGATAAATCATCTCATAACCTCGTTGAGCGTCGAGTTTCGAGTTGGTAATACTTTCAAAAGAGTGCGCCCATGCAGCTTCGGTCTCGCGTCAAATTATAAAGGGAGAAGAGAAAGGAACATCCGAAATGGATTTCAATTTATCTGAAGAGCATCAATTAATTCGCCAGGGGGTGCAGGAATTCTGTGACAAGAATGTCTGTCCGATTGCCGAGGAAGTCGACCGGAATCAGAGGTATCCGGAAGAAGTGATTAAAAAAATCGCCGAACAAGAGTGGATGGGTATCTACTTTCCACCGGAATACGGCGGAGCGGGGGCCGACATGATGAGCTATGTCATCGTGCTCGAAGAGCTTGCGCGCGCATGCTCTTCGACCTGTGTCGTTGTGTCGGCTCACAGCTCCCTGGCCGGGTATCCGCTGTATAAGTTCGGCACGGAAGAGCAAAAGCAAAAATACCTTACCCCTTTGTGCAAAGGTGAGATGATTGGCGCCTTTGCCTTGACCGAACCGGGAGCCGGAACCGATGCGGCCGCCTCGACTACTACGGCCGTTCTCGATGGGAATGAATGGGTACTCAACGGAAGCAAGATATTCATCACAAATGCTCCAGTTGCGGGCGTGCACATTGTTTTTGCTATGACTGATAAATCCAAGGGAACGAAGGGGATCAGTGCCTTCATCGTGCCTTCCGATGCCCCGGGTCTCGTCATAGGCAAGCATCTCGATAAAATGGGCATCCGCGGCTCGCTTACCTCCGAAGTGCTGCTCAAAAACTGCCGAATCCCGAAGGAAAACCTGCTCGGAGCTGAAGGCCAGGGATTCAAGATCGCGATGATGACACTTGACGGCGGTCGCATAGGCATCGCCTCACAGGCCCTGGGTATTGCCCAGGCGGCACTCGATGAGTCGATAAAATACTCCAAGGAAAGAGTCCAGTTCGGAAAACCCATCAGCACTCTCCAGCCGATCCAGTGGATGATTGCCAACATGGTGTCCGAGGTGCAGGCGTCGAGGTTTTTAACCTATCACGCTGCCTGGTGTTACGACCAGGGGATGCCTTACAGCAGTCAGGCTGCCATGGCAAAGTTATTTGCTTCCGAAACGGCTGTCCGTCAAACAGATCGCGCCGTACAGATCCACGGGGGTATCGGTTACATCAAGGGAACTAAAGTCGAGCGTCTGTTCAGAGATGCCAAAATTACGGAGATCTACGAGGGAACCTCGGAAGTGATGAGGATGGTTATCGCCGGCGGTGCACTGCGTTAACAGGGAGGTAAGATTATACTCAAGATAGCAGCTTGTTTTAAATGAGCCGTCGATGATGCCTTGTCTACTCTCACCTGTCTCCTCCTGTTTGGCTCACCTTGCCATGCAGGAGGGGGCAACGGTTAAAGCTCACCCCCTGGTAAGTATCTTATCATCCCGGAAAAAAGATTGAACCTGCGACACATTTTCCTGCAACAAAAAAATCATTCCCCCATATTGTTGAGCGTCGAGCTTGGAGTCGGTATTATCTTTAAAACAGTGTCGGCGTAAAGCTTCAGTTTCGCATCAAATTATAAGGGGAGATATTACTATGAACAATCGCAGCAGGTATTTCGCAGCCCCATTAATCGTTTTTCTGTCAATCGGCATTTTCGCCGCAGCCGGATATTTACGAGCTGCGGAAAGTGACCGGGGCACCATCGAAGGTCAGAAGGCGATAATGGAAGGTGCAAAGAAGATGATGGATGGAAACAAAATGATAATGGATACAGTGGCCGGGAAAGGAATGAAAGACGCAGAGTTCACGGCGGCCGAAAAGATGATGACGGACGGCTTTAACATGGTGACCAAAGGCGAAAGCATGATGACCGGTGACACAATTTCGGAAGGCAAGGCAATGGTGACACGCGGCGCAAAAATGATGCTGGAGGCACAGAAAGCGACGGCCGCCGCCGTCGAAAAGAAGGGTTTGGTTACAGTATGTTCAAGCGGTCTTGACATGTGCATGACTGGAGAAAAAAAGATCAACCTGGGCCTGGAAGGCTCTTAGTACTTACTTGTATAAATCGGAATAAGAACTTAATGTCCATGCCGGTATAGGTTTTTAGCTGTCACCCGATAGTGTTCCAAAGACTCAAATCAACTAAGATCTCATCCTCCCGATGGCGTCTGCTTTGACGGGAAGTGTATCTGCCGGCCCTTTTTTCGGCCTCGAAGAACCCGAAGCACAACCTGATGGTGTGCCATACGTTGTTTGCGAATGGACACGGATTGAAATAATGGATGATGAACAGCGAGATCAGGCTCCGACAGGCGGGAAAATAAGTTTGAGCAGACTGGCCCTTTTCTTCCTCCGTCTCGGAACAACGGCTTTTGGTGGACCTGCGGCTCACATTGCCATGATGGAAGACGAGGTGGTCCGGCGCCGGCGCTGGGTTCCAAGGGATAAATTCCTCGATCTGCTGGGCATAGCCAACATGATTCCCGGTCCCAGTTCAACGGAAATGGCAATCTTCATAGGCTACTTGTGTGAAGGCTGGATGGGACTCTTTTTGTCCGGCGTTTGCTTTATCTTTCCGGCAATGGTCATGGTCATGGCATTAGCCTGGGCTTACGTTCAGTACGGGAACCTTCCCCAGGTTGGCTGGCTGCTTTACGGAATCAAGCCGGTGGTAATCGCCATCGTTTTGCAGGCCCTTTTAGGCTTAGGGCGCACTGCGGTAAAAAATAAATTCCTGGCAGCAATGGCCGTCGTTGACATTATACTGGATTTTCTGGGGGTTAATACGCTCGTCTTGATCTTTGGAACCGGGTTGATCGTGGGATTGCGGCAAGGATTCATCCTGGATTGGCGAAGAAACTGGGTCTCGATGCTGATTATGTTTCTATCGGCCTGCTCCTTTCTTGGGGGCGTTTACTTCGTTTCGGGGTTTTACTCTACCGGCAAAGTCGAGTTCGGTTTGCTGCCGCTCTTCGTGTTTTTCATCAAAATCGGCTCAGTAGTCTTCGGGAGCGGCTATGTGCTGCTGGCTTTCCTGCATGCTGATCTTGTCGACCATTGGCATTGGCTGACCACAACACAGCTTTTGGACGCCATTGCCATAGGGCAGGTGACTCCTGGCCCGGTCTTTACCACGGCGACCTTCATCGGTTACTTGCTTGCCGGCCTGCCGGGCGCATTGATCGCAACGGCCGGGATTTTTCTCCCTTCATTTATCCTCGTGGCAATTGGCAGCCAGATCGTGCCGCTCTTGCGCAGATCGGCAATTGCAGGAGCATTCTTGGACGGCGTCATCGTGGCATCTCTGGCCCTGATGGCTGTGGTCACCTGGAGTCTGGGCCGCGGCGCTCTTATTGATATCCCTACTTCTCTGTTGGCCGCGGGAAGCGCTGTTCTGCTGATTCGTTTTCGTTTGAACTCATTGTGGCTTGTGCTTGGCGGGGCGCTTATCGGGCTGCTGGTTTGCGCGATAAGGCCTTACTTGCCCTGACGGCAAAAGCAATGGCTATTTTGAGGTCCATCCGGCAAACGAGTACCTCCAATATTTTTCACGCCAAGCCGCGAAGAAAGAGAAGGATGAGAACTCCGGTAGCGAGCAGGGAGCAGGTAAACGAAGTTTGAAGTGCGAAGAGCGAAGAGTGAAATCTTCACCCTTCTAACCTCACCCTTCACATTTGGAGCGAAGCTACCTCATGCTACTGCCTGCGCAACTTCTCGGTAACGCATGTAACCTGCTTCCTTTTCTTCGCGCCTTCGCGGCTTCGCGTGCAAACTGTCCGGATACGCCTTTGCCGGAAGACCCAATTCTAAACTAGATTTCCATAACCTTGAGCAAATTCGTCGTTCCCGATACTCCTACCGGAACACCCGCCGTGACTATGAGGCTGTCTCCCGGCTTGACCACCTCTTTTTGCGTCGCCCAGGAGCGCGCCAATGCAAACATCTGGTCCGTGTCGAAGAATGAACTCACAAGGTGAGGGATCACCCCCCATGAAAGTGACAACTGGCGCAGAGTCTCAACGTGATCGGTCAGGGCGACTATGGGCGCCGAGGGGCGGAATCGTGCAACCATGCGCGCGGTATTGCCCGAGGATGACGTAGCAACGATCGCCGCGGCTTTCAGGTCGAGCGCCAGCAGGCATGCGGCACGGCTGATCCCTGCCGGTATCGTGTGCAGCATCTCCGAAGTCTCCTCTTCCAGGTAAGCGCTCTCGTTAATGTAAGGTTCGGTCGTCCTGGCTATCCGGTCCAGGGTCGAAACGGCTTCCACCGGATAGCTGCCCATCGCAGTCTCATCTGAGAGCATCAGGGCGTCGGTTCCATCCAGGACCGCGTTTGCCACATCGGTAGCCTCGGCCCGGGTGGGCCTGCGGTTTTCCACCATCGAGCCAAGCATCTGGGTCGCAGTAATGACCGGTTTTCCCGCCTGCCTGGTTATCCGGATTATCCTTTTCTGAATCATCGGCACTTCTTCCAGAGGCATCTCGACCCCGAGATCTCCCCTTGCGAGCATCACCGCATCAACTGCAGCCAGGATCTGCTCAAAATTTTCAACCGCCTGCGGTTTTTCAATTTTGGCGATAAGCATCGGGTGATGAGCCGCACCGGATATAATATCACGAACGTTTCGGAGGTCTTCGAGGCCGCGGATGAAAGAGAGCGCGACGAAATCGACCTTCTCGTCCAGGCCCACCATGAGGTCTTCACGGTCTTTGTCGGTAAAAGCGGGCACGCTCAACCGGCTCAAAGGCAGATTCACCCCCTTGCGGGAAAGGATCACTCCTCCGACCACGACCTCGCAGACCGCACTTCGGCCTTTTTTTTCCATAACCGTCAACTGAACGGTTCCATCGGCAATAAGAATCGGATTGCCTTCCTCGATATCCTCGATCATTTCCGGATAGTTTACGGGGATTGAATCCCCCTCGGCGTGTTCTCCGGGGACCAAAACGACGCGCTCTCCGCGCATCATGGTCCTTTTTTCGCCGTTGAGTTGGCCGAGCCGGATTTTCGGCCCGCCCAGGTCCTGGAGAATTCCGATCTCCTTTCCTGACTGTTTTGAAAGCAAGCGAACGGTGCGGATGGTCTTCCTGTGCTGCTCATGGTTCCCGTGGGAAAAATTCAGGCGAACCACGTCCATGCCTTCATCGATAAGCTTGAGTATCATATCCTGGGAACTGGTCGCGGGACCGAGAGTGCAGATGATCTTTGTTCTCCTGTATTTTGCTTTTGGCTTCATTGAACCGCTTCTCCTTCCGCCTCGACTATAAGGCCCTCTATAATTCTTATTCCCCGGTCCCAGAATCGGGGATCGGACAAATCGACGCTGAACGGCCGGAGCAGCTCTCCGGGCTTGTTTTTCCCTCCTGCTTCGAGAAACGCCAGGTACCTGGGAACAAAATCCGGCCCTTCACGCAGGTATTGCTCATAGAGGGCCATCACCAGCAGCTCACCGAAGGCGTAGGCGTACACATATCCCGGCGAGTGGACAAAATGCGGAATATAAGACCACCAGATTCTATAGTGGCCGAGCAGGCACACCGAGTCGCCGAATACCGCCTTCTGCGTTTCCATCCATGCGGAGGAAATAAAGTCTTCGTCCAACTCGCCGCGCGTGCGCCTTGCGTTATGTACGGCCTCTTCGAACCGGTTCATCGACACCTGCCGGAAAACGGTTGCAAAGGTATCCTCTATTTTCGAGCAGAGCAGGCCAAGGCGCTCGGCCGGAGAAGCCGCCTTTTTAAGGATACTGCGGAACACGAGCATTTCTGCGAAAACGGACGCGCTCTCGGCCGTCGTAAGAGGGGTATCGGAGTTAAATAACCCCTGCCTGCGAGCCAGATACTGGTGGATGCCGTGGCCGAGTTCGTGCGCCAGGGTCATCACGTCTTTGCGCTTTCCGGTAAAATTGAGGAAAATAAAAGGGTGCGCGGAGGGGGCCACTGGGTGCGCAAAAGCCCCGCTGCGCTTTCCGGGCGCTACCGGTGCGTGGATCCATCCACGCGTGAAGAAAAGGGAGGCAATCTTCGCCATTTCGGGAGAAAATTCCGCAAAGGATGTCAGCACTATCTCTTTTGCCTCATCCCATGAGACTCTTGCTTCCGACAGGACCTTAACCGGCGCATAGCGATCGTAGTCGAACAGCTCCTCGAATCCGAGGAGTTTTCGTTTGAGCCGGTAGTAGCGCTCTACCAGATCGTACCTGGAAGAAACCGCTTCCACGAGGGCGCCGACCATGGCGTCGTCGGCCTCGTTGCCCAGGTTTCTGGAACTTAGCCAGTGAGGGTAATGGCGCAGCCGGTCCTCTATAGATTTATCGAGCAGGATTGTATTGAAAATGTGGGTCAGACTGGGCAGGATCGACTGGAGTCCGTAGGTCAACTCGTGCGCGGCATGCTTGCGGACCTCGCGGTCGGGGCTGTAGAGTTCACCGAGCACTTCTGATTCCGTCCTCTTTTTCTCCCCAAACCTGAGCTGGCTGAGCATCTTGTCGAAAAGAGCGCCCCAGGCCGATGCCCCGGCGGGTTCCTTGTCGGCCAGTATGCGCTCCTCCGGTTCACTCAAGAGGTGCGGCCTATAGCGCCTGAGCGAGGTCAGATAATGGCTGTATTTCGAAAGTTCGGGATCGGATGCGAGGCCCCCGGCTTTGCTCTCTTCCAGTTTGCTCCATTCGAGTTCGAAAAAGAGGGTATCGCGGCGGATCTCGCTGTAGATCTCTTTTCGGGATTGAAAAAGAGCGCTGGCGGCCGGGTTCGATGTCTGAGTCGAAAAATTGAGGTATGCGTATGCCGTTAGCTTCCCGGCAAGCTCGTTTATTTCTTCCAGTTCCCGGACGGCCCGCAGCAAATCCTCCGGCCCCAGCCCGGCCACCCTCCCCCTGAATGAAGAAAATGCCAAGACCTTCTCCCGGAGCCGCTTTGTATCGGCATCGATTTGCGGATCGGAAGGGCTGGCGTATAGATCGCCCAGGTTCCAGATAACGTCTTCTGCTATTGACCTTTCCACCGGCGGCTCCGTGCATTCGGCGTAGTATGTGAACTCTTTCAAACATGGTTCTATTCTTGTAACGATAAGATTGCCAGTTGATTTTTCACACCGGGGCCTGATTCTAAGATGATCCGATCTTTCCATATCGAGGATTCATATTACGGAGTCTATCATTGCCGTCGGAAAAATGTGTACTACGGTCTGGACTTTCCGTGCCCTGAAGGGGCTACCTAAATCAACCCAGGGTCAGGAACGCCGCCCCGGGGGTAATAGATCCCCTGATTTATGAGACCCACGTTTTCCGAAGATTCAATTTATTCCCAGGTCAAGAATTGGCGAAATATATAATTCCGTCTTGAGTCATCGAAGTTTCTAAATGAGGTCTGTTTTACGAAAACCTTTAATGCGCTTCCGGACAGGATTCTGCTGTTCGTATCATATTTTGAGCGCTTTGGTCCGGGGTGGATTTTCATAAAGTTGGCAAGAAGTCTGAACCGCCTCTGAACACGAGTATCCCGCTACTCGAAGGACCTGTTACGCACAGTGAGATTATCCTCATCAATGAAAACCCAAATATTTGATGAGAACAGAAGTGGCAGGCTGGGACGAGTCAACATTAAGAACTTTATTTTTTATCTAGACTTTGCGGTTCTACTAAGATACTTGATCTTTCTCTTCGGATCAATGCAGGAGAGGTAGTGAACATTATCTGGGGCGGGGCGAGGCGCGTAAATCAACTCTTCTTGGGACCGATAGGACATTACGGACCCGTGATCTACGGTTGTGAGGCGGTCGGCAAGAAGGGCTCGATTGCACCCAAGGTGCGTGCCGGCGCGGCCGCTCGGCCTGATACTGACCCTGATACCAAGTTGCATTCAAGATGATTTTGGAGTGCCACATGGGGTGCGGTATACCACACGTGGAGCGATGGGTTGCGCTTCGCTTCACCCATCCTACAGCCGAATTGAATGTCCCAGTTCGTAGTTGGTAGTTCGTAGGATGGGTGAAGCGAAGCGCAACCCATCACCATGTCAATTTAATAGCATCTCGAACGCAAATCGGTATGAGATGTTCTTGCTACCCGGGTCGATAGCTCGAGACCGAGGAATTCTGCATCTTATTGAAAAGCTGATGGAAACCCGACTATGCAGTAAGCGGGACAGATGGGCTTGCCGTACCTGTTGGGCGCCGGATTTAATGGATTCCACGTTCTGGAACGTGTCGGCCGTAAAGGTACCGAAGTTGACATATTTTTCAGCACTACTTCCGACGGGCAGTTTGGGAGACTACCATGTCTAAAACGTCCAGGAGAAAAATGAGACCTCCGATAGCTGATAGAAAGCAAGTCGGAATAACAAGAATCGATGATTCTGAGCGGAAGTCAGTTTTGCATTTTGTAAATGACAGAAATTTCTTTCTCTGGTGGGTACCGATTTTTATCCTGGCCGCATTTTTACGACTGTATATGCTCCCGGGGCAGATATTAATAGATGATGAGTGGCATGGTATCGCCTTCATATTTGGGAAAACCTTTTGGGAAGCACTAACGGCGTTTAACCCTCTCAATAACTCCAGCCCTATCCTAACCGCTTATACTTTATTACTGTATCGTACACTGGGCATCTCAGAAATGCTTTTGCGGATACCGGTGGTACTTGCAGGACTTGCCAGTTTGATAATATTACCATGGTCAGTAAAGAAAATCTTTGGCACACGAGTTGCGCTCATTTTTTCAGCCTTGTTAGCCATATCGCCATTCCTTATTTTTTATAGTAGGTTCTTTCGAGCTTACATACTGATAATGCTCTTTTCTTTCTGGGGTCTGCTGTCTTTCTTTCATTGGGTTACAACCGGTCAAAGAAGATACGCAATTTTCTCTGTCCTTTCGGGAAGCGTTGCGGTTTATGCACATCCAATTTCCTTGGTAGTAGTCATGATACCCTTCGTTTTGTTATTCTTTATATTTTGCACCAGGGACTATTTTCCACAGTTTTTTAGATCATTTGCAGTTGTAATCCCCCCACAGCAGTTTTTCGCCTTGTTTTCAATAACAGCATTGCTGGTTATGTTTTTATCATGGCCAATACTCGCACATCGGGCAGACCTCCCGTTATTCAAGGATGGAATCAGTTTGAACGGACTGATGGACGCTGTAACCCTTCTCTGCGGCACAGCGAATTTTCCTTTGGTTGTTATTTTCGTTCTTATGCTTATCGCCGGTCAAATCTTGATTCTAAAACGGCAGCCGCTAATAGGCTGGATTTTTGCGACTGTAATCCTGGCTTATTTTCTTTTCTTATCATTTACTGGCCCGTTTGGCATCGGAAATGGGTTTGTGATGCTGAGATATATGATTCCTGCGGTTCCCATGGGCATATTGTTGGTTGCACTAGCTCTGGAATATTTTTGCAAAGCACTGGGCGAAATACCATTTTTATACTCGACCAAAGCGAGAATATTTATCAGCTCACTGCCTGTGATTTTTGTTGGTTTACTATTAGCATTCGGTCCTATTATTGACATATATGTGTATCCTAACAATTTTACTAATCATTCCGCTTTTCAAGGATCCTACCAATCTCCACTTTGGAAGTATGCTGATGCACACAATATATACACTAATTTTCCTATAACAAAGGAAAATATATCACCATTTTACATATCATTGATTAGCAACGTGGATATTAAGACGCTTATTGACTATCCATTTGACGTATGTAGTTATAATAACGTGTTTTATTTCTATCAACACTTCGACAGAAAACGCAGAATAGCTGGATATTCAAGTGTACGCATAGATAGTGGAGTTGAAATAGAAGAGTATCCTGATGGAATTACCTCACTTTACGTTGGAAACGGTAGTATCGATGACGTTTTGCGATATAATAGCAACCCTGATAGATTACGTTTTACTAATATTATTGATATAGAAAACGATGCTGAACTTTCCAAACTTCATGACGCTGCTCTAGTACTTCATAAATCATTAATGGCACCACTCCTAATGTCGGAGAAACAAGGCTTCGTTAAATTGCGTTACACTATGATGAACCGATTTATCACAAAATTTCAACAAACATGTGGTGCTCCATTATATGAGGACAATGAGATAGTTGTTTTCAAAATTAAGTGAACTTGTGATGAATTTGCCATATTAGTTCGCCACTTACACTTGGCTTAAAGCCGGGTAGGACAAGCGGTATTTGTTGTTCGGAGTATTGCCAATCGAATATATCAATAAATGTAACGTCCCGTCCAATGAGAAACAAGTGTTCATGGCAAATTACCAGCGTGCCAGGATATCAGGGGAATATTTAAAATTTTTGCCTTTTTACTTTCACCTTGAAACCGTCCTCAAAACCCTGTCGAGCTATACATCAGGAAATGGCGTAATATCAATTCAGAACATGTAGCGTTCATCTCTTTCATCGGGCCGCCTCGAAACCGGCCATGCCGTGCCGCACACTTTGTGTGCATACTCCGCCCTGGCGGAAACAGACTGGTTCTCTTTTTTCTGTTCACTGTTCTCTGCCAATCACTTCATTTCCTGTTCAAATCCTCGGACGAGTCAATGATGGGGAGGTCAGCGCAAATTGATCTTCCAGCACGTTCTCTTGCTTGCGGAGACTTTGCTTGAACGTCTTTGCGGCTATTTGCGGAAGAACTGGTCCTATAGGGATGATAGTGGCTCTCTCCAGTGCGCAAGTTCAGTGGACCATGATGGCGGGTTCTTCATGCTTGGGCCAGCCATCGCCAAATTCTGAGGACAACTGGCCCATGTGACAACACTTTCGTTCGTAAAGGGGGGGCAACGCTTTACCTTCGTTCACGCCGATTGGCTTCGAGCGTCACGCTATTGGAAGGTGTTGACGCCTGACTGGTCCCGATCGCGTTCGTCGCAGTTACTGTGAATGTATAGGCAGTGCCGTTTTTCAGCCCGTTCACCGTTATAGGGCTGCCTTTCCCTGAAGCTGTTATGCCGACGGGGCTCGACGTTACAGTGTAACCCGTTATTGTGCTCCCGCCATTTGCCGGCAGCTTAAAGCTCACCGTTGCCTGGCCGTTGCCCGCAGTTGCGGTTACATCCGTCGGGGCGTACGGTACTGTGGCCGAAGGTCCTGGGTTGGTCGCACTAAAACTGGCCGTAACGGTGCAAGGTGCCATAATTTCCCCAGTCGTGTAGGTACTTCCCGAAAGACTTCCACCGCATGTCCCGCCAACGGCAGCATAGTATCCGGCATTGGGGGTAACACTAAAAGTGGTTGTATTGCCGGGATTAACCGTCACCGCAGACGATGGACTGATGCTGCCGTTTGCGCCCGCGCTGGGACTAACCTGGTATATGGGAGTGGAAGTGGTAGTCACATGCACATAGTCCACGAGCATAGTTTGAGGAAGGGTGCTGTCGTCTACCTTGCCTCCACCATCACCTCCGACCGCTGTGTTGATTATCAGGTACATTGGAGTGGACGGGACGTATGATGTTTCCGTGCAGGTCGTCCTCCCGTCTATTTGCCACGTCACGCTCCCGGGAGCCCAGATCAGGGTGTAGGTATGCCAGTTCTGCGATACGTCTGTCGTCGTTGCCGTGCAGCCGGGGTTCTCCTGGGTGTTGCCCGACATCGTGTGGATCTGCTGATTTACCTTGGTGAGGTCAGAGTCCAGGATCTCGGTCATGTCGATTTCGTTCGAGCCGGAATAGGGCCAATTGCACAGGGCCGATACTTCTCCCGCGCTAGCCTGGCAGTCAGCTCCCAGGAGCCAGATGGCAGGCCAGGGGCCGGTTCCACCTGGCAGCAATGCCCGAACTGTTACTGTCCCGTAGAGGAAATTAAAGGTGTTTGTCTGTGCCCGGCCGGAGATGTAGCTCTTGCCTTCGACGGGTGGGTTCACATAGTCCGTGGTAATGTTCAGATACCCGTTACTTTCCGTAACATTGGCGGGTTGGTAATACTGTAACTCGTTGTTCCCGTTTTGCAGGTATCCCTTAAACAGAGCCCACGCATTTGTATTAACCGATGAGCCATTGAACTCATCATCAAATTGATATTGAGCGTAGGCATTGATCGCAAAGAGAAATATAAGAAACAAAGCAAGGATTATTCGTCTCATGAATAGAACCTCCATAATGTTTAGATTCAGGGCAGCTTATGCATTATTTCTGCGTAGAAATATATTTGGGCATCCAGCTCAGGCGTGAGAGATACTGACCGGTGTATCTACCTGAGCGATTTCATTATACTCAGATATTGCGCCCGGTCTCTGCTTAGCGGCACACCCGAGTCCCTGAGACAGGAACGAGCAACTAATATGCCATCCATCGAAATGTTCTCAGGCCTTGATCTATGCGGCAAGGATCGGACCCGATTGCAGGCTTTCAATGACAGTAGCGTTTGTTCTTTACTACACTTCGGACTTTCAGCACCTGAGGAAAAAACACAGACTTATATCGAAAAGTTTTCGGAAATAAGGGGAATGCTAATCATAGATTAATCTCGAAGAATTCTTTGATGCTGCGGCCGGCTCGGGCTCAGCGAAAGTCCACACAGCAAATTCATTGAGTTTGGAGGTATCGTCGATTATGAGGAAGGAATGGCCGGAATGAGGACGGGAGAATGAAAAGGACTGGTTGCCAATTCATTCTGGCGGGCAATCTCTTCAGATCATCTCAATGAGAGGGATTAAACTCCGCGGTTTGACTTTTCCCTGAGAGTCTTGCCGGCCTGGAACTTGACAACTTTTGACGCCGAAATCTTGATCTTCACGGATGTACAGCTCATTCTGAGCGTCTCAATCATGATGGAATACCATTTTTATAATTTTCCCGATCATGCAGGTGACCATAGGGACAAGCATACCCCAGCCGCCACAGAAATTCAGGCTCAAGAATCTACCCCTTTATCGCGCTGGCGGACGGACCGGGGTCTCCCTCCCTTGCGTAACAACTTGGCCTTGTGCCCGCCTTGGATCTGGGAAAGCAAGACTAGAGCGACGCACGATCAATGCAAAGTGACAATCTGGGCCATAGCGCTGAAATAGGAAAGTCTGGGACTCTAATGATGGTTCTATCAAATGGAAAAGCAGGACTTAGCGACCTGCCTGGTCCTGGCAACTGCGTGTTGCTTCCACCTTATATTTCCATTGCTCGGAGGGGTAAAAACCATGAGGGAAAATCCTGCGGGAGGTAAGCGTGCGCTGCCACGGCTGATGAAAGCGGTGATGAATCTTTTTTCGAGTCAACCATGACGGCATTGCACCTGAACCATTTTAGCATGAAGAATTCATGTATCTCTCCTCTGTGGCGTTATGGAGGGGGTTGGTTGACTGATTAACATATTGGTTTCATAGTCGTTATGCACCACGGCCTGAACAGGATTCTGCACATTGGCAAGATCTATTTGCTTTTCCTTCGCCTGAGCAGGTGCGTGTTGCAGCGATTTATTTCGTACCGTGGTAAGAAGTGTCTCGAATTATTGGAGGGGATTGCCATGAATCTACAGGCCGTTTTTTCTGAATCTCTCCATCACGATCTTACCGAGACGCAATTGTCTGCTGTCTGTCGACCTCGATCTGGCAAAAACTATGCTTCAGTTAATTGTCTGTATCATCCCGATGCCAAGGATCTCTTGCCCCATCAGAGATACGGGCTCCTTCAACACCGGGAAATATTTGGACTTGATTATAGCAAATCCTGCGAACCGGATTTGCCCTTTGGTTTCACTGTGTAGCCATCTCCTTCAAAACGATCCATTGATCGGGGCGGGGCGTGAACTGGATGCCGCTTTTCTTTCGCATCGCATAGAGGTCCACTTCGTAATGGAGCGGAATCAAACGGACACGCTCCATGATCATCTTGTTTGCCTCCTGGAGGGTCTTTGCATACTCTGCCTCATTCGTTATCTGCAAGGTCTTCTCCAACAACTCGTCAATGTCTTTGTCCGAAGACTGCGAACCGTTCCAGTCGCCGTAGCCCTTTTCCTTGTCGATGGTGTGCACATGGCGGAAGAAGGTGCGGGCGCTGGAATAGGTTCCTTCAAGCCAGCCCCCCAAATAGAAGTCGTGTTTGTTCTCCCTCACCTCGGTAAGGAAGACGGCCTTGGGCTTAATGTCCAGCTTCACTTTGATGCCGACCTTTGCCAAGTCTTTGGCCACCGCCTCGCAGATCTGATCGTCCATAACATAGCGGTCGCTGGGCCCCGCCAAGGTGATCTCAAAGCCTTTTTCAAAACCTGCCTCTTTTAAAAGCCTACTGGCTTCTCGTGGGTTATAGGGCAGCCGCGTTATATCGGGGTTATATCCTAAGGTGAGTGGATCAGGCATCTGGGCCGCTGGAGAAGCCTGCCCCAGCATTACTTTCTTTATGATCTCGTCCTCGTTAATGGCCATATACATGGCCTTGCGAACGCGCACGTCGGCGGTGGGGGTGCCCGGCCGGTTGGACACTACCAGGTATATGGCTGTTCTCCCCGGATGGCGCAGTAAATCCACGGCCTTGTTCTGCTTCGCCAGGTCGATACCCTCCGCCGGCAAGCTATTGAGCAACTCCGCAGAGCCCCCAAGCAGCGCGACAAACCGATCGGCGAGATCGCTGATGAATTTCATTTCCACGGTCTTGATTGCAGGTTCCCCTCCCCAGTAGTCGTGATTGGCTTCCAGTTTCACATGGGATCCCTTGACGAACTCCAACACCTTGTACGCGCCGGTGCCAATCGGAGCAGTCTCAATTTCGCCCTTGGGGCGCGACTCGTTAGATTCTTTGTCTAGAATGAAAATTTGGTGCATGTTGCCGATGAACCAGGGGGCCGGGTATTTCGTTTTGACTACGACTGTGAAGTCGTCCGGCGTTTCGATGGAGGCGATTGCATTTCCAGTGTATAGGTGCTGGGAAACTTCGGGATTTCTCAGCCGCTCGAAGGTGTACTTGACGTCGGCGGCAGTGAAGTCGTTTCCGTTGTGAAACTTGACACCCTTGCGCAGGTAGAACTTCCAAGTCAGTGGATCCGGATGTTCGTACCTTTCCGCCAAGGCCGGCACGACTTTACCCTCCGTTTTCTCCCGCTGCATCAGACCGTCGAAAACGTTGCTCAAAATGCCCATCGTGGGGTTATCGTTTTCACTATTGGGATCCATAGACGTCGGCGGCGACTCCAAAGCGACCACCACTGTCTGTGCAACGCAAACGGGCTGCTCGATAAAGCAACAGCCCACTGCCAGAATCAAGCCGATACAAATTACCCTGATCATCACCACTGGCCCCCTTCAATTGAACTCAAAAGAAATCCCTGCGTACCATCGTCTGAGTCCTCGCAAGAATCGGACGGCAAGTGACTATACAATGACTGCCCAAAAACATCCAGTTCCGCGTCACCCTTCTGTACTACCGCACGAACCCTAGGGACAGCCAGCACTTTCCTGTGAGAATTTCAAACCAGATGGGCTCCCCCATGTCCTGGGAGCCTGCTATGATATGATTGGTCAAAACTTCCGAGGAAGATTACTGATTGCCCCTAGGTTTCCAGTATCAGAAATTTCTTTACGCCGTCTAAATTTATTTTCCTGGCCCTTGAGAAATGATACCCGAAAAATTTCGCCATTTTCGAATCATTTGTTTACCGAATGACTGCAAACTGAACTCTTTCGAAATTGGCGTGTTGTGCGCAACATTCCACGGAGGAGTGGACGGGGATTTCTGGGGTTTGTTAGGTGCGGTGCAGGTAAGCCATTGAGGATCCCCAACATGATGTGGTAGTCTAAAATTACCGGAAAGCTATCCCTTATCAGCGTGCTCCATGGAGTTTCGGGGCGCTAGGATCGCAGGGTAACAAATTGATTGCCCCCTACCAACTATGCATGATGATGAAAAAGTCGCATATTGTGTCTGCTGCGCTGGTGTTGTCACTGCTGTTGGCGCAGCCATTGTACGCGGCGGAGCCCAAAGAGACCAAACGGGTCTTGGTGCTCTACGGCGAGGACAAGGCGCACCCGGCTCACGAATTGACCGATCAAGGGATCCGCGCGGCATTCCGATCAAGCCAGTTGTTCGATGTCCAGCTGTACTCCGAGTACCTGGATGATTCCCGGTTCGGCGGTGCAGGCCATGCCCGTACAGTGGCAGATTACCTGCGCCGCAAGTACACCGGTATAAAGATCGACACCATCATCACCGTCTACCCTTCAGCCATTGACTTCCTAATGAGTGCGGAAGGCAACATCTTCCCCGGGTTGCCCACTGTCGCCAGTCAAGTCACCAGGACCACGGCCGAAAACTTGGAGCATTCCCCGTTGCGCCGCTTTATCACGGCCGTTGTAACAGCAGACAACAGCGCCTTCCTGCTGGATACTGCCCTGCGATTGAGGCCAGGCACGCAGCATGTGGCCCTGGTTGCCGGGGTTACCCCCAACGACTCTGCGACCGAGCAGGCCTTGCGCAATGCTATGAAACCCCATTTTGAAAAGCTCGAGTTGATCGATCTCACAAAGTTGCCGATGCAGGACATTCTGGCCCGGGTTGGTTCTCTTCCGCAAGACACCATCGTCCTCTACTCGTCCATCTTCAAGGATGGTGAAGGCCGGGGATTCATCCCCCGCGAAGCGCTTTCACTCGTATCCCGGGCCGCCAATGCGCCGGTGTTCGGTCTCTATGAGTCATTTCTGGGCTATGGCATCGTTGGGGGGCCACTGGTGAGTTTCGAGCATCTGGGGAGGCAAACGGCCGCACTTGCGCTTCGCATATTGGGGGGTGAATCACCGGCATCCATCCCCTTCGGCGGAGAGGAGGCATACGTCAGTCTTTACGACTGGCGGGAACTCAAACGCTGGAACATCCCCGAGACCGCCGTGCCACCCGGCAGCGAAATCCGCTACCGCGAACCTTCACTCTGGAGGGACCACAAGGGGACCATTGCAGGCATGATAGCTTTCATGGTCTTTGAGGCGTTTCTCATCCTGGTGCTTGTCATGAATCTCAGAATGCGTCGGAGGGCCGAGCGAGCTTTGATCGAGAGCGAAGAGAACGTGAGGCTGGCGGTAACTTCGGCCGGTGCTGGCCTGTGGAGCTTTGAAATGGGCACCGGGCATCTCTGGGCTACGGATAGGACCCGGGAGTTGTTCGGTTTTGTGCCGGATGAGGCATTGAACTATGAGAGGTTCCTCGGTCCTATCCATCCTGAGGATCGCGTGGGTGTTCGCCAATTTGTGCAGCAGAGCGCTCAGTTGGGACAGGAAACCAGAGTTGAATACCGCGTTGTGCTCCCTGACGGAACAGGTCGCTGGCTCGCCTCCGTAGGTCGCTTTCAGAAAAGCTCGTCCGGGGGGCCTAACCGCTTCATGGGTGTTGCTGTCGACATCACCGAGCGTAAGCGGATTGAAAATGCGCTCTCCGAGTCAAGAGCGCAAATTCTTGCAGTGTTCGATAGCACAAACGACCTAATATGGTCTGTGGACCCGGTAAACTTCGGAGTAGTTACCTGGAACAGTGCGTTGGGAGATTATTTTCTGAAAAACTGGGAGATCGAACTGCGCGTCGGTATGACCCCGGAGCAACTGGTACCACCCGAGTTCGTCACCACCTGGAAGCAATTCTACTCGCGGGCTTTGCGGGAGGGCTCTTTTACCACGGAATATTACGTTGCCACCGGTACGATTATCCTCCTGCTCTCCTTCAATCTTTTAAAGCGGGATGGGGAGGTGTTCGGGATATCGGTATTCGGAAGGGATATCACAGAGCGCACGTTGATGGAGCAGCAGATCACTGCAGCCGCAGAGGAATGGCAGGCTACATTTGATTCTATCCAGGACCAGGTGATGATTTTGGATTCCGAGTTTCGGATACTTCGCCTCAACGCTCCTGCAGTTTCCTTCTTGGGTCTCCCTTTAAGCCGGACTCTGGGCCGTCGCTGCCATGTGCTGATGCACGGGACCGATGAGAGCGTGACGGGGTGCCCTGTTGAAATGACGTTTCGGACCGGGCTGCACGCCGAGACGGAAATCTTTCATGAGGGGAAGAATGCATGGCTGCTGGTCTCTGCCGACCCGATCTATGACTCAACTGGAAAAGTACAGAGAGTGGTACACACGGCAAAGGACATCACCGAGCGCAAACAGGCGGATGAAATGTTGCGACAACGTGAGAAAGAGCTCATGACGCTCACCGGAAGGCTTATTTCCACCCAGGAAGAAGAACTTAGGCGGCTCTCGCGGGAGCTCCATGATGACCTGACGCAACGGCTAGCAGTTCTGGCCATGGATGCGGGAATGATTGAACAACAGTTGAGGCCACTGAAGACTCAGGCTGCCGAAGAAACCAGGGATCTAAAGATAAAACTGATCGAGGTTTCCGAAGAGGTCCATGACCTCTCGCGCCAGCTTCATCCTTCGATCCTCGATGATCTGGGATTGGTCCAGGCCGTCCAATCGGAATGCGCCATTTTCACCAAGAGAGCTGGAATAGCCTTGTCCTTTGCGCCCAGAGATGTTCCCGACGAAATTCCCAATGACATTGCTCTCTGCCTCTACCGGGTGATCCAGGAAGGACTTCGGAATATCGCCAACCATGCAAAAACAAATGAAGCTCGTATTGCTCTCCACGGCCTTGACGGCGGTGTGGACCTCTTGATTCAGGACTTCGGGGTCGGCTTCGGAGTAAGAGAGGTGCAAGGCAAACCAGGTATAGGTTTAGCCGGTATGAGGGAGCGGGTACGGCTCGTCGGCGGCAAAATGTCCCTAAGGTCTGAGCCGGGGAAGGGTACCGAGATTCAGATTTCAATACCGTTAGGAGGAAAGCATGGCCAGACCGCGCGTACTGATCGCAGATGACCACAAAATTGTTCTTGAAGGGCTGAAGAAGATGCTCCAGCCCGAATTCGACATCACGGGCACCGTCGAGGATGGTCGTGAGCTCGTCACCTCTGTCGAAAAGCACCGCCCCGACGTCATCATAGTAGACATTTCCATGCCTATGCTCAACGGTATAGATGCCGTCCGTCAGATCAAAAAAGTGCATAAAGCGATAAAGGTGGTATTTCTCACGATGCAACTCGATGTTGCGTATGCGGTGAGCGCATTCAAGGCAGGCGCGTCAGGCTATGTCTTGAAGCATTCGGCCCCTGATGAGCTTGTGACGGCCATCCATGAGGCGCTCAAGGGAAGAACGTATGTGACCCCCTTGATTGCCGGGAAGCTTCTGGAGGCCTACGAAGAAGGAGGCCACAGCCAGGCCGATACGGCCCGCAGCCTCACCCCCCGCCAACGTGAAGTGTTACAGCTCCTGACAGAAGGTTATTCTACTAAAGAGATAGCAACGATTTTGAATATATCTTTAAAAACCGTCGAGTATCACAAGTACAGGATGATGGAAGATCTCGGCATTAAGAGCTCGGCGGAATTGGTCCGGTATGCTGTGAAGCAAGGTGCTGAGGCACCCTGATTCCTCCCCCTAGGAAAAATACTTCTCAAAACTAGGGTTTCTCCTAGTTGTATGCACGCCCATACCCCACCATAATGAAGATAATGTCACAACGAATAAGCTGATCCTGAATCTGGGAATTCACTCTTTCTGCTTGTCATGGCTTTAATGTCCTTACGTGTACGGTTCCACACACCCTTCAGACCGATACAAAAAGGTTGAAGGTGATCCATGGGACGGAAACGGATACTGATCGCTGATGCTCATCCCACCATGATGGGAGGAGTGCGGCATCTCCTCAAAGATCTGTTTGAGGTGATCTTCATGGTGGCAGACGAACACTCTCTTGCTGACGCAATTGTCACAAATCCGCCCGATCTCCTTATAGTCGATCTCTCGATGCCGGTATCCCCGGCGGAGAACATTGCCAGACTGCTTCACAGGTTGAACCCCCAGCTCAGATTCATCGTTCTAAGTGTACACGATGAGCAGGCAGCCGTTGATGAATGCCTTTCGGCAGGAGCAAACGGGTTCGTGCTCAAGCGGACCGCCGTCACCGATCTCATTGCTGCGGTGGAAACTGTGCTGAGAGGCGGCACTTATGTCTCACCGTCGATTGAACGAGACAACAAGATATAAACAGGTACCCAATAGAGGCGAGGGTCCTATGATTCTCCAGCGCACTTGCCTGCTGAACCGCCATTTAAAGGGGATTGGGCTCACAAGGGGGTATATCGAATTATCACCCTCAGAGTAGCCTTGAATGGGTCTCCTGAAAAGCAAAAGGAACCAACTGTTCCAACAGCAGTGTTGTGTTGGCTGAGGAATTGAAACTTTCGTCAGGCTGAGATCAGCTCTGTTTTTATGGAAACCTCTATACTACGAGGAAGATCATGAAAAAACTACTCATCTTTTTTGTGACCATTACATGGATCTTGTGTAGCGCGGCTTTGTGTATGGCTGATGAATTTGGTCCTGAAAGTCTCCAATGCGATTCATGTACAGTTTCCATGACCATCCCACTCGTTTCTGCCAACACCCCTGAAGCTGTACAAGACACTGCCAGGCAGGAGATTGCACTTGCAGGCCCCGAAACTGGAACACCCCGGATAGAGATTCCCGAGACGTTCTTTGATTTCGGAGAGTTGAAGGATGGCTACGATTACGTTCACTCATTTACGGTCAGGAATTTAGGGACGGGGGTGTTGCAAATTGAAGAAGTTCTTCCTGGCTGAGGCAGTTCGGTGGCCGGGTTTGATCGGTCCACTCCTCCGGGTCGAGAGGGGAAAATAGCAATCAGGCTTAACCCGAGAGCATGTGAAAGCGGTGCGAAGAAGACAGCAATCGTCATCTGCAATGATCCGCAGAAGACAACGTTCCAACTGATAGTCCAAGGTCGATTGCAATAGGAGCCTTCGGCCGAAGTTTCCAGGATTAAGGGTTTAACAGCTCCGGACAGGCAGAGAACATGGATATCAGCTTCCAGTCGGGAGCCTAACTTCAAGCAGGTCGAGAAGGGCGACGAATTAGTGCTGCAGGTAACGGAAGTTATTGCCCTGGAAGTTGAGAAAAACTGAACGCCGAAGATCTGATACGTGCAAGTTTCATTTGTTTTTTTTCGTAATGGCAGCCCAGGTTCGGCTCTGCGAGAGAAGCGGTGTGTTGGAAGCAGCAGAAGGCCCAGCCTGGAAGAGTGTGGAATTTCACAGAAGAACTCACAGAAATGAAGGAGAGTATCATGAAGAATTACGGATTGAGAGCTGTTTGTCTGGCGATGGTTGGTCTTTTCGTTTTCTGCGGCGGTGTCGCCTATTCACAGAGCGAGTCAAACTCGGGGCTTCCCTGGGACGGGCTTATCAAACTCGAAGCAGGTTCCGTTGGGGCAGGTATCGGCATTAGCTGGGGAAGCGGCACGCTAACCCAGGCCGGCAAGGAATATCCCCTCAAGGTAGAAGGCCTGACTGTCGGGAATGTCGGCATCAAAAAAGCAACTGCCCTGGGCAAAGTTTACAACTTGAAAAACCTTACCGACATTAATGGAACATATACCGCGATCGGTGTGGGCGCCACGGTTGGTGGTGGAGGAGCCGCGCTCACAATGAAGAACGCCAATGGTGTCATCATCGATGCCGTTACCACCTCGGAAGGGGTCAGTTTCTCGCTTGGAACATCTGGTGTAACGATCAAGCTCCAGCAGTAGAGGATTCCGACAACCAGAGGCTTTGTTGTATTACCTGAGGTAAGAGTTTGGGCCGTTTATAAACACAGGGCTCAGAGGCTGTCTCTTTTCCTGACAGCCGACGGACAGCAAACTCGTGTTTCCCAAAATCGGCATGCCTCCGAGAAAGTTACGAGAGGCATGCCGCCTTTCAGGGGGGTGCTTGTCACTGCTCGACTCTCACCGGAATGTAAGATTCACATATTGACGGCGCTGAGAGCTGTCAGGGATGCGCACCAGGATTGCGAGGCGGATATCTATGTGTTCTGCCCTGGCGTGCAGTCGGGCGAGGGTAGTGTCATGCAGTGTTTGAAGGCGCACAAGCAGAAACTAACGCCCGAGTGCAAGGCGAGCATTTTGGCTCTACTGATGAGCAGGTGTATCCAATTGGTCTGAGGATCAACTCTTATCGCACTTTTCAACTTGGGGGTTTATTTGCATCTAATGCCGGGCCGAACTTTGCGAGGCCCCTGAAACTCACACAGGAAAAAGAGGGGCGAGGATGAAAGCAGGAGTTAGAGCGTCGGTGTTTCTCCTGTTATGCCTTTTCGTGGCGCTGAGCGCACATCCCGCGTGGTCGACAGACACAACCGTGACGGGCGCAGCCTTGGAGGCTGAAGCGGAGGCCCCGGAGGCCCAATCCGCGACTGAAGTTAGTAAGCAACTCGCAAATCCGGTCACCAGTTTTTGGTCCCTGCAATTTCAACAGAATAACTACTTGTTGGACAACCCGGACCGCTGCAGCCCGAACCTGCAGTTCCAGCCCGTACTTCCGGTATCTTTGACCGGGGATTGGAATCTGATCACGAGGCCGGTGATACCGCTCTTTGTGTCCCAGCCACACCCTGTGCCGGCAGGTGCTCCGCATGGGGTGGATATTGAGACCACGACCGGGTTAGGGGACACGATCCTGCTGGAGATGCTCTCCCCGGGTCCGTCTATAGCCGGGAATTGGCTGCTGGGAGTCGGGCCGACCTTTATTTTTCCCACAGCTTCCACCGACGTAACCGGACAGGGAAAGTGGCAGGCTGGGCCTTCGGCTGTTGTGGGCTACCTTTCTCAGAGATGGATCCTCGGGGCCTTTGTCCAGAACTGGACATCCTTTGCGGGCGACAGCAGCCGGCCCAACACGAACCAGATGAATCTTCAACCCATCGCAGCGTTCTTTTTCGGTGCAGGCTGGAGTATCGGATATTCCGGCAACATACTGGCGGACTGGACGGCCGATTCCCACAACGTCTGGACCGTCCCCCTGGGACTGGGAGTGAGCAAGGTGGTGAAGTTTGGCAAGCTCCCAGTAAAAGTCGGCATCGCGGGACAATACATGCCCATTCACCCGGACGCCTTCGGGCAGCAGTGGAACTTCCAACTGTCCTTCACCCCGGTGATCCCTAAGCTTATAAAGGGGGCCGTCTTTTGTGAGTAACGCCAAGGTCCCGGGTGGGCAAATTATTCGAAAGAGGAGGGTTTAGCCATGAAGAAACTGTTTGTGTTCGTCAACGTGGTTTTCGCGTTCGGCGTTTTTCTCTTTCAGCCTTCGAGTGTCTATGCGGCAGAGGGTGGGATCGGACATTACGTACCGGGCGCCTTGGCCGATTTTGGCGACATGGCTCCGCCATCCGGATTAGCGCTCATGAATTGGTACAACTACTATAACGGCAGCGCCGGGGCGGGCACACAAATCGAAGAGGGCGGACTTGTCGCGGCAAACTTAAGGGCCACCAGTAACGCGGAAATGGTAGGCGCAGCGTACACGTCACAGTACGGTATTCTCGGCGGCAAGTTTGCTGCCGGTTTAATCATCCCTTACATCTGGATGAATGTGACAGGCAGCATTACCGGCCCGCGGGGGAATACCTTCTCCAGAACGGACTTCGCTAACGGTATGGGTGACATGGTGTTGATGCCTTTCTGGCTTAACTGGACCTGTGGCGATTTTAAATGGGCTGTGCTGCTCGATGTCTATGCCCCAACCGGCGCATACAATACCCGTCAACTGGCTAACGTGGGCCTCAATTACTGGACTTTTGAACCCGTGGTGCAGTTCAGCTACATAAGCAAGAAGATCAGACTCGAAATCAGCACTACCGCAGGTTTTGATTTCAATACGGAAAACGAGGCAACCAACTACCAGAGCGGTGACGTATTCCACATTGACGCAACCGTTGCAGAACATCTGCCCTTGTTCGGGTGCGGTATTATCGGCCTAGGCGCCAATGCATTCTACTGGGATCAGTTTACCGCCGATAGCGGCTCAGGCGCGAAGCTTGGCCCCTTCGAAACTGAAATGGCCGGCGTTGGGCCGGTGCTCTCTTACATCTCCCCCCCGATTTGCGGCCATACCCTTGTGGCCGAGGTGAAGTGGTTGCCTGAAACAGATACCCTTAAGGCTCTTAAAGGCGACTACGTATGGGTCAAAGTGGGATTGGCTTTCTAAGTTTGATTGGAGCACGATGGACATTTCGTCTGTATTTTTATCTTTGGAAAAGATCTGGTCGCAGGGCCGGCAGTATTTGCTAAACCATGTCCTCACCTGGGCGATGGCGGCCCAACTCGTCGCCGGTGGTTTCGCTTT
>JBKQLC010000195.1:0-18642 GCA_052147195.1 Syntrophobacteraceae bacterium
TTTCCCATGATCTGCCTCCTTGGTTGTGGCTCTGTTCTAGGTTTAATTCCAGTCCCAGATTAACCCACGTTTGCAAGGGGCAGATCATTTTTTTATCCGTCATCCATTATGGCTACGGGTCTGTTAACCAAATAAAAGAACTCCGGATTCCGGCTTGCGCCGGAATGACGGGCTGCAGGTCTGTACCCATCCGAACTTAGTTGACGCTGCACTAAATGATTTCCATTCTCTTCAATCACCGTTTCCTGCAGAGCTTCAAGGCCCTGCTTGATCTCATTCCACTCAAAGTCATGCCTTGCTTGATGCCATCCCGTTCAAAGTTATGCCCTGCGGCTTCGAGCCTGCCGAAGCGGGCCAGCGTTCAGCGGACCTTACCTGGCAACTGCTCGCATTTGCCCGCAAACAGACCGCCATCCCCAAGATACTGGATTTGAACGAGACGATCTCGAGCATGCTCAAGATGCTCCGGCGGCTCATAGGAGAGGATATAGACCTGATCTGGGCACCCGAACTCGGTCTCTGGAACGTCAAAATCGATCCTTCCCAGGTGGACCAGATTCTTGCCAATCTTTCGGTCAATGCCCGCGATGCAATTTCAGGTGTTGGCGCAATCACGATGAGAACGGAGAACGTTGTAATCGATGATTCCAATAAGATCGAGGCCCACGAATTCATGCCCGGGGAATATGTCCTGCTGGGTGTGAGCGACTCCGGCGAGGGCATGAGCAAGGAGGTCAGCGAGAAGATCTTCGAGCCATTCTTTACCACCAAGGAACTGGGCAAGGGAACCGGGCTTGGATTGTCCACCGTTTACGGCATCGTTAAACAAAACGACGGCTTTATTTATGTTGCAAGTGAACCGGAGAAAGGAGCCACGTTCAATATCTACCTGCCGAGGTTCGAAAGTGAATCCGCACTGGTCCCCTCTGAGGAGGAGACCAACAAGCGCCCGACCGGCACGGAAACCATCCTGTTGGTCGAGGACGATGAAGCGATCCTGAAACTCACCAAGTCGATTCTCGAAAAGCTGGGTTACACGGTGCTCGCAGCACGGACTCCTGTACACGCCATACATTTTGTCGAGGAGCATCGGGGAGATCTTCACCTGCTGATCACGGACGTGGTGATGCCGGAGATGAACGGCCGAGAACTGGCTAAACAGCTTGGCGCCATCCGCCCAAACCTCAAGTGCGTTTATATGTCAGGCTACACCGCCGACGTGATAGCACATCGCGGCATCGTGGACGAAGGAGTAAATTTCATTCAGAAGCCTTTCGGCTGCGATGATTTTGCGGCAAGAGTCAGACAGGTGTTGGACCATTTATAATAGGTAACAAATACATCCTGTGAGCAGCCTATGAATCGACCACTAAAGAGATTTGCGAAGTGCCGACATGAATTTCAGGAGTTCTGAAATCAGGTAATATATGAGGATGTCAGTCCGACCATAGGAAATAACTCATCAGGCAGCGAGTTGCCATTGTGGGGATAGTCTATGTGTACCTGATGTCCATCCTTGAGAGTTCACTATAGACCGCGAAAACACTCAGTACGCGAATGATTTCTCCGATAAAAATCTTGGAAGATCTACGATGGGAGGAAGCGGCATGTGTATGTTGCGTTGCCTTTTCCGCCGGTCCGATGCTATTATACCTGCTCCCCGAGTCCCATGCAACGCGCTTGGACTGGGGAACCAGACCACCAACTGCGGGAATGGCGGTGGGTCCTGAAAATGCCAAAACCAGGTTCCCCGGAGTCCTGCATGGATGCCTCAAAAGCCGGATGGCCATATTTTATTGTTTCGAGATGAATATAGGGCGCTGACAGATGAACTTTGCCATTAATAATAAAGCTTCATCAAGCTACAAAGTTCCAATATTTTATCTGACTCTCTTATTCATTGTTGCCGGTGCGGGATGGATTGCAACGAGATATATGGGTGAGAAGGCCCGACAAGAAATACTCGAATTCAACGAATCTACTATATTAACACATTCTTCCAATTTTACCGGTGAGTTTGAACATATTGAAAGGGAGGTCAGAGTGCTATCGGGGTCTCCCCTTATCGCACCTGCTCTTATTTCCCACAAGGACGAGGATATCGCTAATGCGAACTCAGCTTTGGACCGGTACAATTCAGGCTTGGATAGTTCTGTCAGTTATCTAATAGACAGCAATGGAGTGACTATAGCTTCCTCCAACCGCAATGACCTGGACAGCTTTGTCGGCAAATCCTATCAGTTCCGGCCCTACTTCATACAAGCGATGAACGGTACCCCAGGGCGGTATTTTGCCCTCGGCGTCACTTCCTTGAAAAGAGGTTTTTTTGCAAGTTATCCTGTGATGTATAGTAAAGGCCGGATCATTGGTGTTGTCGTGATTAAACTGGATATCGACAAGAAGGAAGCTGACCTGAGCAGGTATCCCTATTTTTTTCTTGTCGATCCAAACGGCATTATCTTTCTCTCCAGCAGGAAAGAGATGACCTTGAAGAGTCTATGGCCGATAAGCAGCGAAACCAGGCTTGCCTTGGTTGAATCGGAACAGTTCGGTGAGAGAGAGTTCGATGCCGTTCTGCCCCGGGAAGTTGTGAACGGGATGGAAATTAGATTTGACGGGAGGAATTATCTCGCTTCACGCAAGGTCATTAATCCTGAAGGATGGTCGACCGTAATAATGACATCAACAGATAGAATTTTGCAATACAAGTTAGCCGGCGTAATTATATCAATGTGGATATGCACCCTTATAGTAATACCGATGATAATTAATTACAGGACATCTAAATCTGCAAATATGCTGCGTGCGAGTGAGACGCGTTACCGTGAGCTTTTTGACAACATCAGCAGTGGTGTGGTGATCTATGAAGTAAAAGACGGCGGCAAAGATTTGATCCTCAAGGATTTTAACAAAGCTGGCGAACGAATAGACGGCGTCCGCAAAGAGGACATTATTGGGAAAAGCATCCATGAGGTGTGGCCCCGCATGAAGGAATTCGGACTCCTGGATGTGTTTGAGCGAGTTTGGAAAACGGGCATCCCTGAACATCATCCCGCATCATTTTATCATGATGAAAAGGTTGCTTTATGGTACGAGAACTTCGTCTACAAACTGCCTACCGGCGAAATGGTTTCCGTATACGACGACATTTCCGACCGCATGCGGGCAGAAGGGGCCTTACGTGAGAGCGAGGAAAAATATCGTCGGATCGTTGAAACGGCCAATGAAGGCATCTGCATGACCGACGTGGATTACCTTGTTACATATGCGAATCAAAAAATGGCTGACATGCTTGGTTATCTCCCTGAAGAGATGATCGGCAAGCCGTTAGTCCATTTTCTGTTTCCCGAAGACATGGCGGATCACCAGGAAAAGAGGTCACGTCGTATCCATGGGCTGAGTGAGACTTACGAACGCCGTTTTCGCCGCAGCGATGGCAGAGAATGTTGGACTAATATTTCTGCCACAGAGATAAGAACCGAAGATGGCAGGGTTGTGGGATCTTTTGCGATGCTCACCGACATCACTGAGCGCAAGCTGACAGAAATTTCGTTGCGGATGAGCGAGGAACGTTTCTCCAGATTCTTTCGCGCAAGTCCCGTCGGCACCAGCATCCTCCGCGTGATCGACAATAAATTTGCCGATGTCAATGATGCGTTCCTGGGCTTATTTGGCTACACACGCGAGGAGGTCATCGGCCAAAACCCCTTGGATCTAGGAATATGGGTAGATCCTGAAGACCGGGTGAAGATGGTTGAGACACTGCAAAGGCGGGGCAGGGTAAAGGACTTTGAAACCAGGTTCCGCTGGAAATCCGGTGAGATCGGGGATGTGCTTTTTGCGGCGGAGGTGATCGAGGCAGCCGGGCATCAGTATATGTTGGGGCTGGTTCATGACATCACTGAGCGCAAGCGGGGAGAGAAGGAGAGAAAAAAACTGGAAGACCAACTCTTCCAGTCCCAGAAGATGGAGTCAATAGGGCGGCTGGCCGGCGGCGTGGCGCATGATTTCAACAACATGCTGGGCGTGATCATCGGCCGGACGGAAATGGCATTGAATATGGACTTTTCCACTGACAAACTCCAGCACAATCTCAAGGAGATCCTCAAAGCCGGCCAGCGTTCAGCAGACCTTACCCGGCAACTGCTGGCGTTTGCCCGCAAACAGACCGCCATCCCGAAGATACTGGATTTGAACGACACGATCTCGGGCATGCTTAAGATGCTGAGGCGACTCATTGGCGAGGATATCGACCTGTTCTGGGCACCGGAACTCGATCTTTGGAAAGTCAAAATCGATCCCTCTCAAGTGGACCAGATTCTGGTCAATCTTGTGGTCAATGCCCGCGATGCCATTTCCGAAGTAGGCGCCATCACCATGAGGACCGAGAACGTTGTAATCGATGATTCCTATAAAGTCGAGACCCCCGAATTCATTCCCGGAGATTACGCCCTGCTGACCGTGAGCGATACCGGAGCGGGGATGAGTCAGGAAGTGCGCGAAAATATCTTCGAGCCTTTTTTTACCACCAAGGAAGTGGGCAAGGGAACCGGGCTGGGATTGTCCACCGTATACGGCATCATTAAACAAAACGACGGTTTTATTTATGTTGCCAGCGAACCGGGGAAAGGAACCACGTTTAGTATCTACCTGCCTCGGTTCGAATCTAAAACCGTATCGGTCCACTCTGGGGAGATTACCGGCAAGCCCCCGACAGGCACGGAAACCATCTTGCTGGTCGAGGACGATGAAGCGATCTTGAACCTCGGTAAGACGATTCTTGAAAACCTGGATTACACGGTCCTTGCGGCGAGGACTCCGGGACACGCCATTCATCTTGTCGAGAAGCATCCGGGTGATCTCCACCTGCTGATTACGGACGTGGTAATGCCTGAGATGAATGGCCGAGAACTGGCAAAACAGCTTGGCGCAAGCCGTCCGAACATGAAGTGCATTTACATGTCAGGCTACACCGCCGATGTGATCGCACATCGCGGCATTCTAGACGAAGGAGTAAATTTCATTCAGAAGCCTTTCGGCTGCGATGATTTTGGGTCAAGAGTCAGACAAGTTTTGGACCACTCAGAATAGATGGCTTGAACTTATGAATAACTCAAGAAAAACATGGAAGAGTTTGTTATTTATTGGTTTGAAGTTGAGGTCTTAAAATCTAGCCTTTGATGGCTTTAAACCAATAGTTGTAAATACTCATTGCCGTTTGATCTAACTCATCAAAAGTGTTTCCCTTGCGTATGACCGTATTCACCCCCAGATCATAGCAACGCTTTACGATTTCGTCCGCGTCCAAAGCTGTGTATGCCAGGAGCGGAATCCTTCTTAGCTCCGAATCGGCTTTGATTTCTTCTATTACCTCAAACCCGTCCTTCCTGGGCATACAGAGATCCAGAATGATGAGATCGGGCCGATGCCTGGTATGCGGGCCGGCATGACTACCTCGCCGATAAAGATAGTCCATTAGCTCCTCACCATCCTCGACTACATGAACGATAACCTCTTCCCTGCACCGTTTGAAGGCCTCGTTTAAATAGAACCGGTCATCTTCATCGTCATCGGCAATAACAATTAATGGCGTTCTCTGTTCCATGGCAAAATCCCATCGATTCTTTCAATATTTTCTTTATTCTATGATAATAATGGGAATTGACAAAGTGAATACCCAAGATTGAGTACGTAATGCCTATAAAAAATAAGCATTAGGTAAGACTTGCAAGATAAGCCTCCAAATTGACCCTTTTCCCGTGCAAACCGAGTTTGCTCCTAATATGATTCCGATGGACGGAGATGGATTTTTCCGAACTACCCAGGATTTCAGCGATTTCCTTGGTCGATTTGCCATCTTTCACCATGGCAGCCACTCGAATTTCGGTGGGGGTAAGATTCATCTGCTGAAACGTAAGCTTCCTGGTGAAGGGAGAAGTGATTTCTCTCAACTGAGTCTCCAAGATATCGAGCCAGGTCTTCTGATTATTTTCCAGCTTGCTCCCCCTGAGCTTTTCAAAATACGGAAGAATCAGGTTTTTCACATTCAAAAGAACGGCTTCTTCAAATTCTTTTCTATCTTCATCCCTCTGCCTCAGAAGGGCTTTCAAGGCTGAATTGACTTCGCTTAAATTTTCGGCACTCTCGCGCAGAGCCAGTTCCATCCCCTTGCGTTCAGTGATATCTACACCTATTCCGACCAGCCATTGTGTCCGTGCAATATCGACCCGCGATACTGTAAAAAAGTGGGCAGCTTTGCTCCCGTCTTTTGAAGTCAGGTCCGCCTCTACAGTAGTCTGTCCTTTAGTAAAAACCGCAATACTCTGCGCCATGGTCTCTTTGTCTTCGCTTGCAAAAAAATCCAGGAAACGCATCTTTGAAATCTCAAGAGCCGTATATCCTGAAGCCTGTTCGAAGTTTTTATTCCACCGCAATAATTTGCCCCGTTCATCAAGTAGATAGAAGATGCCCGGCATATTGTCTATGGTCGCATCGGAGATGCTCTTCTCCCTGAGGCGACCCGCCTCTGATTGTTTGAATTCGGTGAAATCTCGGATGACGGCCAGCACGAAAAAATCCTGCTCGATTTGGAGTGGCCCGAGAGCGATATCTACATGGAATTCGCTGCTATCTTTTCTTCTGCCATACAGTTCAAGCTCTCTACCCATGGGACGGACGTGCGGCTCAGCCAAATACTTTCGGCGATGCTCTTTGTGTATTTCCCTGAAGCGCTCCGGCAACAGGATTTCAAGTGGTGTATCGAGTAGTTCGCTTCGGGAATAGCCGAAAAGCCGCTCAGTCTGCTTATTAACCCGAATAATACGGCCTTCATGGTTGACAACCAGAATGGCGGCAGGGGCGAATTCGAAAAGTCCTTCAAACATTGCCCTGACCCGATTGAGTTCCTCCTCGTACTTCTTTGTGTCCTTTTCTGTAGTTTCCAACTCATTAATTCGCCGACGCAACGCTATCAGGTCGTCTATGAGCTGCTCTTTTGTTAAATCTTCGAGAGTTTTCATCCAGTCTGTAGCCTCTCTCTCAAGTTCATTGCCCCTGATTAAGCATGAAGAGATCGATGTTACAACATAATCAGTACCCCCGAATTTTGCTGTCTCTCAATCGCTGCGCGGCAGCGAAGTAAGCTATTGAGGTGGGAGTTTTCGATAAAACTTCTTCGGCGCACATTCCTCTGCCGGGAAGAAAAGACCCGAGGACTCATGTTCTGGAGGGATGATACTTTCTGCACCGAGGAGTTATCGAAAAGGCAATACGAAAAGGACAGTTAACTTTTCTCCCTGAGTGGGATCAAAAACTCATTCTTCCACATCCAATCTGCGGGAAAAACAACCCAGTCGATCGCATTAATCTTGAAATAGCGACACCGTTGATTGGTGAGAGATGTAATAAGCCTGCCCCCGGAGTTTTATTTGTCTTGAAATATTGCAGCTAAGTTGCCTGATCTAAGCTATCTCTGTGCCAGATGAAGTCGGATCGCAAGCCCGCGCAGAACTGATGGACTTTGGTCATGCCTGCTTGTGAGGCGAGAGAGTCGACCCGCTTCGTAGAAGGCAGCCCGACGAAAGGGAAGAGGCGTCGGCCGACGACCGCCAACCAGGAAGGGAGCATAAGGTCACTGAAGATCAGATACCCTCCGGGACGCAACACGCGAATCATTTCGGAGAAGGCACGCTCCCAACCCGGCACATGATGCGCCACCATGCTGGTTGCCACGATGTCGAATTCAGCATCATTAAACTGCAGTTTTGTTGCATCCATCACCAAAAAGCGAAGGCGCGGGTGCGCCGCGCGGGTCTGAGCTGCTTCAATCTGTCGACGATCCACATCGATTCCAGTTACGTCCATGCCATATCTCTCAGCAATTTCGCAAGCCGCCGCGCCAACGCCGCACCCAACATCCAAATAGCGCCACGCGGTCCGGATATCGATCCAGTCAAGCAATTGTTGCGCACGATGCGCGACCTTGAGCGTATGCTCCGGACTATTGACGAAATACTTCTCAATCGCAGTCATTCTCATGTCTATATTCCCCTGTCTTTGAAATCTGTAGGTTCTCAGCGCCATCCGAGCGGGCCCGGGATCAGCGGGCAAATCGATCGCTATGACGCGATGCGGCTGCGGACCAATTTTGCTATTGCCTGGTTTTGCTCCTTTGGACGGGAGCATCCCGGAATCCTTTCGTTTGACAGTTCATCAGACGTCGAGAAGTTTGGCATCTCCTCATTATGTTTAGCAGCTAAACTATCTAAGCGCGAAAAACCCCGTTAAGGCGGTGCGTTGCCTACTCAAGACCGCTCGTTTTGCGCCATCGCCTCCATGCTTCGATCCAGGAACATGTCGAACCAATGAAACATCCGCAGGAGAAACGCGACCTTATCATCCGAGTGGAGTTTTAGCTCTTCAGATATTTCCCTGATAGTTTCCTCATTTATTCTCTTGCGTTCTTCGTAGAAAGCGCGGCCCAGGCTCGTAAGTTCGATGAAAACTTCTTTTTCGTTGCGGCTTTTCTTGTACCGCCGGACGAGGCCCTTGGTTTCCAGCTTCCTTATCACTTGAGAAATGGCGCCTTTTGTCACCCCGACCGCTCGGGCGAATTCGGTCACATTCATACCCGGATCATCTCCGACTTTATCGAGCATGTGGCGCTCCGAATGGTAAAGCCAGAATTCTTTCCCATGTTCGACGGGCGCCTTCTCCATCGCGTTGACCTTGTGCACCAACCGCAAAAAGAGGTCTATGAGTTCTTTGCTTTCGAGTTCTCTTTGCATGGAACTTATAGTATAGGTACTAAACTAAAATGTCAACCGGAATTTTACGCTGCCCGTAAATATCATCTCCTCCGCCATGACTCGCAGTCCAAGATGGTGCATCCAATAATGCGGATAAATTCATGGCCCCAGTCCACAAGAAGAAAGGAGGCGAGGTCGGAATTACGATACTCCTGTGGCAAAGCTTGCGAACGCATACAGAAAAATTTGTATTTCCACAATCGCAGTATGCAATTTAGAAAGGGGGCAGGGGGATTTTGAACGCAACCTGATACAATACCAGGTTGCGTTGAATACCGGGCTGGTAAACCTCGCCCCTACAGCATTGTCGCGCAGTTCATCCGCAGGGGAGGGCTTTATGCCCTCCCGATGGACGACTCGCAAAATCCTGTAATGTATTTTGGGGGGCCAAGTTGATCATCAGCCCCCGATTTGAACGCAACCTGGTTTACACATCAAAAAACTATAGTGTTTATTGCAGAATTACTTCTTGGCATCAGGCTTTGGAGCGTCAATTGGAGCCTTGTTCGGCTCAGATTTGAGCACATGACTGAAGAAATCGCCTATGCCGGATGGAAGCCACCACAGCGAAAGGTTTGCTGGAGCGTGGCCGTCCCATCGATTGAGAGCATCGATTACTGCCTTCGTTTGGAGCGTAGTCAGGTACGGAGCAATCGTCTGTGCAGTGTAGCGGTCATTGATCGCCTGCTGCACATCTTTGTCGAATGTAAACGTGCCGGCCCAGCCAATATAGTCCAGGGTAACGCCCTTGTCCGCGCAATACCTGGTTGTATTTTCCTGGATCTTTTGCATCATTGCATTGGCTTCCGAGTTCACTCTATCAAGAGGGCGGCCGGCTATCTCACTGCATACCAGCGTCTGAATTTTGTTGCGAACGACCCCGTCCATGACCTCGGGTAAGTCTTTGCCATAGTATACGGATGTAAAAATAACCTGCGGATCAGATCGATCGCCTTTGGGTGGTTTAACGCCGAAATTGAAAAGATACCTGGGGGCCTGATCCTCGGTAACATATGCTCCTATTGCGATCTCCACTGTAACATTATGCCCTTCACTGTCCTGGCACGGAAAGGATTCGTCTCTGGTCGAAGTGCCACGCTTGGAATCCTTTGTCCATTCCCGGTTGTAGGGCGTCCTGGGTTGGATTATTGCCCTGCCGGTCGGAACATAGAAGTCCCTCCAATAGGGGTTTGACCCGGTAAATATTGCGTGGGGGATCACAAAACGTTTGACTGGAAGTTTATTGGCTAAATAATATTCCTCACTGTTTAGCTTTACCTGAGATGTCTTGTTATCCCCCACATCCGGAATCCAAAAAAAAGATTCGTCAGGCATAATGGTTATAGCTTCGGACCTGTCAGGTTTTTCATAAAAGCCAAAAACCTGCGAGGCGCCTGCCAGTACGATGAAGACAATCATTGAGGCCGTCGTGCCTTTGGACTTCAAGTTAATGAGCGGTTTCCACCAGATCCACAAAAGAATAGCCAGGAGGAATATCGCCGGGATGCCGAGGTCATGGACAAAGTTCATTCCGAATTGAGAAAAGACGTAGGCCGTATCGCTGTTCTCAAGTTGCTGGCCGGCGAGCCTGGCCGATGCAATCGTGCTGATTGGGTTGAGCAGAAAATTGATCCAGCCATATGCAAGGATAGCGATCGCCGAGGTGATGAAACGCAATGCTATCCGGCTACCCTTCTTGTCTTCAGGCATACAGATTCTCCCTTGTTGTCATTTGTCGTTTCTTGGCCGTCTGCGGTCCAGAGCCGAGTGGTGCAACAATCAGACCACAAACGGACCTCGAAGGGCATCGGGGGTTGGTCTCCCGCCCTAAAAGCCTCTCAGGACACTTTACAGGCCGGGAACCTTCCCATATACGAATCAAAAACACAAGGGAGTTTCGAGTTTGGAGTTTTTAGTTTCGAATTTCGAATTAACTATACACAACGTTGAGAATAGTTGCGAAATGAATGATCCATGGGTGGGCGCAGCGCTTTATCGTGCCCACCAATTCTGACTCCACGCTCCGCGAGATGGTGGGCACGATAAAGCGCTGCGCCCACCCTACACTCATTGCGCAGTTATTTATATCGTCGTGTATAAAAACTAAAAACTGGTAGCTAAAAACTGTCCGGAGCATCCGTCCGTTTCCATGATTACTTTGAAAACGTGCGATTTTATAACAACATTTGAATTCCGGAGGAATTGTTATGCGAATGCTCTTGCATGTTAAGCTGCCTAATGACGAGTTCAACAAGGCGGTCAGGGACGGCACCTTGGGCCAAAAGATGCGCCGCATCCTGGAGGATGCCAAACCGGAGGCCGTTTATTTCACTGAACACAACGGGAAGCGGGGCGCAATACTGGTCATCGATCTGGCTGACCCCTCCCAAATTCCGGCGTTTGCCGAGCCCTGGTTTCTTACTTTCAATGCCAAGGTAAAATTCAAGATCGCCATGACGCCGGAGGATCTCGAGAAGGCCGGCCTGGAGGAACTTGGGAAGAAGTATTCTTAGCGTAAGCGAGGCGTGCAAGAAATTAAGATTTCAAGTTAGAAGATTTCGAGTTAGAAGATTTTGAGATAAAAGTTTGCGAGATATTGCCGATTTCGAAAGAGTCCAGTTTGCAGCGATTCGGTGAGCAAGCGATTTGGAAAAGGCCTTCGTGAAGGAGGATGCCCTGTGAACGAACTCTCGTTTCAGCACTATCTCCTCGGTCTCATCGCCGTTGCCAACAACATCCCGGCGATTCCTTTGTTTCTGCAACTATGCGACGGGCTGAGCCACAAGGAACAACGTAAGCTCTCCGCCATCGCCACGGGAACCTCTTTTATTACCATGATCATCGCCATGATCGCCGGCATATCCATCCTGCGCTTTTTCGACATCAGCATCGATGCGTTCCGGATCGCCGGCGGACTCCTCCTCCTCAACACCGGCTTGAGCATGATGAATTCGACCCAGCAAGTGGTCGTGCAAGGTGGCGAACACACCTTTTCTAAGATGATTTCTATTGCGGTGATCCCGATCTCGATCCCGCTCACCACAGGGGCCGGTACCATGTCGACGGTGATACTCTTCACCCAGGGGATTCACCACTCTGACACGCTGGCGCTCAAGCTCTTCAGCGCCATCGTCTGTATGACGCTCATCATCTATTTCTCGTTCCGTTTCTCGACAAATATAATAAAGATCCTGGGGCACACCGGCATGGACGTCCTCGCCAAGATCTTCGGCCTCATAACCCTGGCGCTCGGCATCCAGTTCATCATCACCGGCATCCAAGGGGCTTTTCCGAACCTCATGTGACTTTCCCGGCATCTTTGGTTGAAAAATATAGGGCGGAAGCTTTCTTAATTGTCTAAAATTTGACATCCCTTGCGAATGTGAGCAGATTCAGGCAAGTGAAATAAGGATGTCCGCAATGACAGCCTCCCTGTGCCAACGTGCTTGAGTGACCCATACGGAAACATTGGGCTAATATCCCACCCTACGCCCTATTCCTCAGCTTTCTCGCACTCTCCGGTTCCGATTCGGATTCTCCCGTCTCCTCGTGTTTTGCAGTAAGTAACTCTATGGCATGTCTTTTGCTCTTCGACCCTGAGGGAATCTGCATCTCCACGATAAGTAAGACGGTATTGAAGATTCAAGGGCTCCAGAGAGAGTCAAATAACATAGCTTCGGTTGAGTTCCTGAAGTTGTTATTGGAGTTGCAGGTCTTGCCGAAACCTTGATCGAATACTCGTTGCTCCGCACTCCAAGAGGCTCAATGTCTTATGGCCAGCGTTCTGATCATCGACGACGACCGGTCGGTATGCGATATCCTGTCTAACATCATCAATGGCATGGGACATTGCGCAGCCTGTTCCCATACGTTGTGCGAGGGCCTGGGCGAGGCTGTAAGCGGAAAATACGATTTAATCCTGCTCGATGTCGGATTGCCGGACGGAAACGCTCAGGATGTAATAGCACGGATTCAGCAGGCGGAACCCAGGCCGCAAATCATCATAATCACCTCGCCCGGTGACGGGAACGGAGCAGAACTGGCAATTCGAAACGGCGTGTGGGACTACATTCAACAACCAGCTTCGGTCCACGATATGAAGTTGCCTATCGTTCGCGCCCTTCAGTACCGCGAGGAGGGAAAGGCTAAGCGGCAAGGCGGGGCGGGGCCCGGACTTCTCGAGCTCGACGGGCTTACAAGTCGAACCCGGGCCGAGAAAGCGTTGAGGGAGTCGGCATGGTTCCAGCAACAGTTGATTGACGCCTTGCCCGTACCTGTTTTTTTTGAGGACCCGGAAGGCCGATATCTCGGGTGCAACAAAGCATTCGAAAGCTTCTTAAACAGGGGCAAAGACGAAATCATAGGCAAATCGGTCTCTGAAATTGGACCCGGGGAACTCGCGGATATTTACCGGGAAAAGGACCTTGCCCTGTTAAGCAATCCCGGTGTCCAGATCTATGAATCATCTGGGAAAGACGCCGATGGATTGGTTCGTAATGTGGTCTTCCACAAGGCCACATTCTCCAAGCCGGATGGTTCGGTCGGGGGGCTTATCGGGGCCGTGCTCGACATAACCGAGCGAAAGCGGGCTGAAGAGGACCTGAGAGCAAGCGAGGAGAGGTACCGCTTGATCTTTGACTATGCCCCCCTTGGCATCTTGCACTTTGACCAGACGGGAACAGTCCGGAATCTAAACGAGAAGTTTGCTGAGATAATTGGGGCTTCAAAGGAAAAAACCCTGGGGTTCAATATGCTCGAAGGAGTGCGTGATCCGGCATTCCTTCAGGCAGTCAAAGACGCAATAGATGGCGGTTTTGGGTATTACGAGGGAGACTACCTTTCCGTTCTCGGAGGCAAGACCACCCCGCTGAGTGCTATTTACAAGCGTATAAGCGGCGAAGACGGGAAGTTTTCAGGCGCCGTGGGGATATTCGAAGACATCACGGAACGCAAGCGAGCCGAAAAAGAACTGAGAGACAGCGAGCAGCAACTGCGAAGCATAATCCATGGCTACCCGCTTCCCGCGTTTGTGATAGGGAAAGACCACCAGGTGCTCTATTGGAACAAAGCTTTGGAGGAAATGAGCAAGATCAAGGCAGACGAGGTGGCAGGGACAGATCTGCACTGGAGGGCTTTTTACGGTAAAGCGAGGCCTTGTATGGCCGACCTGCTGGTAGATGAGGCGCCCATAGAGGTAATTTCGCATTGGTATAATGGAATACCCAACAAGTCCAGCCTGCTTGAAGATGTGTACGAAGCCACCGAGTTCTTCCCTGAACTTGGTGGAGAAGGGAAATGGCTTCACTGTGTAGCTGCAGCAATCAGAAATTCGATTGGGACCCTTGTAGGTGCCATCGAGACTCTCGAAGACATCTCCGATCGCAAAAAGGCCGAAGAAGTCCTGAGAGAATCTGAAAACCGTTACAGGGCCATTTTTGAAAACACAGGCGCGGCCACATTCATAGTCGAAGAAGATACCATCATATCACTTGTAAATGCAGAATTCGAGAAACTGACAGGTTACACGAGAGATGAGATTGAAAACAAAAGGAGCTGGACGGAATTTGTTGTGAAAGAGGATCTGGAGAAGATGCTGGGCCAGCACCACCTGCGCAGAACCGATGCAAAGGCTGCTCTGAAACAATACGAATTCCGCCTTATTGACAGACATGACCAGACAAGAGATTGCTTACTCACCGTCGATATGATCGCCGATACAAAAAGAAGTATCGCATCATTTTTTGATATCACCGAGCGCAAGAAGGCGGAAGAGGCGCTGATTTCCGCGAACCGGCAATTGAACGATATCATCGAATTTTTGCCGGATGCAACACTGGTAATTGACAAGGATGAGAAGGTCATAGCCTGGAACCGCGCCATCGAAGAGATGACCGGGGTAAGCAAGGAGGAGATGATAGGCAAGGGTGACCGTGCTTATAGTGTCCCCTTTTTCGGGGACAGGCGGCCGAACCTGCTCATCGATGCCCGCGATGAGGAGCTCGAATCACGCTACCGGCATGTTTGGAGAAACGGCGGCATTCAGTATGGGGCAACTTATGATCCCAGTGTCTATGGAGGCAAAGGGGCTTATTTGTTTGCGACCGGCGCGCCCCTGTACGACGCACATGGAAACCGAGTGGGAGCCATTGAATGTATCCGCGATGTGACTGAACAAAAGAAGGCACAGGAAGCGCTGAGACAAAGTGAGGAGAAATATCGGGAGTTGGTCGAAAATGCCAACAGCATCATCCTGAGAATGGACAACATGGGCAACGTGACCTTCTTCAACGAGTTTGCCCAGGGATTTTTCGGCTACAGCGAAGAAGAAATAATGGGCAAAAACGTGGTGGGCACGATCGTTCCACCAGTTGAATCAACGACCGGGCGGGACCTGCGGTTGATGGTCGAGGATATCGCAGTGAATCCGGAACGTTACGCCAGCAACATCAACGAAAACATGCGCCTCGGCGGCGAGAGGGTCTGGATCGCCTGGACTAACAAGCCTATCAGGTCTGAAAATGGGCGGGTTATGGAAACCCTTTGTGTGGGAAACGACATCACCGAGCGCAAGCAGGCGGAGGAAGAACTCAAGCACTCAGAGGAACGCTTCAAAGTATTCTTCGAGTGTGCTCCGGACCCTTACTACCTCATTGACCTGCAGGGCAACTTTTTGGATGGCAACAAGGCTGCGCAAGAGGCAATAGGCTATAAGCGTGAGGAACTGATTGGAAAAAACCTGTTTGAAGCAAACCTTCTGCTTCCAGAAGACATCCCCATGGCCCGCGAGCAGTTTGCCAGGAATATACTCGGCTATCCTTCGGGGCCCGATGAGTTTGTTCTGAATCGAAAAGACGGCAAACAAGTCTTTCTGGAAATAAGGGCCTTTCCAACTGTGATCCGAGAGCAGCATCTGGTGCTATGTATTGCGCGTGACATTACCAGGCGCAAACAGATCGAAGAGACACTCAGGGATAGGGAAACCCGATTGCGCGCCATCACTGACTCGGCCCGGGATGCAATCCTGATGATGGACCCGGAGGGCATGATTACCTACTGGAATCCGGCTGCGGAGCGTATTTTGGGCTATACGAGAGAAGAAACCAGCGGCCAAAATCTGCACCGACTTATCGCGCCTCAGCGGTATCATGCCGCACATAATGCTGGCTTTTCCAGGTTCGTGGAGACAGGGCTGGGCGAGGCTATTGGGAAGACACTCGAACTGGTGGCTCGCCGAAAGGACGGTGAGGAAATCCCCGTCGAGCTTTCCCTTTCCTCTGTTTTCATGAACGGCTGGCAGGCGGTGGGCCTGTTGCGGGACATCACCAAGCGCAAGCAGGCGGAGGAGGCCCTGAAACGCGCAAACCTCCTGCTGTTCACACAAAATGAAACCTCGATCGATGGGATCATGGCGGTTGACGAAAACGACACTATCATCTCGTCAAACCAGCGGTTTGCAGACATGTGGGGCATCTCCCGCGAAGTATTGGAAGCGCAAGTCGGCGCTCTCGTGCTGAGATCGGTATCGGACAAGGTGATGGAGCCGCAGGCGTTTCTCCAAAGAGTAGGCTACCTGTATGCCCATCGAAATGAAACCAGTCTGGAGGAGATCGCACTCAAAGACGGCAGGACCTTCGAACGCTACTCAGCTCCTATGAATGGAACCGATGGAAGGTACCACGGCAGGGTCTCGTATTTTCGCGATATCACCGAGCGTAAGCTCATGGAAGAAGCTGTTGCGGAGGCGGAGGCAAAATACAGGGGCATATTCGAGAATGCCTTGATGGGCATATTTCAATCGACTCCGGAAGGAAGGCTCTTAAGCCTCAACATGGCATTTGCCCGCATCCTTGGCTATGATTCTCCGGAAGAGATATTGAATAGGGTTAAGGACATATCTCAACAAATCTATGCCAATCCCGAACGCCGCTCCGAACTGATCCGGCTTGTCGAGGAGCGGGAGGTGGTTCAGGACTTCGAGGTGCAGATTTTGAGGAAGGACATGAGCGTCGCATGGATTATGCTCAACATACGTGCCGTTCATGATGTCAATGGCAAGATTATCCGCATGGAGGGCACAGCCCAGGACATCACCGAGAGCAAGAGGCTTGCGTCCCAACTGAATCAAGCCCAAAAAATGGAGGCTATCGGCACGCTGGCCGGAGGAATCGCGCATGACTTTAACAACATACTTATGCCGATAATTGGTTATTCTGAGCTTTCGCTGAATGCAGTTCCCCAAGGCAGCCGTTTGCACCATAACATAGAACAGGTTCTGCTCTCCAGTAACCGCGCCAAGGAGCTTGTCAAGCAAATCCTTACCTTCAGCCGCAAGAGGGAACCGGAACGCAGGCCGGTGCAGGTCAGTCTTCTGGTAAAAGAAACGCTCAAGCTGCTTAGATCGTCATTACCCTCTACCATAGATATACGCCAGGATATCGATGCGGGAGCAATCGACGGCACCACTATGGCAGATCCCACGCAAATTCACCAGGTGCTGATGAACCTGTGCACGAATGCTGCTCACGCCATGGGGAATAAAGGGGGAGTGCTGTCCATCAGCCTGAAGGATGTGGATATCAACTCAGCCGCCATAAGTGGACTTCCGGACCTGGCTCCGGGAGCTTACCTGAGACTGAGTATTGCTGACACGGGACACGGAATGGACGAAGCGGTAAGACAGCGAATCTTCGATCCATATTTTACCACCAAAGGACCGTCTAAGGGAACCGGTCTGGGGCTGGCGTTGGTCTATGGAATAATTACGAGTCTGTCCGGAGGCATCGCCGTGTTCAGCGAGCCGGGTCAAGGCACCACTTTTGATGTCTATTTCCCGAGGACCAAAACGCTGCAGGCGCCAATGGTCGAGGCGTTGGAACCTCTTCCCACCGGAAAGGGTCTCATTCTGGTGGTTGATGACGAACAATCTATAGTAGACATGCTAAAGCAGATGCTTGAGAGCCTGGGTTATGATGTTGCCGAAAGATATAGCAGTTCCGATGCGCTACAGGCTTTCGGATCGCGCCCCGATAGCTTTGATCTCGTCATCAGCGATATGACGATGCCTAATATGACGGGGATTGTTCTGGCAAGAGAAATTCTAAAGATCCGCCCCGATACCCCCATAATCCTCTGCACGGGATTTAGTGAGGCCGTTGATGAAAATAGAGCCAAGCTTCTGGGGATCAAAGAATTCCTCATGAAGCCGGTAGCCTTGAGGGACTTGGCCACAACCGTGAAGAAAATCCTGCTTTCAGAACAAACCAATAACCTGACGTTCAAAGCAGATCAGGGAATAACTTAATAATAGGTATCCCGACGTGTTTCCAGAGCTAGAGCAGTAACGCATAATTTACAGAATTTTTCAACTTCCATAATAGCTTGCGTAGGTCCGGAAAACCTTACTCCAACTATGATCTTATCAGAAAGATGCCTCACGCGCATAACTGTGCAGGCCAGATTATAAATGCTTCGAGTGTCCGGTAATATGAAACTGAGTTTGAATTGCGATCCACTTTGTGTATGGATTGACCTGGGCAATTCCAACAGGCATCCACCTTCGCTTATATCTGCCATGCGGCCTGAAATAGTCCTATCCCTTGTCCCAAGAACGACTTCAGTTTCGATGTTTACTGGTATTCTCGTGTTCGAACGAATTTGAACCCGTTCTACATCTATGGGGTAAGCAATCCCGATCACGTTCTTAAATAGACCTGAATCCGTGAACTCAAATTGAGCGAGGTTACTTATCGAACCCTTCGGATTCATTTTTTCACTAAAACACGGCGCCGGAGCCCAAAAAATTACAGAACTGGCAGCTTAATGGGCGATAATGTCT
>JBKQLC010000196.1:0-21515 GCA_052147195.1 Syntrophobacteraceae bacterium
GCCGGTCTGTTCGCTCGATTTTGTGATATCCTCAATCGCTTGGATCATGTCATTCAGATGGTTTTTGACCGTCTTCAGGATATTGGAGGCATCGTCCATCATTTGTCTTGCTCTGTTCATGTTTTCAGCGTTCTGATTAGCAGTAGCCGACATCTCCTCCAGAGAGGCGGAGGTCTCTTCTATAGCGGCTGCATGAGTTGATGAATTTCCGGCCATGGAACTGCTTGTTTCTGAGAGGATATCTGAAGCCGACGAGACTCGCTGTGAGCTTTCGGTAAGACCATTTACTATATTACTAACGGGATTAATAATTATTCTTCGTATGCTTATGGTGACGGAAATCAAGAGGACAAGGTTAAGAATCGTAAAAGCAACGCATAAATTAATAAGGGCAGACCTTAAAGTCTCTAAGACAAATTTGGGTGTTACGAATACTTCTACTGATCCAAGTTTTTCTGCTCCTCTTACGATGTCTGTTCGTTTGGTGATATAATCCCCATCTATCTTTTCTTGAACTGCAATGGGATTCCAATTCGAATCACGTTTTACCCCTTTGAGGACTTTATCGTCTTTGCCTTCGCTGACGAGTACTGCAAACATATCTTTTTCTGTCATTTCGGATGCAATGAGGTCATCAATGGCTTTCTTGTCGATATTCCACAGTGGATCGACGAGGGCCTTTCCTAATCGTATTGATGTAATTTCAGCGTGATTTTTTATATCACCCATCATCATTTTCTTTTTGATCATATAGTCAAAAGCGGTATATCCTGAAAGAATTAACGTGGTGACGACAACAATGATGATGCTTAGCCGCACCTGAACGCTTCCCCTTAGCATTTTTCTCTCCTTTTCTGTTGTTATGAGGCACTCATGTAAAGGCTGGCCTCAGGATATGATATGGCGCTCAGGATCGCGGTCCGGGCCAGGTTTCATACCAATTTGCGTTCAAGATGATACATTGCAGCCACCTGTAGCATAGGGCCTTGTGCCCGTCCAGCGAACGCCCACTAGGGGCTATGCTACGTTCGTCTATCCACTTTCTGGTTCAATCTTGAACGCAAGTTGGTATCAGGCCCTATCGGATCAATCCGGCAAACCAGGGAATCACGGGAGTATCTTTGGAAGTGGCCTATATGCCATTGGCCACTCCCTCATAATCGCTCCCGAGATCAAAAATCCGAGACTTCCGCTTCATCAAAAGGAATGATCTGCTCCGTGCCCGAATCGCGTTTGCCGTGAGGGACCGAAGCCTTTCCATTGCCCGCCCCGAAATGGCCATTTGCTTTCTTGTCGTATGCTGCAAACATCTTCGGTTCTTTTGTAGCCCTTCTCCAATGTCTGAATGCAAGTTCTCAGAAATATTGCACCGCCAGGCTCATTACATTTACTTGCGCGTCACCCTTTTGCCTCCATTTGGCCTAAAGGGTTAGTCGCGTGCAAGAGACCGTACAACTCAATTATTGCCGCCAGGAAATACCCCAGAGCCAGTTCTTATGAGTGATTTTGATACGAGCCTGTTTGCGTTTAAATCGTCATTGTTTGAAGGGGACGTGAAGCTGAAAAAAAGGTGAACAATTGGTGATGCTAAATCACCAAAAGGCGATTGATTTAAGGTGGATTTTAGAGTGACCTTCTCTCTTTTCAATCCGAGTTTCTTGCGCAGATGAAACCGGCGGGCTCTGAGGGTGCTTACCGAAACTCCAAGTATATCGGCTATTTCCTTGCTATCCTTTCGAGCTTGGATGAGGTTTGCAATTTGGATTTCCATATGGCTGAGATTTGCACGCATTTGTGAAAGGCACCTGATAAACGGGGAGGTTATCATTTTCAAGAACCGTTAACCCCTGCACTATCCCGGATGTACATCGGGGATTAACTTATTTAGGGAGTTGAAGGCGAAGCGCCCATGATCAGCCGGTTCATCGTCCGAGGGCTTCTTAACATCACAAAGTAGGTTTTTCCGTGTGGTTACTGGCGGCTGATTTGAGAGAGAATGTTTTCATAAAATCAGGGGTCGTGCAATCCACGGAGAGGAAGTATGAAGCCAATTTTCTATCCGCAGATTTCGCAGATTCTCGCAGAAAGCCGATGAGGGCATCTATGAAGCATGAATCCGCTCAACCGAACACCTCGGGCCCCGAGTTCGGGCGACAGATAAAAAGCGGAACATCCGGGAATCAGGCGGCTTGCCGGCCTGCTCCTATCCGGACGGGGCCAGGGGCATCCATGAGATCAAGATCAGTATAACCTGATTTCAGTGCTGCCTTGCAGCCGTCGGTTCACAGCCATGGAGAGTTCGATGAAAACCGATACCGTTCCACAAGTTCTGCCAATGGATCAATACAACAGCGTCCTTGTTGCCAACCTGCATCCACCTGAATGGAGAAACCCGGAACCATGCGACCGCTATGATCTCGTAGTCATTGGAGCCGGCACGGCGGGTCTGGTAACGGCGGCAGGCGCAGCCGGGCTCGGAGCCAGGGTCGCTCTCGTAGAAAAACACCTCCTCGGCGGCGATTGCCTTAATGTAGGATGTGTTCCGTCCAAATGCATCATCCGCTCCTCACGCGCCGCTGCGGATATCCGTGCCGCCGCCGGATTTGGCGTCCACCCGGCCGATATGGTTGAAGTTAATTTCCCTGCCGTTATGGAGCGCATGAGACGATTGCGGTCGGCAATCAGCCACCACGATTCGGTCGAGCGTTTCCATGGGCTTGGGGTAGACGTGTTTCTGGGGGAGGCTCAGTTCACCGGACCGGATTCTGTCGTTGTGGGAGACAAAGCTCTTCACTTCACCAAGGCTGCAATCGCCACAGGGGCACGAGCGGTAGAACTGCCGATCGAAGGCCTGAGAGAGGCTGGGTACCTCACTAATGAAACGGTTTTTTCTCTGACGCAGCGGCCCGAACGCCTTGCAGTCATCGGCGGAGGCCCGCTTGGATCCGAACTGGCCCAGGCATTCCAGCGGCTGGGATCGCAAGTCTTCATTTTTCAGGGGCCTGACCATCTCTTAAACCGCGAAGATGCAGACGCAGCGGAAATACTCCAGAGGGCTTTTCTCAGGGAGGGCATTGAACTCATCCTTAACACCCGCCCCACAAAAGTAACTCCCACCCAGCAGGGAAAGCTGATCAGCTACGAGCGAGACGGTCAATTAGAGAGTTTGATTGTGGATGAAATTCTCCTTGGCCTTGGGCGGGCCCCCAATGTCGAGGGGCTCAATCTTGAGGCTGCAGGGGTTGAATACGACAGGAAAGACGGGGTCAAAGTTAATGATTATCTCCAAACAACGAACCCTCGGATCTATGCTGCCGGAGACATCTGCCTTCAGTATAAATTCACTCACATGGCCGACGCCACCGCTCGCATTGTGATTCAGAATGCACTCTTTATGGGGAGAAAGAAACTGAGCACACTCCACATTCCCTGGTGCACCTACACCGACCCGGAAATCGCTCACGTCGGGATGTATGAAAGAGACGCTCAGGAGAAAGGAATTGCTTTGGATACTTTCATCAGACCCCTGAATCAAGTCGATCGGGCCATTATCGACGCGGAGGAATGGGGGTTTGTGAAGGTGCACGTGAAACGGGGCACCGACAAGATCCTCGGGGCCACCATTGTGGCCCGTCATGCAGGTGATATGATCAGTGAAATCAGTCTTGCCATGGTGGGAGGACTTGGCCTCAAGACTATAGCCAACGTGATCCACCCTTATCCGACACAGGCTGAGGCCATCCGGCAGGTTGCCGATGAGTACAACCGCACTCGACTGACGCCATTTACAAAGTCAATTCTACGACGGTGGCTTGCCTGGAAAAGAGCTTTTAGTTGAAAAGAGTTTTTAGTTTTTAGATTTTGAAACTTGAAACTTGAAACTAAAAACTCTTAGGAGTCTATTTGAAACTAAAAACTCAAAACTCAAAACTAAGAACTGTAAAGGCAGCAGCGTTGGTTCTTTTCGTAATCACGGCCTTGGTCATCGTTCGCTTTACGCCGGTGAAAGAATTCCTTACCGCCGAAAGATTAGGCCACTTTCTGGAGAATGCGGGATTGCTGGCCCCGCTGGTATACATGATTGTGTACGCAGTAGGGGTATGCCTGTTTGTGCCGGGGACCCTGCTCACGACCCTGGGGGCGGCCATCTTCGGACCCTATTTCGGCTTTATTTACGTCTGGGTGGGGGCCATGATCGGATCGAGCCTGGCATTTTTTATCGGGCGCTACCTGGGGCGCGACTTTGCCGCGTCGCTCATTGGCGACAGGCTAAGGAAATACGATGAGGCCATCGAGCGAAACGGTTTCGCCACGGTCCTTTACCTGCGCCTTGTCTACTTCCCGTTTACCCCCATGAACTTCGGCATGGGACTGACCCGGGTTCGTTTCGGGGATTATCTTTGCGGGACGGCCCTGGGTATAATCGTCGGCACCTTCATTTTCACTTTTTTTGTCGGGACGGTAAGAGACGTCTGGGCGAGCGGCGAATGGAGAGGCTTGGTTAGCTGGAAGGTATTCTTCTCGCTTGGTCTTTTTGTCTTTTCGTTCTTCATACCCAAAATCATTGAAAGGGTAAAAGCATTCAGGAGAGATGGCACGGGATAATTCGCAAAAGTAAGCATGGACGGGTCCTCCCAAAGAGTGCATTTTTAATTAATGTTTGGTTCGCCTCTTGCCGAGATAAATATTGATACCGATCACTGGAGGGAAGTGGGAGGTTTTTGCTCACTGGTAATTGGCCTTGCTGAATTTTGGTATCCCGACGCTCCGCGAGGGGGCCTCTGCTACGAAAAGTTTCGGTGGGCTTCGCTACGCTTAGCTCACCCTACACGCCTTTGCATGGTTTCAGGGTGTCCCAGTGGGACATGAGATGCTGCGGTGAGCGGGTATAATTGTCTTGACTTCTCAGAAGTCGGATTTTAGTGTAGCGACCAACACTGTAACAGGTTCTTTGGAAAAGGTGCTTCAGCCAGCCTGAAGGGCAAACTATCTGAAAAGGTAGGACGCAAAGCTTCCGGTCTACGTCGATTAAGTAATCGATAAGACAGCGGGGTTGCTAGGGAAAGTCTACGTATTCATACTACAAGCAAACCCGCTGTCCTTAACAGGAAGCGGTTTTTTTTTGCTGAAGACTAAAAAGATAAAATGAATATTCGTAGACTTTAACCTCGAAAAAGGACAATAGAATGGCAAATTACGCTAAACATTCAAAGCACTTGTTTATCATTCCATTCGTTCTTCTCAGTAGTATATTTCTTGTGCTATGTGGGTCTGGAATTGCTTCTGGGGAAAACGTCGGCGCAGACACACTTAACAGTATTATTCAAGCTCAAGGTAAGAATTGGGTTGCTAAAGACTATCCTGAAAGGAAGGGTCTTGGCGCTCTCCGTGAAACATACAACATATTCCACGTCGATGTGTCTCAAGAACCTACGGCATCAGGGCCACTACCAACGACATTCGATTGGAGCAACCACACTAACCCCAATAACGTAAGCTATGTTACGCCGGTGAAGGACCAAGGCGATTGTGGATCTTGCTGGATATTCTCATCAGTTGGAGTACTGGAATCAAAAATACTTATAGACAATAAAATGGGTGGACTCAATAAAGATCTCTCTGAGCAAATCATGGTAACTTTCGTATACCCTCCCCCAAGCGGCAATGGCTGTAATGGAGGTTATCCCGGCGATGCAGCCAATTTTCTTCAATCGACAGGCGTATCACTTGAAACGTGCTATCCATACACTGGGACCGATGGATCGCCAAGTAATGCATGCGCTGATTGGGTTGGCTACTTGGATAAACCATCAAAACCCCCAACTCAAACCTATAAAATAACAGGGTGGTCGTCTGTAGCGCAATCAGAGACCGCACTTAAAACCGCACTTTATAATCAAGGGCCTCTTGTTGTTACTATGGCAGTTTACGATGACTTTTTCTCCTACAGTTCAGGCGTCTACTCATATACATCTGGAGCGTTGGCCGGTTATCACGCAATAGAACTCGTTGGATGGGATGACACCAATCAATGCTTCATCGTGAAAAATAGTTGGGGTGCGGGCTGGGGTGAAAATGGGTTCTTTAGAATCGCATACTCTCAAGTATCAAACCAATGTCCTGTTCAATTCGCATATGAAGCGCTGGCATACACGGCTTCAACTACGGCGGACGCACCCCTTCCCCTGGCAGATTTTTATATTCAATCACCCAATACCGGTTCGGGCATAACAACTGCAGGAGCACCTCCTTTTACAGTAGCATTTCACGATACTTCAATCTCTAAAACTCCTGTGATATCGTGGGCGTATAATTTCGGTGATAATGGAACGAGCACACTGCAAAATCCTACTCATGTATATACAACACCAGGTATATACACAGTTAACCTTGAAGCAGGTAATGCATTAGGTATGGATACTACAACGTATACCGATGTTATTACAATATATGGCGTAAATTTTACAGCAACACCAACCAGTGGAGTTGCGCCACTTCAAGTACAATTCTATAATGAATCACCAGGGGCGACTTCCTTTTTATGGAGCTTCGGCGACGGAGGAACCAGTACAGCAGCAGCTCCTTCGCATACTTATGCAAAGGCTGGGACTTATTCGGTAACGTTGACAGCAGCAAATCCATCAGGGCCGCTAACAACAACGAAAACTGGTTTTATTACCGCCAATGCACTGCAAGCTCCTGTCGCTAACATGACAGCAACACCAGGCTCGGGAAATGCACCTTTACCAGTTCAATTTGTAAGCACATCTACAGGAACTATTTCGTCGTATTCATGGAACTTTGGAGATGGAGGAACCAGCACATCACCGAATCCGTCACATACTTATACAACCGCCGGCACTTATACTGCCACGTTTACAGTAACCGGACCGGGGGGAACTAATGCGAAGACAACTACGATCAAGGTGAACGCTGCACCTCCTGTTGCGAATATGACAGCGTCTCCAACCTCTGGGGACATACCTTTGCCGGTTCAATTCACCAGCACATCGACTGGAACGATTTCTTCATATTCGTGGACTTTCGGCGACGGAGGAACCAGTACGTCACAGAATCCGTCACATGCTTACACAACCGCTGGTACTTATACAGCAAGGCTGTCGGTGACAGGACCCGTGGGAACGAGTACAAAAACGGCGACTATCACGGCACATCCTGCAGCTCCTGTGGCCAGTTTAACTGCAACGCCAACCTCGGGAAAAGCGCCTTTGGCGGTTCAGTTTACAAGCACGTCGACAGGAACGATTTCTTCCTATTCATGGACTTTCGGTGACGGAGCAACCAGTACGTCACAGAATCCGTCACATAGCTACTCAACCGCTGGTACTTATACGGCAACATTGTCAGCGTCAGGACCAGGGGGAACGAGCACAAAAACGGCAACTATCACGGCAACCCCCGCCGCCCCCGTCGCCAATTTAACAGCAAAGCCAACCTCGGGGAAAGCGCCTTTGGCAGTTCAGTTTACAAGCGCGTCGACGGGAACAATTACTTCCTATTCGTGGAATTTCGGTGATGGTACAAGAAGTACATCACAAAATCCTAAACATACTTATACGAAGACCGGTTCATTCACTGCGCAGTTGACAGTGACAGGTCCCGGAGGAACGAGTACAAAAACGGCAACGATCACGACAAAGATCACGGCAAAGACAAAGATCACGGCAAAATGGAAATAGGTAGAGTCTAGTGTTGCCAATTGCAGGCTATGTTTAATGGCTTTGATATATGAGCAGACAGTTACGCATAATGCGGGCTGTCTGCTCATATTACAGGTTTTTTATCATCACGAAGAGCAATAAGACTTAACTGTTACAGCGAGGGAGCGCCGCGGGGTGTAGAATGCGAATGGCATCCCAGTTTAAAAGGCTTTTCCCCGGCCTTTGCCGGGGCAGGCTTCGTGCCCTTCACTGCGCTCCGCTTCAGCTCTTCACTCCGCTGCGCGCCTTCTTCGTGCCTCCTTTGAGTTCTCCGTTATTCGAAGTCCCGCTCAAACTCATCGAAGTGGCATAAAAGCGAAATCGTGCTTATGGTACGAACGTAGTGAGGGGAATTCCATGAACAAATTGTGAGCCGTTTGGGGGGCGTGATATGGAGAAAAGCAAGTGTGCCTTTGAAGGTAAAGAGCATTCAGAGGGGTCTGAAGTATGCGACGCCCTGCGATGCATGGTTTGCAGGGATGGAGAATGGGTTGCAAGTTGGATTTCCGACTTTGGGCTATAAGTATGTTGAGTTCACTTCCAATGTAAAGGAACCGTACAAAAGGACTTCGGTCCGAAGCCACGGTCCCTTTTCTTTGAGACTTCAGAAGTTGCCTTAGAGCAAGCAGACCACAGACTGGTCACTGCGTCATAGATAAACAAAAAATATAAGCGGAGGCATATGGTCCGGTTATCCTGGAAAATGAAGGTTGTTCTCCTCCTCACGGGGACCAGCATGGCCCTGGCGTTGTTCCATGTACTTTTGTTCGGAGAGACGCACACCCTTTTTTTCTATCTCGCTCTGGATGTGGTTTTCGTCCCTGTCCAGGTGCTGCTGGTGACCGTTCTGATTGAGCGGCTGCTGAGCGAAAGAGAAAAACAGACATTATTGAGAAAACTCAACATGGTCATAGGAGCGTTTTTCGGGGAGATGGGCAACAGGCTGTTAAGAATGATGGGGGCCACGTGCGCTGATTTCTCATCACTGGCGGAACCTCTTGCTGTCGCGCAGGATTGGCGAAGGACCCAATATGAGGCTGCCTCGGAATTCATTAAGGGCTATCAGTGCAAGTTCGACCCGGACAACGTCCAGTTACAAGACATGAAAGAATTTCTTCTCAAAAAGCGCGATTTCTCGCTGGGCCTTTTGCAGAACTCCAATCTTCTTGAACATGATGCATTTACCGACCTGCTCTGGGCCGTCTGCCACCTGACCGAAGAGCTTGAAGCGCGAAAAACCATGCAAAATCTGCCCCGTTCCGACCTCAACCACCTGGTGGAAGACATCCAGCGGGCTTTCGGCCTTCTGGTTCGGGAGTGGCTGTCCTACATGCTCCATCTGAGAAAGCATTATCCTTACATGTATTCGCTCGCGGTGAGGACGAACCCATTCAATCCAACCGCCAATCCAGTTGTCGTCGAGTAGCCTGGTGTTCCTGGGTAAGCATCGAGCGAATCGCAAATGCCGGGGACAATCTTTTTGATTTCCACGAAACCTGAGCGTCATGTTCGAGTCACAGCCTGAGGCTCCGTTCGACCCTGCGGACTCCAGCCGGTTCGACTCCGCGCAGCATTTCTTCCACGGTTATTTTAAGTATCGGATGGACCATGTCCGCAGCGATTTCCACCAGAGGGACGAGGACGAAGGCCCTTTCGTGCAAACGGGGGTGGGGGATCTGAAGCTCATCTGAAGCGACAGCAATGTCGTTGTAGAAAAGGATATCAATGTCTATTAGGCGGGGAGCATTGCGAAAAGATTCAACCCTGCCCATTTTCTTTTCGATCCACTTGATGAACTTCAGCATGTCGCCGGGGGAGAGTTCCGTTTCCGCATAGCAGACGGCATTCAGGAACTTGGGCTGGTCGGCATATCCCACCGGCTCGGTTTCATAGAAAGAGGATACTCTCTTTATTGATACTCGCGTCTGTATGTACTGCAGCGCCTGAAGGAGGTTGCTCTGGCGGCCTCTCAAGTTGCTGCCCAGGCCCAAATAAACTCGATTGAGACTCGCCATGGCTCCTACCGGCAACAGACCATCTCGCGATGCGGGAAATGATCTGCATGGACTGAAAAGTTGTCAATAGAAATGGTGTAATTCTTCCGAAAGTGCTCGCTGATATCGGCCTCGATTTGCCGCATCACGGGTAACTCTGACCTGTGGGGCGGATCATGATTTCATTAACATTGACATGAGGCGGCAGCGTGAGCAGCCAGTGAATACCGTCGGCAATGGCCCGTGGTTCGAGCAGTTTGCCGAATTGGGCAATCCCTTTGCCGAAGTTTTCCTCGTCGTAACCGGCCACATTCTGGAATCCACTGAGCACGATGCCTGGCATAACTAAGGAAACGCGAACTCCGTAAGAGCAGACCTCGCGGCGCAGACCCTCAGCGATGGCGCCGATGGCAAATTTGCTCGAACCGTAGAAGTCGCTGAAAGGGGAGATATTTCGTCCCACCACCGAACCGATGGCCACAATGTCTCCGGTTTTTCGCTGGACCATGTATTGCCCGGCCCGGCGCATCAGGTGGGCAGCGCCAAGCACGTTGATTTGGTAAATCTCCTGCCACTGGGATTCATCGCTGTCGAGGATGCCGCCCGCCAATCCGCGACCGGCGTTGACGACGACAATGTCGACTTTACACTCGCCTTCATCCCAGCCCAAAGCTCGATCAAACAGTAAATCAATGTCAGTCTGAATGCTTGCGTCACCCGCCACAGCCAGGACTTTGCCACCTTGGGCGGCAATTTCCGACGCAAGTTTATCCAGCCGGTCTTTGCGCCGGGCATGGAGCACCACTGCGGCACCTGCCTGAGCCAGTGTAGAAGCCGTGGCGTATCCTATACCGGAGCTCGAACCTGTTACGATCGCCGTCTTACCTGAAAGAGGTTTGTTCATGGATTATTCTCCTTCTTGCAATTTGATATAAATGGAACATGCCGCAGAGAAACAGAAATTCGGTCTCCACGGCATCTTATCATGGTTTATGGGCAATTGCCCCTTCCTTAATGCTTGCCATATCGGAGACGAAACGGTGACGTACGGCTGCAGTCTTCAGCATATGGTCACCTCCTTATTCTCAAGATACAAGATCTATGTTTGCCCGGCCATGCTGAACCGGTCTTCGCCGCAGGAACGACAGGTTATGGGAACGCCTGACTGTTCAGCAGAGAATTTAAGCGCTTTTTCGGTAACAGTCTTTTGGGCGAAGCCTCCAAAATTCGGGCAATGCTGAGTTGATAAATAAGCGCCGCAGCAATGGAAAATGGGGATAGCAGCCTATTGCGTACAGCTCCCCGCGAATTCTGGGCCAACCGAACTCAAAACCGCGTTTTGGCGCCTAACGCGATACATCGCGTGCATTATTCGGGCAGAAATCATTAGGGATTGAAATGCCACACTCAGCCGAAGGCATAGGTACTGGAGATCCTAAGAAAAAAATTTCATGTTTTAGCGATCTTGGGTCGATAGGTATGTAAGGTTGAATGCGTTAAAAAATGTATGATAGAGACATACAGTTGACATAGCAGGCTTCTCAAATCAGGAAGCAAGGGCGGCAGAAATGGGAGAATTAGTATATTATGATAAGCATTCCTCTGAAGATGAAAGGGAACATTTCCTGAAGTCCTCCCCGAGAATTCTGGTTATAGATGACAGTTCGACGGTCAGGACTGTGCTCCGGAGGGAGCTGGAACAGATGGGCGCAAGGGTGACCGAGGCCTTTGATGGACAGAATGGTTTCGAGACTGCAATATGTGAAGATTTTGATCTGGTGATCACAGATATTGAGATGCCGCGAATGGATGGGTTCTCGTTTTGCGAAAAGCTCAAGAACCACGATGCCAAAAAATCAATTCCCATCGTCATTTTAAGTTCTAAAGATCAGGAAGAAAATGTTGAGCGCGGCTTCAAATTGGGTGTTGCCGCGTTTATTCCGAAATCTAATGCGAAAACGGAGCTGCGCGAGCGAGTCCGGGAGTTGCTGGGCAGGAATGTGCTGCTGAGGAGACGAACGATTCTGGTCGTGGATGATTCTGTTGCTACCCGCCATTTGGTCGAGAAATCACTCTTGGCTGCAGGATTTTACGTGGTATCTGCCGAAAACGGTGCAAAAGCACTTAAGCTCCTGGACAACCACCGTCCGGACTTAATTCTGAGCGACTTAAACATGCCTGAACTGGATGGGGTAGGCCTCTGCAAAATTGTTCACGCAAACCCTGAGCTTAGCCGGATACCATTTATCATCATGAGTTCGAACGGGGATCGCTCCACGATGCGGAGACTTCTCCAATACGGAGCGTCGGCTTACCTGGTCAAACCTTTCAACCTCGACCAACTGGTGGTAACCGCCGAACAATTTCTCTCCGAACATTTCCACCGCATATCAAGAGAAAAAGAGCGCCTCGAAGCCGAACGTCAAATAATCATCGGAAGCATAACCAGCCTGGTTCTGGCACTTGAAGCCCGTGACCAGTATACGCGGGGGCATTCGGAGTCTGTAGCTGCATTTCTCGTGGATATGGCCCAAGAGATGGCATTTGATGCTGAACAGGTCGAGAAGGCAAGGATCGCCGGCAAACTGCATGACCTTGGCAAGATAGGTATTCGTGACGACATTTTGCTAAAACCTGCCCCGCCAAGCAACGAGGAATGGGAAATCCTGAAGCGGCATCCGAGCATCGGCGCCGAAATCCTTTCACCCATTCCAAGCTTGGCAGATATCATACCAGCAATTGCAGGCCACCATGAAAGAATTGACGGAAAGGGCTACCCAGAAGGCCTGAAGGGTGATCGCATTCACCTCCTGGCTCGAATGATTGCAGTGGCAGACACTTATGACGCTCTTACAAGCGATCGTCCATATCGCAAGGGTTTTTCTCATGAGAAGGCCATGACGATAATCGAAGAGGTAAAGGGATCTCAGCTCTGCCCCGACTGTGTACAAAGCTTTTTCAATTTAGTGGAAAAAAAGATGCGGACTTAGCAGAACCTTCTACGATAGCCACGAGATGGCGCGGGATAGGCACCCGCGAATTCTGAAGACTTCATAATAAGCAGGGACGCCTGGTCCGGCAGGTGCTGGACCGGCACTGAGTAAGTTTTCGGGGATTTTACAAACTCTACCAAGCGGGATTGGAACCAGCCAATGAATTCTGAACATGATTCGGATTCGCTTACCGGGAGAACCGAAAGGCTGTGCGAGACTATCATCGACGCTTTGCACGAGCTGAGATCGAATAAAAGGGAGCCTGTAACTCCTTCTATGCTCAGCAGGTCTCTAATTAATCATGGCTCCTACCTTGATACGCTGCATGCGACAGCCCGGTCGGCTGGTTTTCAGGGCGATCCGGTAGATATAGATCATTATGCCAGGAGACTGCAAAAGTTTCAACTCGAGATCCTTAGGGTGTTCAGGGACGCATTCAGCGAGGCAACCGGCCCTCGCCCTGAAGAGCTTTCCATCCTGGTGAGAAAGGAAATGCATATTGCCGAAGTCCTTCAATTAAATGGCCAGATCCTCGACTTCATAACGGAAGTAAGCGGTAAAGTCAGTTTTCGACAAAAAGACCTCGTTGCTTTGATCTCGGAGGTAACCAGAAACCTGGTCGAAATCGAAAACTTCGTTACAGCGGCCTATTCCAATGCAAGCGAGGTGCATCGGGGCAACGAGGCCTTTGCGGAAACTCTCGAAAACAATATGCAGGAAATCACCGCATCTCTTCAGACGACCCTCAACGTGGATGAGCTCAAAAGCCTAATTGTATCGAAACTGGATGGCATCAAGGAAAAATCCCGAAAAAAGCTGCAAGCCGATGCAAAACAGTTAATGAAGTTGGCGGAGCAGATCAAGGAACTCAAACTCCAGCTCAGATCTATGAGGACACAAATCTCAAAAGCTCACCGGAGAGCAGAGCAAATGGAACAGGTAAGCCTTATCGATACCGTTACAGGCATTGCCAACCGCAGGGGTTACCAAAAGTACATTCGTCAAAAATGGGCCGAATACAAGCTTACAGAGGTAGCATTTTCCATGCTGATAGTAGATATAGACAATTTCAAAAGTATAAACGATGTCTTCGGACACTGGGCCGGTGACAAATGTCTGGCTCTATTGGCTAAAAGACTAAAAGTGAATTTGCGCGGGACCGACTTTCTGGCGCGGTGTGGAGGTGATGAATTCATAATGGTGCTTCCGGAAACCGAAGCCGAGGGAGCTGAAACGGTTGCGCAAAAGATGTGTGAACATGTGCGGCAGACCCGTTTTCTATTTCGAGGAGAAAGGATCCCTTTGACCATCAGTATTGGTGTGAGTACCGTTAAGAAGATGGATCAGAGCATCAGTGCTACGTTCGAACGCGCCGACAGGGGGCTCTATAAAACAAAGGAAAATGGCCGAGACCGTGTTTCAGTAATTTAGTAGAACCCACCGTTCACAGTATGCAATGTCATGTTTTTTGCACTGGCAATGCAAGTTCGGACCACTTTTAGATGATTTCAGGTATTGGCCATGTGATTACTACAAGTACCCTGATGGAGAACAGAGATGAGTGCGAGAATACTGGTCGTGGATGACGATGATGCCATCCGAAAAATGCTTGGAACTTTTCTGGAGCAGCAAGGGTACACTGTTGAGGAAGCCGAAGGCTTAAAAACTGCTCAAAGACTGCTAGAGATGAATGAGTATGAAGTAATTTTGATCGATAAGAACATGCCCGGTCTCAACAATAACCCGGAAGGCGGTATGGATCTTCTCAGGTACGTACGGTCCCGGTGCCTCGGCTCCGAGGTTATAATGATAACTGGTCTTGCAACCGTTGAAACCGCCATAGCTGCGATGAAATTAGGCGCCTTCGACTATATACAAAAGCCATTTAATCTCGATGAAATTCATCACAAAATAGACAGATTGATAGAATACCGCAAATTCATCAATTATGAATTATTCATTAATACATATAGAACAACCAGGTCAAATATTATTGAACTTATACAACTCCATGCTACCAGACAATCTGAAGAGACGGTAGAAGATACTATAAACAAACTTAATTCTATATTAGATAAGTTATTCAAAATGTTCAAGGACATTGAAGGAATAGTCCTTGTTATGAGAGAATCACTCACAGAGATTGCGAGTAAGTCTGAGGCATTATGCATCGACATGCCGAATTCCAGTAGTTGCAAAGCCCTTATTGAGAGTATATGTCGCGCAGCTAATAACAATATCTAGATCAAACCAACAGAAACCGGGAGGTAGAATGCCAAACTGGGTGATCTCCCATTATGCAAATGAGTTTGCTGCGGTCAATTCCAAATGCGAGGCAGTTCTCTCGGGCCAAGCGGTTAATGAAGGAGATCGGCTATGAATAATGATTCTCAATCCGAAACGACAATTCAGAGAATCAGGTTTGTCCCGATTGAACTAGGTGCAAATCTACTTATTCAGTTGCCCGATGACACCACCAGATTGAAAGCCACATTAGTGGGAATGAAGTTGGATGAGTATTTAATCATTCAAATGCCTGCTATTCCAGGGATTACCTCTCGACTGCAAAAGGGTGTTGACATTGTTAAGCGATATGTAATGAACGGATGTGTATATGGATTTGTTAGTTCAATATTGAGTACTATTTCAAGCCCAGCATTGATTTGTTTCACTTCCTACCCTGAGTACGTTGAAATGGTTAACATGCGCAAAGAGAAAAGGTTGGATTGCTTTTTCCCTGCATCCAGTAAAGTGAATGAATTGATATTAAACGGGGCCATTATTGATATTTGTTCTGAAGGATGTAGACTTGTGCTTGATGATGAATCGAGCAGTTCCTACATAAAAAGTGGAAAAGTTGGAGATAGAATAGCGATTCTAACCAGTGCCATTGGTAATGACCCGACAAGTGGTGAGATTAAGGCTGTACAAAATGAAATGGGTAGGGTAAGCCTTGGAATTCAATTCATTGGACTTGAAGATACCACTAGACATAATATCCACAAATTAATGCAAGTAGCCATGAAATTACAATTATAATGTCATTATGTGTGGGGACCGTGGGCTGTGGGCGCCTTCATGTATTATAGTGAGAAACGGTGACATCTGTCGCCGTCACTCGATAAAAGGGCCCAGGAGAAGTCCCCCGCCGATATTGTTCGCATTGAGGCCGCGATCTATCTTGAGTACCGAACCCTTGCCGAGATTGCGCTCGAAGATGTCGCCGTAGTTGCCGACGGCAGTTAAAACGCGGCGCTGCCAGTCCTTGTCAAGACCGAGTTCATCTGCAGTGATGGGCATCGCCCCCGCACCCCCCGCATACCACCTGGTTTCAGGCCTCTCCGCGCTGACCAGCGTGTGCACGGTCCACGCGACAATCGATGACCACTGAGCATCGTCAGTTCCCGTGGCGGCCATCACCGGGAAGACCGCCAGAGTCTCAGGAAGGATGCGGCTCGACAGATTGTTCACACCGGGGTCGAGGCGGACCGAAGCGAGGGTCGTGATCTCGCCGGCTAGGGCATGGCAGCTCTGCACGTTGTAGGCATCGTTCATTTCCCCGTCCTCGGTGAAGCCCCGACGGAACCATGTCTTGTGGATCGTATCGAAATACGCATTCAGGGTCCGCTCGGCCGGACTTCCGATCATGAAGCAGATACTGTTCCCGGCGAGATCGTCGAGATGTTGCGCGGCTGAATTAACCGGCGCCATCACCGCTTGAGATTCCACAAAGACGGTGGGGCCGGGCAGCACTTTGCCGGCCAGCTTCTGCTTTGCGATCTCGGTACCGGTTAGAAAGTAGATATCGTCCTGCTGGTTGCGCACAGCGTCGAAGTCATTAGGCGTGTCGTATTCATGATATTTAATGCGTTCGGGGGAGCCGAGCACCGCGGCGGCGACCGCGCGGCAGACGTCGACTTCGAGGCCTGTCCAGCCGCCGTGGCCGTCGGCGCTAGCCAGACCCGGCCGCTCGACGCTTCCGCAGCGCACGAAGCCTCGCGCTTTCACGCGTTCGGCGACGCTGCCCGCCATGGCGTCGGAAATCGAACAGCAGACAAGAAGCAGGGGCAGCAGGATTGACAAGATACGCATATATCCTCCAAGGGCGAACGTTATAAAATAGTGGAACTATGCGCGGCCCGAATAGCGGACGGGGGTGCCCGCGCAGCGCCCCCGTCGATCATTGTGATTCTTCAGTTGGTAATATCGGATAGGTGGCCGGCAGCGGGTTAAAGCCGGCGGGAGGATTGGCGACGATTCCCTGCTGGATATCCTCCGGCGTGATCCCGATCGCCATGCAACCCTGGCCGCCGTAATGGGGCAGCGATGTCACGACGTTGTCCGGAATCATCGCAAGCGAGGCCGGAAGCGGCGGAGACATGCCCATCAGGCGTCTCGGGTCGAAGCCGGACAGGAGGCTATCAGATATCTTCGAGTTTATGTCGCGGGGACCTAGGCACTTCTGCTGGAATCCCGGGGGGCCGAACTGGTTGAATGCCGGAGAGTTGCCCATCGCGAGCGCCTGGGCCTCGTCGGGGAGGCTGGCGAGGGCCGGCAGTCCGAAGATCGCGTTGATCGTCTCGATCACGGCGTTATGATCGCCCTCTACGTGAGAGACGGCGTGCGTCCGCGCATAGGGCGAGATGAGGATCAGCGGCACGCGAATTCCCCTGGAAAGCGGGAGATGGTCGGGACCGTAGGCGCGGATACGTGGCGGGACGTGGTCGTAAAGGCCGTCCGACTCGTCGTATGCGATAATGATCGCACACTGTCTCCAAATCTTCCGATTCGACGCGATCGCGTTGATCACGCGGGCCGCCATGGCTTCGGTGATCTGCCGGTCGGAGTAATCCGGGTGGTCGTCGTCGCCGGCCTTATTCGACTGGATCGCTGCGATTTCAGCCGGCGGTGTATAGGGGTTATTGATCGGCGGCAACAGCCCCATTTGGTTCCCGTAGCCACCGCGGATGTAAAACACACCGCCTTGAGGCAGGGATTTGTTCGTCGTGTCGGTGAAGAAATCGGTGAGGCCGTGGAAGTTCGGCCGCAGCGGCGGCGTGTTGGCAAGATAGCCGAAATACTGTGCCCCGTTGTGATGGGTGACATAGAATTTATGCGAGGCCGTCCCGGTCGTGTCGCTCGCCTCGAGGTCGTAGCCCTCCTGGTACCAGCCCCAGTTGACGGGCTTGGTCTTACGATGCTGGATGTAAGGGATATCCTGCTGGATGTCCGGAAGGTCGAAAGCCGGGTTCAGGTTCTGATCCATGACGCCGGTGATATTTCTGCCCTGAAAAGTTAGCGGCAGTGTGGCGAATGTCAGGTTGGAGGCAATATTGCCGGCGGTGGCGGCGGGCTCATTTTTGGTCGTAGTCGCAGTGTCGGTCGGACTCATGGGCATCTTGTCGACCGTCGTTGAGTCTAACAGCGAGCCGTAGAAGGGCTCGTTGTCAACGACAATCGGCGGTCCAACCGTCGTGCCGCTGTAGCCGTTAACATCGGTGTATGTCTGACCGGTCGTGCCGTGCTTGACCCATTGCGTTTCGCCCGACTGTCCAGCGATCATCGCAATCGCATTCGGCGTGGAGCCAGTGTCTTCAGTGGCGAAGATGTTGTCGAAAATCGTGAAGCGGCGGGCCCACTGCCAGAAAAACGGAATGGTGTCGCAATCGATGTGAGACATGACCACTTGTGCGAACTGCGTTCCCTCGATTTCGTTAGCTGTGGTGGAAGCTGAAGAAGACGATGCGTAGGTGTTGTACTCTACATAGGCGAACTGGTCCATCCGCGGCACGCCTGTCGCTGGATCGACGTCGATCTTTTGTGCGACCGCCTGGTGGTCATGCTGTGCGCCGTCCATGGCGCTCGAATTATACTCCGGACCGACCCGGAACGGCTGGACCGTAACGTTCGTATTGGTGGTGCCGTCATAGTAAGTCTGCGTGAAGCCCGGGGTATTGCCGGGAGAACGGGGTCTCAGGCCGTCCGAATAGATGCCGTTGACACCCGGAAACGTACCGTACTCGTGATCGAACGAGTTGTTCTCATTGAAAATAATGAAAACGTATTTGATTTTTTGCCGAAGCAACTGCGTGATCGCACTCTTCGACAGTTGGGGGCCCCTGGCAGGATCGTTGAAGTATCGCCGGATGTCTGGCCCGACGTCCGGCTGGGCCGTTACAGACGGAGACGGGATATATTGTTGCCTTGATGGCTTGTCCGCAGCCAACGTCCCCGCGAATGCCGACGGAATGACGGACCACTGCAGCAGCGAGGCCGCCATAGCCAGTACGAGACTGCATTTCCTGAATCGTCTCATGGGTCTCCCAGTGGATAGATAAAAGATTTGTCTTCCTTGATCAATCGCAAATTGAATGAATCTTCTCATCGCCCCGCGCCTTTCTTTCATTCGGTATTTATACGTCGAAACTTTAGGGGGTTCATTGCCCCAGGGAAGGGCTCAAATCTCAGTTTGATTGTTTTTCCCATAAATATATTGTTTTGCGGGATGTACTCTTGGGCTAACTGATCGAAACCCCGGATCGGCAACGGAAAGGAATCATTCAGTAAAAGCGGAGGTCCAGCCATTGTTATTTCGAAATCCACCCGGAACAGTGAAGTGTCAGGCATGTGGGAAGCGAGAATGGACAACTTGGATTTCACATTTGTTTCAAGGGGAATCCGGAATCAGACTTGAAAGATTTAAGCGAGGATTTTTTGAACAGATCTGTAAGCTTCAATTATCCGCCCGGTTTTTTTGGTGGCCATTTCTCGCATTTCATCGGACATATTCGGACACCGGTCCGGGTGGTATTTTTTTATTGCAGCAAGCAAAACTCTTCTGACCTGCTCCAGCGTCTGATCAGGTTCACCTCCAGGGGCGCAGCGAAGACCATGGGAGATTTGTTCTCTTGTCTTCGATTGTTCTGCTTTGTCCAGAGATTCCTTCGATATCCGAACCGTGTCAACAACACTGCTCTGGTGAACCAAGGGTCTTGGCGATCTATGCGCAAAATCCAACGCGATCGAATAGATCTCAACCGCTCTATGGCTTGATACTGATCTGGCCGGGTCCGACATCCTGCCCCCCATTGTTGAGGTGAACAGAAAAAACCGTGTGGTTACAATTTACTGGCAACCCGGCTATCTTTTCAGACCCGCAGCTTTCCGTCTCCGCTTCTCAGCGGGTTTGGCGTTTCAGTGTAAATATTCTGGGAACAAACATGCCACATGTAAAGGGGGATTTTAGCAGGCAGGAGTTAGGTAAAATACTTGTACATAATGATCCTATTTAGTAATGATTCAAAATGGATATGAATAAATACAATTATTTAATGAGCATGAAAGACCTGCACCGAATGTCATGGAAGATTTCATTGAGCTGAAGAGCCATAAACTGCCGGAAACAGTGGTAGGTCCGGCAAGCGCTAGGACAGGCCCACTGGCGTATCACTTGCAATCATGATTGGGATATAAGATAATTGAAGGGGCCTTCCTGGTGTTCCAAGAGGCTTTGCGCCCAACACTGAAGTGCGGTTCGGCATGCATCGCTACCAACTTGACGGAGATTATTCCGGATTAAGAGCAACGGAAGGGCAGGAAAGTCCCTGGATGTTCCCCGGAGCCCCGATTCAGGGAAGAAGGAAAAAAGTTTGTATTGAACTGTTGATTTACTTTGAAGGGCAGCTTGAAGCAAAAGGAGAGCAAGTGAAGAAGATCCTGATAATCGCAATGATTGTGGCAGCATTTTCCATTGCAGGCGGGCTGCCTTCAGCCGCCCAGACAAAGGTCCCCATTAAGGTGAAAGGCGCCGATTCCATGTGGGGCCGAGTTCGCAGTCTTGCACTGCTCTACATGAAAGATCATCCTCAGGTTGATATAGCGGTAGCCGCCAGTTCACTGGTCGATGAAGGGGTGAAAGCGCTTATTGCAGGTGAGGCCGATGTTGCGATGGCCTCACGCAAGATCACCGCTCAGGAAAGCGAGGAGGCAAAGGTCAAGGGGCTTGAACTCGACGAACATTTGGTGGGATACGGCGGGATAGTCATTATAACCGATAAGCAGAACCCGGTAAATGAACTCTCGATAGACCAGATAAGGAAGATTTTCACTGGTGAGATCGTCAACTGGAAGGATATTAACGGGAAAAATCAAGCCATTACAGTTTTCAAATCGGGCGAGAAGCATCCGGGCACGTTATTGTTTGTGGAGAACGACATCCTAGGTGGAGTTTCCATTGCCAAGAGCGCCATTACACTGCCGGACTTCCCGGTGATAGTTAAAAAGGTTGGAGAAACAGCAGGCTCCATAGGTTACGCCAGAATGCGAGACCCATTTCCCGGCCCTGAGTCCAGGATTAAGCTCCTGAAGATCAGCAAAGACGGTCATTCGCCGCCGGTTAGCGCATCGAGGGCCACGATCGGGAATGGAACTTATCCGCTCAGACGTCCTTACTATCTCTATACCGCAGCTACTGCAGGCAAAGACGTTCGCAGCTTTGTGGATTTTGTAGTAAGCAAAGGATGGGGGGAGCCGAACCTGACTCATCAGTGGTAGCGAAATCTAAACTGCAGTTTCCTTTTTCAGGCTGTGGAACACTGAATTGTTTAAGAGGTCTCTGTCCGATTGTATCTTACCAATTAAACTAAGGAATATTCTCATAATTCCATGCACGGAAACCAGTACGCGAGGAGGGGGAACCATGGCCGGAAGGTTGCCGAGTATCCTGGTTATGGCGTCAATATGCATGGGGCTGCTGTTTGCACCCTCCTCCACCGCAGATGACCGGGGGGTGCGGCGAAAAGACCAAG
>JBKQLC010000197.1:0-3710 GCA_052147195.1 Syntrophobacteraceae bacterium
CTTCACCGCCAGAAACAGGCTTCACCGGGCAGGCGTGCACACTATATGCACACTAAACAAAAGGGCCTACAGAACAATCTCTGTAAGCCCTTGATTTTACTGACGCGCCCAGGGTGATTCGAACACCCGACCTACGGATTCGTAGTCCGGCACTCTATCCAGCTGAGCTATGGGCGCAAACCAAGCCTGATTTCTAACAAAAAACCGCTCCGAAAGCAAGCGGTAACAGCAGGAAGCGGGGAGCAGGAAGCGGGGAGCAGAAAAAGCAAAAGAGAATCACGCGGAGACGCGGAGGCGCAGAGAAGTCACGATGAGACATGAATAACAGCTTCGAAAGGACTTGGTGGGCTGCGCGCGCTTAGCCCACCGGCTATGATGAGTGGGAGTTTTTTGGCTATTTCCTGTCAATCCCGTAAATCCTGCTATAGACGCTTCGCGAAGTTTTTCTCTGCGTGCTCAGCGTACTCTGCGGTGACAGGTTTTGCAAAGATTCAAAGCCTGCCTGACCTCAGGATCGAGACGATCAGCCAGATTCCGAGAAGGGTTGCAACCGCGTAGCCGCTTACTCCCAGGATTGCCGTCAGCGAGACGGTCTGGGCGCCGAGAAGGTTGAAAGTGAACTCCATGACCTTCTGGCCCGAATTTAGAATCATCGCGCCGGCTATGATCGAAGCCGCGATTATTATGCCGACCGTCAGGCGGTTTGCGCCTTTTTCGACCTGGGACCGGGCTTTATCGAAGCCGGTGTGGCGCACTTCGATCCGCTGCCTGCCCGCCGCGGTCTCCCTCAGGATGTCGTTCAGATATTTGGGGATGCTCCTTGTGTAGCCGCTTAGCTTTCGGCCCTCCCGGTCGAGGTTTCTCATCATGCTTTGGGTGTTTAAGCCGCGCTGAAGCAGTTTCTTGGCATAAGGTTTGGTCACCTCGAGGATGCTTGCGTCGCTGCCGAGTATCTTTCCCAGCGCCTCGGTCTGGATAAATGTTTTCAGAAGCAGCAGCAGGTTTCTCGGCAGCCTGAGATGGTATTTCAAAACGAGGTCCATCAACTGGTCATAGACGTCCTTTGCCGAGATGTGCTGAAGGGAGCGTCCATAAAAGGATTCGCTCATGTCCTTCAGGTCGGTCCGGAACGACTTGAGGTCCATACTTTCGTCTATCAGCCCCGCGTCCGCCAGGGCATCCATAACCATATCGTAGTCGTGTTCGGCGTATCCCAGAAAGAGGTTGGCGATCTGGCGCATCATCTCGTCGTCCAGATATCCGGTTATACCGAAATCAACGAGGCTAACCCGCCCGTCGTACATGACTATTGTGTTGCCGGGGTGCGGGTCGGCATGGAAGAAGCCGTAGAGCATCAGTTGGCGGGAAAAGGCGCGCAGCCCGATCATTCCCACTTCTTTAGGGTCGATCCCTGCTGCGCGGATCTCTTCGACCTGGTCCATCTTCATGCCTTCGATGTGTTCCATCACGAGCACAGACCTGGTCGTGTAGTCCCAATGGACCTTCGGGATGTAAATCTCGTCGACTTCCTCGAAATTCCCGGCAAATTTTTCTATGCTTCCGGCCTCGATCATCATGTCGAGTTCGCGGATGATATTGCGCTCGAATTCCCGGACAAGATTCGTTGCGCCTATGACCCGGCCGAGTTCCAGGGCTTTTTCCGCCTTTGCGGCCAAAAAATACATCAGGCGCAGGTCCTCTCTTATCTGCCGGTCGATTCCGGGCCGGATAATCTTGACCGCGACCTTCTCACCTGAGTGCAGCTTTGCGATGTGTACCTGGCCCACCGATGCCGCCGCAATGGATTTCTCGTCGAATTCGGCAAAGATCACGTACAAAGGGCGCTTGAGCTCACCTTCGATAACCGCCTTGACCTCCCCGAAGGGGACAGGCGGCACCATGTCCTGGAGCTTTTTGAACTCGGCTATGTATTCGGGAGGGAAAATGTCGGCGCGAGTGCTCATGATCTGTCCCAGCTTCACGAAACTCGGCCCCAGTTCCTCCAGCACCAGCCGGATGCGGCGCGCGGATGGGAACCCGCCGCTCAGAAGCATCTCCCCCTCCGAGACCTCCGGGCGCGTTTTCCTGCCGCTGAGAAGCCTTTCGAGAAGGTCCCCCGCTCCGTGTTTTACGAGGACCCTTGAGATCTGGCCAAACCTTCTCAGCCCTTTAAGCCCGTGGATTCCTCTGGAGATTTTCATCTAATTTCCTTCTCGGGAGCCTCACTCAACACGATCCGGGCAGTGTCACCCGCGCCCGTTCCAGGTTTGCGGTTCTGCAATATAGCTCATTGCAGGTTTTCGATAAAGAAGGACTTCTCAGGGACGGATGCAGCACGCTCTACCCGCTACTCACCCCATGCTTCCCGGCTTTTTGAGATCTTCTTCTTTACCCCGGCCCAGGTGTCGGTCAGCAGAAACGAATTTTCCCATCTTTCGAGGAAAAGAACATACATCTCATAGGGAATTGAAAAAGTCATCTCGTCGGTTTTCATGAACTTCCTGTCCGATGGGTCCCAGCCTCCTATAACGGCCCGCATCCTGCCCTGTTTCAGGTAGTGCAGGGGCCATGTGACCATATAGCTGCACCCGGCGCCAAAGGGTGAGGCAACCGCTTCGAAGTCCTCGGTGACAAATGTGGCAAGCGTGCATAAACCCGCCATGACCTCGCCCCTGGCAAAGAAGGTGACAACTTCCGGTGTTTCGTTTTCCTTGAAGTGGCTGACCGGTTTGAACACGCAGAATTTCGCAGGCGCGGGCCGGGGGTCCATTGTATCGAAAAATCGCCGTGTCACCTCGGGTGAGGGAAGGTATCGTTCACCGGGGAACCGGCCAGGGATGCCGGTTGAGACGTAATGCGCAATGGATTCGAGCTGTGGCTTGTGGAAGCCGAGGTAAAATGAACCACCCACGCATCCGAAGCGGCCGGCTTCGAAATAGGCGGCAGTTTTCTTCTTTCGGGCAAGCCATATGTTTCCCATTACGCAAGACCAGTTCTGAAACAGCGCAGAGAAGTCGAGTTCGCCCCGCTGCTCGATTTCGTAGGAAAATGCGGCGCCCTCTTTGGGCACGAATCCGCTCTCGGGCTCCGTGTCCGTATAGAACATGCCGAAAGGTTCCTCGGGATATCCGATGGTTTCCAGGAATGCGGTCAATGAACTACTCATGAGGCCTCCTTGTTTGAGTTCTTGCGAGAGCAATCGGATTACGATCCTGCCGCACCTCAGCTAAGATACCATAGAATAAAGAGTTTTTAGTTTTGAGTTTTTAGTGGCAAAGAAAGACGGCTCTACCGTAGGATTGAAACGGATCTATTGGAGATGTTGGAGGTAATCTTCATCGTTGCGGGCTTCTGCCACCGCCGCCGAACGCCCGGCCACACGCGCTTACACGTGTACGCCTTGCGGGGCCTGGAGACCGAGGGGAAACGATCTCCACGCTCCGCAAGGTTTTTCTAGTCTTTTCTAACTCGCCAGTGTCCGGGGACCCACGCCCCATTGCGATCGTAATGACCACGAACCCATACCCTGCTGTGATATGGCGCGGGACCGGGACCGGGGCCGGGGCTGTAATAAGCGGGCGCAGGCGCGGGGCCGTAATAGGCGGGCCCGGGGCCTGGACCATAGTAGCCAGGGTAAGGTCCGTAAGGTCCGTAAGGTCCACAGTAGGGACAGAATGGAGCAGTCACGATAGCTGCCGCTGTCCCGACGA
>JBKQLC010000198.1:0-3967 GCA_052147195.1 Syntrophobacteraceae bacterium
GAAGGCGAAGATGAAGTCGTTCTCTTGGAACCCGGCGACTGGGTAGACATTGCGGCGCATGTCAGGCACCGGGTGGAATGGACCGACCCGAAGCAAAAGACGGTGTGGTTGGCGGTGTTTTATTGACGTTTCCTTAAAGTCGACAGCATTGGGCACGACCCCTTTGCACTCCATTCCGGATAGTTATGCATGGCTATTGAGTTCTTTTAACATAGGTGCAGAGAAGCGAGGCGGCACAGGAATAAAAGCAGCCTGGTGGGGACCGGTAATCCTGATCGAAAGCGAGGATGGTATGCTCTGGCGCTGGATAAAAGCGATTGTCGCTTTGCCTGTCATGGTATTGGTCGTTATTCCGTTCGTTCTCGTTGCCACTTTTCAAACAGTGCCTTCTTCATCGCCTCCGGCATCTCCAGGTTCGCTTGCGTTCTGGCTGGCGCTTGGGCTGGCAGCCTACGGCCTGCCTGTCGCGATCTGGACCGTTAGTTTGTTTTGGCTCTATGGCGAAGGGACCGCAGCGCCATGGGATCCACCGCAGCGTTTTGTCGTGCGCGGCCCCTATCGCTACGTCCGCAATCCCATGATCTCCGCCGTTCTGGCGCTGCTCGCAGCGGAGACGCTCATGCTGGGGTCACTGCCGATTTTGTGTTGGCTGATCGTGGCTTTGCTGGTGAACGTTCTTTATATTCCCTTGATCGAGGAAAGAGGTCTGGCCAAACGTTTCGGGAAGCCCTATCTGACTTATAAGAAAAATGTTCCCCGCTGGCTGCCTCGTTTCAGGCCGTGGAAGCGGGAGTAATCCGGTGCGCATCTTATCAGACACATGTTTCATATTGGCTGGAACCCTCGCGCAACGTCGGCACTATTTCATTGAGATATGCCGTTGACAGCGTTTGGAGCAACTTGTATAATCGAGTGACATAGCTTTTTAGCATCAGGTACAGAAAAAGTTTAATAGGGAATCCCGTGAAATTCGGGAGCGGTCCCGCCGCTGTAAACGGGGACGAAATCCGGTAAAACCACTGTCTTTTCGAGATGGGAAGGACCGGAGAGTAGGGTGATCCGTGAGCCAGAAGACCTGCCTGATGTTGTACAGGGAATCGGTACGTGGAAGGTCCGATGCCCACCGAAGGATCAAGTAAACAGGGTGCAATCCTTAGGGCGTTTTAGCTCTAGGGATTTTTTTTTGCCGGCAGGGGCTGGCAATTTCCTGCGATTTCTTTAATAAAATTCGGCTTTCGTCCGGAAGGACCAATAATTAAGAGTGCTCCAAAACTGGCTGATTCCTTTCGGAACAGGTTGTTTTCGCCGGAATTCACTACAGGAGGTTTATTCATCACTTTAGATCCATGATTTTCAGTAGTCCGACTGAATAGTTGGAACTTAGGGCATCGATTCGAGGGAAGGGAGAGCAAGTCTTCCGCCGCCCCGCGACTGTGATCGGGACGAAAGCCGCAAAATTGCCACTGTCATGCCCAAGGCGTGGTGGGAAGGCGCGGTGAGTAGGATGAACGTGAGCCAGGAGACCTGATCGATGCACATTGACTTTACTCATATTTCCGAGGGGGAAGTTGGGGGTCTTATGATGAAGAACGCTGCACTTGCTTTGGTTTTCGTTTGTCTTGTGTTCCCTTTCACCTGTGCGGCGGAAGAATCGCCCGTGGTACCCGTCGAAAGTGTTCAGTCCCAACCGGATTCGCAGGCTGGAATCAAAGCCGGACCCTCTGAAGGTGCTGGTCCGGTCTCTAAGGAAGACACTGCTATACCCGGGTGGCCCGTTGCTGCTCCTGCCGATACCGATACAGCTCCTCCTTCTGCCGTGTGTTCCTGGTTGGAATCTGCGGCGCCCAAGCTGGTGGGGGCGCAGTTCAACGGCGTGTATCAGTACATGCCGTCATTTCACAACCCCTACCAAGGCCCTCACAGCCTGGTTTTTACAAACGGCGAAGGGAAGGATACGACCAATACATACGGAGCGTATTTCGGATCGCAACTGGCGAGGAATCTGCAACTCTATGTCGATACTGAGTTGTTCCAGGGATTCGGAGTCAGCGACGGCCTGGGACTCGCCGGGTATGTCAACGGGGACGTCGTAAGAGCGGGGTCCTCGAACCTGCCAAAGATCCCCTATCTGGCGCGCTACTATTTAAGATATTTTGTCCCGCTTGGCTCCGAAACCGAGAAGGTGGAACGGTGCATGGATCAACTACCGGGGGAGCAGCCTGTCAGCAGGTTGGAAATAAAATTCGGGAGGCTGGCTTTAACGGACGATTTCGACCAAAACCGCTATGCGAACAATAACCGCACACAATTCATGAATTACGATTTCCTGTTCAATACGGCGTGGGACTATGCCGCAGATACAAGGGGCTACAGCGTCGGGACTGTCGTGTCCCTTTTCGAGCCGCGATGGAAACTGGCCTTCGGGGTCTTTATGCTGCCTAATACGCAGAACGGCGCGCAATTCGACTATTGGGACACGCAGGAATTTGGATACAATCTCGAACTCACTGTGAAACCCAATAACGTCGGCACGGTATTCCGCATCCTCACCTACTTCAACGAGGGACGGATGGGCGACTATGACCAGGCGCTGGCGTTAGGACAAGCCACCCACACAGTGCCCGATATCCTCCTTGTCGAAGAGACCGGTGGCCGCAAATACGGTTTCGGATTGAATTTCGAACAGCCGCTGGCTGACGATGGGGAAACAGGCATTTTCGGGCGCCTCGGCTGGAACGACGGGAATCACGAGAGTTGGGAGTACGTGGAATGCGACCGCGATGTGAGCCTCGGCGCACAGATAAGCGGAATACATTGGAACAGGCCTGACGACCGCGTGGGTGTCGCCTATGGAGTCAATGGTCTGTCAGAACCGCACAGGGAATACCTTGAGGCCGGCGGGATCGGCATGCTGCTGGGAGACGGCAAACTCAATTACGGCCTCGAGCAGGCCATGGAAATCTATTACCGCATCCCGTTCGGCCGCTACGTCCAACTAACCCCGGACTTTCAATTCATCCAGAATCCCGGATACAACAAGGACCGTGGTCCCGTCGAGGTATACGGCGTGCGGTTGCACTTGGCTTGGTGATTGGGCGAATTGACCTCTGTTAGCCGGGTAGACGAGGGCAGGTAACTATCCTCGCCTGCCCGGCTATGATGGCCGAATTAATTCTGACTTCAATCCGGCGACGTCGATTTCTTGTGTGCTGCGTGCTCCAAAAGCATTTTTTTTGCCTCACCTATGGTTAGAGGGAGCACCGGAAACCGGTATTCGCCGTAGCGCTCCAATAATTCAGCCAGGTGGGCTACGCGAGGCAATCTCAAATTGTGCGCGCGGATTATATCCTTCCTGGCGAATACTTCTGCTGTGGAACCCGATAGCCTGATCTTGCCCTTGTCCATCACGTAAACCCGGTCGGCCATGAGCGGGACGGCGTCAACATCATGGGTCGCGAAAACGACAGTGATGCCCAGTTCCCCGTTGATGTGATTTAGCAGCTTAATTATTTGCGCTGCGCCAACCGGATCGAGGGCGGCAGTCGGTTCATCCAGAACGAGCACCTCCGGGTGCATCGCCAGAACGCTGGCCAGGGCCGCCCGCTTTTTCTCGCCTCCGCTCAGGTTGAACGGGTTTTTGTTTTCATAACCGGAAAGTCCCACCATTTGCAGCGCCCAGGCGATGGCCTCTTCCATGCGGTCCCCTGCCACGCCAAGGTTGATCAGTCCGTAAGCTATCTCCTGACGTACGGTATTGGAAAAAAGCTGATCGTCCGGATCTTGGAAAACCATGCCAATCATGCGGCGCACTTCTTTCAAGTACGCTTTTTCGACAATCCGGCCCTTGATACTCACGACCCCGCGGGTGGGCTGCAAAAGGCCGTTGAACAATTGGAAAAGAGTGGACTTTCCTGCGCCGTTGGGCCCGAGGACGGCTACCCTTTCACCGGCGCTGACCGAAAAGTCT
>JBKQLC010000199.1:0-25222 GCA_052147195.1 Syntrophobacteraceae bacterium
GGTAAGAACTGGTTCTTGTTGGCGTCACAACCCCAGGGTGGCGCTCCTCTGACCCTGGGCTATTATATGCAGCCCCCTCTCGGGGCAAAAAACCGACCACAGGTACTCATTTGCCGGAAGACCCAAATCTTTTCCATAACCGTCTCCGATTCGGAAGGTTTTAAAAGAGTAGAGTGCCTCTCCAGAAGGTCAGCAAGTAATGTACCAGTAAGAAATTCTGGGTTGCATCCCGATCTGTTTTTGAAGATTTTAGTTTGTATATTGAAGACTTACATCGCCGAGTATGTCCAGGTTAAGCGACCATCGAGCGCGCTTGAACAATTTAGATGTGTAAAGTATACGGACAGAAGCAACTCGCCCCATCGCGACCCTGTAAGTTAACATTCTGATGTAACGTAAGAAGTGCCGATATAAGCTATTGTAAAAATTTTGGACACAGATCGCGCACCTCTGGACTTTGCCGCAAAGAAAAGGCTTATCCAAGTTGGCCCTTCGCAACTTATACCAAGTTGCGTTCGAGACCAGGCAGGGATAAACCCCGCCCTACAGCATTGGAGCGCGGCTCATTCATAGGGGAGGACTTTATACCCTCCCGGAGCCCCCGGTTTGAACGCGACTTCGTATTATAGGTAAAGTGTAAGGTTTTCTTCGATTTTGTCCAACCCGCTGATTTTTTCGCCGATACGGGGGCGTCGTGGCGCTTCTCACTGCCGGAATCGAGCAGGCCGGTATCGTGGGAATGCTCATTTTATTAAACGAAACAATGGGAGCAGTAGCTGCCTGCCTGCTCTGGGGCGCTTTTTGTTCTGCGATTTCTTCCCTTCCGGGCTTGCCGTTTTACCCAGATGAGGGAAAAGAACCGCACGCTGCTTTTCGTTAAGCGAGTTCGCGTCTATTCTAAACGAGATTATTCCACCGTTTTCGAGATTCACGCAGAACATTGCCTCTCCCCTCCAGAAATTAAAATTCCGGTGGACTGATTCGGCATTCAAGTACAGTTCAAATTCCATTCGTGCACACTATATGCGTACCAATAAAAAAAGGTTACGGCCATACGACTGTAACCCATTGATTTTCCTGGCAGGCCAGGAGGGATTCGAACCCCCAACCCCCGGATTTGGAGTCCGGTGCTCTAGCCGTTAGAGCTACTGGCCTGCAGGAAAAAATCTTATAACTGGTTTGGCTTTTCCATGTAAAGCAAAAACAAATGCACTCGTCCACCCTCGTTTCTCAAACTCACCCATTCACCCACTCACCCACGTACCCCTTTTCCCCTTTTTTTGGGCAAAAAAACAACGATGCACAGATTTTTTAGATCACTTAAATTTTTTGTTTCACAAGGGGTTAATTTAGAGTATACTCGATTCACTTCAATTACTTATCCCGGTTCGAGCTCTAACTCCAGTTGGTTCAATCGACTATTCTCTTCCGAATCAAGCTCGAGAACCTATATTGCGCTGGATAAATTGTGGGTTATATTGCGCCTTATTCATCAAGGCGCGGTGCCTTCCGGTGGGGGCCGGCAGGAATCAAGCCAGAGGGGGATTCTAATGAAGATCAAATACTGCAAGAAGTACGAGAAATATGTCAGCGAACAGCATTGTGAATTTTTTAATGAGGGAAATTCATGTGAGTTCTATAGTCCGACGCGCTGGTCAAGCATCAAGGACCTGCTCAAGGACGACGACAGACCCAAGTGGGACGCCGATACCATAATAAAGCCCTTCAAGTGCAGCCTCATGGATAGGGGGGACACGCACCAGAGGGCACGCCGAGCGGGTAAACGAGTGGGCGTCTCCTATTAGCCCCTTATCAGACCCTGGATAGCAACCATTTACAGCCCTCATGATCCAACATGCGGGCCATCGCGGATATTTGCTCTTTTGCAGCCGCCTCCCGGCTCGTTTCCGTCCGGATGTCTTGACCGCCTGATCTTGCTGATTTTTGCTATTTCGACAAGCCACCCGCCCGCCTACCCTCGAAGGGGCCCTGCTGTGAACCGGTCCTTGATTTGATTGCCGGAGCCCTCCCCCAGACCCAATCCGGTCACAAAAAATCCTTTTGTTACGTCGAAAAAATCCGAATCGAAACGGCCACTGTCACTGACATTAGCTCATTGAAGTTTTTTCACTCCCTATGATATAGACCAACTGATTGTCCCTTTGCAAATAACTCGAATTGATTATCTCTTTTTTGAAGGCGAGCCGGAAATGTTCAAAAAGTTGCTGGTTGCAAACAGGGGCGAGATCGCAATTCGCATAATGCGCTCCGCCGAAGAGCTTGGAATAAAGACTGTCGCCGTCTACGAAGAGACGGACAAGACGGCCCTGCACATCATGCGCGCCGATGAAGCCATTTGTATCGGAAGCGGCCCCAGGCGCGATTACCTCAATGTCGAGCGCATCATACAGGCGGCACAGAGCAGCAAGGCTGAAGCAATACACCCGGGCTACGGTTTCCTTGCTGAAAATCCTGCTTTTTCGAAACAGTGCACTGAAGCCGGTCTCGTTTTCGTAGGACCTCCACCCCAGGTCATAATCGATATGGGCAGCAAAGTAATAGCACGCCAAATCATGGCCCAGGCGGGAATTCCCGTGATCCCCGGAACGCTGGTGCTCCCGCCGGGTGATGAAGGAAAACAGATTGCGACGGCTTTCGCCGAAACGCACCGCTTCCCCATTATGGTGAAGGCGGTTGCAGGGGGCGGAGGCCGTGGAATTCGCGACGCTCAAAACATGGACGAACTTCTTAAGTTCATCGACGTCGGACGTTCGGAAGCAAAAATGGCATTCGGCAACGATGAAGTCTACCTCGAGAAAGGCCTCACCAACACTCGTCATGTCGAAGTTCAGATCCTGGCCGACGGGCATGGCAATGTCATTCATCTGGGGACCAGAAATTGTTCGATCCAGAGGCGGCACCAGAAGATGATAGAAATGGCCCCGGCGTTTCTGCCCGAAGATCTTTCCAACAGAATCTGCGATACGGCCGTGCGGGCAGCCCGCGCTTCCAATTATCTAAGCGCCGGGACTGTCGAATTTCTGCTGGACCAGGACGACAACTATAGCTTTCTCGAGGTAAACACCAGAATCCAGGTAGAGCACACGGTCACGGAGGTCATAACAGGAATAGACATTGTGCGCGAGCAGCTTCTGGTCGCAACAGGCCAACCCCTTTCCGTCTCGCAGAAAGACATATTCTTCAGGGGGACTGCGATCGAGTTGAGGATAACGGCGGAGGACCCCAAGAACAATTTTATGCCGAACGCCGGACTAATCGAATTATTCCTTTCACCAGGCGGCCACGGGGTGCGTATCGATGGTGCAGTCTATCAGGGTTATGAAATCCCAAGCTTCTACGACTCTATGCTGTGCAAGCTCACCGTTTACGGATTTACCTGGCAGGAAGCTGTCGACCGGCTGCGCAGATCGCTCGATGGCTTTCTTATCGCGGGCGTAAAGACCACCATCCCCTATTACAAACAAATAGTGACGGACCCTGATTTTATAAACCAGAATTTCGACACTTCTTATATTGAAAAGCATCCGCAACTTTTGGACTATCAGGAGGAAGTGCCGCCTATGGGCAAACTGGCCAGCCTGGTGGCCGAAATAAATGCCTACGGATATAACCCTTTCGGGTAAGATTAAGAGTTTCAATTACCTGCCCTTCAATTTGAGCTGATGGAGTTTCAGCTATGTCTGAGCGCGAGAGAGTTTCACCAAGCATGACGTATAGAGAGATCCTGGATTTCCTGCACGAGACTCCCGGGGTTTTTCTCACCAATAATGAACGCGACGTTTCGCAGTCCGATTTCAAATGCCGGATCATGCCCCAGACAACCCTAAAAGTCGCTCCCTATCGGGACGCGGCAGGGTATTTCGGTTTTGAGGTAGTCGGCGGCGCCACAGTACATATCGATCTCATGAAAAAGCAAATAAACCCTTTCGAGAAGCTCAGGCTGGTCCGCAAGGCCATGCCCAACACCCTCATCCAGGGCCTGTGCCGGGGAAGATATTTATTCGGCTATAGAGCATATCCGGATAATGTGATCGAAATGACGGTAAGGCTTTTTTCCAGGTACGTCGACATCTGGAGGATGTATGATTTTATGAACTACATCCCCAACCTTGTGGTCGCAGCCGAAGCGGTGAAGAAGGCCGGCAAACTTCTGATGCCCTGTATCTGCTTCAGCACCGGAGCTGAACATACTGACGATTTCTACGTAGAGAAGGCCGAAGAGGTGCTGTCTCTTCTTGGCGAAGATATCATTCTCTGCGTCAAAAACCATTCTTCCCTCGGCTCGCCGGCCCGGATAGCGGGAGTCGTGCGCGCCATCCGAAAAAGGTTTCCCGACCTGCTTATCTCCTACCACGGCCACAATACCGACGGCAACGAACTCGCCCGCATAATGGCCGCAGTACAGGAAGGAGTAAAGATAGCCGAGGTCTCCGATCACGGCTTTGGCGGCATCTATAGCCAGGCCCCGGCGCTGAGCCTCATTCAGAACCTTCATGACTACGGCTTCAAGATCCCTGGCCTGAGCGTGGCTCCAGTGCTGGACGCTTCCGATATTCTGAGGCGCGAGCGGCGGCTATATGAGAAATTCACAAGCCCATTTCGTGGTTTCGACCCTACCGTCAAAAGACACAAGATGCCCGGGGGCGCCGTCAGCCTCGCCCTGGAGCAAGCTGAGAAGGCGGGACTGATCGAGCGGGCCCACGAGGTCTTCAGCGAACTTATCGAGGTGCGCAAAGAGCTGGGTAACATCTGGATGGTTACTCCCGGAAGCCAGATTCTATGGTCAACCGCTCTGAGCAACGTACTGAACGGCCGCTACGAAAAGCCCTCAGACGACCTGAAGAAGCTGCTCCTCGGGGGCTACGGCCCGTTTCCTTTCTATGATCCTCACGAGTGGATTTTCCAGAAGGTGCTCGAGAGCGGCAGAACGGACGGAAAAAGGTGGGACGAAATCCTCGCCGGCGAGGCGGGGCTGCAGCAACCTGCCGACGAGGACCTGAAGGCCAGGCGCCATCAGCTCGAATCCCAGCTCAAGAGGGCCGCAACGGACGAAGAGCTTTGCCTGTACGCGCAATTTCCGATGGACGCCCTCGATTTCTTCAAATTCGAAGAGCGCTTCGGGCAGACATGGCTCCTTCCCCCGGATGTATGGTTCCACGAGGGCGGCTTTCCCGACGGCACCAAAATCTCGTTTCCCGACGAAACCGGGAGGACTCACAATATCGAACTCATTTCGACCAGGAGGTCCGCAGACAGCGTTCATACCTCATTTCTGGTGGACTATCATTTTCAGACGCATACGACGCAGGTTTCAAAAAACATGGCGGAGTAGGATATTGAAATTGAAGGATTGAGGAATTGAAGGATTGAGGAATTGAAGGTTTGAAGGATTGAGGGATTGTGAATTACAAGAGCTTTGAAGAGCTGCCATGCTGGCAGAAGGCAAGGGATCTGTGCCGCGCAATCTCTCAGATAATCGGAGAGTCCGGGCTCAAAAGTGACTACACACTCAGGGATCAGATCTGGAGAGCTGCCGGATCGCTGATGGATAACATAGCAGAAGGTTTTGACGACGGGTCCGCTCGTGAGTGCATCCGGTTCTTAGGTTATTCCCAACGCTCGTGTGGCGAAGTTCAGTCCCAACTCTATCGTGCTTTGGATAACAAGTACATCAGTCAGGATCAGTTCAGCAAAGTATATGACCTTGCCTCCGAGTGCCGGAAGCAAATCAAGGGCTTTAGGAAATATCTGAAGGACTTCAGTTCCAAGGAGGAGCGGAATTGAATCCCCAAAAATTCAGGGGATCAAGGATGGAGGGATTGAAGGTTTGAAGGATTGAGGGATTGAAAAATTGAAGGATTGAGCGATTAAACGCAATTCCTCAATCCCTCAATCCCTCAATTCGCCCCAATTCCTCAATCCCTCAATTCCTCAATTCGCCCCAATTCTTAAATTTCTCCTAATAAAGATTTGAACATGGACACCGAAATCGATCTCTTTGTGAACAACCTGTCTGTCGAGCGAGGATTGAGCGCTAACACCATAGTCGCTTATTCGAGTGATCTGAGGCATTTTCAAAACTATTTAAGAGAGTCGGGAATTTCCTTTTGGCACGAAGTTTCCAGGGGAAGCGTAAGCGGGTATATTCAACATTTGGGGCCTTCGTTTTCGCCCCGTTCGCGCGCTCGCAGGCTGGCAGCTTTACGGACATTTTTCAAGTTTTTGGAGAAGGAGGGCCTGGTCCAGGGCAATCCGGCCTCTTTGGTCCATTTTCCTAAACTCGGTCCGCAACTGCCCAAATCCCTTACTTCCGCTGCAATCGAATCTCTGCTGGCACTGCCGGATACGGCCAAACCACTTGGGCAAAGGGACAGAGCAATGTTCGAGCTGCTCTACGCCTGCGGCCTGAGAGTGAGCGAGTTGGGCGGACTCCAATTGAGCCAGATTGCCCTCGAGCCGGGTTATCTGACAGTCCGGGGGAAGGGAGAAAAAGAGCGCCTGATCCCGATGGGTGAACTTGCGGCCGAGTCTTTAAAGACCTATCTGCAGTATGGACGACTTAAATTATTGAAGAAGGGCTTTATCCCCGAGGTTTTTATCAACGCCAGGGGCGAGAAGCTCTCGAGGCAGGGCATCTGGAAGATAATCAAAAGCAGTGCACGGAAAGCGGGCATCACCACAAACATCACCCCGCACATGCTGAGGCATTCGTTTGCAACGCATCTTCTCGAAAACGGAGCTGATCTTCGCTCGCTTCAGGTGATGCTGGGACATTCGGATATCGCTACAACTCAGATATATACTCATGTTGCCAGAGAGCGGCTCAAAGAAATACACAGGAAGTACCACCCACGGCCTTGAGAGGCGGGACTGCTCCGGATGGAAGTCATTACCACTCACATCAACGCTGACTTCGACGCAATGGGATCGATGATTGCGGCCAGGAAGCTCTATCCGGGCGCCCTGCTGGTTTTTCCCGGGTCGCAGGAACGAACCCTTCGTGAATACTTTATAAAATCGGCCGTATACATATACGGTTTCAAACGCCTGCGCGACATCGACATGGAAAAGGTTACCCGGCTCATCCTGGTCGATACCAGGCAGTCCTCCCGAATTGGTAAATTCATCGATATCTTGCAGAAACCAGGCCTCGAAGTGCATGTCTACGACCATCATCCTGACGCCGAGGACGATGTCAGGGCAGACCTGTCCATCGTGAAGCCCTTTGGTTCCACGGTGACTCTCTTCACCCGGATGTTTCGGGAGCGCGGCATAGAAATCACCGCCGAGGAAGCGACCATGATGAGCCTCGGTGTGTTCGAGGACACCGGATCTTTCACCTTCAGCAACACGACGCCCGAAGATTTCGAGGCCGCCGCTTTTCTGCTCCGGTCCGGGGCCGATCTAAACGTGGTCTCGGATATGGTCACCCGGGAACTGACCGCCGAACAGGTCAGCCTGCTGAACGAGTTGATCCTTTCCGCGAAAAACTACAATTTTCAGGGAATAGAGGTATGTGTCACGACGGTCTCGATCGACAGATACGTGGGCGATTTTGCTGTGCTGGTCCATAAGCTGCGCGATATCGAGAACCTTGACGTGGTGTTTGCCCTGGCCCGCATGGATGACCGCGTCTACCTGGTTGCCAGGAGCCGTATCGCCGAGGTAAACGTTGGCGCGATCGTTTCCCTTTTCGGAGGTGGGGGACATGCAACTGCCGCTTCCGCCAGCATCAAGGACCTCACCCTGGTTCAGACTGAAGCAAAACTGCTCGAGCTTCTTCGGAGCCATATTCATCCGTACCCAACGGCCGAAACCCTCATGACGAGCCCGGCGGTCTACACTGATCCCGACCTGGAGATCGGGGAAGCCGAGCTCACGATGGTGCGCTACAACATAAACGCCATGCCGGTGGTCGAGGGCGGGGTACTCATTGGGCTTATTACGCGCCAGGTGCTTGAAAAGGCACTTTTCCACGGCCTCACCCAGCAGACTGTTGCCGAGTTCATGAATACGGACGTCGCATCTGTGGGGCTAAACGCAACTCTCGTTGAAATTCAGACCCATCTGGTTGAACGGCATCAACGCATTCTGCCTGTCGTCGACAAGGGCAAAGTGCTGGGAGTGATCACTCGCCGCGACCTGCTCGATTTCATGCTCGACGAGCACAATGACGACAGAAGGCTCGATGATGGAACCTCTCTCACGCATTGGCCGAAGAGAAAAAACATCCAGTCTGTCCTTTCCGAACAGCTTCCGAAGAACATAATTCAAATGCTCAAGGAATTCGGCGCCCTGGCCGAAAGCCTCGGGGCCCGGGCATATGCGGTGGGCGGCTTCGTCCGCGACCTGCTCCTGCGCCACCCGAATTTCGACATAGATATCGTTTTGGAGGGGAACGCCATTGAATTTGCCAGGACCTTTGCCGAGCAGCACGGGATAAAGGCCAAGCTGCACAGAAAGTTCAACACCGCCATGCTTGTCTTTGCTGACGGGCTGACTGTGGATATCGCTTCTGCAAGGTTCGAATATTATCAGCACCCGGCCGCCCTGCCGATTGTCGAATCAAGCTCTCTCAAGATGGATCTCTACCGCAGGGATTTTACGATAAACATTCTGGCCATCGAGCTTAACCCGAACGAGTTCGGCCAACTCATTGATTTTTTCAGCGGACAGCGAGACATCAAAGAGAAGATAATAAGGGTCCTGCACAACCTGAGTTTCGTCGAAGACCCTACGCGAATTCTGCGGGCCATTCGTTTTGAACAGCGGTTCGGTTTCCGCATTGGAAAGCAGACCGCAGGTCTCATCCGAAACGCCGTGCACATGGGCCTTATTCAGAAACTCGGTGGCCGTCGTTTGCTTCACGAGGTCAAACTCATTCTCGAAGAAGAGGACCCCGTACCCGCGCTTCACAGAATGGCTGATTTCGGAGTTATGCCGGCTCTCTCCTCGGCTATTAACTTCGACAAAAGAATGGAAGAGCTTTTCGGCAGGCTGCGGGAGGCCATCTCCTGGTATCGGCTGAGTTTTCTCGACGAACCGTTGGAGCGGTGGTGGGTCTATCTTTTGGGACTTTTCTCATACGTGGGCATCCAGGAGGTGGAACCAGCGTGCGAAAGGCTTCTATTGACGGCAAATCAGCGTGACCGCCTCCTCTGGACCTATGAAAACGTTGGCCGGCTGCTTAAATCCTTTTTCGTGTCCGATCGAAAACCCAGTGAGGTTTACCGGGCTCTACTGCCGTTCAGGCCAGAGGAACTGCTTTTCCTGATGGGCAGGGCCGATAAGGAATCGACGAGAATGGCTGTCAGCCATTATTTCCACAGGTACAGAAACGTGCAGACCGAGCTCAAGGGAAAAGACCTCAAGGCGATGGGAATTCCCCCCGGCGCGATTTACCGGCAGTTGCTCGATGAGCTTCTGGACGCCAGAATCAACAAACAGGTCAAAAATCGCCCCGAAGAGCTTCGTTTTCTCACCTCCAGGCACCCTGAACTTTTTTCCGGCCTGACTCAATCTGCTGAGTCCAAAGACTTCTGCTGAAAAACTTTTATTGAACGATAACGGGGTCCCAGCCGCGGGAAAGCGCAAAATTCGCGAATTTGGCTGGAGGAAAAGGATAGATACTGATATATCCGCGCTTTGACCTTACGAACCTTGGAGGTTTCGGGCTTCTATGCATGACATTGAGAGAATCGTCCTTTCCATAGTTCCGTTGCTGTTAGCTATTATTCTCCACGAAATTTCTCACGGCTGGGTTGCGGAGAAACTGGGGGACCCCACCGCCAGGATGCTTGGGCGAATCACTCTCAATCCGATTTCCCATATCGATCCGATAGGGACGATTATCCTTCCGGGAGTCCTCCTGCTCACCGGTTCGCACTTTATTTTCGGCTGGGCCAAACCCGTGCCCGTCAATTTTGCAAATTTGCGAGGCGGCCGCAGGGACATGGCCTTGGTAGCGCTTTCCGGTCCTCTTACCAATTTGTTGCTTGCGGTCCTGAGTTCAATTATTTTTCACCTGACATTTGGCGGCCTTGGTGGTTCCGCTGGCGTATGGGACAGGATAGTCGTGCCGATCCACGTGATGGCGAATTACTCTGTGCTCTACAACCTCGTACTGATGGTTATAAATCTTCTTCCTATCCTTCCGCTGGACGGGGGAAGGATAGTTGCAGGGTTGGCTCCCGAGCACATAGCAATCGCAATGGAGCGGATCGAAAGATACGGAATGCTCATCGTCCTGCTCTTGATTGCTTCCGGAATATGGAGTTATGTAGTCACGCCGGTTATATACTTATTCTGGCGGATTTTGATGTAAAAAAAGGCGAATGCACATCGCGGGACCTTAAGCAGGTCACCGATTTACCGATTAAAGGAGACGCGTTCCGATATGGTTGAAAGGAAGAGAATTCTAAGCGGCATGCGCCCTACCGGGCGACTTCATCTAGGTAACCTTCATGGCGCCCTGGATAACTGGGTTCAGCTCCAGAATCAGTACGACTGCTATTTCTTCGTTGCAGACTGGCACGCCCTTACCACCGACTACGCCTCTCCGCAAGGAATCCGCGAAAACACCTGGGACATGATTCTCGACTGGTTAAGCGCCGGTCTTGACCCAAAACTCTGTACGATGTTCATCCAGTCGGACATTAAAGAGCATGCGGAACTCTATCTTCTGCTCGCAATGATAACCCCCCTGCCCTGGCTCGAGCGCAATCCCACCTATAAGGAACAGCAGCAGCAGCTCGATCAGAAGGACCTCGCAACCTACGGCTTTCTCGGCTATCCGGTGCTTCAGGCCGCCGACATCATCATATACCGCGCAAACGGTGTTCCCGTCGGAAAAGACCAGCTCCCTCACATCGAGCTGACCCGGGAAATAGCTCGCAGGTTCAATTTCATGTATAAATCCGAGATCTTCCCCATTCCGGACGGGCTGCTGACCGAGTCGCCGGTGCTCCCGGGCCTCGACGGCAGGAAGATGAGCAAGAGCTATGGAAATTGCATCTTCATCACGGAATCCGAAAAAGACATAACGGAAAAGATATCGAAAATGATGACCGACCCTCAAAGGATCAGGCGAAATGACCCGGGCGACCCGGAGGTCTCCCCCGTTTTCGCTTATCACAAGCTCTATTCTTTGCCCGACGAGGTCGCCCGGATTGCCGAGGGATGCCGCACTGCAGCCATTGGCTGCGTTGAGTGCAAGAAAATTCTCATTCGCAATGTCGTCTCCCGGCTTGCGCCGATACGGGAAAGACGCCTTAAGCTCGAGGGGGAACTTGATAACGTAAAGGAAGTCATAGCTGAGGGCAATGCCAGGGCAAGGCGCGAGTCGATCATCACAATGGAACTGGTCCGCCGGGCCATAGGTATCTAGTAGTTAAATCAATTGGGTTGAGGTATCCGGGGATTCAGGGATTCAAACGATTAAAGCTTCCTCAATTCCTAAATTTGTTGGATTTGATGCGTCTTCAAAAATTTCTTGCACAGGCTGGAGTCTGCTCAAGGCGCGCCGCCGAGGAACTGATCAGGCAGGGCCGGGTTGAGGTGAACGGCGAGAAGGCCGAAATCGGCCGCAGTGTAGATCCTTTAAGGGACCGCATGCGCCTCGACGGAAAGCCCGTTTCTCTCCAGACAAAGAGGATTATTCTAGCCCTCAATAAGCCCTGCAACTGCGTAACCACCGCTTCCGATCCCCAGGGCCGCAGGACTGTCCTGGATCTTCTCCCCGACTTTGGCGTACGGATTTTTCCTGTCGGCAGGCTGGACTACGACACCGATGGACTTCTTCTGCTTACTAACGACGGGGAGCTTGCCAATCGCCTCCTTCATCCTAGCTATGGAATATCGAAAGTATATGATGTAAAAATAAAGGGACATCCTGACAAAAAAGCGATAGAACAACTCCGGTCCGGTGTGCGGATCGAGGAGGGTGTGACGGCCCCGGCCGGGGTGGAAATTATTCGCGAACTGCCGGGCTCCGCCTGGTTACGGATTACACTTCACCAGGGTTGGAATCGCCAGATAAAACGCATGGGCGACGCGGTTGGGCACCCGGTTTTGAAGATCAGGCGTATTTCTTATGGACCGGTGTGCCTCGGCCGATTGAGGCCGGGCCAGTACCGGTTGCTCAGGCCGGATGAAATCCTGAAAATCTACGAGGAAGCCAGAATCTACAGGAGTGATGCCGGTGATGAACTCTAGGCGCGGTTATCCTTATGGATCTCCCGGTTCCTTCTACCGCGGTGGGGGAGAAAAAGAAAAAAAACCACAGTCATCCTCCCGCATTCTCATCGTTGCCGTTATTGTTCTTGTATTGGCATTAGGCGCCGCTTGCGCTTTTCTAATAGTCAGGGGCGGCGCGATTTCCGCGCTAACGATCTTTCCCTCAAAACTCGTCGCCCTTCATTTTCAGCACAACGGTCAGGAACTGCTCTTGCTCCCGGACTCCCAGGTCATTGTAAACCCGAGGGATTCTCTTCAGCTCATCCAGGTCAGAACTGACGGATGGCTCTCATGGGGAACCAAGGTGGTCTCTTCGGATGTGGACGTGAAAGCAATCAGCAGAAAACCCGGCGTGACTATAAAAGATCTTTTCCCCCAGGAATCTTTCGAAACTCCTAAACTCCTAGAGTTGCGGGTATTGCTCTGGAATCGGCCGATCGGCAAGGTCTCTCTCCTGGTTCAGCTCGATTACAAAGACTGGCTGCACAGGGCTAATACAAGCGCCGATATGGATAAGAGAATAGCCTACCTGGAAAAGGCGCTCAGTGACAATGAATCCAACATACTGCTTAAGACGCAACTTGCCGGGCTTTATTTTGACAGCAAGCGTTATGCCGATGCGGCGCACCTTTATCAGGAAATAGACGAATCGGGCAAATCCAGAAATATTTCCGAAAAGCTTCTCGTCGTTTATCAGATAATGAACAAAACCGATGAGGCACTCCAGGTCTACCTCGACCTCCTGAAGCTGACGGAAGAGCAGCAGACTTTCAGGGAATTTCTCAGCTACCTGAAGAACAAAAAGACGAGCGACCTGGCTGGGAAGTTTCTCGAGAAACATGAGCGGGAAATTCCCCACTCCTTCCGATCCCAGGTGCTGGTCGAAATCGCCCAGCTCGCCAGCGACGGAAAGGACTGGCAAAAGGCGGCTTCAGCATGGGAGAGGGCCGAGAAGGCAGGCGTAATGGACTCCAATGTCCAATATAACCTTGCGGTGACGCTGCTCCGAAATGGCAAAACCGATGAGGCTGTCGTTGAATTTGAAAAATACCTGCATAAGAATTCAAATGATGTGAAAACCTGGCTCCTGCTCGCCGACCTCTACGAGAAGAAGGGAAATCACGCCCAGGCCATGGCCTGTTACGAATCCGTGGTCCAGAAGAACCCGCATAACAAGGAAGCGCTTATCAGCCTCATCCCCATCCTGGAAAAAATGGACGATAAGAGCGGGCAAATCGCCAACTACGAAAAACTTCTCCAAATGGAACCCAATAACCGCAAATATCTCTTTAATGCCGCGATGCTCTATATGGATCAGAAAAAGTATGATAAGGCGCAGGCCCATTTGTATTCAATAGCTTCCATGGATCCCAAAGATGTTGAATCCAGGAAACAGTTGCTCGTTATTTATCAAAAGCTCAGAAACGATAAAGGCGAGATCCAGGTCCGCCAGGAACTTGCGAGGCTCGATCCCAAAAATCCGGCAGGTTTGGACTCGGTATATAAATACTACGAAGACCGGAAGGACTTCAAAGGCATGCAGGCCTACTTCCGAGCTTTAGCGGAGAAGGACCCTGATTCAAGCAGCCTGCACAAATATCTTCTTCAGGCAGCGACCAAGCTGGGGGATAAGAAAGCAGCCCTGCATGAACTCGAACACCTGATTCGGCTCCAGCCAAAGGAGAAAAGATACTACAGACTCGCAGCGGACCTTTACGAAGAAACCGGAAACTATGCCGAAGCATCCAAGAAACTAGAAGCGATTCTCAAAATAGATTTTAGAGATCAAAGGGCAAGAGAGGATTACGAACGATTAAAGATAGAGCAACTGAAGAAGGCGCCCCAGCCCGGCAAGCAGCAACCTTCCTGATTGGCGTTCATCGGATTGTCCGGCACTTTTCGCGCCATTTCTTCAGTACACTTGGCGGCATGATTCGGCATTGAGTATTGCGTTTGGCACACGTATCAGATATAAAGAACGGCAATGAAAAGTAACCCCGCAGTACCGTCGCGGGACCTAGCGGGCGGGTAACTCAGCGGTGAGAGTGCCATCCTCACACGGTGGAAGTCGGAGGTTCAAATCCTCTCCCGCCTATTCGCAAAAACATTTGAAGAACAACAACTTAGAGGGGAGTTAGGTCGCATGACTTAACTCCCTTTCTGCTTTTTGTGACCATTTTGTGACCGGTCGCCAAAAACAGCACATTCCAGACGGCATGCCGCTTGCTGATTTGAGGTCTCAAAAAGATGAGCATAGACGGTTAAGGTTACCATCGGGCTTGAGTGCCCAAGTTGCGTCTGAATGTACTTGATATTTTCGCCCTGCTCGATCAAAAGGCTTGCGTAGGTATGCCTGAGATCATGAAACCTGAATCGCGAGAGCTCGGCAAAAAGCGTCGTGTCCATTTCGCGGATCGCCATAGATGAGGCTTTCATCCTCTCAGCAACATAGTCAGCTCGAATCTTAATCAGGTCCGGAGCTGAGCCAGGAAGGACAAAATGGCATCCATCATAATTTCGGGTCCCATGGATAACTATTTTCTCTCCGGGTTGAAATCCATGGTCCTTACATGTGATCGCCACGGCTCCATTCCTGAGATCCTTGACCTTCCTGCACTTGTCCAGGCCCTTTGCAGCCACTGATTTCAGTGCGGGCTGAAAGTGACGGTTCACCATGTTCGTATAGTTAATCGGTTTGCCGTTCGGCTTTCCATCTGGATATTGCGCCTCATTAGGGAACATGAGGTCCAGTTCGCTCGGAGGACAGGCAAGTTTCCACTTTCGCAGTTCTGCAATTACGGCCGGCCCTAGATCAATCTTCCGGTTGGAGGTCCTAGTCTTGGTATTGAAAAAGCGTCCCTTTGTGTAGGTCCGCTGAACGTGAAGCTGATTTCCAGCAAAGTCCAGGTCTGACCACTTCAGGCCAAGCAATTCCCCTTGCCTTGCGCCGCTCATAATTCCGAGCATGAAAAGCGCCCGGTATTTTTGATCTGCTGTGTTATCGAGAAGAGCCTTGATTTCTTTCGGACTCAACACCTTAATCTCTTTTTTGCCCTCTCCGGGGTCTCGCGGCCTCTCAGCATCTCTTAGCGGATTGTAATCAATGTACCTATGTCGCACTGCATAACCGAATATCTGCCCAAGAGTGACCAGAATCTTTCTGATAGTCCCAATGGGCACTTTTCCGGCTTGCTTCAAGGTAATGTACTTTTCAACCTTGGCCGTTGTGATTTGATTTATTTTTAGGTCATTGAAATCCTTGAAGTGATTTCTTACATGTCCCTCGTAGACTTCCCACGTATTCGCCCGAAGTTTTTCTTTTTTGTGCTCGATCCAGTCTTGGGCAACTTCAGAGAACAAAGGGACCTTCTTTTCTGGAAGGTACGTACCTCTTGCTATCTGTTCCTCTCTGGTCCTCAATTCCTCAAGCGCCCGCTTTTTAGTTGTGCCTTCCGGCATGGTCTCCCGCCTGCGAATACCCGCATGGTCGTAGAAATCCAGAACATACCGGCCTCTTCTCTTTGCTACTTTCGCCATATAAAAACCTCCTTACGATTCATCGGCCTGGTTTGCATCCGGCGCCGCCTCATCACCAAAGAGACTACCGCCGCCTTGCTGCCGATAGTAAGCCTCAAAGTCTTGTCTCGAAATGCGGTAATCCTTCCCGATCTTCGCCGCCTTGAGCGCCTTCTTTCTGATAGCCCTCCTGATCGTTTCTTCGTCTACTTCGAGCAATTCAGCCGCCTCTTTCACGGAAAACATTTGTTTGGTCACAATCACCCCTTTAACGATTTCGAGCCATTCCGCTTCCGACGATTCGCCCAGCATTTCGGGATGTTCTGCCAGGTACACATCAAGGCGGGCATGCGCCTGTCTGATTCTCTCCAGGTCAATCGTCTTGTCATTCATGATTCCGCCCCCCTCTTAACGAGTCCGCCGACCTACGCAGCCAATACCCGCACAACCTGAACGGCCTGAAAGTCTTTCCCGGTCCGCGTCTTCATGCCTTTCCCGGAAAGCGCCCTGGAAATTGCGTTGTATCCCATGCCGCTTTCATGACACTCCCGGATGAAACGAATTACTTCCTGTTCGTCCGGATTCTCCAGAAGAGTCTTGCCATCTTCCGCCAGGATGAAGCCGTAAGGAATGGAACCGACTCGTTCACCCTTGCTTTTTTTATGAGCCATGGCGGTTTTGGTCCGTTCGGCTATCTGGTCTCTTTCAAACTCATTCAGTACGGCCAGCATGCGAAAAACCATTTTGCCCGCCGCCGTTGTGGTGTCGATCTTCTCAGACAAGCTCACGAGGTCCGCGTTTCGGTCCATGAGCATGTCAGCTATTTCGAGAGTGTCTTTTGTGGAGCGGGCAAGACGGGAAAGGCTGTAGACTACAACGGCATCATCCTTGCTCACAACTTTCAGGGCACCGTGAAGACCTTCGCGTTTGTCCATCGAGGAACCGCTAATCCCGGCATCTGTGAATATCTCGATTTCTGAATATCCGTTCAGGTCTGCCCAGGCCCGGATTTTCACTTCCTGCGCTTCGAGGGAAACGCCCTCTTTCGCCTGATCCTCAGTGCTCACTCTGATATAGCCGATTGCCTTCATGGTCTGTGCTCCGTCTTGGGGTTTGTTCCGCCCTTAGTGTTGATTCATAGATAGCATGTTCGAATATGCCTGTCAACAACTATTTACAATTCTTTACTACTTTATACTATTTTGTATTACAAGGGGAACGGTATGTAATAAGGGTGGAGTTTTGGTGCCATGAATCCGAATCCGAACCGGTCACGGGAACTTCATTGCACGGTCATGCACCCTCTGTTATTCTCTTAAAAATCAGGAAGATAGAACGATTATCCGATGGGAATAAATCTTAACGGAGAAACCATGTTCGGCTCGTTTCTGCTTAGGTTTATCGGCCCCTTGGTTATCCCGGCCCGCTCAAGAATAAATATGAAACTGCTACTTTATCATCGGGCCGGATGGTTCCCAGAATTGGGAGGAAGCCGTGGCAGCGAAAAAAACGCAACACCGGAAGACGTTTGAGGAACGGATCGCCGACATCGACCGGGGGCATAGATTAGTAGCATCCGAGGCGGCGACAGAAGCAATGCGAAAAGGTGCGATAGCGGCAACATGGCACCACCACAATTACACTGCCGATTATGACCAGTGCCCCGAGCATACGAAACGCGATGGAAAATGTTACGCCATTCGCGGGAATTGGGCGATTGAGGCAGGGCTGATGAACAAAGGTGCTGGATTCACAGATGAGATTACTGCCCCGGCCGAGGAATCTATGTGTATGTGCTTCTACACCTATGACAACAATATCCGAGACCTACCGGAACACATGCTCACCAAAAAGGGTAAGCGATATCTCGCTAGTGACATTGTCTCAAAGAGCACAAGGAGCAACGTCATGAACCAGACTAAAAATTCCAGTGTCGCAGGTATTGCTACATTCATTTTTGGGCTTATCAGCATATTTTTTTTGGCGCCAATCTTTGTGCCACTTGCAGTTCTGATGGGGATCATTGCCCTTCTAAGCGGGCAATTTGCATGGGGCTGCATAGGATTGCTTTGCGCTTTTATCGGATTTATAACCTCACCAATTCTCATGGGTATTTTCGGGTTGGCGTTGATATTTTCCCAATCTCACCCGGTACAACAAAAACCGCAGACCTTTGAGGCACAACCACAATTTTCCAACCCTCAACAACAAGCCGTTGATGCTCAAGCGCCCCAGCATCCAGAGACCATGGGGGAAAATCCCGATAAGCCGCCCACCGCTCCAAAGACGATTCAGGACTCCTCATCTGCCCCCATAGAGACGGTGAAACCACAAAACGAGAGCCAACCCCCCCGTCTCGTCTATTCCGCTCCCCTGACTGATTTTTTTATTGGTGGAGGCGATATTCAAAAAAATCTAGTGCCGTTCTCGTCGTCGGGCTGCTTTACGGTTGAACTGCATTCGAAATATAAAAACAAGGCAAGAAGAAATATGATCGAAACCATAAGGAAGCAAATCAGTAGCGGAGAACTTGCGGTTTCACCTGAAAAAGGCGACCCCGATTTGCTGGGAGATATCGTAACGACAGCTTTTTTTGATACGCAAAAGAAGACCGTCACATTTTCCGGAAAGCAATTCTACATGGACACAAGCCACGCGGTCATTGGCACCAGGGAGATCCAGGAAACTTACCCATTCGACTCGCCCAAGTATCGCACCTTAGGCAAGGTCGCGGAAGCTATAGAATCGAGGTTGCAGGCCCCAAGAGCGGCCCCAAGCAACCCTTATCCTCAGCGACAGGGAGAACCACGAACAAGGCCCACTACCGCGCAAATCATCCAGAAATTGAGAAGCAGGGACCCTTCCAAATCAGTTGCCGAGAAGCGGGTTGCACCAGCTCAGCAACCCGAAAGGGAAATAATACCGCCGGATCAAGTGAAGGCTATTGCAGGCCGTGCCCCAGAAAATCCCAGTGCCGAGCTGATTAAATTGAAAAGTGACCATGCCCACCTGCCTGGATACTCAATCACGTATAGTCTTGAGGGCGGCGATCCTCTTGTAACGATTGATCTTAGTAACCTGCCGGGCGAGTCGGGGCACACTTCAAAGTTTGCTAAGGAGCTGGGGATGGATGTAATGCAACTCGAAACACCAAGTGCTGTTTCCTCATTCACCGTAGCGGTTGTAGACTCGTCTCGGGGCTCTGGGCTCTTGGCACTATGCAGCTACGTCTACGAAAATGATACCTTCGGGTGCGGTGGTTGGGAGCTATACGAGCCTCGCCGCTAAAACATTGCCTCCTGTTATCCCCTCGTAAGCTGTTTTACTGGACAATTTACAAACTGTCCCAGTTTTGCGCGTTGTTTTTTTGCTCGCTGGCAATGTGCCGCGTGAACCACTAGTGGAGCAGGCCCGCCGCTAAACCCGTTACTATATGCCCTATTTCGCGCCAGGATCGACTTTCTCAGGTCAACCCTTATCAGAACACGTCCGCTAAAAAGCCCCGGATGCGTCAAGTGCTCACCAAAACTGCCGACCAAAAGCGCTGACGAGAAATGCCGACCATAAATGTTTTTTCGGTCATCGGTTCCAGGCACGCAATTTCTGCGGCCAAGCGCACACGACCTTACACCCGGGGCGCCGCCGCCTGTAAAAAATGATTCCGCGCGAAAGAAGTTCATCCTTTTGCGCTCGAATTGTGGATGAAGAAAGCCCCAGAAACTCGGCAATCTCGCGCCAACCCCACAAAACTTCACTTTTACGCTCTTTCTCCCGATTCCTCGCTGCAATTTTATCGAGATATGCGCTCATTAGTGCACCGTCCTGCCCGCATAGTCGGCGCATTCATCCAGCGCCGCCATGCTCACATTACCGTCCGCCGGTTTTGAACATCCGTGCTGGCCTATCGGCCCAAACTTCGAGCACTGTTTGCACCGTGGTTTGCCTTGATTGTTGCCGCATGGCTTGGCGGTTTCCGCCTGTAGCAGCCGCATAAGGTCAGCCTTGTGCTCCTGGATTGCCGCCCTCAGTTCAGGAGTAATCTTTTCTTTCGGTCGGACGGCCAACCCGCCGCCTTCGAGCTTGGCAGTAAGGCCCAGGTGGTTTAGCAGGTCGAGGATAGTTTGAGCACTCATCAGAAATGCTCCGCGTCATCGAGTACTTCGGTTTCAGGTTCGTCGGAATCAAAATTTTCAGACTCGTTAGAAATAACGTCTCCAACGTCTCCAATGTCTCCCGGCCCCGTACTGGTGCTGGTTCCCGGATGGAGACTTTGCTTTTTCCAAGTCTCCAACGTCTCCATTTTGAAATCCGGGTCGGGAAGGTATGGAGACTTTGGAGACTTTGTTTTTTCAATGTCTCCATCTGTAAAGCCTTGTGCTGTCTGCGTTTGGAGACTTTGGAGACTTTGGAGACTTTGTTTTAAGAAAGATTCAGTTTTTGTATCCCATTCCAGACATGATACCCTTCGCTGTCCACGAAAGTCATGGAGACCATCTGCAATGGTAAGCTGGATACTCCTGAGTAAAGCGCCCATAGCCTTTGGTGTCCCGATCTGCTTTTCCTTCGGCAAGCTATCGTTAAAACGCTCTTGGATGTAACCAACGGCCAGGCGTCCGCTATCCACTTCCGCCCGAAGCGAATCAAGGATCTCGGCAAGATGCTTTACCCGCTCGGAGATATCGGGCGGTTGGTGTTCTGAGTCCTCGATAAGCCGCATGGCGTCCACGGTCTGCCCGAGGTAAAAAACTGCCATTTCAATACCCCGGTCAATGTCCTCAACGGTCAAAATCTTTTTGGGGGTGTTGCCTTGGTGGAAACGCCAAAGGGCGTGGATAAGTCCGGTAAGCCTGACAGCGTATCCTACAGCCTTCGGAATAAAGCCCTGCAAGACAGGATGCAGGTCGGACTTCGCCTTGTCAATCGAGTTGCGCCAATCAAAAAAACGGGTTTGTGCATCGCGTTCAAGAAACATTCGGAAAGGTTCCTCGATGCAACCGGTTTCCTCGTTGCTTTGAGTAGCGGCCCAATCTAAGGCATTTCCGAGCAGCTTTTCCCATATATCCCGGTTCTCATCCGTCCATGACTCCGCCGTCAGAGGGCGGTGTGTCGTCTGCTCATAGGTAAGCAGGAAACGGAACAGGGTTCCATCTAAGAGGAAAACGCCGCCTTCATCGGTAAAAGCCCGCTGAAACACTCCGGGCTGAATGCCGCCAAAAAGGGATATGCGCGCGCCATGAATCCATACGGTCTTAGACGCTCTTTTTACGCGGGCGGCTTTGCCGTCATGAAGGCAAAGCCATGACTCGCGGTCATTGCCGCCCCCGGACTTGTATTGATTCTGACTTGAAACGAAACTGGAAAGCTCATCTTGGCAGACGATAACGCCGCCGGTCGGATGTTCGTCGAGTTCATCGTGTATGCCTTCAAGGGTCAGGTTCGTTATCATGTAACCCCGCTCTTTTCGCGGTGCGCGTGGCCTAAAGGCTTCCTGCTCCTTCTGTTCTTTCTTCGATAACGATTTCCACTGTTCAAGCTGGCGTTCATACTCTTCCATCCCAGCCTTAAAGCTCTGGTGTTCGGTAAGCTGTGCCTTCTCTATGATTTTGAGAAGCAGCCGCCCGGTTGGTGTTTTGCCCTCCCCGGATGGTCGAATGTCACAGGTCCACAAAGCAAGCGGTTCGGCCCATGATTGCTTTGGGCATACCTCAGCCGCACGCCCCAGGGCGGACGCCAGGATAGCGAGAGTAACGCCAGGCAGATGGTCGGCGGAACTCGCACAAGAGCGGGCAATCTGTTGAAGACTTCCGGCAACGGCGGGCGGTAACACGTGCCACGGGAAAGGAATGCGCGGAAATAATGCTTGAGCGAGTTTCCAGCCCTCTTCTTTCTTCGCCTCCGCGTCGATGGTCTTTGTGTCCTTTGCGGTCGCTCCCCCCCCTGGTCCTACGCCTGGTCGGTGGCCTTCGGTGAATTGTCCCAGGCCGTCACTTCCGCTGATTTTCTGCCGGGCATCCGCCCAGGTGTGGGTTTTCTTGCATGAATCATGGAAGCACTGATAAAATAGCTTGCCTTCCGCCGTCTGCCCTATTGCCGCTACACCCCCGGTATGGCTATCGTCAAAAAGGCAGGTAGCCAGAACATAAAGCGTGCTCCCCTTGAGGTCCTTGATGGACTGTACATCTACCCCGTAATGTTGGAGGTATCCGGCCAGGTTGAACTTGCCGCCGCTGCGCCCCTGGTTCGTGTTCGACCCAGGCTTTACTTGCGGATCATCTTTTTGAGCACTCTCGATAAGAGCGTTGAGCAGTTCGATTGCTACTGGTCGCGGCTCTTTTGGAAGGTCGATGATTTGAGCCTGCCGGTGCGGGCGCTCTTTGGTGTCATCCCCTTTTCGCGCATGAGTGCCGTAAAGCTTAATGATTCGACCAGGGTTGAAAACTGTGCAGTCAATATCAAGCTGGATATCGCCTTGGCTGCCTGGAACCACAACGCCGTACAAATCGTTCAGAGCGTTGAGTGCGTCGCGGATCAGATTAACGTTCTCTTCGGTGTTCTCCAGGTCGGGAAGCTGATAAAGCAGGTGTGCGCCATTACCGCTATCGCCATAGAGCGGATCAGGCCATCCTTTTGACGATAGTAGATTCCGAAGCCAGATTGCATGGGCAAGCGCCGCCTGGTGTTCCTCGTCGGTGCTTGATATGCCTGCCGGCCGCTTCGGGTCGATGTCTATCGGGAAGCGCCTGAGAATAGGCACTTCCTTATCCTGTGTCCTTGCTGCACCCGCCTGTAGACGATTGTCTGCCCGGCCAAGCAGCGCGGGATCAACACCGTTCAAGGTAACGTAAATTCCTTCACATCCTACTGTGTCCAGCGCCGCCGCCGCTTCTGTGGCTCCGCTCGAGCCATTGTACCAGCCAGCAACTACGGCCTTTTTGCCGCCCGCATAACCTCGCCAATGACTTGATTTTTGTGTGCGCGGCCCAAGCCCGCAAATCTCCAAAACAGCGCCCTCTTCAGGATGAAGGAATTTGAGCGCCTGGTGAATGTGGCGCTTCTGCTCATCGCCGGTAAGGGAGTGGTGGTTAGAACCCATCAGCGCCCCTTTGCCTGCAGCCATTCGAGGACACACCCATGTTGAAATCTCACATACTTCCCGACGCGAATGTGCGGGATGGAATTAGGCCCTTTCTTCCTGGTTTCGCCATACAGCCAAGAAATAGGGACGTTCAAAAGTTCGGCTTCCTGTTTGATGCTGAGAAGGGATTCAGCGGATTCGGTGGTCGATGTTGGGGATGTTTCTCTCATTTGAATGCCTCCACACGTTGACGGAAATTGATGCAGTAACAAAGCACATCGTTAATGTGGAGGCATCATAAGCTATTGGAATGAAAGCACAATTTGTTTGATAGACTAGAATGCGCACTCTAGTCTAGAGTGCAGATTTTTTTTGAGGGTACTTGAGGGTGATTTATGGTTTTGCTTTGCCGCGATGAGCTTTAACGAGTTCCCTCACCTTATCCTGGAGTTTGCGTTCCGACATAAATGCTCTGTCTTTTCCTGCGGACGGTTCAATATTCCTCGATAGCTTCTCAAAATCGGACTGTTTGATGGTACGGTTGTAAAGCGGTCTCCAGTTCCCCGAGTAGCCAGCGTCAAGCTGATCCTGAATGCTCTCCAAGAATGGCTTTGCCAGGTCAGCACGCTCCTTATTACGTTCAATATGTCCAGCTTTTAAATGTTCGGAGCTGATTGCGCTAACTATTTCGGTAATCAATAACTGATCCTTTGTAAGCCTCAAGAGGCTATTGGGTATGCCTATCCTTGGCAGAACTTCAGACAAGAATATTGAGGTCAAGGGAGTGCTCCATACCGTTTGGGGGGTAAGTCCTGGAATATCTAGCAGTTGCGATAGAATGCCCCTAAACAAAATTACCGCGCTTAGAAGTAACTCCATATATACTTCACCGATAAGCTGAGCTGTCCTGCCCTTGGCCTGAGGGAGTATTCCGTTGATAGCCCAGTATTGTTTAGAAAAGGAATCGATGCTGCTCTGCAATTCTTCGCAGCTCATCGCGTGGCCTATGCTTTCTTCAATCATCCGGGGAATGCTTCCCGCCCCAATCTCTAAGAAGAGAAAATCACAAAATTCTCTTGTATCCATATCTTGCGCGCTCCGGCAAAGCGGCCCTGCTTAGTGCCCAGGGGAAGACCGGCCAGGATATCCGGTCTTGTCGAGCAGGTTCATGATGCCTGCCCTATCCCCGGTCACACGGAAAATCTCATCATTTCTCGCACAACACAATCACCACAAAACCCTTGATCCGTCCTTGGCAAAACAGGCCAAAAACTTGTGACCAAATTGTGACCATAATACGAAAAAACAGGGTAAAAAATCAAGCAACAGGAAAAAACCAAAAATCGCTTTTGTTTTATGTTTATATATGTTAGAGCATGTTCGTTTTTGTGGAGAGCATGCTCCGGCACACTCACACGGTGGAAGTCGGAGGTTCAAATCCTCTCCCGCCTATCGAAAAACCCTTGCACAAAGCCGATTCTCAGGAGTCGGTTTTTCCTTTTTGGTGCTCCGGTGGTGCTACGTTTTTGATCTGGAGCACGTTATCGTTCGATCGCCGGCGGATGATGGTGAAGGCCTCCATGAGTTCATCCGCTTGGACCTGCAAATACCGTTCACTCGCCTTACTCGTCGTATGCATCGATACCCGACGGATCTCTTCCGGGGATTTGTACTTTCGCAGAAACTGAGCCGTGCTGTGACGGGTTCCTCCGTAGAGGTCTACGCCTTCAACATTGAGATCCTTGCAGGCCTTTTTCCAAAGATCGTAGAGGAAATGCTTTCCGAAAGGCGTACCCTGGAACTTCCCGCCGCCGCCCTTATCGCGCCTAAAAAAGTGCAGCTTCGGGAATCCGCGAGGGAGTGATCTGAGAAGCTCCACGTCCTCGGGAATCAGCGCGATTTCTTTGGGCGCCTTCGTGTGGCGCATCGTCTTATGCTGGTGGATCGTCACGATACCGCGCTCAAGGTCGATATCTTCCTCCAGGATGTTTCTGATTTCGTGCGGCCGCATCGGGAGATAGGTTGAAAGCCAAAGGACCGCGATATAAGCGCGAGGATTGGTGCTCCAGGTCATTTCCTTGATCTTGTCCAGGATCTGCCCTTGAGTGTGGATGTCTATAATCTTTCTCCATCCCAGTTCGAAGCTCAGTTCCGGGAAGTCGGGCATCTGGTCTTTGCGGATGATCTTACGCTTGACCAGCCAGACGAAAAAGGCGTGAAGGTTCGCCTTGATATTGTGCCTGGTTTTCGAGCTGATTGCCTTCTGGCCGAGCAAGAAATCCTCGAGTTCCCCGTACTGGATTTCCTTCACGTTGATGCTGGCGAACCAGGCCCCGGCGTTGCCGAGATCACGCTTGATGTGCGTGAAGGTCCCCG
>JBKQLC010000200.1:0-20587 GCA_052147195.1 Syntrophobacteraceae bacterium
GCCGGTATCGGAAACACTCAACTTCAGGTGTGGTCCGGGTCTGAGATCAGGAATCGATTGATCGGCCAAGTCGCGCTCGCTCAAATCGACAGGGGACAGGCTAACTTCAAGGATACCCTCGTTATCCATCGCGTGGGCCGCGTTCGTACAAAGATCCATCAACACCTGGTGGATTTGCGTTGCGTCGGCCTGCGCAACACCCATCTGGATATTTTGCCTTATTTCTATCGAGGTGGGAAGCGAAGACCGCAAAAGTTTCAAGGCCTCTTTGATAATCGAACTAATATCGATTGGTATTATTTGTTGCTCTTCAGTTGAGCGGGAAATCGCCAGGATTTGCATGACCAGTTCTTTGGCCCTTAGAGATGAATTGAGCACCTGCTCCAAATCATCTCGCACAGGATTGGATGGAGAAAGTTCATTTAGCGCCATTTGCGTGTAGCCTATCATAGGCTGCAGTATATTGTTGAAGTCGTGGGCTATGCCTCCCGCAAGAGTCCCGATAGCCTCCAGCTTCTGAGCCTGGCGAAGCTCTGCTTCCAGCTTAACCTTTTCTGCCTCTGCACGCTTACGCTCGGTAATATCGATGGCAACACCAAGCACCGCGGGCGTCTTATCGCCCAACATGCGGAAAGGAACCTTGATGGCCTGCAGGAAACGCAGGTTCCCCTGGGCGTCAGTAAAGGGTTCTTCTGGGATGAATTTGCTTTCTCCCTTCGTCATGACTTCCCGGTCATCCTGAAACATTTTTTGAAGCTCACTTTCGTCGGGATGGAAGTCGGCATGATATTTTCCGGTGAAAGCACTGACACTCGTGTTGTAGGCCTCAGCGACCGCTTTGTTTACCAGGAGATATTTTCCATCCCAGTCTTTTACAAAGATCATATGCGGCACCAGGTCAATGATCTGGCGGAGTCTCGCTTCGCTCTCGCGCAAAGCCTCCTCCATCAGCTTTCGTTCGGTAATGTCCTGGGCAACGCCTATCAAACGAAGCGCCCTACCGTCTGTGTCATATTCAGCCTGTCCAAGGCTCAGGACCCAGCGTACGTTGCCATCAGGCTGGATAATGCGGAACTCATCTTTGTAAATAGTCCTCTCTTGCACTGCCTGTTCGATCCTCAGCCGTACCCGGTCGAGGTCCTCCGGATGCACGAACTCCGTGAAAGATTCGAGTTTCCCGCCGAAGCTCTTCACCCCAAAAATATTGTAGCACTCGGGAGACCAAAAGACAGTGTTGGTTGTAAGGTCCAGTTCCCAGACACCCATCCGTGATGCGGCCAAAGCCATGCTGAGCCGTTCTTCACTATCCCGCAGGGCCAGCTCTGCCGCCTTACGCTGAGAAATATCCCGGCAGACGCAAAAAACAAATTTTTGCCCATCTAATTCAATACCATTTCTACTTATCTCAACGTCATAAATCGTGCCGTTCTTACGGCGATGTCGCGTCTCGAAAACAGCGCCCTCAGCGTCGGCAAGCCTGATTCTCTCCAGCAGGTCCGCTTGTGTCCGGTTAACATCCCAGTTCCATATGTAAAGCTGACCGATTTCTTCGGCGCAATATCCGAGCATCTCAGCATATCTTTGATTTGCCTCGTATACCTTGCCGTTCTGGTCAAGGACAACGATTCCGTCTCTGGACTGCTCGAAGAGAATGCGTCGCCGGATCGCCTCTTCCGCCAGCGCCCGCTCAGCGGCTTTACATTCGGAAATGTCTACGTGCGTACCGACAAGACGCGCGGATTCGCCATCCTTCTGAAACAGGAAAGCTCGTGACAGTATATTGACATAGTGTCCATCCTTGTGCCGCATGCGGAATTCCGCCTCAAAATGATCGAGCCGCCCTTCAATTAGCTCGCTCGTTTTTGCTTCTGCGGCCTCCAGATCGTCAGGATGGATGAGCCGTTTCAAGGTATCGACATGGTGCTCCAATTCCTCATCGGTGTAGCCCAGCATGGACTTCCAGCGCGGTGAATAGTAAACCTCGCCGGTGTCGAGGTTGCGATCCCAGAGGCCATCATTTGCGCCCTGCATAGCCAATCGAAACCGTTCCTCACTGGCGCGCAAAGCCTCCTCCGCCCGCTTGCGCTCGCTAATGTCGCGAACGATGGCCCACATTCCCTGGTTTCCACCGCTCTTATCTTTGATAAGGTATTTTCGGAGCTCTACGGGGAACACCGTTCCATCCTTCTTGCAACACTCCTTCTCGTATATTTCGGAGTAGCCTTTAAGAAGAATTTGATCTACCACGATGCCCTGTTCAAACGCATGCCAGCGTTCCGGCGTCAGGTCAGCGCAGGTCAATCTCAGGAGTTCCTCATCTGTGTAGCCAAGCATTTCCCGGTAGGATTCATTGAATTCTATGATCTTACCCGTCATATCGACGCACACGAAACCATCCGTCATGCTTTCATGAAGTCTGCGGTATTTTCGTTCGCTTTCCTCCAGCTTTTCCTCTGCTCGCTTGCGTTTGGTGATGTCACGAATTGATTCGATGAAGCCGACGATATTTCCTACTGAATCGCGCAAGACATTTGCTGTCCCGTAAAGATATGTCTTGCCGGCCCCGAGTGTGGGCATATATGCTTCACCCGCAATTTCAGTTCCTTTTCTTGCTATGCTTTTATATTTGCTGTTATATTTCGACCATATCTCTTCCTGGTCTTTGAGGACGAAGTCTATGAGAATAGGTCTTCGTTCCCCATAAAAGGGGAGGGCATACTCGTAATTGCCATTTCCAAGCATTTCCGAGGCCTTGACCCCTGTCATCTCCTCTATGGCTTTGTTCCAAGCCATTACTTCCCCCTCGTTATTTATCACAAAGGTCGCATCGGGAAGGAAGTCTATGATATTTGCGAGTTGCTGCCTGGACTCTTGAAGCGCTTTCTCTGCCTGTTTGCGCTCGGTGATAACATCAAATACGCTCACAAAGTGTTCTTTTAGCGGACTGTACACCGAGATCGAAAACCACATCCCCAAAGACTCTACAAAGGTTTCCAAACGTTCCGGTATGCCTGATAGAGCTACCCTGCCATAAGTTTCGAGCAGTCCCGGATCGGATTCCAGTATGCCTGGAATAACCTCGGAGACGTTTTTTCCGACTACGTTTCTTAGACCTGTTAAGTTTTCAAACGCGTTGTTGACGTTAAGGTAGAGGAAATCCTTCGGCCGACCCTGCTCAAAGTGCATCTTGCAATATGCATATCCGTTCAGCATGTTATCAAACAGGGATCGGTAATGTTCCTCGCTCGCGCGCAGTGCCTCCCGGGTTCCCTTGCGCTCCGTGATATCTTCAATTACAGCGATGAAAAACTCGGGCCGGCCCTCGGCATCTCGCGCTAAGGCAACAGTGAGGTTACACCAAACAATACCGCCATCTTTTCGGACATAGCGTTTCTCCAGCGAGTAGTTGCCGATCTTGCCTGGAATCAACTGTGCGCCCAGCACCAGGGAGGCTTTGACGTCGTCCGGATGGGTCATGTCCTGGAATCTGCTCTCAAGCATTTCCTCACGGCTGTAGCCGAGGATTTCGCAAAGCTTGTGGTTAACCCGCAGCCATCGTCCATCCAGGTCCAGGTTTGCAACGCCGACTGCTGCCAACTCGAAGGTTGCCCGGAATTGCTCTTCACTTTCGCCCAGCGCCTTCTCGGCCCTCTTACGCACCGAGATATCACGAAAGGTGACGACTGCACCAACCACCCGGCCATCTTCAATAATGGGAGCAATCGAATATGCCGCAGGAAAACCCGTTCCATCTTTTTTCCAAAGGACTTCATCCCGCACCCGGCAGCCTGTGCCGTTTCGGAGGCATAGCCACATGGGACATTCCGTCACCGGGTAATGGGTCCCATCCGGAAAGGAATGGTGGATCATCGGGTGCAAATCCTTGCCTATCAGTTCCTCTTCCTCATAACCAAGCATCGCTCTAGCCGCAGGATTGGCGAAAGTGACGGTTCCTTTCTCGTCGAGACCGACAATACCTTCCCCCGCCGCGTTGAGGATGAGATCATTTTTGCACAAGGCGCTGATCAGCTCTTCTTTCGCTTTCTTGCTTTCCAGATTCCTTTGTTCCGTCAAGTCCGCCATACTATCGAAGGATTGGGCAAGTTTCCCAAACTCATCATGACTGTGAGGTAAACCCGTCCGTGCGCGCATCTCGCCACTGCCGAATCTCTGCGTAGCGTTCACCAGGCTGCTGATTGGCCTGGCAAAAGCAACATTCCCCAGGAGCAATGCCAAAGATACCGCAATGGCGGCTGCTAACCCCAGGATTAGCAGATTGCACATCATTGAAAAATTTGCTTTCTGTAGAATCTTATCTTTAGGAACACCAGCCGTAATTAATAGATATGGGGACGAAGTTTCAGTAAGACGTAATCTTTTAAAGGCGACGAGACGGTATATGCCGTCGTCGGTTCTCCGCTCGTAAGTCCCTTCATCAAGACCTGCTATCTGCTCGAGTCCGGCTGCAGGAGGCCTGCCTATGGCTGCTGCCTCATTTTCAGGATAGCGGTACAAGCGCAGTCCCTGATGATCAAGAATCACTACTGCTGAGTCTGGCGGCAGGTTTGCCTTCTTTATGAAACTGTCATATTCGGTAAGTCTAAACCCGGCAGTGACGATGGCGATGAGCCTTTTGTCCGCATCCAGGACAGGGTAACCATAATTAATCGACGGGACATGAGTGAGCCTGCCTACGATATATTCCCCGGCAGAAAAATCGAGTGACTTTATGGTATCCTCTACGTGCTTCAGCTCATATATATTAACGCTGCGAGGCTGAAAATGTATGCTGCTGGCAAACATGTTTCCATCAGGTGTTGCTGCCCCTATAGAAGAATATATCGGGTTCCGGTCACTTAACTCGCGAAAGAGCTTGTTGCAGGCTTCAGCGTCCAAGCTTTGAACCTGGGGCGCCTGCGCCAGGGTGCTCAGCATCTGTCTTGTCCCGGCGGCAATTTGTTCCTGCTGGGCTGACAGACTTTCAACCATTAGAATAGCACGGTGTTTTGCGTCCTCCAATTCCTGTCGACGATCTTTTATACTGTCATGGACAATGATCCCGGCTCCAGGCAGTAAGACTGTCAGGATAAGCAGCAGCAATTTTCTCCGGATTGACCATGAAGTCAAGAGTCTCTGAAAAAGCATAACTGGTTTCCTGCCCGTCAAAAATATTGCTTTATGACGGGGCGTCTTGGAAGAAGCTGATAATGGTCCCCACCATGGTGATCTCGATCAATGCGAGTTCCCGGCCCAGAGCCAATGACAGCAGAAAAAAGCCGGCGGAGCACTGGCAGAAGGTCTCCGGAAAAAGCTCCGCAATTTGCTCCAAGGCAAGCGTGCTGTGGAGCTTTGAGCAAAACATGTGCCGACTGACGTCACCTGGAAATACCTGGAGCAAAGCAGGGCTCCGATTGGTTTTCCCTTCGACTGCGGGCCTTCCGGCCGCCTCGGTTTATTTTTGCGGAGTAAATATTTTGACGAGCGATACAGTTGCAGGTGGGATTACTACTAATTTTCTGTGCTCACTCAAGAAAATATATGATGTAGTCTGTCTTGGAAGGCAGAGACAAATCTTTTTCTGCGCAGCTCCCTTCGGTTACAGAGCTTTAGAAATCCGAATCGTTAAAAGGGATCACCTGTTCAGATTGGGTCTCTGTCTTCTTGAAGTTGCTCAGATCCTTACCGTTATCTCTCCGAGAATGACCTTTTGCTTTCATCTCGGAAACCAGGGTAGTCCTCAATGAATTCTTTCCTGTCCCATTCGCCCCTTCTTTTCCGTTGACCGATTCAGCGCTTCCAATACTACCATCGACTTTTGAACCGTCGACCAGCGATTTTAGCTCGCCCACATATCGCCGGCACAATCTTTTAGCCATCTATTACAAGTGGTCCAACACTTGTCTGACTTTTGACGCAAGATCATCGCTGCCGAAAGGTTTCTGAATGAAGTTTAGTCCTTCGTCCAGAATGCCCTGATGGGCAATCACATCGGCCGTATAGCCTGACATATACAGGCATTTGAGGTTCGGCCGGATGGCGCCGAGCTGTTCTGCCAGTGCCCGGCCGTTCATCTCCGGCATCACTACGTCGGTGATCAGCAGGTGGAGTTCACCTGGATGCTCCTCGACAAGATGTATGGCGTGTACCGGGGAATGCGCAGCAAGCACAGTATAACCCAGCTTTTCGAGAATCATCCTGCTGAGGTTCAGGATCGCTTCATCGTCCTCGCATAGCAGGATGGTTTCCGTGCCTGTCGGGCGTTTGCCGGCCACCTCTTCAGATGCTACTTGCGCAATTTCGGCCTCGAACCGCGGCAGGTAAATCTTAAACGTCGTTCCTTTCCCAAGTTCGCTGGCAACAAAAATAAAACCGTCGTTTTGTTTGACGATGCCGTAAACGGTGGACAATCCCAGCCCAGTTCCCTTGCCCAGTTCCTTGGTGGTAAAAAAAGGCTCGAAGATATTCTCGCGGACTTCCCGACTCATACCCTCGCCGGTGTCGCTTACAGTCAGTTGGACGTAATCTCCAGGGATAAATTCCAGGTGATCGGTCCGAATGGAATCATCGATCACAACGTTCTCGGTCCTCATGGTTATGGCGCCCACTCCGGAAATGGCATCACGGGCATTGACAATAAGATTGGCCAGAATTTGGTCCACCTGGGAGGGATCGATTTTGACTTTCCAGACATCGGGTCCCGGGATCCAGTGCAGGTCTATATCCTCGCCGATGAGCCGCCGCAGCATCTTGAGAATGCCGGAGATCGTATCGTTCAAATCCAGTATCGTAGGAATCGCGGTCTGTTTACGGGCAAAGGCCAACAGTTGTCGGGTAAGGTCTGCTGAACGCCGGCCGGCTTTGAGGATCTCCTGAAGGTCCTCAAAGAGTGGATCTGTTCTCCCGACTCGGTCTATAGCCATTTCCGCCCGACCGATAATCACGCTCAGCATGTTGTTGAAATCGTGCGCCACACCCCCCGCCAGCCGTCCCACCGATTCCATCTTCTGAGCTTGAACCAACTGTGCCTCCAGTTTCTCTTGTTCCTCCTTTGCCCTCTTGTGCTCGGTAATGTCATGTGTAAGGCCCAAGACGTATTGGTGTCCCGACAACTCGACCAGCTCCACAGAGAGACTAACAGCCCTCATCTCACCTGATTTCGTGCGAAACTTGGTTTCAAAGTCCTTTATCCTGCCTTGCTCTTGCAGTATCTCAATCATCTTGGCCCGTTCTTCGAGATTGGCCCATATTCCAAGCGTCAAAGCGTCTTTGCCGACGACCTCCTCGCGTGTGTAGCCAACAAAGCACAGGTACGCATTATTGACGTCGGCAAATAGGCCGTCGCTCAGGCGGGTGATACTGGTGCCGACGGTGTTGCCGTGAAAGAATCTGGAGAAACGTTCTTCGCTCTTGCGCAACGCATCTTCGGCCAGCTTGCGGTCCGTGATATCTTCAATCACAGCAATGAAAAACCTGGGCCGGCCGTCGTCATCTCGCGCCAGGGCAACAGTGAGGTTGCACCAAACAATACCGCCGTCTTTTCGGACATAGCGTTTCTCCAGCGAGTAGCTGCCGATCTTGCCTGGAATCAACTGTCTGCCGAGTTCCAGGTTGGCTTGCAGGTCGTCCGGATGGGTGATGTCCTGGAATCTGCGCTGAAGCATTTCCTCACGGCTGTAGCCGAGGATTTCGCAAAGCTTGGGGTTAACCCGCAGCCATCGTCCATCCAGGGCCAGGTTGGCAACGCCGACTGCCGCCAGATCGAAGGTTGCCCGGAATCGCTTTTCGCTCTCGACCAGGGCCTGCTCTGCTCTCTTACGCACCGAGATATCACGAAAGGTGACTACTGCACCAATCACCTGGTCATTTTCCATAATGGGGGCACTCGAATATACCGTGGGTAAAATCGTTCCATCTTTTTTCCAAAGGACCTCATCTCTTACCCGACAGCGTGCGCCGTTTCGGAGGCATTGCCACATGGGACATTCCGCTACCGGGTAATGGGTCCCATCTGCAAAGGAATGGTGAACCGTCAGGTGCAAATCCTTGCCGAGAAGTTCCTCTGCCTCATATCCAAGCATTTCGACAGCCGCAGGATTGGCGAAAGTTATGGTTCCTTTATCGTCCAGACCGACGATACCTTCTCCCGCCGCGTTGAGGATGAGATCATTCTTGCGCACTGCTCTGATCAGCTCTTCCTGCGCCTTCTTGCTTTCCAGATTCCTTTGTTCCAGCAGTTCCGCCATACTATCGAAGGATTGGCTCAGTTTGCCAAACTCATCTTGAGTGTGACGTAAACCCGTCCGTGCCCCCATCTCTCCACTGCTGAATCTCTGCGTAGCTTTCACCAATTGATTGATTGGTTTAGTAAAAGCAACATTGCCAAGGAACCATGCCAAAGATACTGCAAGGGCGGCTGCTAACCCCAGGATTAACAGATTGAACATCATGGCAAAATTTGCTTTTCGTAGAATTTTATCTTTAGGAACACCCGCCATAATCAATAGATATGGAGACGAACTTTCAGTAAGACGTAATCTCTTAAAGGCGATAAGACGGTATATGCCGTCGTCAGATTTGCGCTCGAAAGTCCCTTCATCCAGACCTTCTATCTGCTCTAATCCGGCTGCAGGAGGCTTGCCTATGGCTGCTGAGTCGTTTTCAGGATAGCGATACAAGCGCAGTCCCCGATGATCAAGAATCACTACTGCTGAGTCTGGCGGCAGGTTTGCCTTCGTTATGAAACCGTTATACTCGGTAAGTCTAAACGCGGCACCGAGGATGGCGATGAGCCTTTTATCCGGATCCAGGACAGGGTAGCCATAATTAATTGACGGGGCATTACTGACCCTGCCCACGATGTATTCTCCAGGTGAAAAATCGAGGGTTCTTATAGCATCCTTGACGTGCTTCCGGTCGGATATATTGACGCTGCCCAGCTCAAAATGTATGGCATTGGCAAACATGTTTCCATCGAGTGTTGATGCACTAATAGTAGCATATATAGGGTTCTGATCTCTTAACTCGCGAAATAGCTTACTGCAGGCTTCAGCGTCCAAGCTTTGAACCTGTGGCGACTGCGCCAGGGTGCTCAGCATCTGTCTTGTCCCTGCGGCGATTTGTTCCTGCTGGGCTGAAAGACTTTCGACCATTAGAATGGCACGGTGTTTTGCGTCCTCCAATTCCTGTCTTCGATCTTTTATACTGTCATGGACAATGATCCCGGCTCCAGGCAAGAAGACTGTCAGGATAAGAAGCAACAATTTTTTCCGGATTGACCATGAGATCAAGATTCTCTGAAGAAGCATAACCGGTTTCCTTTCCGTGAAGAATATTGCTTTATAACGGGTCTTCTTTGGAAAAGCTATTAATCGTCCCCACCATGTTGATCCTGATCCATGCGAGTTTCCTGCCCAGAGCCGATGATAGTAGAAAAAAAGCCGGCGGAGCACCGGCAGAAGGTCTCCGGAAGAAGCCCCGCAATTTGCTCCAAGGCAAACGTACTTTGGAGCTTCGAGTAAAACATATGAGCAAATATTTTGAGGAGCGAAACAGTTGCAGACTTACGGAACTCAGATTGCTGCCTGGCTTACATGGGTCTCGATAAATTGTGAACTGCATGTGTCTCTCATCTTGCTAGATGGGCGCACAGCGAATAAGATGCAATACGGGTGTTCACCAAAGGTATGCATCAGTCAATCGCCAGGACCTGATCGAAGGATTTGGGATTCGGGAAAAGGATGGGTATCTATGACAGAACAGACTCGCTGGGTCAAGACTCATTGCGCACGGATGGACCATGGTGGATGTGCCCTGTTGGTAGGTGTGAAAGATAATGAGATCGTTCAGGTCAAAGGCGACCCGGATGGTTTTTTAAATAAAGGATACACCTGCTACAAAGGAAAGGTGTCGCCCGATCGTCTCAATCACCCTGATCGTCTTCGGTATCCTCTCAAGCGTGCGGGCAGAAGAGGCGAGGGGAAATGGCAGCGGATTTCCTGGGATGAAGCGCTCGCTGAAACCGCCAAGAACCTCCTTGCGATCAAGGAGAGCTTCGGAGCGCGGGCAGTCGGCTTTGGCGTCGGGATGCCCAAGGGTCTTGAGCATTTCGTTCTGATCCGGCTTGCCAATATCTTCGGTTCCCCCAACGTTATCGCGTCTCAGGATGTTTGCCATGCTCCGCGGGAGATCACGGGCATCCACACCTGCGGGTTTTACCCCGTCGCCGATCTCCACAACCCTACCCGTCTCATCCTTTCGTGGGCCAGTAATGTTCTGTCCACGAACGAAGAAGGGCAGGTAGCCAGTCTCACTTTGGAACAGCTTAGAAACGGCGCCAGGCTTATTGTTGTCGATCCCCGCAGGACCGATCTTGCCGAGAGGGCCGAGCTGTGGCTGCAACTTCGTCCTGGAACGGCACAAGCGCTTGCCCTTGGCTTTTTGCACGTAATCATAGGGGAAGATCTCTATGATAAGAAGTTCGTTGAAAACTATACTTACGGCTTTGAAGAGCTCGCACTGCATGTGAAACACTACAGCCCGGAGACAGTCTCCGGCATTACCTGGGTCCCGGCCGATCTGATACGCAAGGCGGCAAGGCTCTATGCTGAGGCGAGACCGGCCGCGCTGCAGTGGGGTAATCCCATCGAGCATGACGTCAATGCCTTCGACGCTACCCGCTCCCTGGTTTGCCTCATGGCAATCTGCGGGTATCTCGAAGTGCCCGGGGGAAATATCAATGCCCATGAGCCGAAAATTATGGGGCTCGGTGAATTCGTGCGGGCCGACCTCATTCCGGACAAGCGCAAGGAGATGATCGGCGCCTATAGCGGCGTCATTCCGAGGCTGATGACAGTGCCGCCGGCCTATTTCCGGAAAGCCGTGCTCGAGGGGAAGCCTTATCCGGTCAGGGGATATTACGGTATGTGCACCAATCCCCTGTTAGCCTGGGCCGACAGTGCCCTTACCTATGAAACGTTTATGAACCTCGATTTTGTCGCTATGGCCGAGATTTTTATGACGCCTACCGCATCCCTGGCTGACATTGTTTTTCCGGTGGCGCACCAATACGAAATGAACGATATCGGCCACTACGGCATTGGACATGGGATGATACTTGCCCGGCCGAAAATCGTCGATCCACCCCAAGAGTGCTGGCCCGACATGAAAATCATGAATGAACTGGGCAAGAGGATCTCTGATTCTGAATATTGGCCCGATGATTTTGAAGAATTTCTGGAAGACCTTGTCGGGCCGGCGGGCCTTACTTACCCTGAATTCGCCGCCAGGGGGTTTCTGAAGGGGCCAGATCGTTTCAAACTCTATGAGGAGAAGGGCTTCCGCACTCCAACGGGGAAGGTGGAATTGAAGTTAAGCACTGCTGAGAAGTTCAAATTGAAACCGCTCCCCGAATTCACCGGTCTGCCTGAAGAGGACGATCCCGATTACCCGCTGATCTTGATTAGCGCCAAGAGCCGTTATTATCTGCTTTCTTCCTATCGATGGGTTAAGAAGCTTCGTCAAAAACGGCCCTTCCCGATCGTTGAGATCCACCCCGACACGGCAGCGGCTTATGGGATCAGTGATGGTGACCATGTCATAATTGCGACGAAGTACGGCGAGATCGTTCAAACGGCACGGGTTACCGGTAACGTGCACCCGCGGGTGGTAAGTGCAGACCTGGGATGGTGGTTCCCCGAAGGAGATGCGGCCGGGCAGTTCGAATGGCGAAAATCGAACTTCAATATGCTCACCTCTATCGGAAAACTGGGTAAAGAGTTCGGGACGCCAAACCTGAAAAACCTTCCCTGCAGAATACGAAAAAAGTGATGTTGGATCAGTATGTCCCTTGACATCACACGACAGGAATTTATAATGCCGAGTCGTTATGTTATATTTGACATAACGCCCCTCTCCACGCTCCGCCGCCTCATTGCTGCAAATGTCAGGCATTACGAGATATTGAGATGAGTATAGGACAATATTCTTTTGAGGAATACTTGAGTGTGGTGAAGTCTTTTCACGGCTACACCGCGCCCGGTTTGGCAGCCGGGGGGGTCATGGTGGACCTTGCTCTTAGCCGCATGCCGGGCGGGGTGTTGTTTGAGGCGGTTTCCGAAACGAGAAACTGCCTTCCCGACGCCATACAATTGCTCACGCCATGCACGGTCGGAAACGGCTGGCTGAAAATTATCAACCTGGGGCGGTTTGCATTGAGCCTTTATGACAAGCACAGCGGGAAAGGTGTCCGTGTTTTTGTCGATGCTCAAAAAATTCGGGCCTGGCCGGAAGTGGAGGCATGGCTTTTCAAGCTCAAGACCAAGCAGGAGCAGGATAGCCAACTCCTTCTGGAGCAAATCAGGCAAGCTGGGCCGGAACTCTATGGAATCGAGACCGTCCTCGTCCAGCCTCAATTCCTTGGCAAGCGCCGCAGGGGCGGCATTGGCTGCTGCAACCTGTGCGGAGAACCGTATCCGGTAGACGATGGGGCCATCTGCCGGGCGTGTGCGGGGGAGACCCCTTACGTGGCCCCCGGCGCGGAGCATTTTAAGCGACTCTTTGATGGCCCGGCCCTCGATGCCGTGCCTTTTCGTGATGCCGTGGGAAAAACCGCGCTGCACGACATGACGATGATCGTGCCCGGAAAAAGCAAGGAAGCGGCTTTTGTCAGGGGCCAACGGTTCACGGCCGGCGATCTCTGCCGCCTCCAGCAGATGGGGCGCCGGAGAGTTTTTGTGGAAGAACAAAAACCCTGCGAGGACGAGTGGATTCATGAAAATGAAGCCGCTATGGCCTTTGCCAGCGCCATGGCGGGGGAGGGGGTGCGCCTCACTGGGCCTCCCGGGGAAGGCAAGATCGATTTCGTTGCAGACCGGAGCGGCCTTTTTGTGCTCAACGAGGAGTGCCTTGAAGAGTTCAACATGATTCCCGGTGTGATGTGCGCCTCGCGTAGAAACTTTACCCCCGTGAGCAGCGGCCGGAGCCTGGCGGGAACGAGGGCGATTCCCCTTTATCTGCCCAAGGCCTCTTTCTTGCGGGCGATAACCGTTCTGCGCGACGGTCCGCTCTTTCGCGTTCTTCCCATGCGCAAGGCCCGGGTGGGCATTCTGGTCACGGGCAGCGAAGTCTTCCAGGGGCTGGTCAAGGACCGGTTTATCCCCATTATAGGGGCCAAGGTCGAGTCGCTCAACTGTAGCGTAGTCAAGGCGATCATTGCCCCCGACGACCGCAAAGCGATCAGCGACGGTGTACGGGAACTCCTCGGGTGCGGAACGGACCTGCTGGTTACAACCGCCGGACTCTCCGTAGATCCGGATGATGTCACACGGCACGGCCTCTTAGATGCCGGGGCAACCGACATGTTGTACGGCGCTCCCGTCCTGCCCGGAGCCATGACGTTGCTTGCCCGCATCGGCCCGGTACAGGTAATGGGTGTTCCGGCATGTGCGCTCTACTTTAAAATAACCGGTTTCGATCTGTTGTTTCCGAGGCTGCTGGCCGGTTTGGAAGTAAGCCGCCGTGACCTTGCAAAGCTGGGACACGGCTCCTTCTGCCTGGAATGCAAGTCCTGCACTTTCCCCAAATGCCCGTTTGGCGGCTGATAGGGTGGTCGGCGGATTGAGGTTGCAGAAAGCGAAGTGGTTCAGGCCGGCTTTCTCTCCGCAACCCTCCGGAACACGGCAAGCCGGGCGCTAAGTAATACGGGGGAAATTCGATAGCTTCGAGCAATCTCTGTTCACGCTTTTGCTTATCGGACTGCCCCTCAATCCCAGCCTCTGAACCTTTTTAAAGAGGAGCTCAATTCATTTGACAAGAATGGGACGGTCGTTTAATGTGCGTTATGACGTATTTGTCATAACGCACATGTTTCAGTGATTGATTTAGACGGTCTGGGCCAGGCTGATTCTTCTCGATCCATAATACACAGATTCGTCTCCCGATCTCAAAGCATCCTGCTCTGCCTGTCAAAGTGCCGGCCCCTCTGTGTGTCTCTGCCACCTCCCCACTGGGTTGATTGTGTCGATATGTCGATTTGTCAAAAGAGGGAGCTATAACCGGTATGAGTGCGTTGGAAGCCTTGAGCGCGTCACTTTGGCGAACGCCGGATTTTGGGGTCTGCCGGAATGGCGATCAGAGCGAATTTCTGACTTTTTTGTACAAGCATCAACGGGTAAGGCATGAAATAACCAAGGAGAAACACGGATGAACAAGGTGAAGTTGACGATCGACGGCAGAGAGGTTTTCGCGCGGAAAGAGAGCACGATCCTTAAGGCGGCCAAAAGCGCGGGAATAAGAATTCCAACGCTTTGCTTTCATGAAAGAATGAAACCCATAGGGTCCTGCGGGATGTGTGTCGTTGAAATCGATGGAGATTCCACACCCGTGGCTTCGTGCAAGACGCCCGTCGCGGATGGGATGGCCGTTATCACATCATCGGATCGTCTTCTCGAGATCCGGCAGGATTCATTGAAAGCACTGCTGGTCAATCATCCTCTGGACTGTCCGATCTGCGACAAAGCAGGCGAGTGCATGCTCCAGGACCTGGTTTACGAACATGGCATAACAAACGTTGAAATGCAGCCCCCGACGTCGAAATTTACGTCTGCTTATAGCACTCCCTTCTTAAAATCATGGCCGGAGCGCTGCATTTCATGTCTGCGTTGTGTAAGCGCCTGCAATGAAATCCAAGCGCATGGAGCGCTCCAGGTCGAAGAAGGACCGAACGGGAAGCTGATTTCATATGACAGGGATAAGTGCGTTAACTGCGGCGAGTGTATCCAGGTATGTCCGGTGGGCGCGTTGCTTGAAAAGAAATCGTGCCTCCGCTGGCGGCCATGGGAAGTGACTAAGGTTCGAACCACTTGTCCATACTGCGGCGTCGGATGCCAGTTGTCGCTTCATGTCAAGGAAAACAGAATAGTCAGGGTCTCCGGTGTCGAAGATGGCGCGCCCAATAAGGGCCGGTTATGCGTCAAGGGACGCTACGGGTTTGATTTCATCCACTCGGAAGAGCGGCTGAAAACCCCGCTGATCAGGGAAAACGGTGGGTTCCGGGAAGCATCCTGGGACGAGTCTTTGGACCTGGTGGCCAACAAATTCAAGGAGATTATCGCGCAAAGCGGTCCGGATGCCATTGCCGGCGTAAGCAGCGCCCGCAGTCTTAATGAAGATTCCTATCAGATGCAGAAACTTTTTCGCTCGGTGATCGGTACGAACAATATCGATCACTGCGCACGTACTTGACACGCGCCCACGGTCGCCGGTCTGGGGGCCTCATTCGGTTCAGGCGCAATGACGAATTCGTTCACTGAATTTGCCACGGCGAAGATGTTTATGGTGATCGGGTCAAATATGACGGAAGCCCATCCCGTGGCATCGACGTTTCTCAAAAACGCGGTTCAAAACGGAGCACAGTTAATCGTTGTCGATCCGCGAAAGCAAAGGCTCTGCGATTGGGCGACAATGCATCTGCCGTTGAAGGTCGGGAGCGATATCGCCCTGTTGAACGCTATTATGCATGTGCTTATCACCGAAGGCCTCTATGACAGGCGATTTGTGGAATCGTGCACCACCGGTTTTGATGAGCTCAGGGAAACGATCATGAACTACCCGCCGGAGCGTGCCTCTGAAATATGCGGGATCGACGCGGAAGTCATCCGGGATGCCGCCCGTCGTCTGGCGGCCGTAAAACCGGTGATGGTCTGCTATACCCTGGGGATTACCGAGCATACCTGCGGCAGGAACAATGTCATGTCCATCGCCAACCTGCAGATGCTGCTGGGAAACATGGGCGTGGAATGCGGTGGGGTCAATCCCTTGCGGGGCCAGAACAATGTGCAGGGCGCTTGCGACATGGGAGCGCTGCCCAATGTATTCCCCGGGTATCAGGCAGTGACTTTGCCGGCCGCGCGTGAAAAATTTGAAAAGGCCTGGGGGGTTACCGGGCTTCCCGGAGAGGTCGGGCTGATGATTCCCCAGATGATGGAGGGACTTGTCAGCAAAAAGGTCAGGGCGTTCTATATTTTCGGTGAGAACCTTGCCAACACCGAACCCGACATCAGAAAAGTCGAGCACGAGCTGGCTTCTGCGGAATTTATCGTTTCCCAGGATATTTTTCAAACCGAGACCACCCGGTTTGCCCATGTCATTTTCCCGGCGGCCGCGTGGAGTGAAAACGACGGCACAATTACCAACAGCGAACGCCGGGTCAGCCGGATTCGGACCGCCTGCCCGCCGCCGGGGTTGGCACGGCCGAACTGGTGGATATTCAAGCAGATCGCAAAGCGGATGGGGCATGACTGGCAAAGCGACAGCGCACGGGATCTCTGGGACAATGAGATATCCGTCCTGGCCCCCAGTATGGCGGGGATCAAATATGACCGGATTGAAAAAGACGGACTTCAGTGGCCGTGCACCACTCCGGATCACCCCGGGACCTGCTTTTTGCATCAGAACGGGGAGTTTACCTGTGGTCGGGGCCGCTTAAAGGCGATGGATTGGACCCCCCCGGCCGAAGTCCCCGATCTCGAATATCCGCTGGTGCTTAGTACCGGCCGACGGCTCTATCATTACCATACCCGGACCCAGACCGGCAGGTGTGAAGGGATGAACGATCTTCTGGCGGAAGAAACCGCCGATATCTCCTTTGAAGACGCCCGGACTCTGGGGATTGAGCCCAACGAGAAGATCCGGGTGAAATCGCGACGCGGGGTCGTGGTCGTCAAGGCCCGGGTGACCCATGAGGTGCCGCCGGGAATGGTCTGGATGGCGTTTCATTTCCGCGAGAATTGCGCCAACTGGCTGACCAACCCCGCGTTCGACCCGGTGACGTTCACGGCAGAATACAAGGCTTGTGCTGTACGGATCGAAAAGCTTACTGAGGAATTGAGGGATTGAGGAATTGAAGGATTGAGGAATTGAGGAATTGAAGGATTGCAGAAAACGCGCAGGAGGAGCGGAGAGATGACGATGTCCTTGAAATCTAAGCCCTTCTTCACCCGTTCCAAGGTTTGGCTCGTGGACGCGGAAGGCAACGTGGTGTTCGGCGTTGGACGGTTGCGGACATTGCAGGCCATCAAACGCCACGGGTCAATCCATGCGGCGGCAAAAGAACTCAAGATAGGATATCGGGCGGTATGGGGCCGCATCCAGGCGACGGAATCCCGTCTGGGTGAAAAACTGCTGGAAAAAACCAAAGGCGGAGCCGCAGGCGGTGGATCACGTTTGACACCGCTCGCCGAATCGCTCATCGAACACTTTGACACGGTGCAGCGGCAGGTTGAAAAGGAAACGGATGCCCTTTTCAATCGATCCCTCGGGGACCTGCTCAACCTGAACAGCGCACCGGAATAAATCGCAGTTATGTGGGGAGTAAAGTGCAAATCCTCAGGCACAAGACTTCGAGATTCAAAGACAACGCTCTTTTCGCCGCCGAATACAACCTTGCGGTGGAAGAGCTTCTAGAAATCTACATCGACGATTCCCCCTACGCCATTACTATGCGCCTGCCCGGTGACGATATAAACCTCGTGACGGGATTTTGCTTTACCGAGGGGATCATCGGTTCCCGCGATGACCTGCTTTCAATCAGGCACTGCGAGGCCATTCCGGGAGAGCGCCGGGTGCTCGTCTACCTGGACCCGAAAAGGTCGTGCAATACGGTGAACCTGGAGAGGCGGCACGTGTATCTTAGCAAGTCCAGTTGCGGATTGTGCGGCAAGAGCCAGGCGGACGAAATATATTCCGAAAGCCCTCCGGTGAAGACGTTCCGCCACATGCCCCTGGGCGACATCATCAGGTTCAAGCAATCTTTCGAAACCCGGCAAACCATTTTCCAGCTCACCGGGTCAACGCATTCGGCTTCTCTTTTCGGCCTGCGCCGGAACCTGCTTGCATTTGCAGAGGACATCGGCCGGCACAACGCATTCGACAAGGTAATCGGAGCGTTGGTCAATGAAGGCAAAACGAGTGAGGCTTTCGTTGCCATCGTTTCGTCTCGCCTGAGTTTCGAGATGGTACAAAAGGCAGGCGTACTCGGCCTCGAAATCCTTGCCGGGCTGTCGGCGCCAACAAGCATGGCGGTGGAGATGGCAGACAGGCTGAATATCACCCTGATAGGTTTTTTGCGTGAGAACAGTATGAGCATCTACACGCATCAGGAGAGAATCCTTCATTCGTGAACCCTGCCGCATTATGGGCGTCAGTGTCCTGTCCATGGGCCCGGTGCTTATTGAAGGATTGCGTAAATAGCCCCGATTTCCCACTGGCCGGCTCGGATGGTTAAACGCAAGAAGGCTTGTGGGCGTGATTTTTTGCTGAGCGTTATGTCTTAATTGACATAACGCTCATTGAGGAGTATAAAAGCCCAACCGGAAAGATCCGGATCGTCATCCGCCTGGCGGAGGACGGAAGCGATTCAACATATAGGAACTTATAGGGGAGATCAGAGTTGGAAACTGCCGTAGTGAAATCGGTCGATATTGATCCTTCGCTGGGGGATAATGCCGAAGCCCTCCGGCATAAGGTCAAATTTGAGGTCTACGGCGAAGAGATGCTCGAAAAACGGGTCAATTCCAGCGGCAGCAGCGGAAGGGTTTACCTGCCTTCAGAATGGGTCGGCCGCCGGGTGAAGGTGATAAGAATAGGATGAGGGGGGCGTGCTCGGGCTACGCGGACTGACGGGGAATGCAAGATTTGAAGTGGAGTCGTTAAACGGATCGCTATAAGACTTAAAGCGCACTACTGATGAGGGCAAAGCGTGGGAACATTAATCGATTTTTCAGAGTACAGGGCAAAGAAAAACGGTCATCCCCCTGATGGGATTCATATCGAACTCGTCTCCAATGTAATGATCGTCAGACATTATCATAAGGGCATTCTCATCGGAGAAGAGCGGGTCATCTCCGAGCGCATTTTAAGGGATATGCTCGATGGGATGGATTAGGAGGCCCCTCGAGCCTCAGTACAGCGATCGTCTGAAATTAGATTTAGGGCCCGGCTGGTTTGGCCTTCCGACATGGCGGCTGCGCCCCGGTGAAGAATCCCGGCCTGGGATCGGCATGAGTACCCGCAAACTCATGAGCAATATCGGGAAAAGCAGCCCCCCATAGATGTTCAATAAACTCTCCTTCAGGCGCCTGGCCGATATCGGGTGTTCGACCGCTTTCCAGGCGCGACGCGACGTCCGGTAGAAAATGTGGGCAGTCGCACCCACCTGGTGTCCCGGCGCGGGAAAATAAGAGTTTCGAACGTCCTCCCGAAGTATAACTACTGGAGCTTCAACCAACGACTCGAAATTCAACTAAGTTGCGATAGGTGAAGACCTACACTCCGTCATTCCGGCGAAAGCCGGAATCCAGTGTTTTTTCATTTGGATAAAAGCTCTGGACCCCGGCTTTCCGTCATGCCGGCGGAAGCCGCTACGGGGTAACGATCCATCGCAACACGCCAAATCTTTTTTGACAACGCACTACCATCACAAAAGAATCGATAAGGGCAGGCGGGGTGCACATTAATCTCCTTAAATGATGGTGAACGGACCTCGGGGAGAATTCGTGTCCTATCGGCGGCTTCCGGCATCCGGCTTTTCGCCGGCGCAGGTTCTGTTCACCTGTTAATCCATGTGGTTTAGGGATAATGGCCCTGTCAGGTGTCATGTGTGACCGGCATCGGGAGTGCTCAGGCATTTTCAATCTAAGTGGATTAAATCTAAAAGGATGTGGACAGGGCAGGGGAATTTTGTTAAAAAAGCGGCACGATTAGATCGGGACGTGGCTCAGCCTGGTAGAGCGCTGCGTTCGGGACGCAGAGGTCGCTGGTTCGAATCCAGTCGTCCCGATCACCCAAAGAATATGTCAAGAAACCAACATCTTCAAAATGTGTTTCGTGAGACGCTCATTAATTTCTTTGTGGCGTGGGATGGGTTGACATAAGCGAGTAGCAGGATTTTGGTACCAATCGTGCTTACTTCCGTGCCGGATGAGGACACATCCCGCTTCCTCGATTCGTTTCACCAATTCTTTCCTTTTCAATATACCGCCATATCTTCGTGAATCCGAACCAATGGAATTTCCTTGCTTTCAAGCATAGTGAGAATGTCTTTGAGATTTTCCTTCAATTCTTCGAGGGTCTCACCCTGAGTCATATAATCCGGGTAGGTCTCAAGGTGTCCCAACCACATTCCGTCACTCTCCTGCCAGTAAACTATTTTGACCGTCTTCATCAATATCCCCAGCTTCAAAAAGTTGCCATATTTATTCGCATTTTAATCATCAGGTCAACTGAAAACACCTCCTTCCGCCGTCCTGACCACTTTGAGATTAGCTCACTCAAGGGGCGTTCTTAAGTCCGCCTTGTCGCCCGAACTGTGAGAAGAATCCCATTTGTTCTAAACTATTCTACTTTAGAATATGCCACAAGGAATAGGGCCGAGAAAACGGTAAGTTAGGAAGTGACACAAAATACCCTTTACAATATTCTTTCCCATGATACACTATTGACATGGAGAAGGGATTTATCACAAAGCGATTCAAACTTCTGGCCCCACTGCTTGACGAGAGACAACTTCGTCTTTACGTCGCGGCAGAGGCGC
>JBKQLC010000201.1:0-4209 GCA_052147195.1 Syntrophobacteraceae bacterium
ACTCAGTCGGTAGAGTATCTGCCTTTTAAGCAGAGAGTCGTTGGTTCGAATCCAACACGGCCCACAAAAACCCTCTCCGTCCCCATCGTCTAGCCTGGTCCAGGACACCGGCCTTTCACGCCGGCGACACCGGTTCAAATCCGGTTGGGGACGCCATAGAAAATCAAGGGGTTAGCTGAAATCGGCTAACCCCTTTCCTTTTAGTCCCAGCATTAGTCCCACCGCTCGGCGCTCAATTTCATCTTCTCTTTTTTCAACGTGGCGAAGGTCTGGCCAAGGAGGGAGGGTTCCATGGTTCTGTCACGCCGGAGGTCGCGAGTTCGAGTCTCGTCGTCCCCGCCAAGTAAATTCAGGGGGTTAGATGTAATGCTGTTCATTTAAGCACCATTAGGCGATGTGAAGTCATTTCTTTTGTCATTCTGAGGGAGCCGAAGGCGACCGAAGAATCTCTAAATGCGAGATGCTTCGCTTCGCTCAGCATGACAAAAAAGAGTGTAGGGTGGGCACTGCCCACCAATTCCTTAGAAAAGAACCGCTTAAGTGAACCGTATTGGGCTTAGATGAATTTCTAGGCCCTTTCTCTTTTGGTCAAAAATTCATTCCCCATACTTTTCCCCACAGGTTCTCACTAAATGGGGGTAAAAGGGGCACAGGATGTTCCCTTGTTCCTGGGGGCCATTCGCCAACGGACCCGGGTCGCCCCTTCCTGAATGCTTCCATCAGGCACCGCCTCGGCCCCTTCTCCGGACAGCCGTGTCCTTGCCACCCGGCTCAGCCCCCCCAATCAACCGTCTGACCCGCCCCGGCCCTGGCGCGGCCATACACCCTCGAGGATTTTTCGGCCCCGGAAGGCGACCCTGGGGATAGGAGTCCCTGCCCCCCTGATCAATATTATCTGTATGGAAATTTTTTTGAAATTTTCCAGGAGAATGCCATCAGGCTCTGAGAGACAGCTAGGGTATGCATATTAGTACGCCAAAAGCAGGGTGGGGAAGTGTGAAGATATAGCAGGTATTTGGGGGATTACTAAAAGTCGAGGGGCATTATGATTCCTTGGTGGCGGAGCGAAAAAAAGGTAGAGTTGGAACGCCAAGCATGAGGGGCTGGCCGAATGGAGCGAAGCTTTTATCAGTCCCTCTCAATGATTTTGTTCACTTTAATTTTTTTTGTTTTAAAGCCGCCTATTACTATTCAATCTCAAGATTATGCTATTAGCTCAATCTCCTCTTCGTTGAACCACCCCTCTCTTATGACATGATTCCGCACCTGATCACGGCTGGTAGTGTAAGCAACAAGAGCAAGACTGTCTTCAGCACGACTGCATGTGACATAAAAAAGGCGTCTTGTACGATCAATTGAGGTTTCCTTCCCTGGCTCTCTCCTACTAGAATCTTCCTTTGCTCCAAAAAGCTTGTCGAAGGAAAACATAAATCCTCGAGCTTCTGAATCATCCATAACCACGCAGACTCGTGGAAATTCTAAGCCCTTAATACCCTGATGAGTATCATACTGGGCCTCCCCCTGGATGTATTGAGTGTAGGGTGCAATTTGATCGAAAGATGTTTCGAGAAAATCACGCCACGCAACAAGTTCATCATCCTTGTTGTCTTCGGGTTCTTCAAATTCTTCTGGCGGTTTTTCAATGCCCTGTGCAAATGGGCGTAAGATTTCCGGTAGATCGAATAATTTTGTGTCATGTACTTTTTTTAGCACCTGCAAAAAAGTAGGAATATTCCCCTCAGACCAAAGATCGGCTAAGCAGTTCACCGCCTCTCTTGCCTTTTCAATTTGACTTCTTTGATCATTACCGCTCGCTTCAAGAGTATTTTTTTCAAGTAGCGGAGAATGCTTGCGGACTATTGACGCTACAGCAAATCTGTTGCCGCTTTGATGTGCCTTGATTAAAGGCAAGATGAGATGGGAAAAAAAACGCAAGCCAGGCAACGTTCCGTCCCTGAGTCCGGTCTGCAGCCGGTTCACATGATTGAGTGCATCCCACATGGGCAGAAAGCCAAGCCGATTGGCTGCCATGTGATGCTCTAAGATGAGGGTCTTCACGTTCTTATTTGGTTCAAGCCAGCCTTCGTCGCCCGTAATCTTAGCCATCCGTGTGCAGATATCGCGCTCACGGGCAGATTTATCCATGGTTTCCGCTGGCAATATGAAAAGGCGAACAAAACCTTCGCTTTTGTCAGTACGAGCTTGCTGTGTTTGGCCGTCGACTGGCTCCCGAATTCGATTGATCAACTCAATTATACGGTGACATGATCGGTGATTCATTCTCTTTGCAGGTTTAGCCCAATTACCAGGCAGATCACTGCCAAGATCAGGTTTGCCGGATGGGTAGATGCTCTGCATTGTGTCTGCGACGACGCCAAGGGCAAAGCGGCTCTTCAAGGTGATCTGGACACAGAATAGTGCTTCGATGAGCTCCTTATTTGTATCTTGGCTTTCGTCGATTAAAAGAACTGGGAATCGATTTATGAGTAAGCTTCTCATCATTGATTTTTCTGTCAGAAATGCCGAAGTGATCTTGATAACTTCGGCATGATTGAGGGCATTACGTTCTGGATTATCACTATCGGGATTGTATATGAAGGTTCTTATATTATTGAGAAGCTCAAGACGCTCCCTCTTTGCGGCGATCGCGTTTATTCTGTCAAATGATGCTTTAGTGCCAGGACGACCTTTTCGTTCTTTCTCTTCGAATTCTTCAATTTCAGTTTGCAGATTTACCTTCAGCCACCCTCTGATGTCGTGGTTAAGACCTTTTATCAGCGACCAGGCAAAGCTGTGAATTGTGGAAACCGCGAAAAGATCATCATATTTAAGACGACGCTTAATTTCATCACATGCCTTATTTGTGAAGGTGATAACACCGACTCGACGACCATTGAGCCGAAGCTGAGCGCTGACTTTTTCTTTGATCACTTCGAGAGCTTGCACCAGCGAACGCGTCTTACCGGACCCCGCCCCAGCAAACAAGAAGAAACTGGTTGGAGGATTTGCAGTAACGCACTCGGCGATCACTTCATCCGCTTCGGCATCAACTACATCATCATTGACCACATCTGAACTGTCCATCATTTGGCATCTTTCTCCGGTGCTTCTACGTATTCGCTTTTAGTCACCAAGACTTCTTCCAGGCGTTGTAATAATTTATTTTCCATCCATGCGAGACCATTGTGAATGTATTCAGGCACTTTTATTGATTCTGGGTCTTCGGAATAAAGCAAGTCCAGAGCGAACTCCGCCTTTGTACCCGATGCAAGCGCATCAAATAGAGCTTGGCCCAGTTCAGAAATATCAGTTTTAGCCATAATCGCATCTTTAAACTTCTTCAAAAGACCCGTGCCTTCTCCGTTGCGGAACAAGTTAATATTCTCGAAGGCTAGCGCATCCTCAAAAGTTCTCGGAATCCCTTCCGAAGCAGGACCTTCTTCATTTAAAGCTACTTGAATAGGCATTTGATAGGCCACTCGTACCGAGAAGGATTCATCATAAGTTTTTTCTTTATCTTGTTCCTTAAGATCCAGAAATTCATCGAGGAGTTCTTTTTGGGGATGCCACTTCTTGAGTACATTATTGCCAGTCAGTAAACCAACTCCTCTTTCTGGACGAGCTTTTGGTCGGTTTGGTGCATTTTTAACAGCATCAAGATCGGTTATGATCAATGTGTTCAGGCCCAAATGTTCGATTAACGGAGCCAATCGATGGGCATGACTTCCGCCAACTTCTAGAACTGTGACGTAACAACCATGCAACTATTTGTAACGATTTCGAATGAAATGTGGAACGAGCATGCGTTCCGCAGCTCCTTCCACTATGATTGTGCCATCGGCAAAAAATAAATCGGCATGCGTTGCTAGTAAATACCGCGATACAAATTTTGCTGTTTCATTAGGCGTTCCGAAAACCTCTGACAAGTTAACAACTGTTGAAGTTGGGGTCTCTCCAGAATTGCGTGCAGGATGTCTCCGGAAATAACGCATGCTGGCAAAGTCGACTTCATGGGCTACATGGCTGGAATGCGTGCTGACCACGAGCTGGGTCGAGAGCGGGCTTTGATCTCGCAGGTCAGGATGGTTCCGCAGAACATCAAAGGCTTTGCGTATGAATACCTGCTGCACCTGAACGTGCAAATGTGCTTCAGGCTCTTCCAACAGGACAAGGTGCAGAGGAGGCGTTGCAACTTGGCGCGCCCCTGTC
>JBKQLC010000202.1:0-19874 GCA_052147195.1 Syntrophobacteraceae bacterium
GCACTCCTTCCCAAAAAAAATCGCTCGATTGGCGCAATAACAACCCAATCAAAATCCGGGAATTCTAATTGTCGTCAGACAGGAACTTTTGGTGTCGTCGGGTGGCAATTATAATTGTCGCTGATCACTTTAGGAATCCGCCAAGCCTTGTTCTAAACTTCTTACTATCATCCAGTGGGGTTCCTCTCTGGCAATACACAAGACTGAAAAGCTCACCTACTGGTTTTTCATCCTCTGTCATGCTTAAACTCCATTGGAAAAGCGGGTCACACGGCGTTTAAGTTAGTGAGACTACCTGTGTCAAGACACTAGGATGCCCATGAGTTGCTCAATCGTCAGCCAGGGACGGGCGACGTGTATCATCCTATGGCAGTTCGAGCAGAGCAATTCGAGGTCATCCATTCTGGTCTTACTGTCAGGGCTGAGGGACTCCACTGGCTTCAGATGGTGGGCTTTCCAGATGAAGCCTTTGCCCCTCGGCCCTCATCGTGCGTGTGTGCGTGAATGTCCAATATCTCCACAGATGTTCTTAGGCCAAATGGGATGGTAGGTCAGAGTACTAATTGCGTTTGTAAGCACCCTTCTGGATAAGCTCCCACGCCTTCTCATAGGGCATTATGTGCTCATGCCCTTGCTTCTTCCCTCGCCAGTGAGCGTCAATCCCATCATAGCCATAGCCTTTGAACAGGTGACCACATTCAGGGCATCTTCTCGTTCCTTTCTCAGATAGACGTTTAGCCGTCATTAGATGGCATCCTTTCAGAAGATGTCCAGTGTTCCACGGTTAAGAAGCCCGCCAGCATGTTGGCTGGAAACGTTCAGTCCATAAGTAAGCGGAGAAACTCACGCCCAAAGGGGGTTATTAACGTCGCGAATTGACCTGGGCGGGTTGTTGAATCGTCATAAAGCAGTGCGCCTGTTTCTGGATTTACTGCATCTTGCGTCATGCCGATTTTGGATAGGTTCGACAGTGAGACGAGAAGTTCATCCACGGAAATTCCCCACTGTGTTGGTAGAGTAGACTTTCCATGGTAGGAAATAACTCCTCCCGGTAGGCTGCGTAGGTGAGCCAGTACACGAGCATCGAGTGGGTCCATCTTGCCAATTGCCTCTGCAAATCCTTGGCGTATATCCTTTTCCCTAGACGGGTCCATAGCCGAAGCCAGAAGGCGCGCCCAAAGGTCGCGAAGTTCTTCACGGCTTTCGTCAGCCGCGCCCCGAAGGATTGGAAGGGCGAGTGTAAGGCTGGCCGGTTTTGTATCCTTAACACCCCGCGCTTCAAGCCTCTCTTTGGCGCAGAACATCATCTTCATCATATTCTCGACTCGGCGTGCGCGTAGATAGTCCCCTCCGAGGAGGCCAATTAGATCCTCTGGGACGCTCCCGAGGGCCTTCCCAAAGAAAGAACCAAGCCCTTGGAGGAGCTTCAAGGCTTCTTGACCTAGCTTCGCCTGCTCGTCGCTGATCGGGATAAGGCTATTGTCATCTGCCATCGTACCTGTCTCCTTAAATGCCAGGATCACGAAAAGCGTTACAATCTGCTCCTACAATCTTAGCTGCTTTGCGGCATATACGCCACCACTTCCTGCATACGCCATGCACCGGTGGGGGTTTACCGGGACGCGCACTGAACAGCGCACCTTCTAATTGCCCTTCTGTGGTACTTCCAGCCTCGATCCATCTCTGACTATAGCCTCTCAGATATGCGTTCCGAGGCCCTTTATAGCCATCCTGGCGGTACTTGTGTAACGGGATGTAATTGCTAGGTTAACAGGTATAGTTGGCCCTGTAGTCTTCAACCTGCCAGAGGACCCCTGTTGAAATCTGGCGGTAAAATGTCAGGTGGTAACGTGCTGGCGCGAGCTGGGGTGGTTCCCCCATGCTGCCTTTTGCGTGGGTGTGCACCGTGGGTTCTCCATTGGTTAGCCATAGGTCTCCATGGGAACGCGCAGGCGGGTGAATTACATCCATTAACCGCGCGGGGCAGGCTGGTGAGAGGGACCTGTGAGGTGTGACTGCCTGCTACCGGCTGGCCTTTTGTTTGCCAATCAGTATGCCCTGATTCGCAATAGGGTGAAGCTTGATTGGCTACAGGCAACAGTGTATAAAGGATTGGGAATCCTATGGCCTGACTTTCAGATGGCTCTGGCATTAATCTTGGGGTTTCTACGAAATAACATGAAACTTTTCTGGTCCCCTAAATTTCCAGAGAAATGGGGAGAATGGCGAACAGGTCAACCGTATAGTCCGCCATTATTACCGGGTTTGCGGACCTGACGCACACCGCTTAAGCTCTGATAGAGGAAAACCATGTCAGAACCGCCGAAAAAGAAGGCTGTATATGACGACCTCTACACTATCCCTGAAAATATGACCGGCGAGATCATTAACGGCGAACTCATCGTCACTCCCCGGCCATCACAAAAGCATGTACATACCGCTTCTACTCTCGATAAGAAAATTGGATCACCGTATCAATTGGGCGAAGGAGGCGGACCGGGCGGCTGGGTCATTCTCGTTCAACCGGAAGTCAAGTTCGGGGAGGATGTCGTGGTCCCCGACCTGGCTGGATGGAGAAAGGACCGGTATCCAAAGACGGGCGAGACCAATTGGATCTCCATCACTCCCGATTGGGTGTGCGAAGTACTCTCACCCAGCACCTTGCGCCTTGATAGAGTCAAAAAAATGCCCCTCTATGGCCAATATGGAGTACCGTATTTCTGGCTGATCGATCCCGTTGCCGGGACCCTGGAAGTATTTCGACTCGAATCCGGCGGGTGGTCCTTACTGGGCGCCTTTTCAGAAGACGAGAAGGTGCGCGTCGAACCATTTCAGGAGATTGAGATCGACCTAAGCGTTCTTTGGCTGGACGGGATGGTGTAAACGGCCGGATGGAAGGAACATCACGATCGCGATAATGACCCTCCCGGCCGTGAACATGAAGTCCACATCCAGGTCTGAAGCGACTCTTAGCGTCCGAAGGACGCGCGCAAGGACGCGAGCCGGATCCGGGAATCGGTCCGGTCTCACGCGTCCCTGCTAACATTAAATGCGCTGCGGATTTTCAAAGGAAGGTATCAGCACCGGGATACGTGTTGCATCTCCGCGGGCTGATGCAAATCATGCTTTTCGGCTGCCGGGCGGTTCCTGCCAACGCTTGGCAAGAAATTCGAGCGTGTTCCAATACGTAAACATCAATTCAGTTGAGTACTTCAGCATGATTCTGCGGTAAATTCGGGTGTTTTCGGCCATGTTCAATGAAGTTGCACAGATTCTGGCGGTCCAGACCTGGAGCGAGTCCACCATGTATGTGAACAGTTCCGCCGGCTGGGCAAAACTTACTGGAATTCTCATCATATCCAATCCCGGTCGGCTTCTCCGAATAGGCTCAACGGAAATCTGCGCACAACTGGCGGCTCACTGGCCCTATTTCTGGCCTGCCTGCTCAAAATAAGCTTCCACCTTCCCGAAGTTCTCATCCATGGTCTTCTTGAATTCCACGCAGCTTTTCCTCATCATGGCAGCCATATCGCAAATAGCTTTTTTTCCCTCGCCGGGAATCCATTCCGCCTGCTCGACGAACGAGTTAACCATTTTTTCCGACTGCTCCTGAAGCATGCACATTGCGCCAAAGGTGTTCTCGAAAGCCGTACGGTTGAAATCCATCATCTGTTTTGCGATTGTAAACTGATTCATTTTTAGTCCTCCTTGCTGTTTCTGGGTAAGCCGCACTAAAATGCGGAATCGAACACGCCTGAACGAAGTATAATTACCGATATGGGGGAGTCAAGGGGTAAATGGTGCATCGCAGCAAAATTTTATAGTGGCGAAATAACTCGTCTAACCTTATTTTATTCAAAAGCATGGTGCTCTGCAGCAAACTGGATCACACTCGACGCGAGGCAGGCAATGGATGAAAAAATAGTGCTCAGAAAATACCCGAACAGGCGGATCTATGATCCCGAAAAGAGCGCCTATATAACCCTCGAGCAGGTCTGCGAAATCATAAGGCGCGGCCGCCAGGTTACTGTAATCGACGCCCGGACCAAAGAAGATGTAACGGCCTTCATTCTCTCCCAGATCATCGTAGAGGAAGCAAAAAACAAGAACATTCTTCTGCCGGTGTCCTTCCTCCACCTGGTTATCCAGCACGGCAACGTGCTGGCGGAATTTTTCGAAAAGTATCTGGAACTCACCCTCAAAAACTATCTGCTTTACAAATCCGCTCTTGATGAACAATTCAAAAGGTGGCTCGATGTTGGCAAAAACTTCTCCTCCGTTGCACAAAAGACCCTGCCCGCGACGACGCCATGGGACTCCTTGTTCGATTTATTCTTGAATCAGGCCAAGAAGACCGAGAAGAAAGATTTATGACCTGCCTTGAAAATCTCCCGGGGCTTTGAGCGGATGGACACCACTTTGGCTGCATCGATTATCCTGGATGTGAGCACTTGCCGATCCATCTTTTAGCGTTTATTATCAATAGGGCAGGCTTTCAGCGCATCCGGACGTTGTTTCCCGATCAGAAACCCGCATCTGCTCGTCTCATGACTGTGTATCCCCGATTCGCATTATCCATGCAGTCTGTTCGTAGTTAATGCCTCACCCCGCTTCGAGGAGAAGACCGATGGCCGACTCAGAACGAAAAGACGGATCTTTTGTCATTCTCATGATCGACGACGACGAGGAGGATTTTTCCCTGGTCAAGGAGGCTCTCGTATCGAAGCGGCTGAAAGTGGACCTTTATTGGGCGCAGGATGGCGACGAGGCGATGAATTTTCTTTTCCGGCGTGGCGAATATGCCGATGTCCCCACCCCGAATTTAATCCTGCTCGATTTGAATATGCCCGGAAAAGACGGCTTCGAGGTGCTCCGGGACCTTAAGGCCCATAAGGACCTTCGAAAAATTCCCGCGGTAATACTTACCTCTTCCGGGGACGAAAAATCCGTATCTCGCGGATATAATACCGGGGCCAGCTCATTTATGTTGAAGCCCTTGACCTTTGACGATTTGGCCAATGCAATGCAGTCTCTGTGTGAATACTGGTTCGCTTTGGTCCAACTGCCGAAAAGCCCCGCCGGACCCGCTCGCAAAATTGTAAAAAAAGAGCCGATATCGTCTAATAACTCAATCTCTGAGCCAATCCAGTAAAATTATCCTGTTTACCATTCGTGGATGGCGCAGATTTTCGAATCTGTGAAAAAGGCCCCCTTTTCAGGGGGCCTTTTGGTAATCGGCAAAATCATAGTCATCGATTGAATACAGAAAGCAGATGTCCGCCCCGCTTATTTCCTCTTGAATATGCAGGACGCATACGTCTTTCTTGCGCCCTCGTCATGGCAGTAGGAGCAATCCTTCACGTGCCATGATTCGCTGGATTTGCTGTTTAGAAATTTTGAGAATTCCTGGTCGAAAGAACTGGCGCTCGCACTGAACGTTTCAAATTTATATTCATCGCTCATACAGCAGTCTCCTTTATTTTAGGTCCTCCCATAAATATAAAATGGACATGGGAGATGTCAAGAAAGCCTGAAAAATTAAGTACCTACCCCCGGACCGGTTCTCTGGGTTAAAGAGCTTACTTCATTTTTGACTGTTCACTGCAGGCATACACTCGGGGTCATGTGGCAGGCTGCCCCGGCTGGAGCGCAGGAACGCAAACGGGGTCACGTGCAGGAAATTTGAAACGCGTGCGGTGTAAATGTCGGCATTACTCTCGATTTGCCTGGCCAGGTGGCTTTTGTCTATACCGGTGCGCATGAGCAACCCCCAGTTTATATTGAGGAGCTGCCCGGAAGCCTGGGCGATTGGTGCAATTCTGGAATCGATTTCGACTATCCTGCCATGCAACTCGGACATTTTTCTCTGGAGTTCCTGGATTTTCGCGCCGTCGCGGGTTTCGTACCCCTGCTGACTGCGCAGGGCGGCTAGCCGGAGCGAGCAGTATTGCGACGCCATCTGCTCCTTGGATTCCATCAGAGCGCTCAGCTCCGCGTGCCTCGGCTGGAATTGGTCAACGGCCGCGATTTCATCCTCAAGCTCTCGAACCACCAGGGCGGTTCGCCACCTTGAAATGCTCTTCGAAATATTGACGTCTGTAAATATGTGATCCCCGACGTACATAAGTTCTTCGCCCGAAAGGCCCAGGCTTTCCTCGACGAGCTGGGCATTTGCCCCAAGGTAGACATGGCCGGGGGAAAGGGGGCCACGGTGCTGCCGAAGGAGGCCCTCGGCATTTACGACTTCGAAAACCGGCATTGGGAAGGTGAAAAAATCGGGCTTTCTTGCCCCCATAATTATGATGTCGAACAGGTCGCGCCATTTAAGGGATTTTGGCAGGAAGGGGTCGAACGCATAGCTCATTATGGGCTCCGCGTAAGACCATTCGGAATTGCTTATCAAGAGCACTTTCTTGCCGGATTTTTTCTGGTCGAGCAGGGCCATGGGTGTTTCTTCGTCAGGTTCGACGAACTGATCGGGGTCGGCGAGGATTTCGGCCTTGAGCCGTCCTTCCATGTGAGCCCCGTCGGCCGCGCGGCGCACCGCCCGGAAGAGGTCCTCGTAGCCGATGCATCCGGTTAGCTTTCCTGAATCCAGCAAATCGACGAGCTGCATGAAAATGCAAGCTTCGGAAATGGAAAAAAGGGTGTTCAGGAAATACCACCGGGACTCGTTGAGGTCCACCAGCGTGCGCTGATAGATCTTGCGCTGCCCTTCGAATTCAAGCGGTTTTGTCCCGTGAAATGCACGTTTTATGTACCCGAACCGATTTGCCTTGACGATGTTTCCCAGTTCCGTGTCGATCACGAGTCCACGCATCACAAGGTCCGGGTCGAATACCAGGGCATCCAGAGGCCAGCCGGCCTGGCGGAGCCCCTCCTTTATATAGTTATAGGCGCGCTGCTCCCAGGACTTCATGCGATAGTGAACGAGCGTGTAGTCCATGTCGTAGCCGATTGCGCGGATAGCGTTCAGATTGAGCGTGCGGTTGCAGAAGATCCCGCGGATATTGAGATTGCAGTTCATTTAGCGCCCATCGTTAATGCGTTGCCGGGGGTCTATGTATCGGAAGCTTTCCTGCTTCCCCGGCACATGAATGTAGTGGATGATACCTGTTTTGTAAACAGGCGGGGATGAAAGCCTTGAGCATTGATCGGTTGCGCATCGCAAATTATGCAAACCACGCTGGAAAAAAGAGGGTTCAAGCGCTATAGTTACAATTCATGCACCGGGCTAAGTAGCTTGGGAGGCAGCGTTGCTGGGATTTTCCTTTGTTATAACCCGACTCACCGTGCCGGAAACAGGACTAGATGAAGAATCCATCTGAGAAGAAATACGTTTGCATTCACGGACACTTCTACCAGCCTCCACGCGAAAACCCCTGGATAGAGGAAATTGAGCGTGAGGATTCCGCAAGCCCTTATCATGACTGGAACGAACGCATAGATCTCGAATGCTACCGGGCAAACACGGCGGCCCGGCTCGTCGATAACAAGAATCGGCTTGTCGATCTGTTGAACAACTATGGTTATTTCAGCTTCAATTTCGGTCCCACACTGATGCACTGGCTTGAACGCCACGACCCCTGGGTTTACCAGACTATTCTAAACGCCGACCGTGAAAGCCTGCGCACTCGCGAGGGCCATGGCAACGCCATAGCGCAGGTCTATAACCATGTAATAATGCCTCTGGCAAATCAGCGGGACAAGGTGACCCAGATCCGCTGGGGAATCCGTGATTTCGAACACCGCTTCGGCAGGCGTCCCGAGGGGATGTGGCTGGCTGAAACGGCCGTTGACCGGACCAGCCTGTTTCTTATGGCAAAGGAAGGAATAAAATTCACCATACTTTCTCCCTACCAGGCTGCGCGTTGGCGTTTTCTCAAGGGAGATACCGCATGGACGGATGCGTCTAACGGAACTATTCCCAACGGGCGTGCATATCGTTATTCCTGCGGGGACGGGGAGTATATCCACATATTTTTTTACGACCCGGCCCTGGCGCGCGGGGTGGCTTTCGATCAGGTGCTCGAGCACAGCAGCAAGCTGCTGAAACAGATCGACAATACCTGGTCCTTGCGAGATCCCTGCAGCGGGGAACCCTGGCTGGTCAACGTGGCCACCGACGGAGAATCCTACGGGCATCATTTCAAATTCGGGGATATGGCGCTTGCCTCCGCGTTTGAGGAACTGCGGCGCGACCCGTCGGCGCAAATAGTTAATTACGGATGGTTTCTGTCTTCTTTCCCGGTGGTCGCCGAAGTTGAAATCTTCGAACGAACGGCCTGGAGCTGCTCTCATGGACTTGGGCGGTGGAGCGATGACTGCGGGTGCCATCTGGGAAGCGAACCGGGCTGGACTCAGAAATGGAGGGCTCCCCAGCGCAAAGCGCTCGAATACGTTCGAGACAGCCTGGCCGTTCATTTCGAAACCGAGATGTCAAAACTGTGTGCCGAACCGTGGGGCGCCAGAGACGAATATGTCGATTTACTCCTGGACAGAAAGAAGCACCTGGCCGGTTTTCTGGCCAGACATCTCACGGGCGGTCCGCGTTCACCCAATGTTTCACGTTTCCTGGAACTGCTGGAGATGCAGCGGTTTTGCCTCCTGATGTTTACCTCCTGCGGCTGGTTTTTCGATGAAATCAGCGAGCTCGAGGCGGTCCTTATCCTCAAATACGCCGCAATGGCAATGCAGCTTGCCGAACGGACGGGATCGCCTCCCCTGGAGCCGCAGTTTCTCGAAATACTGGAGCAGGCGCCCAGTAACCTGCCGGAATACGGGAACGGGGCAAACGTTTTTCTGCGGAAGGTCAAGCCCGAGGCCGTCAGTATGGCAAGAGTGGCGGCCAATTACGCGATACAGTCGCTCGCCAGGGCCGCGCATAGAGAGTTCCAGATATACAGTTTCAGCATCCTGCCCCAGAAGGAGGAGGATTTAGGGTTTAATCCGGTGAAGTGCCTCTACGGCCTGGTGACTGTGAGAGACGACAGGACGCAGGCCCAAAGGGATTTCCTTTATGTGGTGACCCATTTTGGCGGCCTGGATTTCCGCTGTTCGGTAAAGCCCGATCCGGGCAAAGGCGAGTATGAAACCATTCTCGCCTCTCTCCAGGACTCCATCGAAGAGCAGAATACGATCAAGATGGTGCGCGTGCTGGATGAAAAATTCGGAACCGATTACTTCGGGCTCAAAGACGTCCTGAAGGACCTGAGGGCCTCGATCGGGTTGGATATAAGCCGCAAAACACTTGGCGCCTACACAGACCTTCAGCGTAACCTGTTCAATATGTATAACCCGCTCCTTCTCTCATTGCGGCAATGGGGAATAAAGATTCCGAGCGATCTTCGGGTTTCAATCCGGCGTGTGCTGAGTGAAGAGGCGGAGAGCCTGGTGGAAGACATCATGATGCACGAGGAGGAACAGGTCTCCTCGGATGCGTCCTGGGACACGACCGACTTCTTTTTCCGGGTTCACATGGCCAGGCTCAACTCGCTTCAGGAAGAGGCTAAATCATGGGGGGTTTCTCTCAGCCTCGTGGAAATCTCGGAAAAGCTGGGAAAATTCCTGGTGAGGGTCATTGCCAGGCTGATCCAGACCTTCGACGAGAGTGATGCAGGGCGCTTCCGCCGGCTGCTTACGCTTTGCAGCGACATGTCGCTCCGGCCCGAGACCTGGAAGCTTCAGACCCTCTATTTTCAGTTTGTAACCAAAGGAATCGAAAATCTTGAGCTTTTAGAGAAAATCCCAAGGGTTGAAAATCTTCTGGAGGAACTCGACGCAATGTTGAACTGCCGCTTTGCGATGCTTCGGGGCGATAGGTTCCTGCAGCTTCCAGGCGGCATGGCGGCCCTCATGGAATAGGGCCTTTCATACGCAAGGAATCTCAGTCCGGCGCCTAAGTGCGGCCGTTAACAGCATAGTATTGAATATCGCACCGGAACTGTATTAGTATTACAGATCGGCCGAACAGAAAATCCAACTCATCAGGAGATCCAAAATGTGTGAAGCAAATGCTTACCTGGTAAAGGAAGGCAAAGAGGAACTCATCCTGGAGGCAGTTGATAAGGTTGAGAGCGAGGGGGACCACATCAAAATCGAAAGCATTTTCGGGGAGCAAAAAACGGTCCATGGCCGAATTCGCAGCATGTCCCTCGTAAATCACCGGATAGTTATCGAAGGGTAGCGCCTCACTACCTTGGAGCGCAAGAGAGCAAGGTCCGCGCAAGACCGCTACTTATCTTCCTGCGGGGCTTTTGCTGTCCTTTTGAAACAGTACCAGTCCACCTGTCTGCATATGCCCCGAATCAACCGAATATCACGCCCGCGAAGCTTCATTCTGCTGAAAAACCGCCTGATGCTGGTCATCCAGTAATCGGGATTTTCCGGATTTATGAAATTGATTTTTGTGAGCGTATCTTTCAAATGAACGTACATGGCTTCGAGTTCGCCTCGGGTGGCAAGACGCGGCGTGATTCCTTCCTTTTTCTCGGATGCGGCGGTGAAAATCTCATAGAGCATTATCATGACCGCCTGCGCCAGGTTTATGGAGGAGAAGTCGGTTGTCGGTATGTTAACCAGCGCGTCGCAGTACCTGATATGTTCATTGGTCAGTCCGCTTGCCTCGGGGCCAAAAAGCAGCGCGATGTGGTTTTTTCGGCTGATCGGGATCAGTTCAAGGGCAAGCTGCCGGGGATTTTTCACGAACTGGCGGTAGGACCCCATTCGCGCGGTGCTCCCAACAACGTACTGAAAGGATTTGAGGGCTTCTTCGAGCCTGTCGTGGACTTCGATTCCCAAAACGAGGTCTTCGGCATGATGTGTGGCCATCTTTATGATCCTGGCCAGATCGCAGTCAGCCGGATTTACGACCAGGAAACGGGATATTCCCATATTTTTGGCCGCCCGAACCGCCGCGCCGATGTTTTCCGGATAGTGAGGCTCATTTAGCACGACTGCTATATTTTCGAGGTTGATTTTCATTGTGCCCGTTTTTCCCGCTCGTTCAGTCTCTTTGGTATTTTCCGAGACGAGTTATACTCCGATAGCCGGGATTGTTCCAGACCAGCTTGGAGTTGCCGTCGATTGTATTTTGTGAAGAAAGGGTTGCTATCGAGTGCTCACTTCGGGGAAATACTCTTCTGCCGCTTACGCCGCGGAGTTCCGGCGGCGCCTCCGATTCTATCAGGTCCGATTGCCCGAAACCAAAAAGGCCCGCTCCGTAGTGTTTAGAAGCGGGCCACACTCAGTTCCGGTATTTTCCTTCCGTCGCCCCGCCTAGCCTTCTTCCATCCCCATAAGCTTTTTTGCCATCTTTTTCTTGGATTCGAAGTCGGTGAGGTAGGAAATCATTACGCGCTGGCTCTGGGGTGCGCCCGCTCCGTGCCAGGTCCCGGGGCCGTGCAACCCGGCTGTCCAGTGCTGGAGGAATTTGGCTACCCTTAACCGCTTGCCTGCAGGCGCCGCGCTCTGAAAAAATTTCTTGAGCAGGGGCCCTACTTCCGGGTCCTCCAGGTCTTTTAGCCTTGGCATGGTCACGACCAGGCCGCCGCCGATATCGCCCGCAATCTTCATGATTTCCCAGAAGCCGTGGGCGATGTTCAGCTTGGCTACATTTCCGAAGAGGTCGTCGGGCAGGAAGACGCCCGAGCCTTCAGGCTCCTCCCGGCCTTTTACTGCCGCAGCGATCGCGCACGCGTGGGACGTTTCGCTAAGCCGCACCATTTCGATCAACTTGTCCTGTATGTGAGGTATCTTCTCCACGCCGTTGTATTCGGCTGCCAGGAGCGTAGCGCCGATGACCAGGTCGGCGAACCCCACCTTGCAGGCCCCGCCGCAGTTCATCCGGTGCGTTTTGGCGAACCGGGAGATCAGCTTTCCGCAGTACTTCGTTTCACCACAGAGGAAAACCCTGTCCCACGGGATGAAAACATTGTCGAAAACCATGGTTGAGGTTTCGCGCTGGCCGAATACCGGGTTCCCAAGCTCCAATTCGTTTTCGGCCATCTCCCTTTCAGCCGAGTACGCATTATATTGGCAGATGTAGGTAAGTCCGGGAGATCCGTTCGGGACAACGAAGGAGACCGCGAAGTCCTCTTCGCCCTCTTTGAGTGAACCGCCGGGAAGAACGAGCGTTTCGTGAGACCCTATCGCCCCGCTCTGGCTGACCTTTGCGCCCCTTACCACGATCCCGTCTGAACGTTTCTCGGCGACGTGCACGTACACGTCAGGCTCATCCTGCTGGGAAGGCCGCTTTTTCCGATCGCCTTTGGCGTCGGTTATCGCCCCGGAAACGGCGAGATCGTCTTTCTGAATCCCCGCCAGCCACTTATTGAAGCGCTCGTTGTAGCTCGTTCCGAGGTCCCGGTCCATCTCCCAGGTGGTGGAAGCTAGCCCGTTTATTGCATCACAGCCGACGCAACGGTAGTTGCAGGTTCCGACAGTCCGGCTGGTAAGCAGGGCCATTTCCTGCCGCATGTCCAGATCGTGATTGCTGCGGGAGACGTGAACGTTCCGGTTGATCGGGTCCCCGGTGAGGTGAGATCCGGCAACCATGATGCTTTGGGCTGTATCGTCGTGCGCCAGGTCGTAAATGGCCGCATTGGCCTTAACCATAGATCTTGTAATTGGATGGTCCAGCAGGTTCGAAACCCATTTACCGCCCACGTAAACTTTTGGCGTGAGCTTCCGTACGCTTTCCATGTACTCCTGAGAGGTCTTCAGAGACATAAAGGGCCTCCTTTCGGTAAGATGTGCAGATTTGCCCGTGAAAATATTACAATACTATAGGATTTGTGCATTTGAAGAAAGAGTGTATTATATCTAAAACCGGATCACAAAAAGGAGGCGGCGTAGGTTTATGAACTTCCGCTTCTGCCCGTATTGCGGCATACCGCTCATACAGAAATCAGACGAGAAGGGTGTAAAGTCCTTCTGCCCGGAGTGCGGCAAAGTTTTCTATCGTAACCCCACGGCAGGTGTCGCCGTTCTGCTGGTTGAAGCAGGGAAAATTCTCCTCGTCAAACGCCGAGGCTTATACGCCGGGAAATGGTGCATTCCATGCGGCCACCTCGAGTGGGACGAGGAAGTGCGGGAAGCCGCCGGGCGCGAGTTCTTCGAGGAAACCGCTATAAAGGTCCGGGTAGGGCGGGTTTTTGCCGTTCACTCGAACTTTCACGACACTGATGCCCAAACGGTCGGGATCTGGTTTTGGGGGACCCGGACCGGAGGGGAACTTCGTCCGGGGTCGGACGCCAGCGAGGCGGCTTTCTTCAGCCTGAACGATTTGCCCGATCTCGCCTTTCCCACGGACAGAACCGTATGCCGGGATCTAAAGGAGTACTTTGATTCCCGCTCGTTTGAGGAAGAATGATGCCGCAGGTCGGGTAAATTCTACGCGGCGGGCCGGTGCTCAGCTTCTGCCGCTTTGCCCCAAACGTGCATCTTCGGCTAAAGGATAATCGCTCAACTTTGAAGGAGGTTGTCATGCCCGGCGGCTCTTATGATTTTCCCGCTGTTTCTCTTAGAACACGCATTGGATGGATCGGTACGGGGGTGATGGGGCTTTCCATGTGCGGGCACGTAATGGAAAGAGGCTACGGCGCCACCGTATTTAACCGCACCCGGGAAAAGGCTCTCCCCCTGGTCGAAAAGGGCGCCGTCTGGGTTAATTCCCCTCGGGAAGTCGTGGAAAAGTCGGATATCATATTCACCATGCTGGGGTTTCCTGAAGACGTGCGGGAGGTTTATTTCGGAAGAGGAGGCATTCTGGAGGCGGCCCGCCCGGGTGTTATTCTCGCTGACATGACCACCACCGAGCCATCGCTGGCAGCGGAAATCTACCTGGCCGCCAAAGAACGGGGGGCTTTCGCCGTCGATGCTCCCGTCTCGGGTGGCGACGTGGGGGCGCGCAATGCCGCTCTTTCAATCATGACGGGAGGAGACCGGGAAGTGGTTGAGGCCGTTCGGCCTATCCTGGAAGCAATGGGAAAAAACCTGGTCTACCAGGGACCGGCGGGATCGGGCCAGCATACTAAAATGTGCAACCAGATAGTCGTTGCCGGAACGATGATAGGCGTGTGCGAAAGTCTCTTATACGGCTTCAAGGCGGGCCTTGATCTGCCCACGATGCTGAGTTCCATTCAAGGCGGAGCGGCACAGTGCTGGAGCCTGGACAATCTGGCCCCACGCATCCTGCGAAGAAATTTCGATCCGGGTTTTTTTGTCGAGCATTTCATCAAGGATATGGGCATCGCGCTCAAAGAGTCGGCGCGTATGGGCCTTTTTCTCCCCGGCTTGGCGCTGGCCCACCAGCTATACATCGCGGTAAAGGCGCAGGGACACGGCAAGGCGGGCACCCATGCGCTCATCCTTGCCCTTGAACAAATGTCCGGGACCGTGGGCCGCAAACAGGGCTGAAAAGTCTTGCCGATGATCCCGCGGATGAGTTGCCGCAAAGCCCTTGCGAACCTAAAAAAATATAAACTGATTTTCCCGCGCGCCCTTACTTATAGTATTTGTGAAAATACTCCAGCACCATCCTGTGGGTGTTGAACTGAGGGGTTATGTCCGAGATGGATCTCCTCATTATCGAAAGCCATTGCCTGGGGTTGGCGTAATATGTCGTAACCATGTCTTCGAGGTCCTGGTACAGGTCGGCAGCCGCTGTTTCGTCGCTCTGGTCTTCGTCGTCTCCGATGGCCCACCCGTTTATCCGGTTATTGCAGGCTTCACGCCACCAGCCATCCAGAACGCTCATGTTGACCCCGCCGTTAAAGCAAACTTTCATGCCGCTCGTGCCGCTCGCCTCTCTGGGACGGCGGGGAGTATTGAGCCACACGTCGGCCCCCGAAGTCATCAGGCCTGCCACCCAGATGTTGTAATTTGGGACAAAGACGAGCCGAAGCTGTTTTTCATATTGCTTGCCGGTATTGATTATCTGCCGGATCAGCTCCTTGCCCGGTTCGTCATAAGGGTGAGCTTTCCCTGCGAAGACGAACTGTACGCGGTCATAGGAAAGATTGAAAAGGAATTCCAGGTCGCTGAAGACAAGGGTTGAACGCTTATAGGCGGCTGCGCGCCGTGCAAAGCAGATCGTGAGAAGTTCGTCTGTAAACCCGGCGGCTGACATGGAGTTTATGTAGCTGATGAGCCGCTTTTTGGCCCTCCTTTTGGTCTCGACGATGTCGCTGTCCGGAATGACCGAAATGTCACCCAGGAGCTGAGGATTCTGACGCCAGGCCGGGATGTATTTGTCGTATAGCTCCTTGAAGTCGGGGCCGGTCCAACTGAGGTGGTGCACGCCGTTTGTGACGTGGCCGATATCGAAACCTGGAAACATGAGCCGGGATATTTCCCCGTGAAGCTGGCTCACCCCGTTTGCGCTTCGCGAGAGATTGAGGGCCAGGACCGTGGTGTTAAGAAGGTCCTCTCCGGCAAGTTGCCTTATGTTTCCGGGCAGGTATCCTCCGAGGACCTTCGATGCAAGGTCGTAATTGAATTTATCGTGGCCGGCGGCAACCGGTGTATGCGTTGTGAACATGCACTTCGACCTCACCAGCGCTTCGTCTCCCCCGAAGTCTTTCAGCATGGCGAGGGTGAGGAAAACGGCGTGTCCCTCGTTCATGTGAAACGTTGTGACTTGCGGCTCCAGGCGCTTTAACGCGAGATATCCGCCGATTCCGAGAACCGTTTCCTGCGCTATGCGGGTATGCTGGTCTCCACCGTAGAGATACTGGGTTATGAGCCGGTCTTCGGGCGCATTTCCCGGCATGTCGGTGTCGAGAAAATAGACCGGGACGCGCCCCGACCCGGTATCGTTGTGACTGCCGATCACGTTATGCTTCCAGACGCCCACCTGCACATCTCGATCTGCGATCCGGACGGTTACCTTGAGCGGAAGAGGTTCCATGAACGCGCGCGGGTCGAAGTAGGGGTACAGCTCTTCCTGTTGGCCAAAAGGGTTTATATTCTGGATGAAATAGCCGCGCTTATACAGGAGCGTTACGGCAACAAGAGGGATGTTCAGGTCGGCGGCGGATTTGATATGGTCACCCGCCAGAATGCCAAGGCCGCCGCTGTAGGTCGGGATGTTTTCATTGAGTCCGATTTCCATGCTGAAGTATGCTATTTTCATTCGGCTGATCTCGCTCCCATGGTTTTAGTTTTGCTGGTTCGAACGGGATTTATATCACACCGGCGCTGGTTTTTAAAAAAAACATGGTGCAAGTTGGACTGAGTCCCGTAAGAGATTATCTCGGGGCGCCCGGATGCGATGTTCGCACAATCTTTGTTCGAAAAAATTCGCGATAATGTTACCATCTGGAAGGCGTGAACCATAACGTACCGGAGATATCTCATGCGCGCGCTCTTGATTTCAGCCAACACGGAACAGCTCCAGATGCCCGTCCTCCCGATGGGCCTTGCCTGTGTTGCAGCAGCGGCCGAACATGCCGGGCATGAGGTCAAGCTGCTCAACCTCATGACAAAAGATGACTTCCAGGAACTGCTCGAAAACGCTGTCCTGGGCTTTCAGCCCGAACTCGTCGGCGTTTCGGTGAGAAACATCGACGACCAGAACATGAACTCCCCTAGGTTTCTTCTCGAAGCCGTCAAAAATGTTGTGACTGGCTGCCGCCGCCTCACGTCCGCCCCTATAGTCCTGGGAGGCGCGGGGTACAGTATTTTCCCTCGAAGCGCTCTCGCCTATCTTGGAGCGGACATGGGGATAAAGGGCGAAGGTGAAGCCGCTTTTGTCATGCTTCTGGACAGACTGTCCCGAAAAGAGGACCCGGCCGGTGTTGCGAATCTGGTCTTGGCCGAGTCCGGCCGCGAAAATAAGACCGAGGTCCTGAAAAGGCTCGACGACTCTTTGTTGCCTGATCCCAACGGCCTGTTTTCGTTTCCCACCGAATTCAAAAATCAGAAAATATGGCTTCCGTTCCAGACCCGCAGAGGCTGCCCGATGGAATGCAGTTTCTGTTCGACCGCAACCATAGAAGGGCGGATTTTGCGAAAAAGGTCCCCTGAAATTGCTGTCGATTCAATTTCCCGGTTTGCTGAAGCAGGGTTTAAGAATTTCTTTTTTGTGGACAACACTTTCAATTTCCCTCCCTCATATGCTCGTGAGCTTTGCGACAGGATGATTGCGAGAAATCTCGAAATCCAGTGGCGCGGCATACTCTACCCCTGGAAAGTCGATGAAGGTCTTATCGAAAGGATGGCCTTGGCAGGCTGCGTCGAAGTGGCCTTCGGATTTGAGAGCGGGTCGAGGAAAATACTGCGTTCGTTAAACAAGAGGTTTGGGCCTGAAGAAGTCCGCAGGGTTTCAGTAATGCTGGACAGATATGGTATCGGGCGAATCGGTTTTCTTCTTCTCGGCGGGCCTGGAGAGACCAGGGAAACCGTCGAGGAGAGTCTTGAGTTTGCCGATTCTCTCGAATTGGAAGCCGTTAAGGTCACCACCGGCATCCGGATTTATCCGTATACGCGCCTGGCGAAGGCGGCAATCGCCGATGGGGTCGTTTCACCTGAAGACGACCTGCTCTACCCGAGATTCTATCTTGCCCGTGGGCTCGAAGGCTGGATCGAGGAAAAAGTGTCCGATTGGCTGAAAAGACGGCCCAACTGGTTTAGTTGAAAGTTAAGGGGACCCTACCAGAGGAGACGCAGGATATGCCGAGAGTCGTGATACACCCCTCAAGCTATGAAACTATCCGTGAAGCGGTTGACCGGGCGTTCGATCTCTTCCCGCTTGAAATCAGGGGCAGGAAAGTTTTGATAAAACCCAATGTGCTCAGGATATCGGAGGCAAAGGAAGGTATTGTCACCCATCCTGCGATGCTCCGCGCGGTAGTTGATAAAGTTGAGTCACTGGCCCCGGCTTCCATGGTCGTAGGCGACAATCCCGGGCTTTTCAATTACGGCGATAACGAGAAGAGCTTTGAGCAAACCGGGCTTATGGAAGCGGCCCGGGGTTACTACCGGAACATTGGGACCGATTCGCTCAAGGTCGATTTCAATCCCGATTTCCTGCCGGTGGTGAGTGTCCCCCGCGTAGTTTTGGAAGCAGACATCATCATCAGTCTTCCGAAGTTCAAGACGCACGGCCTGACCGTCATTACGGGGGCAATCAAGAATTGCTACGGATATTTGCCCGGCGCCCAGAAAGCGATGCTCCACAAGGCGGCCGGCAGTCCCGTGCGGTTTCATGAAATGCTTGTCGATGTCTTCCGGCTTCGGGTCCCGGACCTTTTCCTGGTCGATGCCGTAGTCGGCATGGAAGGAAATGGGCCGGCCTCGCCGGATCTCAGGGAGATAGGCCTGGTCCTTGCCTCCGATAACGCCGTAGCGATGGACGCGGTGATTGCAACGATGATGGGTTGTGACCCGGCCCGGTTGCGGTTCCTGCAGAAAGCAAAGGAAGTCGGCCTGGGGGATTACGATCTAAAAGGGATCGAAGTCATAGGGGAGCTGAAACCAATACCTGGTTTCAAGCTTCCGCCGCTCAGCGGCGAAGGGCTTAGTCATTTAAGGGAATTGATCGACACCCGCATAGTCGTTCGCCCACAGGTGGACCCGGACCTCTGTACAGGCTGCGGCACATGCGTCGGCCAGTGTCCGGTTTCGGCCCTCTCCATGGGTGAAAGCGTCCCCGAAGCCGATCCCGATATTTGTATCACATGTTTTTGTTGCCAGGAGATCTGCCCGGAGAAAGCAATCATGCTTAAATAACGATGGGGGTCACGCGGAGGCGCGGAGTACGCGGAGTACGCGGAGAAAAGCCTCTTAAGAGGGATTTGGAGCGTCGGGCACAAAACTGGCTGAGATTCGTAGGATGGGTGGAGCGGAGCGCAACCCATCAAAACGATAGGTGTCACGCGGAGGCGCGGAGTACGCGGAGAGAAGAATATGGATCGGGGCCTTGAAATCGACGGAATTACCGGTCAGGTGGTCGATGCGGCTTTCAAGCTGCATACGCGCTTTGGCCCGGGTTTGCTGGAGTCGGTCTATGAGCTTGTTCTCGCCCGTGACTGGAGAAAGTAATCATGCTTAAATAACGATGGGTGTGTCACGCGTTTTTTGACGTCGAAAATCGCGGAGTACGCGGAGAAAAGAATATGGAGAAGGGCCTTGAAATCGACGAAATTACCGGTCAGGTGGTGGATGCGGCTTTCAAGCTGCATACGCACTTCGGCCCGGGTTTGCTGGAGTCGGTCTATGAGCTTGTTCTCGCCCGTGAACTGGAGCAAAGAGGGTTGATGGTAGAGAGGCAAAAGCCGGTTTCGTTCGAGTTCGATGGCTTACAGTTCGAGGATGCTTTTCGCGTGGACCTGCTGGTTGAGGGATGTGTGGTTGTCGAACTGAAGTCAGTTGAGACCTTGGCCCCGGTTCACTCAAAGCAGGTTCTGACTTATATTAGGCTCCTCAACTTGCCCGTGGGATTGCTGATCAACTTTGGCGCCGCAACCATGAAGGAAGGCCTCCAGAGAGTCGTCAATAACTATAGGCCCTCTTCCTCCGCGCCTCCGCGTCTCCGCGTGAACAAAAGATCTTAAACAGGAGGGAAAAAATTGAATGGTCTGCTGGTAAGATGGCTGCTTCTTACGATTTCAATTATTGTTACATCCTATCTGGTCGACGGTATACATGTGACGAGTTTCTTTGCCGCATTTTTCGCCGCGGCTGTCCTCGGTATACTGAATGCTCTTTTCCGGCCGATACTTATCATTATCACCCTTCCAATAAATATCCTCACCTTGGGCCTCTTCACATTTGTGATAAACGCCCTGCTTTTGAAAATGGCTTCGGGAGTAGTGCCGGGCTTCTACGTTGAGGGGTTCTGGTCGGCGGTTTTCGGCTCGCTCATAATAAGC
>JBKQLC010000203.1:0-22527 GCA_052147195.1 Syntrophobacteraceae bacterium
TGGGAAAACGACCGAAACAACCGGCAAGCAAAGATTCAATGGCAGTTCTCGAATGCCAAGGCGCGGATAAAGCTGAGGCATCTTTATCCGCAACTTTAAGTGTTACGTGGTACTAGTTGGTGAACCCCATGGCCCTTGGTCAGGAAAAGCATTTACTGACAGCTTATTCCCAAACCTGACCTACGATATAAATGGCAACATCTATCCGATAAACAAAAGAGCCATGCCTCAAAAATGGGAAAATAACAAATATATCATTCCAGCTAAACGCAGGCTGATAAGGGCAGGATACGCCAACCAGGATGATGCAAATTATTTTGCAATGAAGGTATTAGAAACTTATCCAAATGTCGCTAAGGCAATCATCCACAGGTTCCCATCGTTCATGGTCGATGAAGCTCAGGACACTTCAGAGATCCAAATGAGGACCATCGACTTATTAATCGATAATGGTCTGGAAAATATCATGCTGGTCGGAGATCCAGACCAAGCTATTTTTGAATGGCATGGGGCAAAGCCTCATTTATTTGTTGAGAAGTTTAATGCCTGGAAGGAAAATTCGATACTTCTCAATGAAAACAGGCGCTGTTCTCAGAATATTTGCGACTGTACCTGTCGGTTGTCATCATTAGAGAGGACCTCTACCGCGATCAATGAGGACGTGAAGGAATGCTCATTTATCCCAATCGTAAGAACCTATGACATCGATAATACGGACGAGCTATTAAAATATTTCAGGAATCTATGTTTTGATTTCAATATCGACGTAACTCCGGAAAATGCTGCTGTCATATTTAGAAGCAACAACATTTTCAACGCTATCATAGGCATAAAGGAAATAGGCTTTAATAATGAGCCATGGGAGGACAGGTGTTCATATGCAAAGGATTTTGCTAAAGGTAAATACCTCTTTTGTCATGGCTATTTTCGAAGTGGCTTCCGGCTTATAGAAAAAGCGACCATTAAAGCCTTGGGTGGATCTCATTATTGCTCGAAAAGTGAGTTGGAACGTGTTGTTAAACTTAAAGGATTTGTAAACTTCAGAAAAGAGGTCTATGAGCTTTTATCGATGCTACCTGACGCAACCAGCACGATCGGCGAGTGGATTGTCGGCGCTAATAAGATTTTCAAGGAGAATAACATAGAAATCGACCTGAAAATAAAGAACTCCAAAGGATATATCAGTTTTGATCAGCTTTTCGCTTCGGATGATAAAAACATCACAGCGAGCGATTGCCGTATCGGGACCATCCACTCTATAAAGGGGGAAACGTTCGAAGCTGTTCTTGTTATCCTGAAAACGAAAGGTATTGGAAGCTTGTATAAAACCATGCTCAATAACAACATTCCTATTTCTAATGAAGAAGAACTTAGGATAGTGTATGTTGGGATTACCAGGCCGCGCCGACTGCTTGTATTAGCTGTACCAGATGAAGAAAATAAAGCCGCCTGGGTGTCTAGATTGTTTGGCTAATAAAAGGAATACTCGATGTAGTTGCAATCGCTTGAAATATGCCCAACTGAGCGGATTCAAGCAGATTCAGCCGACTCGTAAAACTCACGGCTGATTTGCGACATTCCGCTGGAAAAAGCAAAACTCCACACAGCTCTCCTCTTCAAGGAGCAACACCCCTCCCACCTGTTTTAAGATGCAGATCATTTCTTAAGCCGGGTTTAGAGTCCAACCCTCCGTTCGCACCTCCAAGGTACATTCCGGAGTCCCGTTTCAGTTCCAAAATTTTTAGATCCCACACCGGGTATATACTTTCGCGGGTTCGACTCCTTCGCCGGCTTTCAATTCAGGCCGCTGGCTGAGTCCATACCAGAGGCTTCTCCATTTTCGAAAGATCCGGAGTAGAATTGAAATTGCCGGGCCGATGACAACCGTAGTTGCGATTGGAATGCAGGTCCTGCCCGCAATCTGCTCCACGTGATTCGGGATGCGGCATTCTGTGGTGAGAGCGTCACTGATTCAAGGCCCCGCCAGGCGCATCAGGCGGCTTGTAAAGGTTGGGGCCAGAGTGGTGTATCATGCCTGGAAGTGGTATGTGCACGTTGCATCGGCTTTTCCACTAACCTGGTACTATCGCATTCTATTCCCCTGAGCGACATCGAATACACTGGGGCTGGGAATCGAGCGCATCAACTGCGGGGAGTGAGTGTGTCCTGAAAATGCCTAAACCTGTCTCATTAACATATCACTTGCATGTTCGATTGGGAAATCGTATGGTTTTACGGGCCTTGGGGCTGCTCCAGAAGTTTTTCCGAGCAGAATCCGACCCGAAAATGCGGTTTGAATGCATAGGGCACAACTTGATGCATTATTCCGCGTTAGGTTGAATTTTGCATCGAAGCTCGGGGTCTTTTTGACTCTTCGATCCAAAATGGCTTGTCGATTCTTCCTTTCGCTCGCTTCTTCTTTGCTGGGTCATCCAATATGATGCACTTTGCTCCATATGCAGGCGAACATATGCATTGAACTTACGCGAAGGCGGAAATGCAGGATGAAGACAAGGCCAAAGAACAACTCATAATCGAAGTGCATGAATTGCGTGAACGGGTTGCTGAAACGAAGAAGGACAAGGAGAAGCACAAACGTGCGGAGGTACGCCATGCCAGCGACAGTCGTGATCACGATCGCCCGTCAACTGGGCAGCGGAGGGTCCTACGTCGGCCAGCAGGTCGCCAGACGGCTCGGCTATGCCTACATCGACCGCCAGATTCTACAGCAGGCATCCAAGGAACTGGGGGTCGAAGAAGCGGAGATTGAAGGCCGCGAAGGGCGTCTACAGAGCTTTTGGGAGAAACTGTTATCGGGCTTCACGCTGGCAACCCCATTCCCCCTTTACGTGCCGCCTCCGCTCTGGATCACCGACGAAAAACTGGCGGAGGTCGAGCGCCGTCTCATCACCGATCTGGCGGCCAAAGGTCCCTGCGTGGTTCTCGGCCGCGGCGCTTTCCACCTGCTGCGCGGTAGGGCACGGCTTCTCAACATCATGGTTCACGCCCCCCTGGAGTTCCGGGTGGAGCGGGTCATGAGTATCTATCATGCGGAAAACTGGGCTAAAGCCGTTCAGGTGATCGAGCGCTCCGACCAGGATCGCCGCCGCTATATTCGGACATTCACCGGTCTCGACTGGTTTGACACTCGAAACTATGACCTCACGATCGACACGGGCAAGATTGATTTCGCGGCTGCCGAGGAAATGATCGCCTCTGTTGCCGGGCACCTCCCCGCAGATGAGGTCTGGCCCTGGGTGAACGAGCCGACCTGACCCGTTTTGCCATCCTCTCGGTCAAGTACAACTTCAAGTGAATTGAATGGCTGTCGGAGTGGACGTGTATGCATGGGGCATGGAAGAATGGCCTCCTGTTGAAGATGGCTGTTCTGGGATGCGATATTATGACGTAGATTGGAAATAAAGTTAGAAACACTGGAGATCCTGTCGTTGCATCAAAAGCTGGACACGCTGATACAGTGGACTGAGCTGCTCGCGGTACAACAGGACCAAATTGGAATCCTTAAGCAGTTAATGGAGGATGTCCGGGCAGTTAAAAAGGCGGCGGTGCAGTAGCCCTGAACGCATCGGGACCGGGGGCGATACCCGATGATTCCGCCGGCAATATTGCAGGTTGTCTTCCTAAACCACAAGTCCTGAATACGGGGCAATCCCCTTCCGGAGATGATTACTGTCACGTGCTATTGTCGCGATATCGGATCAGTCCTTCCTGTACGACAGTAGCCACCAGCGCGCCTTGGCGGTTGAAGACTTTACCATAAGCCAGCCCCCGAGCGTTGCTGGCATTGGGGCTTTGCATCGCATACAGCAGCCAGTCGTCCATTCGAAATGGCCGGTGAAACCACATAGCATGATCCAGGCTGGCGACTTGCATGGCTGGCTGCCAGAAACTCTGTCCGTGTGGGTAAAGCGATGTCACCACCAAGCCGTAATCCGACGCATAGGCTAACAGGCAATGATGAACCGAGGGATCATCCGGCATTTTGTCGACGGCCCTGATCCAATTGTATCTCAATGGTTCGCGCTTCTCTGGCGCAAAGAGATTCATGGGGTCCACCGGCCGGACCTCGATTGGATGTTTGCACTGCAGCTTTTCGCGGATGGGGGCAGGGATCTGGTCGGCGATCCGATTGACCAACTCCAGTTCCGAAGACAGGCCCTCTGGCCCGGGGACGGACGGCACCCGATCTTGATGGTCAAAACCGGGTTCGTTGATCTGAAATGATCCCGCCATGTTGAAAATTGCTCTACCCTTCTGGATCGCCACCACCCTGCGGGTGGTGAAACTCTTGCCGTCACGGATGCGGTCAACGTTGTAGACGATCGGCGCCTTGACATCGCCGTGCCTGAGAAAATAAGCATGCAGGCTGTGAGCCCGGCGTTCAGGCGGCACGGTCTGGTATGCGGCCGACAGTGCCTGCCCCAACACCTGCCCGCCATAGACATTGCCGAACCCCAAATCCTGGCTCTGACCGCTGAAGATGTTCTCGTCGAGCTGTTCGAGTTTCAGCAATTGCAAAAGTTCTTTCAGGACGTCGCCCTCGGAGCATGCCTTCATAGTCGTCTATCTCTCCGACTTAAAGTGAAATTTGAGCGTATCTTTCGAAATGCTGACAGAATCTCAAGAAACTCGATGTTAGTTACACAGAGAGAAAAGCGAGTCAGTGCAGGCCGAAGAGAAAAAGGCAGGTATGGGTTATGCCTGCGGCAGGCGGCGCTGCAGCAGCGCCTGCATATCCCGGCGCCCGTAGGCTGTCACAAGAACGTAGACCTTCTCGGCCATGACCCGGTAAATGATGCGATAGGGTTTGAAGAAAATCTCACGGTACTCCCTGAAACCTATAGCCAGCAATTCCTTAGGGAAGGCTCCGCGCTGAGGATTTTCGGACAGGCTGGTGAAGCCCTTTTCAATCTGTTCGAGAACGTGGTCCGCCTTGCCCGGCACATAGTGCAAATCAATGTAATCGTACAAATCTTCCAGGTCGCGGGCCGCGTCGTCCGTCAGGAATACCTGGAATGACATCAGCGGGCCTTCCTACGCTCACGAAGCCCTTTAATGACCTCGGCAGAGGACTGAACCTTTCCTTCTTCGACCTGGCGGGCGCCGAGTGCCAGAATTTTCAGCAGCGCCATGGTCTCCTGCGTTTGTTCGTAACTTTCGATGTCCTGCATGACCACCTTGGCTTCGCCGTTCTGGGTGATGACAAATGGCTCTCTCCGTTCCCCCAGGCTGCGCACGATCTCTGCGGCATGCGCCTTGAGATAGCTGATCGGCTTGATTTGGCGGGAAAATTTCATAATCCTCCTCCTTCAGGATATGACCAAATCTAGTCCTTAAACGGGTCATAAGTCAAGTTGGCTCTCACTGGCAAATGGTCGAAGCAAAAAGGGAAAAGCTCCACACCCCTCCTTATCTCATGGCGTAATGCTTCATTTTGATATGCCGATCATTTCTTGAGCCGGGTTTAGAGTCCAACCCTCGCTCATACCTCCAAGGTACATTCCCTTGTAGGGTGGGCCCAGCGCTTTATCGTGCCCACCAATTGTGACAATTTCCTCGCTCCGCGAGATGGTGGGCACGGAAAAGCTACCCCGCTCCGCTCCCCCACCCTACCGGGCTCAGGGTTCGACTCCCTTCGCCGGCCTTTGCTGGCTATCCATTGATCTATCCCCTCGCGAAACCTTCTGTCTCTGCGTTTTTCTCTGCGTCTCTAAAGATCGACCCTAGCCTGTTGGAGAAGGCCACCGGGTTTTTGGAATTACCGAACGTCTCTGTCTCGAGAAGTTTCGGTGGGCTTCGCTGCGCTTAGCCCACCCTACACGCCTTTTCATGGTTCCAGGGTGTCCAAAAGGACATGAACAACTGCTATGAAAAGACTTGATGGGTTGCGCTCCGCTCCACCCATCCTACGGGTCTTTTCATGGTTTGGGGTGTCCCTCAGGGACATGAAGTGCTGCGGTGAGACTTAAGACAGAATCACAAGAAATTCGATGTTAGTTACACAGAGAGAAAAGCGAGTCACTGCAGGCCAAAGAAGTGGAAAAGGGGGCAGACCAGGTCGGACCCTGTTTGGCCGTTTGCTCTGCTTGATTGTTAAGTTTTTCGGGCGAGAATCCGATCTCAACATGGAGTCTTGTAGGGTGAGGGAGCGCAGCGGGGTAGCCTTATCGTGCCCACCAATGTGCGTAAATGAATTAAAGATTGCGAGCACGGAAAAGCTGTGCCGTCCATACCGGGCGAAATCGTTGGGCGTATCCAGAGCAGAGTTATGGAGAACCTAAAATGACTCTAAGAAAGTTTTATGGGCCATTCAGGGTCAAGCGAATCCCGATCTACTATCATTGGTCGGCTGTATTAATGTCTGCCGTCTTTCTTCTCGCCACACCTCTCTTCGGTCTCCCTTTGTTGTTCATTGTAATTGGGCTCTTCGTCCTTTCGCTGGTGCATGAGCTTGGTCATGCCTTCCTTGCCGTCCGCTTGGGTTATGGAGTTAAAAGAATCGACATCTTTCCCGTACACGGCCTTTGTTACTATGACGCACCTTATAGTGCATACGAAGATGCGATCATTGCCTGGGGAGGCGTTGTGGGTCAACTGATTCTTTTCATTCCCGCAGTCTCATTTTTAGGTTTGTTCGGGAATACAGCTTCTGGCTGCGTAAATGTATTGCTTGTCACGTTTACCTACGTCAACGCATGCTCGATCGCTCTCAATTTGGCTCCTGCACGTGGTTTGGACGGAGCAAAGTCATGGCGCATTGTGCCCATTGTAGTAAAGGCCAGATGGAGCATGTACCAACTAAGGCGGAAGAAGTTTCTCAGATGAGAGATATCACGCCCAACGGCGGGCTCATGCGGACGGCGCTGCCGCATGGTGCAATCATTCTCGGCGTGAAAGGAAGGGGTCCGGCCCCTTTTCGTCTACATTACATACCCTACCTGTCCTTGCCCTTCGGCTTCCACTCTGCTGCCAGACGCTCCGCCTCGGAGATCTGGTCAGGTGTCATTTGCTGGGCAAGTTCGTCTCTATTTTCTTGCGCCTTCGTATTACCTTGCGCCGCCGCCAAATTAAAGCACATATGCGCCTGTACTAAATCCTGCGTAGTGCCCTGGCCTTGGGCATACATTTCTCCCAGATTATTTTGTCCGAGAGCATTTCCCTGCTCCGCGGCCTTCAAGTACCACTTAAACGCTTCGGGCTGGTCCTGCGGAACCCCCTGGCCGTTATTGTACATCCATCCCAAAGCATTTTGCGCGAAAGCATTTCCTTGCTCCGCAGCCTTGCGGTACCATTTCATGGCCTCTGCATAATCTTGCGAAACGCCTCTGCCGTTGGCGTACATATATCCCAGATTGTGTTCTGCATCAGCATTTCCCTGCTCCGCAGCCTTGAGGTACCACTTTAACGCCTCGCCCCAATCCTGCAGAATGCCATTGCCAAGCTCGTACATCGTTCCGAGAGAAAATTGTGCCTCAGCATTTCCCTGCCCCGCAGCCTTGAGGTACCATTTCAACGCCTCCTCCCCGTCCTGTGAAACGCCATTGCCAAGCTCGTACATCTTTCCCATAAAATATTGTGCCCCGGCATTACCATGCTCCGCCAAGTCCTTGAACTCTTTATAAGCTTTGGCATAATCGCCGCCGTCATAAGCCGCTTTACCGTCATCAAAACCGGCATATGCAAGGGAAAGCACCATCAAATAGAACAGGGGCGCCCAAAAAACCAGACGTCTACACATCCATTACCTCCGCAACCGCGCAACCGGGAAAATTAGAAGCCGATCAAGGCGCTCTATTTCACCAACAAATTAAAAATACAATAAATTGTCCAGTTAGTGAAGGCAATCATAGTTGCGATCGGAATGTAGATCTTGAGATCCGGTCTGCCGGTCACGGTATGATCAGGCGACCGGAAGGCGAATCGGGAAGCCGCTCACGCATGCGGCCTTAACGGGTCCGATTCTTGCTCTATCCTCTGACGCGAACGCCTCGCATGCAGACTGCGGGCAATAGATGAAAGTAGTCACGTAATTGATCAACTACCTGAAAAAGCTGTCGTTTTTGGCCCAGCGTGTAAGGAAAGAACATGCATTCCGGCAAGGCCGAAGCGGAGATTCGCTTTTGTAATTTCTATTTCACTACTGTAATTCACAACTGTAATTCACACCGCTCTGCGCGGAGTGATGAACAAGTAACTGTGAGGCCAACATCAATTCCAAGAGGGGTAATTATGAAAAAGTTTACGTCGATAATAATTGTGGCGATTCTTTTAGCGATTCCTTCATTTTGCGGGGCTATGGATTTTCAAGCCCCGCAGCCTGACATGGCGGCGAAGATTCAGGCATTGAGTGAAGAGGTCAAGGCGAATGGCGGCACTTACGAGGTCGCGTACTCTCCTGCGATGGATAAGGAGATAGAGCAGCTTACAGGCCTCAAGGTGCCGCCGGGGTGGAACAAAAGCGATGCTCCGTCTGTTCCGATGCTCGGAGCGTCCGTTCAGACCCTTCCGGCCTCGTTTGACTGGCGCAGTTTAAATGGGGTCACACCCATAAAAAACCAGGGGAATTGCGGTTCCTGCTGGGCATTTAGCACCGTCGGGGCCCTGGAGTCTGCGATCCTTTTGCAGGGCGGCGGGACCGTTGATCTTTCCGAACAATACCTTGTTTCCTGCAATACCAGTGGTTGGAGCTGCAGCGGAGGCTGGTTTGCGCACGACTACCACATGGACTTGTCCGGGCAGGATAATAAAGGGCCCGGGGCTGTCCTGGCAAGCAGCGATCCTTATACCGGGACCAACGCAGCTTGCGGCGGGCCTTACAACCATCCCTATAAGCTCACAAGCTGGGCCTACGTGGGCTCCGATTACGCCGTCCCCACCACCGACGCGATCAAACAGGCCATTTACACCTATGGACCGATTTCTATTGCAGTTTGTGCCGGACCGCACTTCCAGGGCTACTCCGGCGGCATTTTCAATACCGATGAATCATCCTACTGCTCGGGCTCTATTAACCACGCTGTCGTGCTTGTCGGCTGGAATGACAACGGCGGGACTAATGGCTACTGGATCCTTCGCAACTCCTGGGGTACGTCGTGGGGTTTGTCAGGATACATGAACATCGCGTATGGAATGAGCCAGGTAGGATACGGCGCAAATTTCGTAGAATATGGCGGCGGGCTTCCTAACCCGAACCCGACTCCTGCTTCGGTAAGTGTGCCCAACGTGGTGGGTGATACGCAGGCTGGGGCAACCACGGCGATCACTGGAGCCGGGCTTGTGGTTGGAACCCTGACCACTCAGTCAAGCGCTACCGCAGCTTCAGGAACGGTCATCAGTGAAAACCCGGCTGCGGGTGCGAGCGCGGCCTCGGGAAGCGCGGTCAACCTGGTCGTATCGTCGGGTCCCGCCCCTCCTGTTCCTACTACGGTAAGTGTGCCCAACGTGGTGGGTGATACACAGGCTGCGGCAGCCACTGCAATCACCGGAGACCGGCTCGTGGTTGGAACCGTGACCACTCAGTCAAGCGCTGCGGTTGCTTCAGGGCTGGTCATCAGCCAAAACCCGGCCGCAAGTGCGAGCGCGGCCTCGGGGAGCGCGGTCAACCTGGTCGTATCGTCGGGCGCCGCCCCACCTGATCCTCCAGTTGTTCTCCAACCGGACCTGACCGGGATCTTTTCAAATCTTCAAACCAGCAATGCGGGTAAAGTCATCACCGGGAATTTCGAGGTTGAGAACATAGGGAACGCAGCTACGGCAAATTCGTTCCGAGTCCTTATCTATCTCTCCAAGGACCGGGTTTCCAAGACCACTCTCCTGGGGTCCGCCACCATATCTACTTCAATTCAGCCCAGTGGCTACATAAATCTCGTGATCCATGAGAGTTCCAGGAAATCTCTTCGTGGAGAATACCTTATAGCAGTAGTCGACCCTGATGACCTGGTGCCGGACTCAAACAGAAGCAACAACGTAGTGGTATCGAACGTCATTCAGATATCCAAAGCAAAAAAGCAAAAAACAAGCAATAAATTCCCAGCATTTAGTGGCTTCTAACCGGCACAATTCGCAATGGCTCAACACAATATCCTCTGAGGCTTCAAGTGGCCCCAGAGGATATTGTAGTTTTCATGACTTTCACTACCGGTCATCGCATTTCTGCAATGGTGTTTAAAGCAGTTGTCCAATCGGAGAAAAGGGGTTACCACTAGCGAACCGTTATCCATCGGATATCCTTCTCACCTAAGATTCAGCAGAACTTGGACGTTCCCATCAGCGCAATAACACGACGGTTTAAGTTATTCGAACAATATGCCGACTCAAAATTATGCCTTGAGAGAGGCTGATGTCGCTGATTACGGATAATGTGCTCATTACCATCTCCATGAAAAATGCTCGAACCGGTCCAGTGCGCTCAGGAAATGTAGAGGCTCCGGAGGCAGCGAACAGAAGTTGGTGTGGAAGATGATCTCTTCGCCGCTGACGAGCGGAGCTTCTCCTGGGTACGATCGGAATGTTTGGCGGGCGATAGTGAACGTCATTGGAGTAAGCACATGAAAAGCGTGGGCGCCCGGTTTCTCATCCCCTTCGGACTGCTGGCGGTCCTGGTTTCGACACTCGTTTTTTATCAAACCTACGAGGCGAGCCGAAAGCACGCCACCGAGCTTATAAGCAAGCAGGCTGCCATGGCTCTCGAATTCAACCTTGCCATTCGAGATTACGCGGCCGAAAAAATCCGTCCGGTCATGGAGAGATTGGCGGGCAAAGACGCTTTCATGCCCCAGACGATGTCCACATCGTTCATTTCCAGTGAAATATTTGAAGTGGTCCGAAAAAAATTCCCCGACTTCGTTATCCGCTTTTCATCCGATAACCCCCGCAACCCTGCCAATATTGCCAATCAGGACGAATTGCAGATGCTGGAATACTTCCGTCGAAATCCTGAGATCGAGCGACTCACGAAGGAGATCCTGATCGACGGCAAGCGCTACCTGGCGCTCTTCACTCCGAAATTGATGAAGCCGGAGTGCTTGCACTGCCACGGCGACCCGAAGGACGCTCCAGCGGAGCTTGTGGAACGTTACGGCGCGACTGCGAGCTTCCACAGGAAGTTGGGAGATGTGGCAGCCCTGGATACGGTAGCGGTCCCCGTGGATGCCATGAACGCTTCTCTGGCTTCGGAGATGCGCTTGCAAACGATGATTCTGGCCCTTGCTTTTGCTGCCCTTTTCGGATCGATCCTCGTTGTTTTCAGATTCGTTGTAACTCGGCGTCTCAACGCCATGGCAATGCATTTCAACGAGATTGCCGCCCATCCGGTGAGCCCGTCCATGCGGGAGATCGACGTCAGAGGTAACGATGAGATCAGCGCCCTGGGCACCGCTTTCAACAAACTCGTTGAACATCTGCGTGCAGCGCACGCTTTCCTCGAATTTCGCGTAAACGAGCGAACGGATGAACTGCGGAGAACCAATGAGCAGCTTCAGTCCGAGCTCGCCGAGCACAAGAGGGCGGAGGAGGAACTCCGCGAGAGCGGGGAGCAGTTACGCCGTGAACGCGCCCTGCTGCGCACTCTGATCGACTCCGTACAGGATTTGATCTTCTTCAAGGACAAGGACTCGGTCTACCTCGGTTGCAACAAGGCTTTCGAGGTCTACTCGGGTATGCCGGAGAGCATGCTGATCGGTAGAACGGATCTCGAGCTCGCGCCGCGGGAAATTGCCGAGTTCTACCGCCGAACGGACCGGGAGGTGTTTTCCTCCGGGAGGGCGCGGCGCAATGAGGAATGGATTCCCTTCAAAGACGGCGGGGGGGCGTACTTCGACATGCTCAAGACCGCTTATTACAGTACCGATGGCGAGTTGCTGGGTCTCATCGGGGTGGGTCGCGACATCAGCGGCCGCAAGCAGGCCGAGAATGAACGCAGGAAACTGGAGGAGCGGTTACAGCGCGCGGAGAAGATGGAAGCCCTGGGGACCATGGCCGGAGGCGTAGCCCATGATCTCAACAATGTTCTGGGCATCGTGGTCGGTTATTCCGAATTGCTTCTTCGTGATTTGAATGAGTCCGGTTCGGCAAGATCGAAAGCTTCGGAGATTCTAAAGGGCGGACAAAGGGCGGCAGCGATCGTTCAGGATCTTTTGACCCTGGCGAGAAGGGGGGTGCTGTGCAGGCAGGTTTTAAATCTAAATACCATTATCATGGATTGTCAAAATTCCCCTGAGTTCGCCAATGCGGTTTCCTACAATTCAAACATAGAAATCAAGACCGCTTTATCGCCTGATATCTTGAACGTCTCGGGTTCTTCCGTTCACTTGGGAAAATCGTTCATGAACCTGGTTTCCAATGCTGCTGAAGCCATGCCGAATGGAGGTACACTGACTATCAAGACCGCCAACCACTACCTCGACAAACCGATATCGGGATATGATGAAGTGCAGGAAGGGGACTATGTGGTGCTCAGTATCACAGATACGGGTGAAGGCATACCGGCGTCCGATTTGAAGCGCATATTCGAGCCTTTTTATACGAAAAAAGTCATGGGGCGCAGCGGGACGGGACTGGGGCTGGCTGTGGTTTGGGGTACGGTCAAGGATCATCTGGGGTATATCAATGTGGAGAGCGAGGAAGGGAAAGGAACCACCTTCACCCTTTATTTTCCCGTGGCAAGAGAGGAAATAACCCGGGATAAGGCTCCCCTCTCCGTCGCCGAATATACGGGGAACGGTGAATGTATCCTTGTTGTGGACGATGTCCAGCAACAACGGGAACTTGCAGAGAGTATGCTCAAAAAGCTCAATTATAAGGTCACTACTGTTTGCAGCGGTGAAGAGGCGGTGGAGTATCTAAAACAAAACCCGGCTGATTTGGTTGTCCTGGATATGATCATGGACCCCGGCATGGATGGTCTCGACACTTACGCCAAAATACTTGAAATCCTTTCTCATCAGAAGGCGATCATCGTAAGTGGTTTTTCCGAGACCGAACGGGTGAGAAGAGCGCAGGAGTTGGGCGCAGGGGCCTATGTGAAAAAACCCTATATGCTGGAACAACTGGGATTGGCTGTCAGGAGGGAGCTTGACCGGCCACATGTCCTGCATGCCGCAAAAGAATGAACTGAGACTGCGATATCTGCCGGTAACGCTTTACGAGGAGACTGTCGAAAAACCTTAAATCAGGTTCTCTTGGACATGTAAGCAGTTGATTTTACTATATGTAAATTCTCCGAAATTGAAACATTTGGGCTTTTCCGACAGTCTCGAGAGCTGTAACCAGTGGATCTCAGGCAGCTCTCCAATATCTTCAGGGAGTAAGACCACACACACCTGTTTTGAGATGCAGATCGTTTCTAGAGCCTGGTTTAGAGTCCAACCATCGTTCACACCTCTAAAGTACATTCCCTTGTAGGGTGGGCACAACGCTTTATCGTGCCCACCAATGTGCGTATTCTTGTAGGGTTGGGCACAGCTTCACGTGCCCGCCAATTGTGACAATTTCCACGCTCCGCGAGATGGTGGGCACGGAAAAGCTACCCCGCTGCTCTCCCCCACCCTGCCGGGCTCCCCGGCACATTGAGGGGCGGAAGCGAGCTATCAACTGCGGGGAATGCGTGTGTCCTGAAAATGCGAAAACCGGTCTCATTGACATTACACTTGCGTATTCGATTGGGAAATCGTATGGTTTTTTACGTGCCTTGACATTGTTCTAGAAGTTTTTTCAAGCAGAATCCGACCCGAAAATACGGTTTGGATGCATCGCGCAGAAGCTGATCCGTTCTTCCGGTCTAAGTTAAATATAATTCAAGTAATTAAGCGATATTGAAAAGGCAATCGGGAAATCTGTGGATAGAGGCGGCAAGACAAAAGAGCTGAGAGAAAAGAAATCACCAAGACCAAAAGGAGGGAAGGCTATGAGAAACATGATCATTTTCATTAGCGGTGTAGTTGTTCTGACGATGCTGTTCTGCGTGGCTCCCTTGTCAGCAGTTGCAGCCGGTGAAAAGACGGCTGTGATCGTAGTTGATATGCAGGGTGATTTCACCACGTGGAAGAAAGGGAGCCTGGCGGTCAATGGGGCAGACCAGGCATACGTCAAGAAGGTTGCGGACGCCACCGCCCTATTGAAGAAAAAGGGATTTGTCCTCTACGGTACCCAGGACTGGCATCCTAGAAACCATGTTTCCTTTGCCAGCAACCATCCGGGCAACAAACCTTTCGAGGCCATCCAGGTGAATGGCAAGACCCAGGTTCTGTGGCCGGACCATTGCGTCCAGGGGACTGACGGCGCCAAGGTACTCCTCGACAACAATACCTTTCAGGCATTGGTCAAGAAGGGGCAGGATCAGAGATACGACAGCTATTCGGGTTTCCGGGATGACGGCGGCTCCAACACCGAAATGGACACTATCCTCAAAGCTGCGGGCATTAAGAAACTTGTGGTTTACGGGCTTGCTACGGATTACTGCGTTATGGCAACCGCTATCGATGCGGCAGCGGATGGGTACAAAGTCGTTGTAATCGAAGGTCTGTGCAGGGGCGTGGCGCCCGACACAACAGCGAAGGCCCTCGAAACCATGAAGGCGAAAGGCATTACGGTCCTGAAGGAAATCGACCTGAAGAAGATCGACGCTCTGTAGACAGGGCCTCGAAATAGTGGCCGCCCACGCCACCGCGCCTTAGAGGAAGGATGGTTGGGCCCGGGGGTGATTGTGCGCTCCGGGAGCCGCAAGGATCGGAAGTCTTCGTGCCTGGCTTGCGCATGAAACTGTATCGAGATGCCCGGGTGAGGGTCTTACCTACCCTCGACGGGCATTTCTGCGTCTTCAACCGGTGGTATCGTCTTTAGCCCTTCTGTGCTATCCTTATTTGGAATATCTGCTGTTCTCGTATTATTTTGTCCTCCTTGATGCTGCAGGAATGGAGACCGCAAAGGCCGGTGATATGCCGATAAATAAGGATATGGTTTAATTTTGTCCCGCAGGAGGATGGTCATGAATCCAACGTTAATTTTTTCCGTCTTATCAGCGTTAGCCGCATCGGTCTGGTCCGTCTGGACCTGGAGAGAGGAACAGCAAAAGGAAAGGCAGATCAAGCGGGACCAGGAGTCTGCTCTCTTTGTGAATTCCTTGATCCTGGCCGCGGAAGAGCTGCAAATGCGGCTCTACAGTATGCTCGAAGAGGACGAACTGGCTTTTTATAAGAAGGAGTACCCTGAGAAGTATGATTTTGGCTCTCCGTATGCGGTTGAAATCCTCTACCGCTTCAGCCAGTATTTTGGGTGGGCGCAGCGTAACTATCGGTACGGTCCTTACACAAATGATCCCAGAGTAATAGAACTGATCAGAATGATAGGGGAAACCTTCGAGAATCGCAGCAAGTTTCCCGGGGATGCCTTCCGCTTCACTATCGACGAGAGAGTGTCTCTCGGAGGGGCCGTTGTAAGGCGCATAGGCGATGAAACGGCCCTCATCCCCACATTCGAGTCCATAACGCTCTTTGATTTTCAAGAAGAGATAAGTAACAAATCAAGCAAACACACCCCGTTGTATCAGAGCAAAGCCGTCCGCAGTGCCCTTGACGCCATCGATGGGGCTGACCGGCCTGAGGCGCTGGAGGGGTTCGAACGCTTGGCAGTCTTGCAGAATCTATTTGTCGATCTGCTCACCTACCTGGAAGGCGTGGAAGGGTTTCGCGTTTCTATCGGGGCGCGCAAAAGAGCACGGCTCAGAGGATCCTCTGCCCGGGACCTCCCCGCGGTAACGACTGTTGCGACAGTGCTTCACCAGACACCGGGACGCATTAGGATGGGGATACCGCGCCTGCGGTGGGATGAGGCTTATGCGAATCGCCTGCAATCCCTTTTAGAGACGGTCGATCACGTCAGGAGTATTCGTATCAGTGTTGGTACGGCTTCCGTCGTCATCAACTTCAGTCCTGAAATTCCGGAGACCGAATTTGCCCGGAAGCTCGAAAACACTATCGAAGAGGGGTTTTCTTCGGCCAGGTTAGTTTCGAGCGAATTTTGCCGAGTCGAGTAACCCTCGGCCCGATAGACCCCTTTCATTTGCAAAATCACCCTGGAGACGATAGTTTTGCGTTTAATGGTTTTCTATATTCAAAATGCAGGTTATTACAGTTGTGATGCCTCTCCAGTGAGCCCGGCAGCAATTGCAATTACGCCGCCTTTCTCGACTGTTTCTCTCTTTCACCATCTCGCTCCTCTTGCAGCCCCTGAAGCTCCCGTTATCACCTTTGGCAGGGCATGTATCGGCACATAAGGTGCCGCTTTATTCAACCGCCGATTTTGGATGCCAGACATGACAAAAATGACCGTTAATCCCGGAGTTTGTGGATTCATCTGCCTCATCGAAGTTGAGCAGGCGAAAAAGTATAATGCTTCAGTGCGCACGCAAAGCCCGTGCAAACAGGTCAGCAGATTCGCGGAAATGACCAGTGAAGTCGATTTCATGGAAATAATGCGGGCTCCCATAGGCCAAAACAAGGTGGTCCAGGCCGCGGCAGTTTGTAAACTCCACCAGAGCTGTATCATTCCGACAGCGGTGATCAAAGCGGTGGAAGCTGAACTGGGCCTGGCTTTAAAGAAGAACATTGCCCTCAAATATGAAGAGTGAGTCTTAAGGGGACCTGAGGTTGATCCTGATGAATAGGTTCTGTACACAACGTTGAAAGTAGTCGCGAAATGAATGACCCATGTAGGGTGGGGGAGCGGAGCGTGGTAACGCTTTATCGTGCCCACCAATCCGGGGAATCTTTGCAGGGCGCTCTCAGTCCCTCATTCGGTTCACCGGCTCGATAATGCAACTGATAGTTCACTATTCTGTCTGCCAGTTCAGACAAATGGAGCCGGCGCTTTCAAACTGGCCCTGTACCTCATTTCTCGTGGGCTGGAGGTGGTTGATGCACGTATTCATCTGCGTACTGCTCCACTTTGGCATAGTCTAATCTTGAACACTGCTCACTGTGAACTCGAAGTCGTCGATGCTCCAATTCCCATCGGAGCATCGCATACACTGATCGCCCACGCAGGTTACGCTGCCATCCGGGAAAATCCGGCCCTGTAACTCGCAACTTTTCTTTTCCATGTTTGTGGTCCTTTCGGTCATTTAGCCCTAAAACGTCACACATGGCGTCGACGATTCCCTCGCCCAACATGTGGATGCAAAGCTCTCAATCTTTGCTCTACCGGGTGGGCGAAGGTGCACCTGCACTCCCCTGGCGGAAGAGCATACAAGAGCCTTACAGAACAAACAGCGCGGGGTCTATCTGGCTCTTCAATATATCGTAGCGGGTTACTATTCCCACCAATTTCCCCCCCTCGGAGATAGGGATCCGCAGAATGTGTGCTTCCCTCATCTTGGCCAAAACCTGGCTTATCGGAGTGTCCGCATCAGCGGTGATGGGATTATTTGTCATGATTGCCTCAACAGGGGTCCTGGTCAAATTTTTGCCGGCGGCGACTGCGTCCAACAGGTCGAGTTCCGTTATGATTCCTAAAATTTTCCCCTCGTCATCCGTTACCGGCATTCCACTGTACCTGCCGGCCAATAACTGCAGGGCGACATCTCTTGCCGATGTATTAACTCGAGCGGACACAATCGGGCTGACCATAACGTTTGCAGCTTTGAGGTCCCTCATTGCAATCCTCCTTTCGGCCTTTGGTGACCGGATTATGGCATTTACCCGGCAAGCAAAGCGTTCGGGCTTCCTGCGGTCCTGCACTTTAAACCTGAATGAACTCTAAACCAGACGGCTAGCGCACCACGACTGGACAATGGCAGACTGGAGATTGCATGCGATAACCTGGTGCGAATGCAAGCAAATGGATTTTGGCAATGAATCGGTGCTGGAGGCGGCTTTGAATGATTTCTCTGTTGAGAGTGTGGTCGGTACAAAAGCCGTCTGGGAACAGAGCTGTCGCTTTCATAGCCTTCCTTAACCACTGAGACTTCTGCGCGCTCAGTACGCATGGCACGTGACCCGATCCGTGTTACTCCGGCGGTGTTCGAGAAAGCAAGGCGTGCACACATCCCACGGGATTTAGGAAGTTGAGGGGGAAGTTACGTTTACATGAGCTAATTGAATGCACCGGTTGGTATAAATGTCAATTCGGTGGAGACTGTATTTTTCGAGCAAACAAAGCTTATAAGGGAGCTACATACACCCGGCAGCATTTTTCGGGTAAAATAGCGGAAAGGTGATAATCAGAGTGAGCCTTCCCTTACCTCCGGCTCGTCAACTCCCTTTTTTGCCTGTCCGAATCGGAAAAATTCCTACTCAAAGGCTAGTTAAAACATGGTCAGGAAGGCATTTGGCATTTTATGGAATGAAAAGCTTTGAGCGGGATCTGCAGGCTGCTTCCGGCGGCCGTTCAGTGGAGGGTCCACTGCATCCATGCCTGGGTCACATACATAATGGGCGCCGCTTGAGAAATTCCCATATAGCGCCGATGTTGGTCAAACCGGTTACCGGATACGGACGTGTTGCCCAGAAAAATTGCACGCAAAACATAAATGATCCATCGCTTCATGGTGAACTCCACTGCAGCATTTCATGTCCTTGAGGGACACCCCAAACCATGAAAAGGCGCCTGACCGAGCCGTAATCTAGCCCCTTGTGGGCGGCCTTTTCGTAGCAGGACATCATCGTCCGCCCCTCTTTAAATCGTTTGCACATACCCCTCCCCTAACCGAACCGTTGTGATACAATATGTCAGGCCGTAGAGTACGGGTCATCCTTTCGCTCCAGGGAAACAAACATTTGGAGGGAGACTCTGTTGAGAATAATCATAATGAGGTTTCGGGTTACCAGTGAACTGGCGGGTGGGCAAGAAATAGAGCGCCTGCGCGATCAACTCGAAGCTCGATTTCAAACAACAGTTAACGTTTCGGGCTTTGACTTCGATTGCCGCGCCTTCCTGGATCTTCACAGGAACCAGCACAGCTCCTCTGCGATTATCAATCAACTGGAACAGTATCTCCCAACGGCGGCCTGCAAGATCCTCGCGATTACCGGATCGGACTTGTGTATTCCCGTCCTGACCTTCGTTTTCGGTGAGGCGCGTTTAAACGGCCAATGCGCCGTTGTCAGTTCTTACCGTCTGGATAACAAGTTTTACGGTCTGCCCGATAATCCCGCGCTAATGCAAGAGCGCCTGCTCAAAGAGGCTACCCATGAGCTGGGCCATACCTATGGTCTTTTCCACTGTCATAACCCCGAATGTGTCATGCAATCATCGACCTACGTGGAAGAGATCGATTTCAAAAGTAGCCGGTTTTGCGACAAGTGCTGGAATCAATTAGTGAAATGCTAGTGGAAAGCTACCGGACTTGGGGATGAGATCTCCGGTCAACTGGCCAAATCTGAAGCAAATATTGTGCAGGATGCTGATAAACCGGGCCTCACTTATGCGTTTCCGCCAGATCGATTACCCGGACCTGAACTTCCTGCTCTCCTTCCGAAGGCACATCCGTTTCAACCGTCAATACAGTCTGAATCCGGCCGCCGGGGGGCATGTCCTCCACATTGGGGATTATCTCCAGACTGAATCCGGATCCATTTGGAAACGGCATCTGTGTCACATGAAGGATTCGTTCATCGTATTTGCATCTTACTATTTTGAAGGCTCTATTCTTATTATTAGTGACGAGCACCTTTCCGGAGGTCACTCCTTGGTTGGTGGACAACCGGCCCACGATGAGCACTTTGGGCCTGATTCCAATCTCTCCCTCTATCGAACCGTTTACCCAGACGGTAAGCACAGATTTTTCGGCAAAGTCGGTATAAAGAGTAATGTGTCCCGTGTAGTCCCCTCTCAGCGTGTTATTGGAGACTCTGAGCCGGTAATGTTTTCCGTCTTCTACGGTTTCAAGCTCGTATGCGGCCTTTTTGTTGAGATCGTCCTCAGTTTTCCGTATGTGAAACTGCTTCGAGGTCGTAATGAGATCGACGGTCTTTTCAGTGAGACCATCGGCAGTTCCCTGAAAATAGATGGTTTTCTCTGGCCGAACCTCGATCAGAGGCTTGACGGTCCCCTCCACGAGCAGGGTCACACGAGGGTTTGCGGGGTCATCGCTCAAAACAGTCGCGGTCTTTACGACGTATCCCTGGAACCCTTTCAGCTTGAACTCTAAAGTTACTTTTCCCTCCCCGCCGGGAGGGATCGCCCTGTCAAAACGGGCCACCGTGCAGCCTCAACTGGGCTGAACGTCTCTTATATTGAGAGTGGTTGTACCGCCGTTTTTCACAATGAAGTCATGGGAGAACGGCGTCGTTTCGGAAAGTTCCCCGAAATTATAATTGGTTTCGGCAAAAAAAAATGTTTGAAGTCTGTGAGGCAGCAAGCACGGCAACTGCCAAAAGACAGCCACTTCCAAAGCACCCGATCAGGACCTTCAAAGTCCATTTGAATAATTTCCCCATCTATGAAATCTCTCCCGCTGTGTTACGTTAAAGCGAAAAGGAGGCCGGTTTCCCTGCATCGCCGCCTGGCGGTATTACCCCGGTCTCCAGTTTTAATGAACCGGCGCCGTTGTATTCGTCAATGTGATCCTCATTGGCCGAAGATAACACACTCCGGGAGTTTTGATCACCCATTCTTGTCAGCGGGGCAGTCCATCGCCTGACTCCAGATCATGGGCGTAGGGACGGGATCAGACCACATGAGGTTCAGGCCCGTGTCGTGGATACGGTTGCCTCCGTTATCAACGAGTAATGAAGAATGCGATCCCATGCTGATTTGTGCTTTTTGAGTTGGTGGGTGCAGGTTCGATACCTGGGCTGAGCCCAACGAGATACTTGGGTACGCATGAGAGCCCCTGTTTCATGGATAGGAATACGCCGATCTACCATTGTTTAGTCCGAGCACGATCAATCCAGGATTTTGGAATGGGAAGGCAATCGAGTTATGATGTCTCCCCATTCATCTTCAGTAATCATGCCTCTCTTCGTTGTTGGGAAACCAGCCCGCTCAAAAACTCAAGATGTTCGAATCGCCGCGAGATCTAACGCAGACCCTCTAAAGTACAAGCACTCTGGCGGGTTTACCGAACTAAAGAGTCCGTTCTGTTTGTAAAAAGACTATTTCGAATTCCATCTAATTCTCAATACTTACATAGTAGTTGCTACTCCGGCGCCCCCCGTATCAAGTAACCTTCCAGAAACCACTGTGTGCTACAAGGCAGCCAGGTTCGTGAGAGCGCTCTTTGCAAGGATGAATTTTGGGTGCATCTTTTCACCTGATATCGAGAGGCTACTCTCATGGGAAAACTCCTCAACCACATGACGCTAAAGATCCGGGAAGGCGCGTATGATGAACGTCTTGAGGAACTGTTCAATGCGACCCTGAATTTCGCGGTCCTGGTTTTTTTTGCCGCTTGCTTGATCATGTTCCAGCTGGGCTGTTTTGAATGCTGTTCTCAGGTGCTGAAACCAGCCCCGGGCATAGTATGGCCGGTTTTTCCGAATTGAGCGCTTGCCCCTCTGGTGCCCAAGGGAGTAACCGTCACGCGCTGAGGACAAAAACTGGAATGCTGGCGCGCCAGGGAATCAGGAAAACGATTTTTGTTAGGAAAGCAAGAGGGATGAGAGCCAGCTTGCCAATTCATGTCATGTAGTCAGCTTTGGGCCTATGGCTTTCAATCTTCTCTTATGCTGAGCGTTTCGCATTCTGTCTGAAGTAAGCCATGAAGTGGACTTTCCAGAAAATGCCGATGTGAAGCCTCTAAAGGGAATTTTGGATATCCCTTTGGGGGTACTCTCCTTTTGTTCCGTAGAACTTTATGAACTTTAGAATGTCCTCGTTTTGCCATTAAGCGATGGGGATCAGTCTTATCGTTTAGCGTCTCCCACAACCGCATTCTTTCTTAAAAGAGGGAGAACCCATGAGAACATCGATTGCTTTATTGATGATTGTTCTTTTCTTTGCGTTGTGGACGAATGCATATGCAGGATCTCTAAAAATAACATCTTTTCCGTATGGAGCACAAGTTATAGTCGATGGAATAGACACTGGAAAGTCCACGCCGATGTCCATTTCTTTGTTAGAAGGTGTGCACACAGTAACTGTACATATACCTGGATCTGGTTGGAGTATAGACACAAGTGATGTAACGATCGTGTCAGGAGACAATTATTTAGGCGTAACTCTAGCTCCAATGTTTGCTAGCGGTGCCGAATGATTTCATCTGTGTGTTGATAGCATTTTTTGGAAGATGTTGAATATCGTTAAGTGAGAGTGGGCATTTCCGGATAGTAACTCTCGAAGAATGTTTTGGAATTACAACCTTTGGCAAGGTGAAGGAGGTTTTAATGAACGCCCTGACCCTTGTATTCGTGGCCTTGTGAGTCTTTGCCCTGGCCTACCGTTACCACGGCGTATTGCCGGGCTGATGACAATCGCTGATGATCGTAATGTAAATCCTGAATCCGTGAGCTTATAAATATTAGTTTTCTAGTCGTGTCCTATTTAAGTATTTGTAATAGTTTAGGATTCATG
>JBKQLC010000204.1:0-24054 GCA_052147195.1 Syntrophobacteraceae bacterium
TGATACCTGCCCATTTATCACTATTAAATAAGTAGAGTTTGATCAATTGGAGCTACGGTTTACAGGGCCGGCAGCATTTTAGACCTCCAGTGCATTTTTAGACCCCGTTATTCCGACACGCTCCTAGAAAGTAGCCGGGCATTTCCTGATAAAAGTAAGAGGTGATCTCCCGGGCGCCGCCGTCGATGTCGGAGGCGTTACGCCTGTAGACTTCGAATAACCGTGCTTTCCATCTCGATGCCTCTTCGATGGTTTTATAGACGATTCCTTGAGCTTCGTCTCCGGTTATGTAGCCGTAGTGATCGGCACAAAACAGGTTTACTTTCAAAGATTTCAGTTTTTCCAGGCTGTTTAGAAACTGTTCGATATTGGTGTTCATTGAAGGGAAGAGTTTATCCGAAAAGGGTATGCCGAGTGCGTCGGAGCCGAATAGGATGCCTGAATTGAGTTCGTAAGCCGAAATTGAACAGTTGGTGTGCCCGGGGGTCTCATAAATTTTCAACGCTACCCCGCCCAAGTCAATGATTTCGCCCTCCCGAACAACCGATGGTTCTATGTCGGCTCGCCATTCGAGATCGAAACCCTTCAGCGATTCATTCTTCTCCCCGGCGCTCAATTGGTTGTAGCTGTTTATGAATTCGATCGCCTTTGGTTTCTCGAAAGTCTTAACGGCCGCCTCCGATGCCAGTACTTCAATTGCCGGATAATTTCTCTTGAAATATGGGACTATCCCCACGTGGTCGAAATGCGAATGGAGGATCAAATACCTGGTGATCTCGCCGGGGCCGATCCCGAATTGTTTCATCTGGGCCAAGACATCAGGAAGAATGTAGCTCATTGCACCGTTGATCAACGCCGCCCCGTGGTCCCCCCTAAGAAAATATACTCCTGATTCCTCAGCACCCAGGTACCATAAATTGCTTTCGATTTTGCCCGGTTTTTGAAAACGCATCTCATACCTCCTCAAAGGAATTGAGGAATTGAGGAATTGAGGAATTGAGGGATTAAGGGATTCAATCCTTGAACCCTCCAATTTATTTTTTCTTCAATGCCTCAATTCTTCAATTCTTCACCCTTTTACAATATTCATAATCACGCCACCGCTTTCAAGTAAATGTGCACCTCGAATCTTTCACCGGTTCGGGGAGATTGACGGTCCAAAGTGGACTAAAGTGTGCTTTTTACTGGCATTTTTTCGTGGTTTCTGTCATGTTGTTTCGCGGTAAGTTACTGTTTTGACATAAGAAACAAAGTCATAAAGGGCTGAAAATACGCCAGAAAAGAATCGGTAAGGTAAACTTCGTCAATCGATTCATGAGCCGTTGAGAGGAGCGAGTTAGTGGGGAACATAAACATTTCCGAGGTGAAGTTGACCGAGGAAGAAATACAGGCCGCCGTTGAGGTACTGCGGTCCGGCAATCTTCGTCAGGGTGGTCAGTGCGAGGCTTTCGAACGTGAATTCGCGCTTAAGGTGGGGTCACGTTATGCATTGACCTGCGCCAGCGGCACGGCTTCCCTTCATTTGGCGTATATGACATTCCTGGAACCGGGCGATGAAGTGCTCGTGCCTTCCTTTACCTTTATGGCAACCGGTTCGATGGTAGCGATGAGCCGCGGGAGGCCGGTGTTCTGTGATATCGATCCCGATACGTTTATGATCGATCTCGAGGATGCCGAGAAGCGCATTACCGAGCGGACCCGCGCCATTTCTCCTGTCCACCTGTTCGGGAACCCGGTCGATATGGGCGCAGTCAAGGATCTTGCCGCGCGCCATAATCTTATAGTCGTGTGGGATGCCGCGCAGGCGCATGGCACTGCCTGGAATAAACGTGATGTCGGTTCATTCGATCATTTTGTCTCCTACTCTTTTTATCCTTCGAAGAACATGTTTGTCGGCGAAGGGGGAATGGTATGCACGAATAACGAAGAATATTATGAAAAAATGCGATCCCTCCGCAGCCATGGTGAGATGGAAAGGTATTACCACACGTCTCTTGGACACAACTACCGGATGACCGACGTTGAAGCGGCAATCGGGCGCAAACAGCTCGGAAGACTCGATGAGATGCTGGTCAAAAGGCGACTGAATGCCGAAATCCTAACCCGTGGCCTGGCGGATGTTCCCGGTATTCGACCTCAGAGGGTCACCTCCGAAGGGGTACATGCCTGGCATCAGTATTGCCTCGTTGTTGATCCCGATGAATTCGGCTGCAACCGCGACACTCTGGCCGACCGGCTCAAGGAAAAGGGAATCGCCAGCGGGGTGCACTATCCGCGAGGCTTACATCAACAGCCTGTGTTTGAAAAACTCTATGGTCCATTAAAACTTCCGGTTACCGAAGCCATAGCCGAAAGAATCCTGGCAATACCGGTACACCATGGTTTAGGGCCTGATGACGCCCGTATTGTTGCGGAAGCGATCAGGCAGTGTTATCGCAAAGGAATCAGGCCGGCAGCGTAAGGGGCATTCTTACGGCTCCGTCAAATCACCAGAATGGAAAAATGCGCCTTATCAGGGGTGTTTTCTTTTCGAATGGAATAGCGGGTATTACGTCAGGGACCTCTCCACGAAGGACCTGGACCGGATATTCATGAAAGATTTTGTATGCTTCCTCAGGGCCGATAATGGATTCGGTGATTGCGCGCGCCTTCGAAAGCACCGGTTTTCGCCTGTCGGGACCGTGAGAGTCAGACGCTACGAAATGAACCATTCGATGCCGAAGGAGCTTCACGGAAAAATCCCGAATCTCTTGTCCGTAATGTCCCCTCAGGCTGGCGCCCGTGATCTGAACCAGCACGCCCGTCTGAATCCACTTCAACAGCACTGACGGATTCTTGATTAAAGGGTAGTTTCTTTCGGGGTGCGCCAGAACAGGAGTGATGCCTCTTACCAGCATCATCCAGAAAAATCTGTCCAGGTTGGGCGGAATGACCTCCGCCGGCATTTCAACCAGTGCGATCCTGCGATTGTCATTGATGGTCAGCAGCTCTCCTGACTCGATCTTTTCAGGCAGACTGGAGTCGATGGCCAACTCGCAGCCTGGATAGAGTTCAAGCCGGATTTCCGTTTGCCGCAGCCGCGTTCGCAGTTCTTCAATGGCGGCCAGGATTGCGGTCAGATTGTTTTCTGGAAAGGCGTGAGAAAAATGGGGGGTGCATACGATCCCCGAGATACCGTCAATGGCGGCAATTTGCGCCATCTCGAGACTCTTGCTCCAGTCTTCAGCACCGTCGTCCAGACCCGGAAGTATATGGCAATGAATATCGATCACTTCTAAGCCTTTTGGATTGATCCCCGGATTGATGCCGGAAGCAATCTCATGGGTTATGCCGCTTTTCGGGGCTCGTGCAAACCTATATCACTTGCCCGCAGGCTTTTCACTTTGTTTTGACGGCCTTGGCGAAGAATTTGAGTGAAAGGATTATCGGATGCGGTCGAGCTTGCTGCGTGGCAATCGATTTGTGGTTTGCGGGTGTCCCAAGAACGGAAATATCGCCTGTTGACGAACTGCCTGGAGTGAGGGGTTGAGACAAATGAGGGGGATTGAAAAGGGACGGGCAACCGAGCCCATAATGACGCAGTTCCCCGTCCAGCAGATAGATTCGGATTATTGACGTTGCAGCATTCCCATGAAAGTCGTTCCGGCAAGCTGGCCGCCGACTATTTTGATCTAATCGAATTTAACTCCTCTTTTTCTCTGCAAGCCTCGCCAGGAACCACTGCCGGTTCTGACCGAGGCTTTTCCAATTTTGAGACTCGGAATCCAGCCGGGAAGAGGCCCGGAAGCGACTTAAAACAATGCTCTTAAGCGAAAGAAACGCCACATAACAGGCCGATTTTCGAAAGATCGCCCCGAAGACAGTAGCTTATACCCCTTGGGATAGGGCAGGAGTCATGACCCTGCCTGAAAGAGCCAGCTAAGCCGATACGCTCCCGGCGAGCTGGCCCTTCCCAATACCGATTTCAAACAGGACTAGGAGCGTGGAACTCGGAGCTTGAAGAGAAGAAGCGTGCTAAGTAGGGAAACCGTGCTTCCTCCAATTTTTCCCCGGATCGAATTGCTTAAACTAAAAACGGACGTTTTCGGCTAATTTTTGGGGAAGCGGGGGACAGAGAAATTGTACTTTTTTAGCTAACCACGACTATGGCAAGGATAATCCTGGAAGGTGACAGCTTTAGAATCAAAAATTGCTGCTGGTTTCACTAGGGATCAGCTTGCAAGATATGATGAATGGCTCTATGAACTAAACCGTAAGGCCGTGTTAGCCCTACTGAGCAAAAATTCCTAATCACCACTCGGACTCTCATTGCGGGATGATCACAGGTTAGATTGTGACCCTTTCAGAATTCCTAAGCGAGTACTCATAGGAAGATTTTATGCACGAATGGGGACCCGGTCCGCAATGGCCGAGTCCCCCGCTCTTATTTAAAGGGATACGGCTATGGTTGCCGTTGCAGAAATCCAAAGCAGGTTGACCCCTGCAGTGGACCGCTCAAAATGCTGGCATGAACGCCGAGCGTGTGGAGTCTGCCTTTTTTGTAGGCATCGCCAAAGATGATGGCATTGGCGGGATTAGTCGTTGCTGCATCAGTGGCCGTCATATGTACAAGGCACGTCGCAAAGGGTCCGAGGACGGCGCTGAATTCCGTTGGAAAACCTGCTGGAAGGGTCGATCCGCTGGCGGCCGTGATAGTTCCTGAAATAAAGTCGTTATTCCTTCCATCGGAGGTTTCAAAAGTTATCACGATGTTAGCCTGTTCCGAGGTGCCTCCACTACCTGGGGTCTGAATGGTAACCGTACCCTGCCATACAGTGCCGTTGAAGTTTAGAGGCAGGGGTAAAGCAAAAGCGCTGCTTCCGATCAATAATGTACACAGTGCCATCAGAACCGCGAGTTTCCTCATTTTAAATCTCCTTGATTACTTGATTAAGTATTGAACGATTTGATCGATTTACTTGAATCCTGCTTCGCAACAATTAGTACTGCTCACCTCCTTTCATTCTCTTTCCCGGTATTGACGGAATCCCCAGCAAGTTCGTTTACACACTTTCAGTGACATTTCCATTTTATCGATTCAATGGAGCCGGCGTCGCCAAAATGTAACAATCAAGGGGCTTTTGGCAAAATGTATGCCGCTCAGGGTCCATGGTCTATAGGTGAAGAGAGGAAGCGGGAAGCATGGAGCAGGAAGCAGGAAGCATGGAGCGGGAGGCAGGAAGCATGGAGCGGGAAGAGCAATCATTCCCTTTTGCGGCGTCTCGCTTCCAAAGGAGAATTGTGACCGATGACCAGCTTATTTGATCTATCCGGCAGGGGAACGCCGCTCAAAAACCCGGGGTATTACGTAAAGGTGTTTGGAGTTACAAATCCGAAACAGGGCGACCCCGTACCTTCATTGGGCTTCCCAAAGATTATTTGACACCCTGACGGAGTTAGTAGTAGAAACTCCTCATAAACTTTCGCCCCACCCACAAAGGCCACGGCGCCAACGACTCTGCAAAAGAATTCCTCACCCCCTTCGAACGCGGGAGAGTGTTTTTCAATGATTTACATCTGTCCGATCTTTAGACGCTGGTTAAGAAAACCGCAGGACCTGACATGGCTGACAATTTGAAAATATTGGGGGTAATTCCGGCGCGCTACGATTCCACACGCCTTCCGGGCAAGGTATTGCGGAATATAGCGGGCAAACCGATGCTTTACTGGGTCTATAGGAACGCTCGTCAATCGAAGCTGCTGGCAGATCTACTGGTTGCCACAGACAGCGAGAAGGTGCTGAGGTTCTGCGAACAGGAGGCCATCCCCGTCATGCTTACGGGCCGGCATCCTTCAGGAACGGACCGGCTGCGAGAGGTAATGGAGCGGGTTGATGCGGACATCTACATTAACATCCAGGGGGATGAACCAATGCTGCGCCCTGAGCACCTGGATGCTATTGTGTCACCGTTTCCGGCGGGAGACGCCCAGGTGGCGACCCTCAAAGTTGAAATTGACGAGTCGGCCGCACTTGATCCCGATACTGTTAAGGTCGTAACCGACCATTCCGGACGGGCGCTCTATTTTTCCCGTTACCCGATTCCGTTCGACAGGGATGGCGCCGGCGTCAAGCGCTACAAGCACATAGGCATCTACGCATATACGCGTGCAGCGCTCAGCCTGTTTCATTCGCTGCCGGAGTCATCCCTGGAATCGGCGGAGAAGCTGGAGCAACTGCGCTTCCTGCAGAACGGCGTGGCAATTTACGTTGTGGAGACACCCTATGACACAGTGGGGGTGGACACCGAGGCCGATCTTCAGCGTGTAAATCTTCTGCTGTCAGGGTCAGAACGCGGGTAGAGGCAAATATGTCTACAATATAGTTCTGCATGACCGCGGAGGGTCCCGATTCCCCTGAATGCAGCTACCTAGCGAAGGGGTCCATCCGTGATGGACCGTTGCAAGCCGATGCCCGTGCTGTGGAAGTGCACTAATTATCAGATCATTTCGCACACAAACTTTTAGTCTTGCCATTTTTTCTTTTTATTTCATAATCGCGCAGTTACATAGTGTTATGCTGCCACTCCGAAATGTCCTCATAAGAATACAAATAAGAAGAGAGAAACGACGCAAATTCTTGCTGTAAATGGGGGAGGAAATGTCCAGGCCAAAAGAATCAATTTCAATCAAGCAACTGAGAAAAATACCCACTGGTATAGGCGGTTTTGACGCGATCACGGGCGGGGGTGTCCCGCAGGGGCGTCCTACGCTTGTTTGCGGGGGGCCTGGAAGCGGCAAGACGCTTTTCGGGATGGAGTTTCTCGTCCGTGGTGCAAGAGATTTCGATGAGCCCGGTGTCTTCATGTCTTTTGAAGAAAAAGATACTGACCTGGTTGAAAATTTCTCCTCTCTTGGGTTCGACATCGACGACCTTGTGGCCCGTAATAAGATGGCCCTGGATTATGTGCATATCGAGAGAAGCGAAATACTCGAAACCGGCGAGTTCGACCTGGAAGGTCTCTTTGTAAGGCTGGGTTTCGCAATCGACTCCATCGGCGCCAAACGTGTCGTCCTTGACACAATCGAGGCCCTTTTCTCGGGCTTTCCCAACGAGGGCATTCTTCGGGCGGAAATCCGGAGGCTTTTCAGGTGGCTCAAGGACAGGGGGGTGACGGCGGTAATAACGTGCGAGCGGGGAAATGGGACCCTGACCCGCCACGGCCTGGAAGAATACGTTTCCGACTGTGTCATTCTTCTCGACCATCGCATGATCGAGCAGGTGGCAACGCGCCGGTTGCGCATAATCAAGTATCGCGGGACAACCCACGGGACCAATGAATACCCTTTCCTGATCGATGAAGGGGGCCTTTATGTTCTGCCGATCACTTCTATCGGCCTCACTCATAAGGCCCCCACTGAGCGCATATCGAGCGGGGTCCCGCGCCTCGACACAATGCTCGGCGGTGAGGGGTACTTTCGCGGAAGCAGTATTCTGATAACGGGTACGGCCGGGACCGGGAAAACGAGCCTTGCCGCCCATTTTGCAAACAGCACGTGCTCGCGCGGCGAAAGGTGCCTTTATCTGGCTTTCGAAGAGTCGGAAAGCCAGATCGTACGCAATATGCGCTCCGTCGGTGTCGACCTCCAGCCCTGGCTGGATGATGGATCGCTCCATGTCCACGCTACGCGCCCGACTCTCTTTGGACTTGAAATGCACCTGGTCAGTATGAACAAGCTGGTAAGGGATTTCAAACCTTCCGTCGTAATAATGGACCCTGTTTCAAATATGATTTCGGTGGGCAGCGCCTCCGAAGTTAAGTCCGCACTAATGCGCTTCATTGACAGCCTGAAAATGGATGGCATAACTGCCCTTTTTACATGTCTGATCTTCGGGCAGCACCAGGATTTGACTGACATGGGCGTTTCCTCCCTTATGGATACATGGCTCACCGTGCGGGACATCGAAAGCGGCGGCGAGCGCAACCGCGGCATCTATGTAATTAAGTCGCGGGGCATGGCCCATTCCAACCAGGTCCGGGAACTCGTGCTTTCCTCCGATGGTGTGCGGCTTGTTGACGTTTATGTCGGCCCTGGAGGTGTTCTGACCGGCGCTGCGAGGCTTGCCCAGGAATCGAAAGACCGGCAGGAGGAAAAAGAGCGCATGGAGGAAATCGAAAGAATGCAGCGGGAGTTTGATATCCGAAAGCTATCGGTGGAAGCGCAGGTTTCCAGCATGATGGCGGAATTGAGCGCCCAGGAAAAAGAACTCAAGAAGGCCATCGAAGAGGAAGAGGAAAAAAAGCGCAGGATCGATCGCCAAAGGAGTGAAATAGCGCGCCAGAGGCATGCCGATCAGGTTATCATCAAGGAGGGTTGAATAATGGCTCCAGCAGGCGACAAGCGCTCGACCGCCCCGGGCGAGGAAGAGGCTCGGAAGCGGCCCGAATCCGGGGACCAGTATGAACTGAGGCTCTATGTGGCCGGGCAGACACCCCGGTCAATGGAAGCTTTCAGCAATCTGAAAAAGATATGCGAAGAGCATTTGAAGGGGCGGTACTCGATAGAAGTAATCGATTTGCTGGAGAATCCCAGGCTGGCAAAGGGCGATCAGATTCTTGCGGTTCCGACTCTGGTCCGACAACTGCCCAAGCCAGTCCGAAAAATAATTGGAACATTGGCAGATACGGAACGGGTTCTGGTGGGATTGGATTTACGCCCGCGCAAACCTTGAAAGGGCTATGATGTCCGAAGGTAAGACAACGACCGAAATATTCGAAGAAGCCGCCGCAGAAGGTGGATCGCAAAAATTCATTTTGAGTCTTTTCGTCGCTGGAATGACTCCCAGATCACTTAGGGCAATAGAAAACGCCAGGCAGCTTTGCCAAAAGTACCTTGAAGACAGGTGCGAACTCGAAGTAATCGATGTGTATCAGCAGCCGGGTCTAGCCAAAGATGCGCAAGTGGTTGCCGCCCCGACCCTCGTGAAGCGTCTGCCGCCGCCGCTTCAGAGATTTATAGGCGATCTTTCCGACCCCGAACCTATTCTTGTAAGATTAGCCCTAAAAGAAGAAAAAAAGAGTTCCTGAGCCATATTTGAATGAAAAAGCAACAGAGGTATATCAATGGAACAGCGCGAGCCGACAAGAGAAGAGTTGTTTGAAAAAATCCGGTTTCTGGAGGAGCGCGTATGGGAAGCGGAACAGGCCATCGAGGCGATCCAAAGCGGTGAAGTCGATGCCCTCGTTATCCAGAAGCCGGAAGGTGAGCAGCTATACACCCTAACAGGAGCCGATCACGGGTACCGTGTTCTGGTGGAATCGGTTAGCGAGGGTGCTCTGATACTCTCATCCGACGACTCGATTTATTACTGCAATCGCACCCTGGGGGAAATGCTGGGGCTTCCGATTCAGAAAATCGTCAGCACAAAACTTGATTCTTACGTTGTTTCCGAAGGCCGCGCGCCATTGATGGAACTCATCGAGGAGAGCCGCAGTTGTGGGGCGGCTAAGGGCGAGTTCCTGATGATGCGAAATGACGGAACACTTCTCCCGGTCAACGTTTCGCTCAATTGCCTGAGTATGGTGGATTTTGAGGGTGTCTGCGCGGTTATCACCGATCTCACTCAACAGAAACAAGTTGAGGAAGAGCTTAGAAGGCATCGGACAGGGCTCGAATTATTGGTCAGCGAGCGCACTGCCGACCTTCAGCAGGAAATCATCGAACGCAAGCGAGCCGAGGGTGAACTGCGCAAATCTCGCGATGAGCTTGAACTGCGTGTGTGCGAGCGCACCGCCGAACTCGTCGGAACAGTGACAAGGCTCGAACAGCTAAACGAGGAGTTACAGGAATTTGCTTTTATCGCTTCTCACGATCTACAGGAACCCCTGCGAAAGATTCAGGCCTTCGGGAGCATCCTCATTAGAAAACATAAGGAATCGCTCGATCCCGAAGGTCGGGACTATATGGATCGTATTACGAAAGCGGCAAACCGAATGTCCGAGTTGCTGCGAGCCCTGCTAAGTTATTCCAGGTCCGGCACCAGCCAGCTAAATTACGAGCCTGTATCCCTGACCGAAGTTGCCGAAGACGCCGCCAGCGACCTGGAAATCTTGATTAACAGGGTCAAAGGGACTGTAGAGATTAGTGAGCTGCCAACCGTGGAGGCCGACGCCCCTCTATTGCGACAACTATTTCAGAACTTCATCGGAAATTCGATAAAGTACCGGAAGGAATCGGAACCTCCTATCGTGAAGATCTATGGAAAAATCGCGGGTGAAACCTGCCGGATTATGATCGAGGACAACGGCATAGGTTTCGACGAATGTTATTCACACAAGATCTTTAAACCATTCGAGCGACTCCATGGAAGGAATGCCCCGTACACTGGGACCGGCATGGGCCTTGCCATTTGCAAAAAGATCGTTAACCGGCATGCGGGTGAGATTACGGTAAGGAGCATCCCGGAGGGAGGCACAACCTTCATCGTGTCTCTCCCGATAGCGCAGGAAAAAAAGGTTGAATGGAAAGGCAAAACCCTTCATTCATAGTCCTTATGGCGGACGATGACGAAGACGATTGTCACCTCGTGGAAGTGGCTTTTCAGGAGATTGGCATTGCCCATGATTTGCGCTTTGTAGACGATGGCCAGGAACTCCTGGATTACTTGTATAACGAGGGGGATTATGCAGACCCTGAAAAGTATCCCACGCCCAGCCTGATCCTGCTCGATCTTCATATGCCGCGAGTAGATGGCCTTGAAGCGCTGGCAAAAATCAAATCCGATCCGCAACTGAAGAATATCCCCATACTTATTTTCACTACTTCCAGGGAGGAGAGGGACATAGTCTTGAGCAAACAGGCAGGGGCTTCCTCCTTCCTATCCAAACCCGAGGGGTTTCAAGATTTAGCTGATACGCTCGAAAAGTTCTGCACGGCAATCCTGCATAATCCTAATATTCCCTTTCAGGTAATCGGATGTTGACACTCGTACTTCAATACCTCGGATGTTCCTTATAACAACTATCGAGGCATTCGTGTTCCCGTTCCCGAGCCCACTCTTCGCATCGGTGGTGATGCGGGTGTTCAGGCTCATTGCATTCCTTCATGCGTTCTTCAAAATGCCTGCGGCAATGGCCCACGCAATAGTGTTCATCCGCCAGTGCTTCTGCCTGCGCCATCATCGGGCCCGGAGATTCCGACTGCTCTAAATAGTCAGGCTCGGCATTACTTCCGTTGAGTACCGCGCCGGTGGGAGAATCACCCGGCGACGCTATGGGACCATCGTTGGCATGGGCGGACGATAATGTGAACATTAGCGCCAGGCAGGCAACAGCAAGTAGAATTACCGAATAAAGAGCTTTGGTCATTCTATTTCGCTCCTTGAGGCATTGTATGATTCTATTTTGTACAATGTAATGCCCTACCTAAAAGGATAAGATCAGGCTGCTTCTTCTGTCTAGCTTGAACCCCGGATGGCTTGGAGTTTAGAAGGGCGAAGCCGGAAAGAGCGGCTGTCGGGCTCAGACCCCGCCCCTCTGAGCGTCGAGACTGAAGCGTGCGGCGTGCATAGCGCGGAGCCTGCCGGTGAAATAGAACACACTTGTACTGGGGGAATCCGGTGAAAATCGATTGGATCGGAAGTGCTATAGGCGGGAGCAAGAACCGTTGGGCTGCGGAGAATCGTCTTCATCACCTGCCGCATTTGTAAAGAGAGCGCAGGTGATCACTCCCTGACAACTCACCACTCAAAGCAGCGAAACACTACTGTATGACGGTGGTCTCTCTCGCCAAGGGTATTTATGTTCTCAGCCCCCGGAGCGGCATATCCGCGCGGGCAGATATCGACAGAGTCGGCAGCGGGGTGGTTGAGATTATCGTTTATAAGGCTGGTGCCGGCCTTGAGACAGGAGTCGACGATTCCCCCGAGGTCGCTCAGGTCACCCGTGTCGAAGCTCCCGGGAGGCTGAAACGTCGTTAATGCACCGCCAGGAGTACTCAGGGAATACGTTGGCTCCAAGTTATTCGTCGAATTGACATACGCCCCGGCCATATTTTCTTTGTCGTCCACGGCGAAGCCGTTAGCGCGAGCCGTACTGGGACGGTCGATGGGATTCAGGAATCTCCCGGCATTTTCGGTCAAGAAGTGGTCATGATTAACGCCGGAGCTGTCGAGGTATCGGCCTGAGATATTGCCCTCGTTGTAAACGGGGGACCTCCGAAGAAGCACATCTGCCGTGCTGGAACCAAGGGGGTCTAACTTCACGAACCCGCCGGCCGCTCGATCGAGGTAGAAGCCGTCGAACCCTGTTGAATCATGCGTCCAGCCGCCTGCGAATTGGCGCCAATTGTTGATTCCGAGTATTGTTGATGGGTTTGACCGATGTGGGGCAGGGATTATAAAACGCAGATCGCAGATGAAGCGGTCGGCGCTACCCGCGGCAACGGGCAGGGCAGGCGCCAAAAGAAGGCTGAGCGTCAGAGCGATGATGGCTGGGTAGAGTATCAGATTTATTCTCATAGCCATCTCCTCTTCCAGGGTTAAGCCGGCTCTTACCCCCTACGCAATTCTCTTTCACGGAGTAATAGCGTTTTGTGGTAGCTTCTCGAACCTGCCCCGCTCAGATCGGGGGACAGCCAAGGTGAAAACCTGTGCCGGATAAGGTTCGCAGACGTGCAGGAAGATGGGCTGACCGTTACTTTTGGCCACAAAATGTGCACTCGCAATCTCGCCGAATACGGACTTTTGCCGGCCTGAACCTGGCTGCTTCTTCGGATCAGATGGTTTCCAGAGCATGCGCGGTTGAGGCTAATCCGATCGGTAAAGCCATTATGAGCAGCAATTTGAACATTCGAATCAGCGGCTTTGAGGGGAAGGAAACCAGTACGGGATGCAGGGGTACGCTAACCACGATAAACCTGCACCTGGCACCATTTTACAACTGAGCAGCGCCCAGGTCAATTGAAAAAGGAGAGCAAAAGAACTACCTCGCAGACCCGCTCTTCTGTGAAGCTGAATCGGATTGGATGAAGAAATTCGAAGGGCAACCATATAGACTTGCCTTATCCCCCACTGATTACAATTAGAATCGATTACGGCTTTCTTATACAAAGGTGTACAGTAAAGATGCATGAAGCTATAATAAAAGTGGAAGGATTGCTTGCGGGAACGGCCGCATCTTTCCCCGTGCGATCTGACCGATGACCGAAGGAGTTTGGCATCGTTTGTGAATACGCCTTTAGAAGCACTCATGGGATTGCGAAGAATCTCTGTTTCTGATCCCGACTCCATCAGTGTCGTTTTCCGCACAGGTTGCAATCATTTACGCCAACAGGGGATCAGATCGGAACGGATGTGATATGGACGATGTTCAAGCAGGCAGCCGCGGGTTCAAAGGAACAATTCAATACATTCGATTGATCGATCTGATTCAGGTTTCCTGCCTCGCCAAACTGAGCCATACGATCAAAGTCGAATCCCCCAGCGCAACCGGCTACGCCTATTTAGACTCCGGGAATGTGGTTCACGTTGAATCCGGCGATAAAATCGGGGAGGAATGTTTTTTCGAACTGCTCCAGTGGGAGAGGGGCCATTTTGAAACACTACCCCTTCCGGAGGATGTGACAGTTTCAATAAACCGGCCATGGGAATATCTGCTCATTCAGGCGATTAATTTTGCAGGGGAAAAAGTGAGCGGAGAAGAGGGACCCCCCGCAGCTCAAAACTCGTCGCGTGGCTTTTGGGGTACCATAAATGAGATCGGTTTGACCGACCTCGTTCAGTTGGCCTGTCTGGACAGCGTCGACCGCATTGTTGAGGTTAACTCCGAGACCCTTACGGGAACAATTCACATCCGAGGCGGACAGGTTGGTCATGCGCAAACCGGCGATTTGGTGGGCCGGGAAGCTTTCTTCAAGATGCTGACGGTCCGTGGCGGAAGCTTCGTAACACTTCCCGGTTCTACGGAAGGCGATATTACTATCAACGAACCATGGGAGCACCTGCTAATCGAAGCCATGCGCTTTCTCGATGAAATATCGGGGGCAATTGATGAAGAGGCAGCCGAAATTAGAGCCGAAACTCTGCTGCAAAAGGTGTTGAAAAAGAAAACGGCAGAGAAAATCAAACTCGCACTGACAGCGGATAAGGAAACTCGCGGCATCTTGATCCGGGACAGTAATCGCATGATTCAAGTCGCAGTGATTTGCAATCCCAAGATAACCGATGGTGAAGTAGCGGCCATAGCTTATTCCAGGCATGTTGATGACGAAGTGCTGCGCAGGATTGCCGCCGAAAAGGAATGGCTAAGAATCTATGCAGTTCGTCTGGCCCTTGCGACCAATCCCAAAACTTCGCCCGCCATTTCCAGAAAACTGATCCCAACCCTCAACCGCCAAGATCTGAAAAGCATCTCTCTAAGCAAGTCCGTTCCGAATTTTGTGGCAAATGAGGCACGCAGGCTCTTTCGACAGTAATTCACGATAGAAACGACAGGCAATTCCTTTCATCCTTCGGTCCGGCAGGCTTAGACCGGCATGACGAGGTTGGCTTACTCCAGTATGTGACGATAAGGTGAGACCCGGGCTCCCTTTATCGACGCTGAAAACTTGTTGACGAAACGCTGGCTCCTTTACTGGAGGCAGTGCCTCCCCGGAAGAGATCGTCTTTTATGGCATCAACCAGGGTCTTCACAACCCGGACCTGCTGTTCATAGGATATCCCCATCCAGAACGGCAACCGTATCAGGCACTGAGAAACCGAGTCCGTCACTGGCAGCTCACCGCTTGTCCTGCAGTAGCGTAAGCCTGCAGGGGATCGATGCAGCGGGACATAGTGAAAGATCGCCGAGATTCCACGGCACTTCATTTCGGAAAGGACCATTTGCCGGTCGATCTCGGGTGGCAGCAGGATGTAATACATGTGCGCATTGTGTTGGCATTCGACAGGAACAATCGGCCGACGCAGATATCCGGCCGATTCAAAGGGCGCAAGAAGCTCGTGGTAACGGTCCCAGGCCTCAAGGCGCGCAACCGTGATACGGTCGGCTTCCTCGAGTTGCGCAAAAAGAAATGCCGCGACCAACTCGCCCGGAAGATACGATGAACCAACAGCCTGCCAAGTGTATTTATCCACTTCTCCGCGAAAAAAGCGGCTGCGGTCCGTACCCTTTTCCCTGTGAATTTCGGCCATCGCGATCAGGTCGGGGGTATTGACTATCAGCGCACCTCCCTCACCGGAAATCACATTCTTGGTTTCGTGAAAGCTATAAGCTCCGAGGTGACCGATACTTCCCAGGGTCCGCCCCTTGTACGTCGCCATCACTCCCTGCGCGGCATCTTCGACCACTTTCAGGCCATGAGCCGCGGCAATTTGCATGATCGCATCCATTTCACAGCCAACCCCCGCATAGTGGACCGGGACAATTGCCCGCGTGCGCGGCGAAACGGCCGCTTCGATCAAGCCTTCGTCGATGTTTAACGTATCTTCTCTCACATCCACAAATACCGGCTTTGCCCCCCGCAGCACAAACGCGTTGGCCGTGGATACGAAAGTATAAGAGGGCATGATGACCTCATCGCCCGCTTTTATTTCAAGGAGCAGGGCGGCCATTTCAAGCGCCGCTGTGCAAGAGTGTGTCAATAGGGCCTTGGCACAGCCCGTCTTGGCCTCGATCCATTTATGGCAGCGCTCGGTAAAGGGACCGTCACCGGCCAGACGCCCTTGGAAATGTGCTTCTGCAATGAAATAGAGTTCTTTGCCGGTCATGTAAGGCCAGTTGAACGGAACCAGATTTTCATCTTTTGTCATATCAGAACCTGTTTTTTGGTGTGGCAGCCTCAATAGGCAACGCCTGCGCCGAATACGATCATGATGATTTAGCGACGCCAATAGCAAGCAAGTCAGCTTCTGTTGCCGCGATGTTGTCAGTCAATTACAAGCTCTTGAACCTACCGGACTGAACTTCCTTATCATAGTCGATAAGGATGTCCCGATAACTGTAGACCGGTTCCCAGCCAAAATCACGTTTAGCATTACCAATATCGAAATAATAGCTTTTTTTCTTCTCGGGCAGCTCTTGTCTGTAAACAATCGGGATAGCATGGTTTTTGGAACTGAAGACTTCCGCGAAAGTCTTGACTTCTTCCTCGTTGGTTCGCCCAATGCCGGACCCGATAAGATAGAGTCCTCGGGCCCGGCCGGTCGAGATTGCCATATGGATGGCGCGGACCGCATCTTTGACATATAGAGAGTCGCGCCTTGCCTCATGTTTGCCCCAGATTTCAAGTGCATGACCAGCCTTGGCCAGCTTGTAAAAGACTTCAAAAGCACTTGGATTGAATACTCCATCGGTCCAGGATCCTTCCTGGCGTCCGTAGCCCAGTAGACCCGTCAGCCGCAAGATAATCCCCTGGATGCCGAATTCCTGTGCGTAATGCTCGACATACTCGGCGGCGGCTATCTTGGAGATAACATATGCTGCGTGGTCGCCCGTCAGGGCATACTTCCGGCCCATTGCCTCCGTGATGGGCAGCTCCGTATGCTCCATGCCCTCATACAGGGTGGTTGTGAAGATGAACTTTCCTATATTATTGTTCCGACAATGTTCCAATGCGTAGAGAGTGCCGAGGGTATTGACCTTCAGGAAAATGTCGGATGTGCTATTTTGGACGGCTGCCGGAATTATTGCGGCAAGATGAACGAAGGCCTTTACATGCTCGGTGGGCAGCCTTCCGAAGTCCTCCGGTGTGGTAACGTCAAGATGTACGAAAGGAACTCCCAACTCACGGAAAAACGAGTCGTATTTCCGGGTACGGCCCGCGGCGAAAACCTCTTCCCCGGCCCTCACCAGGTGATCAACCAGATAGCGGCCCACGAAACCCGTCGCTCCGGTGATGATGATCATAGCTATTCCCCCAGTTTTGAAGTTTGGAACTCGACGGTTTCACGTATTATGTAAAGCGGCCTTCCTTTGGTCTGGTCAAAAACGTAACCTATGTAAAGTCCGAGTACCCCCACTTCGGCGATAATAATCCCGCCGACGAAGCAAATGGACATAATGATGCTGGTCCAACCAGGGACGCTGATGCCGTTAAAAAAATACCGGTAGAGAACCACTAAACCATATAAGAAAGAGGCAAAGGTTACAGCACAGCCGAGCTTAATCGAAATGACCAGGGGTTTGTTGGATTGGGTCGTGATGATTTCGCACGCCAGCCGAAGTTGCTTTGTAAATGTGTACGAGGACCTGCCCGAGCTCCGCTCAGAGTGCTCTACGTCAATAACCGCCGACTTGAAGCCCATCCATTTTATGAACAGGATGAAGGCACGATTTCGGTCGCCCATGCGTTTGTAGTTGTCCGCGACCATGCGTCTACACATGCTGAAATTGCTGATCGTGCTGTCAAAGGCGCCTCCCGTGAAGTACCCGTATAAGGCATGAAAGATCTTTGAAGATAGTCTTTTGAGAAATTTATCCTTGCGGGCAGTTCTGCGGGAAAAGACCACGTCCCAGCCTTCCTGGGCTTTGGAATAGAGACGGTGGATTTCTTCTGGCCTGTCTTGAAGGTCGCAGTCCATGACCACGATCCACTCGCCCGTGGCATGGTGCAAACCAGCGGTTATCGCGCGGATCTGACCGAAGTTACGGGAAAGGTCCAGACCCTTTACTCTTATATCATTCAAAGCGATCTCACGGATTATTTCCCATGAATTCTGCGGGCAGGCATCATTGACCAGGATGATCTCGAAACTAGGGGTAATGGCTTCGAGTGACGTTACCAGACGGCGATAGAGTTCTTTCAGGGAAGTCTTGCAGCCATACACGGGGATGACAACAGAGATAACCATTATCTTTTATCTTTCTCCATCTGGTGACTTACGTGCATCAAGGCCGCCAAAGTTTTTCATATACATCCTGGCTTCTGGACCAGTGTTAAAAATTAGATCGAGAATGCTGACACCGTGCTCGAAAGGGGGGTAAAGCTGAGGGTATTCAGGATACCCGGAGTAATCGATATAAGTAAGCTTTATATTTTCCCCGGCAAACAAGTCAGACTCTATATAGTTCGTAGCGGCGGGGCCGGAAATATATTCGCCGGCGCCAAGCTGTTTGCACAGATCGACGAGACGTTCTGTTTGGCCGTCTACCAGACGGTAATCTCTCGACCAGGTTATATTCGTTTTAATGCCGAGAATCGCGCACACTTCCTTGATGAACTGAAAGTTGACATTGCTTAGTTTACTCTCATCACTACACTTCTTGTATAACTCTTCAAAGACCGGCCTGTACATTTTGAAGAAAGCGGCCTTTGCGTAGGCCTGGGACAGTGAGCGCCAGTGCGTCCGGCCCCAGGATGAATCGGGGATAATAGTATCTTGAATGAGTTGACCGAACTTGTGACGGACGGGTATACTCAGCCATAGCAAGCCGCCGGAGCTCTTGATCTTGTTGCGGTTGCGCCAATCGTTCTTAGTGAACTGCGCAGTGTCATAGAGAATGAATTCATCGACGGAATTGATCAGGTCGAAGTAACCTTTCCACGGGATATAGTTTGATTGGAGGATGGCTATCCGTTTGCCCATTGGCGTAATCTCTTCTGAAAGTGGCGCTCAAGCAGCTCCTGCGGTGTCCGCTTCTGTTTGGATGGTTGCAGATGTAGCGGCCGCTGAACGACGGCTCCGACGCTTTCGCACCATTTTCCACACAGCAAGATGGGCAACACCGAGAACAATGGCGATTATTGAATAGGAACGTAACAGCAGTGTGCCCGTCTGAGCGGCTGTGGAAGCGAAGCCGAGCCAAATGAGAACTTGTGATGTTCCGGCCTCGGAAATACCCAGACCGCCCGGGACCAGGCTGAGGATGCTGATTAACGTAACGGTTGACATCAGGGCGAGTGTCTTAAGAAAATCCAGTGGCAGCGACCCGCAATACAGCAACAGGTACCAACTGAGTGCAACCGAAGCCCAGGAGATGCACGTGATAGAGGTGACCAACAATAGATTTGGTACATTTCTGATGCACTGATTCATGTGGTCAAGCAACTGCTGTACTCGCCCGGTAAACCGCAGCTTAAAAAGAGCGTAGATTCCTATAACGCCAAAGGATATCGATGCAGCGATGAAGTAAAAAGCATACGACCTGTGGGGCAGGAAGCTAAGGGCCGTAAGGAGGCTGATGCCGGCTATGGACAAGACTGTTGCCAGGTCCAGCGCCCGCTCTACCAGGAAAGATCCGTACCCGGGAAAGCGCTTGATCATGCCGTACTTTCTCAGCAGTTCCACCTTGAGCATCTCTCCCGACTGCAGGGGAGTGAAGATCGAAAAGCTCAGTGAGACCGCAGTACACATGTAGATATCGAAGAAGGGAACGATCGTGCCGGTCTGTTTCAGGAGAAAATGCCAGCGCAGGGCGCGAATCATCCAGTAGAGCATAATAGACGATCCGCCATAGCCGATCAGATGGATCAGATTAACTTCTTTCAGGGCCAGGGCGATTGCACCCCATTGGAAGGTAAGGGCGACGTAAATTGAGCTGCCAACGAAAACCGCAGCGCTGAAGAGGATTGCGGCAACACGATGCCAGTGGGAGCCCATTGCTGGCAGAGCAAGCCTGGGAAGTTCGGGAGTGACTGTTGCACCCGGATCAACAAAGGCTACCTCTCTGATATCGATGGTTGGAGAACTTTCCACATTCTGCACAGGAAGGTCAAGCTTTAGCACAACTTATATCCAAATCCCAAAAAGCAGTTGTTTACAGTTTCCAAACGGAATCTTGATGGCTGCAAGTGTTTCCACCCACTCGATTTTTTCAAACGCAAGACTGCAACACATCACAATTTCGCTCAATCTCATCAAGATGCCTTCCGGGAGCAGGCTGTATCAAACCAAGCACAGTCCATCGGAGCTTGATGAATCTAATTTAACGCTCATTCAGCAGATGGTGCGAGATAAATAATCCAATACCATGCCCGATGTCAATCGGCGTTGAAAACTGCCCCTCTTCAGGCGTCGAAAATTGCCCCACCCCTGTAAGCAAATTCCTTCGAACACGTTTTGCAGCCATAGTGACCCGATCAAGGAGAGCGGTTGCCATCTTGGCATTGCTAAAGACTTACGGCCATTTTCCAAAAGTGAGGTTGGTAGTTATGGGTGTCGAGGTCTTCTCATATTTTTTTGAGAGAAGATGAAAGAGCAGTTGTCCCCCGTTTTTCGAAGACGGCAGGTAGCACACAACCCGTCAAGCACTATGGTACCCATCTGGGAAAGCCTCCCGCATTTTCGCGCAATCTTTTCCTGTTCAAGCTGATTGCCCGGGTCTACATGATTCCAGAATCCGGCCCTTGCGCCGGATCGAAACGCACGGAAGCCGATTGTAACGGCCAGGTGAGTTTTTTTCGTACCAGTACCGCCAATAAAGAGGCGGCTCGATAGGCCGTGACAATTCATGGTCTTGCCTCACATCGGCGCACGCTCACCACAATCGACCCATGCTGTTGGGCAGACAGCTCTTTTATTTCTCCATGAAGGCGCTCCCTGCAATAAGTTTCGAGATATCCAAGACACTTCTGTGAGGCGACGATCGGGATGCCTGTCTCTTTAACGAGGCGATCTATCATGCCGCGCCCCTGTTGTTGTTCGGTGAACGCGACTGAAAAAGGTGCGAGCGTAAAAGCTCCTAACCCATAAAATCGACAGGACATTGCAGAAGGCGATGCCCCCATGACCGGATAAACTGCCTCGAGGGGGAACCCTATCCCCCAGATGACTACCGGATCACGGGGGAAGGCATCTAACCCTTCGCGGGCCTGCTCGGAAGTAATTTGAGTGGTTTTGGACTCAGTAAAAACAAGGGAAGTATTGAGTACCGCCGCCACAATCAGTACAGCGGTACAGAGACGATTACGCCAATCTGAAAATTGCCCCGTCAAGAAGGCGGCAATTGTGAGTAAGCAAACCAACGGCACATATACCCTTATTATTCCGGGGCGCCCTAATAGACCAATGACGAAGACAGCACCGATACATAATCCCCAACTGGCTGCTACCCGCCAACTTGGACGGAGTAAGGCCAACAACAATGCGGTCAGCACAAATGGCAGCAACTTGGGGTCCCACAAGGTTTGGACCCCGGCCCAACCCTTGGCGACTGAGTTTCCTTGATTTGGTAGTGGACCCAGTTCAGCCAACATTGCTCGCAGGGTCTGCGGATTGACGATTTCGGGATCAACGAAAAACCATTCCCGTATCAAGTCAACATCGTTATTACTGAAGCCATATCGGCCCAATATATCCGGACGCTTTTTCAGATACTCATCTGCTCCAAAATCAGTGAAAGGCGTGCGAACCGGATTAAGCTCATTGAAGGCCTTCCATTGCTGCCCTTGGTAAGCCTTATGATCAATAACCGTCGAGACTGCTATCACTAGAATGAGGGCCAATAATGAAACCTGTGAGAATCGGCGTAGCAATAGGGTTCGCCATGGAAGCAACGGCAGAGCTACAAAGAGAACCAATAAAAACTCATTGCTCCTCACCAGGTAGCTGGAAAAGGCAAGCAGGCATCCGAGCAATAGCGCCTGCCGGTTGTCCTGACGCGCAAACAGGTGACAACATATAATCGCGCCTACCAGCAGCAAACCTGCATTAATAGTGAACTGCGGGAAAAGCACCGGACGCACCAGCAACAGGGCGAGCATGGACAGTGAAGCTATATAGCCGGCACCGAGCCGGTACAAGCCAAACAGCAGTACTGTCCCGACAGTAATAAGCACACAGAGCGTAGCAATTGAGTAGCCAAGGATTGCGCCGATTTGCGGAATCGCGCGAACCAGATATCCCCAAAGAACATTCGAAAAAATAAGATTAGGCGTCCCGAAGGCTGCCACGCCATAGCCGTGAGCGACCATAGACATGGCAACATCGTCGTTGGTCTCCCATCTAGCCTCGAAGACCAAACAGAGGGAGAGTACAAAGGCCGCTGCAATAGCCAGCGAACCTACAATCAGCCAGAACTTTGATCCCGGAAGTCCGCCGGTTGCACGGTTAGCCACGGGCAGCAATTTCCGTTACGAGCACAATAAAACCCATACAGAGTATTCCTTGTAACGTCACGGGGTTGTTGGATATGGTTTGGAAGCGGCGTTTCACTCCGAAGACCCTTTTTTAAAGTCCGTTGGGGAGAAACAGACTGACTGAACGCCTCGATGAAGTTGGATTTTGGCCGGCCTTGCTTCACATTGGAGAATTTAACTTCTGCGCCCGCTACAAAATTGAGAAGGAGCATCCGGAACCGGCCGGATACCCCTTGGTGTATCAGGCGTGTATCAGTGTTCTAAACACGCCGATTAATGATTGTAAAACCACAAACTTCGATAGGCGGGAGAGGATTTGAACCTCCGACCGCTAAAAAATCCCCTTGTAAATCAAAGTCTTACAATCCCCTTCTCAGGAGCACGAGCACAAGCGTAGCACCCAGTGCGCAACGGAGAAGTTTCCGGGCATGAATACCCTCTTTTCGAGAAAATGGGAAGTAGAAAGATGAGCACTTGCACGGATAACCCCTGTGCGCAGTCGGGGATGATGAGGGAGTAAAAGGCTTTTGGCACTTAGTGAAGGGATGAAGAGGTGAGTGAAATATCATCAGAGCGAACCACAAAATCAATGTCCATGTCTCGAGTGCGCTAAGTCCCTGAGCTGCGGTTACCCTGATAGCTGCGGCCCGTTGCGCGAATGGATTAAGCCGCGACAGGGAAGTGAATTACTAATAGGCTGGCAGGAAATAGCTGCTTATTTAGGCCTGGCACAAAGCACGGTTCGGTTGCAAAAGGATGAACTTTTCGAGCGTAAAATTGTCTTTTACAGGCGGAATCGACACCATAAAAAAATTGTGTGCGCTTGGCCGGCGGATTTACGAAGCTGGAAACGATAAAGAATCGGCGCTTCTGGTAAGCGCTTCCGTTCGGCGTTTATAGTCGGCGCTTTTGGTCGGCACTTTACAGCGTCCGGCGCTTTGACCGGACGTGCTCAGACATGGGTTGACCGAATAAAGTTGATTTAAGGCGGCAGCGCAGGCGCGGCAGGCAGGATGATCTGTCATTTTTTTTCCTAAATCATTAGGCAGAATTAACCCAAAATTAACCCTCGAAAAGCCGTAAACCCTTACGGGTTAAGGCTCCGAACAAAGTGCACACTAACGCGGAAAATGGAGAAATGGCGGGACTCGAAAGTTATCGGCGTTTAGACATAAGATATTTCAGTAAAAAGAACCTGTTGCGCCCTGGTTACTCTTTCACCTTCTCATGGACCAGGGGCACCGTACGCACCGGCGAAATCGGAATAAAGGTGGAACCCGACTGTCTCATTCTAACATATCATTACACCCGGTATGAGGAATCCGAGGACGTAAGGGAACGTGTATATCTCGACTGGACACCCTGCAACTACGGCGGGCGGCGTCCCTGGTTCCTGTGTCCTGGCTGCGGGCGGCGTGTCGGCATTCTGGCTGCGGCTGGCGAGCTCTTTCTGTGCCGATATTGCTACCGCCTCAAATATTGGAGCCAACTCGGAAGCGACCGGGACCGGGCACAGCGCAAAGTGAAAAAGCTGCGGGACCGCTTGGGCGAAAAAGAATGGCTCAAGCCGAAGGGTATGCACCAGAAGACCTTTGACCGGCTGCATAGCAGGCTTGTCGAGGCCGAAATGCGAAGTAATGAAGTATTTCTGAGGGCGGCTTGGGCACGCAAGTTGCTCATGCGGATAGACTTGAGATGACAGACCTTCACCCTGCTCAGAATTGCCGTTATTTTGTGTGGCTGGCCTATCCAATTTGCAAACTATGGAACGGCGCCTGTCAGCATGGCCCGAACTGGCAATGCGCTGCATTCGAGCCGAAGCAGGGAAACACGAAGCCGAAACGGACATCGAGCGGCTGGCCGAAGCGCTGTAAATGCGGAACCATGTTCACGCCGGGAAGCAACCGACAGACGCTCTGCCCGGATTGCGGTAAGGAACGCCGGCGGCTAAAAAATCGTGGCTATCAAACAGCATCCCGGCACAGGCATCAGTAGTTCCCTTTC
>JBKQLC010000205.1:0-11420 GCA_052147195.1 Syntrophobacteraceae bacterium
GAGTTTCACGTAGACCACGGCTTTGGCCATAAAGAGTTCCGTGTAGGAAGGCATGATCGGCATCCCCTGGAGAGAGGCAGCCAGGAGAGCGAAGACAGGGGCGAAAAGGATGACCGAAAATCCCATATAGGCCATGAACATCAAAAGAAACAGACTGAGTACAATCCCTAACACATCCATACAGGCGCTCCTTTTAAAGTGGCGGGTAAGTCCTCGAGGCCGTCAATATCGATCGGTGTTACGTACAAGTGCAAATCTACAGTTTGGCTTTGAGTCTAAGATGAAAAGTATTCCGCTGATAATATTTCAAATAGTTGCGATGAGCCCTCGGCATAACCTCCTCCCCAGAAGCCGCCGGCTCTTATCAGGTTATTCCAGGCTGCGTGGGCCGCTAGCCCTTCGACCCGAGCCGCAAACCGCCGTGCATATAGTGCACATCCCCGGCCAGGACCTCATTGCGGTAAAGCTCTCCGACCAGTGGACGCTATTTCATAAGGGTCGATCAGGCGTCACTCTCCGGAGATTCTTTCGCTTCCTCGAGGCGCTCTTCCGACAAAACGGCCAGGACGACCTTGCCTCCGCCGGCCTCCCGGCATTCGCCAAGCGAGCGCCCAATTCATCGAGTTCTCCCTGTAATAGCCGCTACAGACCCTCTGAGATCGAGCATGTCTCTCTTTTCTGGAAATGAAGGGATGTTACGGGCAAAATATGGAGCCGGTGTTAAGCAAGTGAAGCGTTGACGCCGGCGGTTTGTCCCCCATAGCAAAGTAGCCAGCAATGCCGCTACCAGCAACCAAAGCGAATGTCAATGCGAATCTTAAGGGTAGGAATCTGGTAGTTTTTTTAGTGTAAAAAATGGAGGCCGACCCGGGAAAAATTCCCGGGCTTGGCCCTTTTCGAAGAAGGATCGCAAATCAGATCGGCTCGCTTGTCTAAACGGCCGGGGCACTGATGGCGCATTTTATTCCAGGAATTCCACGACCAGCCGCTCCCACCCGATTTCCGGCGCCTGTTCGATCAGGTCACGGGGAGTTTCACTGCCCGCAGCAATCAGTTCAAACCGTGCTTCCTCGGCCAGCAACGTGTTCAGGGAGATCGCCTCGTCATCGATCCAGGACAGGCCCTCCGCGTCGAAGAGCAGGTTTTTGAGGTTTTCCTGGAGGTTCGTGGGTTGAATCAACATGAGCCAGCCATCTTCATACGGAGCATCATTGGCGATAAATGCCTTCTCCAGAACTTTATGGTTGATGGCCACCACAACCCCATCCACCGGGCTGATAATCGAGGCTTCCTTGCCGGCCCGCCTCAGTGTCCCGGCCGGTTGGCCCTGGCGCAAGACAGAACCCAGAGGGGACGTTTCAATGACATCCTGCTGCCCGAGCAGCCGAAGGGCAAAATCGTCAACACCCACACGGACCCAGCCTCCGTACTCGATCCGCGCCCAGGTATGACCCTGGTAGTAGTAATAATTCCTGGCCACGTCGAATCCCGACATAACTGCATGGCTGGTCCGCCCGGAGATGGGCAGGTGGATGGAATCTTCGATCATCTGTTCTACCGGACACCTGTCGCAACTGTCGCAGGCGCACTGGCCATAGGAAAGACGCCCGCTAAGCACGTGACGGCACTTGCCCTTCGGCATGAACGGCCTTATACCGCATGTCCTGGATTCAGTCTTCCCGCTCGCCTCCAGCTTATTTTTGAAAGAGGCCCTTACACTCTTCTCAAGAGAACACCCGGAACAGTCGAAGGCGTTGACACACTCAGTGGCTGCAATCACACCGGCTTTGCTCCAGATGCATTCCTCATTCGGCATTGAAAAGACCACCGGTTGTCCTGTCGGTTTGCGATCCCTTGAGTCCATGATGTCCTCCTTTTTATTTACGAATAGAGCGCGAATCAATGTCTGGCCGGTTTCGATCATCTTTGCATACATGGTAGAGCACGATTCGAGCCAAACCATTTGAGCTGCCTCAAATTTATAAGTTCCTAATATTATTTGATTTTAAGATAAGCGGTCTTGCTTGATCGACAGCGGAAAAAAATCAGGCGTATGAGCGATGGGGCATATTGCGGCATCGTGTCGCCTTAACTCATAAATTTTAAGTAAAATCAACATCATAGGGAGATGGCGCAATGTGCATCAGAAAGTGCAGAATGCATCATCGCCTTCGGTGCATTCTGCGGCATCCGGCTTTGACATAATCTCAAATGAAACAATTCATCGCCTCAGTTCTTGTTCCTTTTCCTGTTTCATTTGAAAAAACAGGCAGTTAAATAGCCACCTGCACTTCCCGGGCAGTCATCTTTTTATTATGTACAGTGTAAGCCAGCCGGAGGCATGGACAAATCCAAGAACTGCAATACCTTATATAGGTACATAGGTAAGGAGTTTTGATTGAATTGAGTCTCATAGGAGGTCAAAACATGAAAGCTAAGTCAACTTTAATTATAACGTGTCTGGCTCTTGCTGTCCTTGTGCTCGTTGCGCCAACAACGAGGGCTGAGGCGCAATGCTGCTGGGGCGAAGCTATTGCCGCGCCTTTCGTGGCAGCGGGGGCGATAGTTGTGGGAGCGGCCCAGGTATCGGCCGCCATCGTGACAGCCCCTTTCACGGCTCTCAGTTGTGGCAGTTGCGGCGTGAACTTGTGCAATGCGTGCAGCTTCAACTTGTGCAATCCGTGCGGCTCTGCCCCTGTTTCATATGCCCCCGGCAATTACGGTCGTTACTGAGTATCGGTTACCGGATACTCGATCTTTGTTTGATTTCGACTTAATACTTTAAACTTGGGTGGCCCAGGCAACTTTTGCCTGGGCCGTTACGGCAAAAGGAAGAATAATAACATCGCCGGAGTAAGGGTTGGTTTTTCGCAGATTTAACCCTGGGTAAATAAAACCTTCGCCCCGGATGGCCGGTTCCACTTTAATACAGCCCTCTTTTTCCACAACACGATACCTTAAAATTGAAACTGAAGCATTTGAGCATTTAATCTCTTCGGCCCATATCCTTTACCCCCGCGAAATGATATAATTCACACTTTAGGCTTTAGGACTCATTATATAACAACGGTAACGATATCGACCCGGAAGAGGCTCGATCCCCCTTCCGGGTTCTTCTTTAACCATCTACTGCTGAGCATCGAGTTGCATGAAGAATACTCTCGATCCGGACCGCCCCCTGATTTTTGACAGGGAACAACCACACAAATTTGGAGAATAGAATGGCAAATGCAAGTGAATTCACACTCTACAGCGGAGGTCTCCGTGGTGCTGAGGCCGAATTCGGCGCCCAGGCTGAAAAGTGGGGAGTTAAGGAAGTGACCTTTTCCTATGAGGGGCATCAGCCTTCCCGAAACCGGGGACTCGTCATCCTGGGGCCGGAAGATCTTAAGAGAGGCGACATAAGCATGGAAATCGTCTGCATGCGTATGAAGCGGACATATTCCAATACCGAGACCATCCAAAAAGTCATGCAGATGATTTTCCACATGGTGAACAACGGATTCCAGGTGTTCGTGATGGGATGGATTGAGCCAAACGATACCGTGAAGGGTGGGACCGGGTGGACTGTTGAATTGGCGAAACTTTTCAACCGCCCCTTGAGTGTGTTCGATCAGAAGCGGAATGCCTGGTTTACCTGGAAAGACAACTCCTGGGTGGAGAGCATTCCGGTGATCGAACATAAAACATTCGTGGGCACGGGGACTCGGCACCTCAGCGAAGAGGGCAAACAGGCAATCCATGACCTGTTCCAACGCTCTTTTCAATCCTGAGCCAAGCATCCAAACAAAAGCCCCCCCCGGAGCATAAACTCCGATGGGGGCGCATAATTTTAGCCTCAATACAAGCGGCTTCGTTCGAAAACTATGGGACATCCTGCTCCCGGGGCAGAGACTCAAGGCAGGCAGCAATTTCACGGCTCATGTCCCCGACCGCTCGACTCTGCGCAGAGGCTATTGCCTCAAACCCGGTTGACTGAACGGGCACGATGATTCTTGACCGCTTGATCGCGAGCAATTTCCCGCCGTCATTGCCGAAAACGCTCCAGCCGGCGACGAGCAAAGCCTTGCCGTCCGGCGTATATTCCATCTGTTCAACGTCAACGGTTACCTGATACAGAACGTGCATGGACCCTGCCCACGGAAAAACGACGACCCGATCCGTCGAGAGCAATATGGAAAGGTTCTCGGCGAGGACTCGGGCCAGGTTCTTCTCAAGAGGTTCAGCCCATTTGTCGAACTCGGCAAATTGGAGGCTGTACGGTGTTGACCTGGTGGTCATTTCCGGCCGGTCGAGATATCCGGGAATTTTTACGGGACCCACCCCTATGGTCAGATCGCCTTCCGCTCTCGTAGTCTTTACATCCGTGGCCTCGCCTTGAAGCGAATGCAGGACGTAGTAATTGGGCGCCTTCGAGGCGCACCCGCAAAACAACAGTAAAGAAAGCAGCAAGATTGCCGCAATCCCGGAATTTAGAACTCTAGCCATGCGTTTCCCTTTCTCATTTGCCCGGGCAATCGATCGCCTCTTCCGCTCTATTATTTGCCTTTGCCCCTGATTAGAGCTTCGGGGTGATTTTGCATGTATTCAGCGAAAACGCGGAAAGAACGAGCCGCAGCCGAAAGCTCGTTCAGAGTCTTTATCAGTTCGAAGCGCACTGGAGAGTTAGCTCCGGTAAACCCTTCCATCGCCTTATTGGCATCCTTCATGGTTACGCTGGCTGCCTCGGAGGTACCTTCCAGACTGGCTATAAGCGGTGGAATAGCCACGTCGAGGTTGTGGGCTAATTGTGCGGCATTTCCGAACAGCTTTTTTGCTTCACTCAGGGTGAGCCGGGTACTTGTCGCCAACGGCATTACCTGGCTATCCAAAGCTCGCACAAATGCATGAGCCTGATCGATTGTCTGATGAAGAGAGACCAGCGTCTCTTGAAGGTCGGGGGAATTAACCAGCTTCTCGATTCCGTCCAGGGTTTTTTCAGCCTTGTCGGCAATAACCGCGAGAGGGATAGTCTCCAGGGTCTTGGAAAGCGCCGAAAGGCTCGACTCGGTCGTTGGAATTTCCGTATAGGAGGGTTCTGCGCCAACAAGCTTTGTATCTTTATCCGGATAGAAGTCGAGGTGGATGCCAAGCTGACCGGTGACGAGGCTCTGCATCGAAAGTTGCGCTTTCAACCCCCGGTCGATCAACAGTTGAGTAAACATTTCTATTTTTTCTTTTCCTGTTCTTTCAACAAGTTTTGTCAGCTCGCTCTCCGTGCCGTCGAAGGTGATCCGTTTCGGCTCTATCTCGATAAAGACTGGAATCAGCAGGGAAAGATCTTTTTTGTTCAGAACGATCTTGATGTCGGTTACCGTTCCGATATTGACTCCTCTGAAATCCACCGGCGATCCAATGTTTAGCCCTTTCACGGAATCTTCAAAAAAGAGAACAAATTTTTTCTGATGGCTGAAGAGCTTGCCGGACCCGAAAAGCAGTATTCCTGCTATGAGCAGAACGACTGCGCCGATAACAAACCCGCCAATTAGCTTTGTGTTCGCCTGTTTACTCATTTTTCTCCGAGCCTGTTCCGGAAGATCCAGGATTATTGCCTGCCGCAATACACTGCCAGGCGACCGCCGCCCGGACTCATCGTGTTTTATTCCTCACCCCTGGTCAGGAAGCTCCGAATTTTGGGGTCTTTGCTTTCCGCCAGGAGTTTGTTGGGATCTCCAACCGCAATCATTGTCCGGGTTTCTGCATCGAGGAAAACCGAGTTGTTTCCGATGGCAAAAATGCTTGCCAATTCATGGGTCACTACCACCACGGTTGTCCCCAGGCTGTCGCGAAGCTCAAGGATGAGATCATCCAGGCGCCTTGCGCTGATAGGGTCCAATCCCGCCGAGGGTTCGTCGAAAAAAAGTATATCCGGATCGAGGGCCATCGCACGAGCGAGGCCGGCACGTTTGCACATCCCGCCGCTGATCTCGGAAGGGTAGAATTCTTCAAATCCTGCCAGGCCGACGAGTGAGAGTTTGAGCGAAACCAATTCCTTTATCTGTGCCGGGCTCAAATTCGTGTATTCCTCCAGAGGCAGCGCCACGTTTTCAGCCAGTGTCATGGAACTCCACAGCGCACCGCCCTGGTAGAGGACACCAAAGCGCCTCATGATGGCCTCTTTGCCGGCGGGCCCCGAATCCCAGAAACTCACGTTATCGTAGAAAACATTCCCTTTAGCAGGTTCTTTTAGACCGACGAGGTGCCTGAGAAGCGTGCTCTTGCCGCATCCGCTCCCACCCATGATGATGAAGATATCACCCTTTTTCACAGTGAAACTGAGATCGTGCTGAATCACGAAGCTGCCGTAGGCCATGGTGAGGTCGCGCACCTCGATGTGCGCCGTTGTCTGATTCGCATTATTTTCCATAAATGACCTACACGCCAATTCTGTCAAATATTACGGTCAGCAGGGCATCCGAGACTATAATGGAAACAATTGCGGTCACAACCGCCGAGGTTGCAGCCTCACCAACAGCGGAAGCACTCCGCCCGCATTGCATTCCCCGAAGGCATCCCGAAAGTGCGACAAGGACCCCGAAGACTCCGGCCTTGATCAGACCTGCCATAAACTGTGTCAGGTTCAGGGCCGATACCGTTTCATTGAAGTACTCAACCGGCGAAAGATTGAGCGTTCCGATCCCGATTATCGCGCCGCCCAGGATTCCCATCAGGTCGGCATACAGGCACAGCAGGGGCAACATGAGAACCAGTGCCAGCATCCGGGGTAAAACGAGAAACTCCATGGGTGAAATGCCCAGGGTCTTTAATGCGTCAATTTCCTCATTTACCTCCATGGTTCCCAGTTGCGCGGCAAAAGCGGCCCCGGTGCGCCCGGCCATAACAATCGCCGTCATCATAGCGCCCATCTCGCGCGCCATCCCGATACCTACGAGGTCTGCCACATATATCTGCGCTCCGAAGAGCTTCAACTGCACAGCCCCCACAAAAGCAAGGATCAGTCCCACCAGGACGCTGACAAGCGATACTATCGGCAGTGCCTGGGCGCCGCATTCCTGGATCAGCAAAGTCAGGTCGCAAAGCCGGAACCGTGCTTTGCCCCTCAAGAGTTTGAGCAGGGCAAGAAAAGCCTCGCCGAGAAAAGCCAGCATCTCACCCGTCGATTTAACAGTCTCCAGGGACGCCTCTCCCACTCTTGACACAAATGGCGCCCGGCCGCTCTTTTTGTGCGCATCTTTTTCCTCCGGGACTGCAGAAGCCAGATCGAGCAGCCTTACCGCCCCTTTTGGAAGACCTTCACAGGAAAGTACGATCGATCTCTGGCTGCACAAATGCTTCAAATTGATCAGGAAAGTCAGCAGGCTGCTGTCCCATTCTCCAAGTCCGCACCCGTCCAGGGCAATCTTTTCCAGGTGTGGAGTTGACGCAATCTTTTTATGAAGCTGTTCTGCAGATGGCAGCCCGCGCGCGATATTCCAGTCTCCGCCAATCCGCACAACAAGAGTATTATGTGGGTCCAGACTGAAGCTTATATCCATGTTTCCTGCCTGCCCGGAGGTGTTCACTCCGAAATCAAAGACGTCCCGGAAATCCATTCCCGGGCGTTCCAGTTTCGGGGCCTGTAAGTGCAATCTCGTGCCTGGCTGTGTCTTGTGCAGCTTCCGGGTGTGGGCACAAGCGAGCGGAATGAAAAACGGCATGAGAAAGGCTGCGGATTTTGTCTCGATAGGAGGCAACAGCCGGCATCTTATAACAGAATCATTTCAAAGTTCATATAGCGGAGGACTTTTCTGCGGGCTAAGCTCGGGCGGTGTTTACTGATTTGTTCCAATGCCGGTCGTTTCAAAGCCTATCAAGCAGCTTGTAATACTCCTTGAGGATACGGATGGATTCCATCGTGCTTTGGAACAAGATCCAACTGAGAACAAGGATTCCTATTGTGAGTCCAATCTTCCATGCCCGAGGCGTTTGCGGACGCAACCAAATCAGGGGCAACGCCAGAGGACCCACACAACAGAGAGCAATGACAATAAAGACTTTTTTGTAATACCACTCAACCTTTTGCTCTGCAAACCGTGGGTGGTTGGAGGCATCCAGAAACTCACCGCAGTGCTTACACTTTATCGCCTCGTCTTGAATTTCTTCAGCGCAGAAGGGACACTTTTTCATCATCATCTCTCTTGGTAGAATGATCCTGAGTTGAGCCAAAACCACCGAAGCCTCACTCACGTTTGCAACGACGAAATTCCAGTTTCATGTCGAGGCCAAAAAAGGAATAAACAGATTACGAAGGCCACCATGAAAAGCCTTTTAAACAGGTTCTCCGCAGCAATTTTCGTACCTGGCCGAGCAAGGAGTTCTCTTTTCCCGCAGGAACATAAGCCGCTGCGGTGAACGCTTACCCTTTTCTCCATCGTTGCCATTCTTTTGGGTCCGTGTCAACAAAGGACACGATTCCGACAGCCAGCCAACGAGGTGGGGCAGCAACCCCCAGACCTCTTGCGTTTCGCGCCCGGATAACGAGTTATAAGGGCACCCCCATCTCAATGCTCTGCCAGGTGTTTTCATGCCGGTATCTGGTCCGGGGCAGGCTTCGTGCTCCGTGCTCTCTGTGCCTCTGTGGTGAATCCTATTCCCGGATGTTCCTCTTGAACACTATTGGTTGCTGAAGGGTCCAACGGCATTATCTTGAGTGTTGGAACAACCGGTTTCCGGTATTCTATGAACAGTTTGGCCAATGGAATGTCCAGGGAAAAAACCTTGCGAACGGCTAAACTGAAGATGTCCGAAGATGACAGGCGCCGGCATCCTTTTTGCCGGCCAGCCTTCGTGATGTACGGGGAGCAGGCTTAAACTCCGGCGGTCATGGATCGCAAAATGAAGAAGACCGTGCAGTCACGGCAGTTTCGAGGAAGTGATGCGTCTGATGAGACGGTTTTGGACCTATATCGATTTCACCGCATTTCCCCGCCGGCGGAAGATCCATTTTCTTATCAATATCTTTGTCGGTATTGGCATCGCCGTCGTCTGTCATCTCCTTGAACATACAGACTGGGGCGAAGCTACGATTAACAAGGCCTTCGACTTCGTCGTTGCCCGGGAAGCCGGCAATGCCGCCCAATCGATGGAACAGTTGGGGGAGCAAAGGCATAACAGGATATCGGATAGGATCGACATCGACTTTGTGGAAATAGACCATGAGACCTACAAGAAATGGGGCAAACCGCTGGTGACACGCCGGGATGAACTGGCGCGGGCGATTGAAACGGTTTACAAGGGCGGAGCGAAGGTGGTGGTGGTTGACATTCTGTTCGAGGATAAGGACTGTTGCCACCCTGAATACGACCGCCAAATGCGCAAAGTCCTGGAGAATATGACCGATGAAAAAGCGGCCACCAATGTGATCTTCCCCGTGAGATTGGGAAGCGACGGGGACATACGCGAACATCTGTTTGGAGATTTGATTGATAAGAACCCCAACTTCCACCGGGCCGTTGCCAACTTTTCCACCAGCCCCACGGATAAGGTGGTGCGCTATTGGGTCCCTTATGAAATCGTCAAGAGCGATGGGAAGAACGAGGTCCTGTGGCATATGTCTTTTCTTGCCGCCATTCTGGCCCATGGAAAATCCGGGGAGTTAAAGGAAGTCGAGGATCAGGTAGCCAGGCAGCAAGTCCAGCAGGCCCACCACTTCGAATTGGAAAACGCAAAAGAAATAGAGCTTCCCGCCGACCGGGACGATCTCTACCGCAATCGGATACGCTTCCTTCTCATACCTCCAAACGCCCTTAAGGGCCACCCGGGAAGGAATCTTTTCCAGGAGGTCCATCGGCTGGACGAGGTGCAATATGGGGTCTTCAGGAACAAGATTGTCGTTATCGGCAATACGAGCCCCGACGCCGGCGACATGCATGCAACTCCGGCAGGCAATATGGCCGGTATGTATATCGTCGGGAATGCTATCAATACGATCATTCATGGAATTCAGCCATACCATCTGGGCGAAGGCTGGAGCTTTTTGCTTGAGGCCGCCGAGATAGTATTCGCAGCATATCTCTTTCTCTACCTTCGGACCTTCGTGGCGGCAATCCTGGGAGTCGGAGCTGTACTGCTCATTTTTGGCAGCCTCAGCTATTATTGCTTCCTTCGTTCCGGAGTATTTCTGAATTTTATCTTTCCTGTGGTGGGCATGGGACTCCACAGGACCATCGCTAATATTGAGGAGATCCTTGAGAAAGGTGGAATACGAACAGAGTGAGCTTTGATCGAAGTAAAGCATTGAGAAGCACTGCCTACATTCAATTTGCGCCCTGTTCGTCGCTTCTCGAGCATCAGACAGAATCTTTATCTCAGATAACCGGCTTTGACGGCGGTTCGCGGAAGGAGAAGCCATGAAGGTGTCATTTTCAGCAGGAATTACTGCTGCTCTGATATTGTCTGCGATTTCAATCGCGCAGGCGGAGAACTACGTAGCGGTTATTCTCGAAGGCTATGAGCAGGATTGTCTCGTGGAAAGCCGCAAGCATGAACAATTCGACTGCAAGACGAGCAAAACCTTGTATGTTGGGGATAAAGTTTCCAAGAAACCGAGTATTGGGGCACTTAAGATCAAGTGGGCCCCTTATGCGAGCTGGCAGGAATTGGACCCCACGAGTTCGGTCGTGGTGTTTGAACCCCCGAAAGACAAGAAGGGTGTGGTCGGAAAGATAAAGGAGATCCTCGGCCTCGTAAAGACCGTGCACCCGGTGGCTGTAGGTGCAACCCGGGGTGATTCCGATATAGCCATAATTCCTCAGCCGGGTAACAATGCTACCGTACTGCCGGGACAAAAGGTCGCCTTCGCTTGGGAGAGCGAAGACGGAACAGATATCGTTTTTAGTGACAGCAAGGGGAAGGAGGTTTTCAGGAAAGAACTGAAAGATCAATCTATCGTTGAACTTTCTCCTGAGGAAATAGGCATGAAACCTGAAGAGCTCTACACATGGGCCATCATGGGATCAAGAAGCGGCAGGCAATACAAAATACGTCTCCTGTCACCTGAAACAACCCGACAGGTAAAGGATGATCTTAACGAGATCGAAAAGGCAGCTTCCAGTGATGCAGAGAAGCGAATCAACCAGGGGACCTATCTTCAATTCATGAGTGACTCATATGCCGCGGACATTGATCTCTATTGGTTGAGTTATCGTATCCTGGAAGGAATCAAGGAGGCCAAGGAACTCAATAAGGATGAGAAAGCTTTTTTACAGACGCTCAAGGGGAATTACCGGCGGCACATTAGAGAAACGATGGGGACCTAGTACCACGTAACATTGTTTTTTTCGTATAATACGGTATAATCATGGCAAATTCCAGGGGGAGGGATTCGCCATGGCACCACGATACCGAGTAACCTTGACGGAAGAAGAACGCCAGGAGCTTGA
>JBKQLC010000206.1:0-127476 GCA_052147195.1 Syntrophobacteraceae bacterium
AAGGATCGGCTATGCAACCCCTGCAGGGTAAGAACTGGTTCTTGTTGGCGTCACAACCCCAGGGTGGCGCTCCTCTGACCCTGGGCTATTATATGCAGCCCCCTCGGGGCAAAAATCCGAACCACAGTTACTCATTTGCCGGAAGACCCATCAATTCCTGCCAGATCTCGAGCTGGAAACACAGTACCCGATTTCTGATAGACCCTTCCCTTCGGCTCCTGTCCATTAGTCAAAGCCTGCGTATTCCAAGCTGCTTGCTTCTTGAAGGTATCCAGAGCTTCATCAGGCTTTTCTATCAACCCCGATGCTTCCTCGACCGAAATCCCAAGGTGTTCCGACCAAAGCTGTGCAACCCAATTCTTTATTCGGGTAATGTCAGTGAAGGCGATATTCATTTCAGAGTGGAACCACATGCTCGTGAATGCGATGTTGGCCGATCCGCCCGTCATTATTGCCCATTCATCACCAATCACAGCCATATTTTTCGAATGGATATAGGTTTCGCTGATGATCAGCTTGTTTGGATCTCCAGGGACAGACCTGTGATTGCCCAAAGTGAAGAGGCCCACATTTTCATGACCCTTAATCAAACGGAAAACCTCTGCGAAGCTGCTGACTGCTTCGAGGATGGCTTCAACTTCTCCCTGGAACATTCCTTCATCCGGTTTCCAAGTCAGGACCACGATAACTTTGGCACCTCGATTTGCCGCATCATGAATCCTTTTAACGATCCCAATATCGAAAAAATACTGGTTTTCGATGTAAATTAAAGTTTTTGCGTCAGCAGCTTCGAGCATGTTGAAGTAGAGTTCCCTGATGCCCTGCTCTCCATGTTCTTTCGTTGTTTTGTATGTCTTTGGCGCAATGGTTCTCACGACCTGAACCTCAATTCCACCCGGCACCTCTGGGATCTTCTCTGCTGTGACTGGACTCACCTCATCAAATGCCAGGCCCTTGGGAATACTGGCGCCATTATACCGTTCAACGAAATTGGCAAGGACATCGGCAACAGCCGGCCCTCGAATTTTATAAAAAATGTCGTGAAGCGGCGGATTCTCTTCCAGTCCTTTCAGCGGGTCCTCGCCGAATTTAACCCGACCTTTATTAAATACATTATGGTCCTGAGTATCCCAATAAAATTGAACCGGATTGATGCCACCCACGAACGCAAGATAGCCATCCCCACCATCATCCATTATGTAAGTTTTTTGATGGTGACAGCTCAATTCAGATGGAAAAAGCAAATAGCATGGCTCAATTTGCCCCAGCGATGATCGATCAAGACCATAGTAGCCCTTGGCACGATCCCATCTGGCTTGAATACTTCCAGATCCTTCATTGATTCCCGGGATTTTGATCGGAGCAGGATCAGGAATCGTATCGGCAGTTTTAATGGCAGGCTGCCACACGACCATTCGGACATCGACTCCATCTTTTTGGCGAGACCTCAAGATGTCGAAAAAAAAGGCTTCAAGGTTTCCAGGTACTAAAAGGAAGTTCTGATCGCCATACGAGATTGTCAGATAGATAAACTTTTTGGCGCTATGAAAACAATCGGAGATTTCCTTGTAAGCCTTCTGTCCATCAATGAGGATATCCACCTCATTTCCCGCTCGATGTTCATAGCTTCCGTTAACCGCCCAGAATTCATGACCAGCCATTTTTCCCTCCAGCATGGGGGTTCTGAGCAAAAGACGTCCCAAATCGCAGTAGCACTGACATCGTCTGGGACACCCAGATTTCATTATGCTGTATCATAACTTAAGCTGGCCGTATGCTCAATATGATCGCCGGACCCATAAAAGGTGAGCCTAAGCATAGGCTCAAGTATAAATTTCGTGTTCTCCCGCCCCTTCGTAGGACTAGCCTTTGGAGCGGTCAGGAAGGCCCCCCGGGGGTCACGAAGTGCACGAAGGAAACACGAAGACCCACAAAGAAAACCAATCTGGATAAACACTTTTGTGGCCTTTCGAACCTAAAAAAGTATTGGCCGGACACGAAGAAGACAAAGCACACGAAAACATTTCTCTAACGAGATCTCCGGCAATGATTTTCCTCCGTGCACTTCGTGTATCCTTCGTGCTCTTCGTGAGGTCGAGCGAGGAGCTTCGGGCTGCGGTTTTTCGTCTTTTCTGGTTTATCCGGGAAGAAAGTCCTTGACATTCTCCCTTGTTTGTGTTTTAAGCTTAACCAAGAGCCCCAAGAGGTCGGAGTCAGAAGCCCAGTAAAATGCTCGGGGGAAATACTCAACGGAAAGAAAAAAGCGCAAGGCTTTCTTTGGGGAAGTTGAGAAAAGAAACCGAGATGAACCAAACCTGGTGAAGTTGGGCAACTGCAAAGGTCACTCGGGGCTCAGCCTTTTTCTGGAGCTTACCTTTTTACTTCCACCCATTCAGCGTTTCCTCTCATCCCTTCAACCGTTGATTTAAGAATTTGCAGACTTTATACCCGCCCGGGACGCTTCTCCACAACGCAGTAAAGCCCCTCGCCTGCTTTTGCCGGTTCATAACAAAGATTATCCGAGAGGCACTTTGCCTTAGCGGTGTCTCCGGACTTCCAGCGGTTGACCAGGTCGGGCTCTCGAATTAAAGGACGGGACAGGGAAACGTAGTCTGCGATCCCTTCCTTTACGATTCGTTCCGCTACCGAATAGGAGCGAATCCCGCCAACCAGCATTAGAGGAACCCTGACCTTTTGCTTGAATTTCACGGCTGCTTCCAGGTAATAGGCTTCCATGTCCTCGGTATCGAGCCTTCCAAGCCTGACCGGCGCATAGCCGCCCGAATACCTGGTCCCGCCGCTCAACTCAATGGCGTCGATACCGGCGCTCTCCAGAATTGAGGCAACTTCGAGCATCTCTTCCACGGTAAGTCCCCCTATGACAAAGTCTTCCGAGTTCATCTTAACCATCACGGGAAACCTGTCCCCAACTTTACCCCTGATATTATGCGCAACTTCCAGGAGGAGTCTTGCCCGGTTTTCGACGCTTCCGCCATATCGATCAATTCTCCTGTTGAAAAACGGCGAGAGAAACTCACTGAGCAAATGGCCGTGGGCAGCGTGTATCTGGACCCCATCGAACCCTGCCGCCTGAGCCCGGGCCGCAGCCTTGCCGAAAGCTTCCGCAACCATTGGAAAATCATCACCGGTCATCTCACGGCAATTGGGCATACCTTCACCCTTCATGGCCGACGGCCCCAGGGGCATCCGCCCCGTGAGATCCGGGTCGGCAAGGCATCCTCCATGAGCCAGTTGGACAGCGATCTTCCCGCCTGCATTATGGACGGCTTCAGCCATGGCGGCCAGTCCCGGGACAAGTTCATCGCTGTAAATACCTAGCTGCCAGGGTCTGGCCTTGTCTTCCCTGCCAAGATATGCATGGCTTGTAATGATCAGTCCCACTCCCCCTTTTGCAAGCCGGACCATGAGATCGGTAAGCCTTGGGGAGCATGAGCCATCTTCGTTTGCCATTGCCTCCCATGTGGCCGAACGTACGAACCGGTTGGTCAAGGACATGCTTTTTATCGTTGTGGTTTCAAAGAGCATCGGCATATCTTCCCTCCACAATGTTATAGGGCATGATCGTTGATAAACTCCAGCGTCCGTGTTTCCGACCAATACTCATTCCGATCGTTGAAGGAAACGAAACCAACGTGCCCGCCATGAGGCGGTGTTTCCAGGTACAATTGTGGAGCTGATTCAGCCCGGGAAAAAGGAAAGCAGGAACGAGACAATAACGGATCGTCAAGTGCATTCAACAGTAGCGAGGGTATTTTTATGTTTTCCAAATATGGGAGACAACTGCTCTTATCATAGTAATCATAAGCATCTTTAAACCCATGCGCCGGCGCTGTATAAGCAGAATCGAAATCGATCAAACTCTTAATTCCGTTAATATGGTTCGGAATTAAACCAGGAAATAATTGCTTTTTAATACGTAGTTTTCCACGAAGCATCAGCAGAAAACGCATGGTGTAAATTCGATTGGAACGCATTGCCAATTTTTGCGCAGATCCCGCTAAATCACAGGGCACGGAGATCCCCACCGCTGCTGAAACATATGGGGTGATCCCGGCACCTTGCTCACCAAGAAATTTCATCAGCATATTTCCGCCCGCGCTGAATCCTATCATGGCAATTTTGCGGCTATTTGCTTCTTTAAGAACAAACCGGAGAACGGTGTTCAGATCTTCCGTATCACCGCAGTGATAAGAACGCAGCTTCTTATTAGGTTCTCCGCTACACCCCCGAAAGTTCCAAACCACAGCGTTCCAACCATTACGAATCAATACCCGCACCATGCCCAAAACGTACGGCCGATGGGAATTTCCCTCTAACCCGTAGCTGACGATCGCCGTTCGATCCGATCCAATGATACAAGAGTCAATATCGAGAAAGTCATTGTCGGAAGTGATGAGCCGCTTCCGCTGATAGTTAACATCGGGTACTCGACGGATGTTTGCGAAAATGGTTTGAAAATGCCCATTGGCGAAAAAGGGCGGGGGCAAATAACTCGAAAATTTCAGTACGGGCAATTTTGCACCATCCAACAGGGTGGTCAACGGGACCTCGGTGCGGCATTCCACCCAGGCCACTTTTATAAACGATATTTAACAGTTTGTGAGAAAGTCCATCCAAAAACGAGCGTAAAATCGCTCTCCTTAAAATTATAAACCAGAACGATCCAATCCTCAATTGTTGTCCCCCGTCGAGAGTAACCTTCCGGAAACCACCGTGTGCTACATAGCAGCCATAAGATCGTGTGATGACGCTTCGTGCGCCCTCAAGCAGGGAAGATTTGCAAAAGCCGCAAAACAGCAAAGGAGATAGGGATGAGAACAAAGGTCACAATAGCGGAAAGGGTGGCATGCATTATCGTCGGAATAGTCCTTTCTATAATTGGGTTGATCCTGATCGCGCTGGGACTGACGTTTCTGCCCATAATCGGAATTTTTGCAGCCTTCCTTGTGCTGGCTCTTGCATTCTATTTCTTCAGGCCGGGCAAGTGGGTGCTGGTAGCCGAGGGAGAGATGGAGCCTGTTGTTTCGCAGCAAATAGAGTTTTGGGAGCCTCTTGTCGCACAGACCCACTGGGTCTACGGATGCGAGGATAGGCCAGTCGGGGATGGAGTGAATGCCTGCATACAACCCCCCCGGGAGTCGCGCTCGATGGGCGCCCAGATTGTCCAGTGAGGAAATGTGGAGGTCAGAAAATGATGCAGGATCTATCAGGCGAGGCATCTTCGGCATCTTATGGGCAGGCGGCAGACGCCTGGTCTATCCGCCCGCCCTTCGACTTTTAGACTTATTACATTCACATCCATTTGCAGTCAGTGTTACCCCCGGATACTCGAGTGCCGGGGGCACTTATCCGGCTTCCGGCTTATTGCTTGTAGACGGCACTTACAATGATCAAGTCATCGACTTTCTCAAAATAGGCAGCCTTAGGAAGCCATTCCCTGATTACCGGATGATACCATTTGTAGTCCACCCAGCCACTGCCATCGGCATTTGCGGTTTCGACGATCTCCCGGATAAATTTCTTCCCGTCGGAGTCCATGAGTTCTATGAATTCCTCCCCCACGAATTTTTCATTTATCCCGTGGGCCAACATAGTCCCCCTGGGATTCAGGACGTAGATATAGAGCTCAGCTTGAACAAACATCCCGTAGGGGTCCGTGAATGCCGCCAAAGCGATCCTTTTACCCGAAGACTTATAAAAGGCGACTGCATTTTTTACCCATTCTTTTGCGTCGATCTGTTGTCTAGGGCTCATGGAATTCCTCCTGTTCATCTCGAAACGTAGGCTCGAACCGAGATGATCCGGTGTCGTAAACCGAATGGTTGACTCTATTCCACCACTCTATCCGGTTCGTGTCCTTCGTGGCTCGCTACCCACTTTGAACGCACTCTTCCTTCTCACTTTATTTTGTGCCGATTAGTATAATGCCGTTTTCGCGAGGGCGTGGAATGTGGTTTGCCATCCCCCGTTTCTGTGCGTGGAAGCGATCTGGCAGAAAATTGCCGATTTCTGAATTGAGGACTGCGTTGTGCCTGCGTCTTATTTCGGGATGGGCAGCAATCAGGGACCAGTGCTCAAAGGTGCGTATACACAGTGCATTTTTCCTTGCCTGTGAGCAAGGGTTGCAATTCCTGCTGGAGTTTGACACGCTCCGGGTCCTTTACCCAGGCATTCCAATCTTCCGCACTGCTCCAGTTGCTGAGGACTATGAATTTGCTCGGGTCGTCCAAAGCCTTGAGCGTTTCTCCGGAGATATAGCCTTTTGCCTTGATGGCTTTCGTCCGAGACTGGGTCATAAAAAGCCGTAATCTGGCTTCCTGCCCGGGCTCAACTTGCCTTTCGATAATCACTCGAACACTCATAACGGCCTCCTGTGAAAAAAGAGTTAACGGCTTATGTGGATCTGTTTCGGAAACCTGACCTCCTCTTTTAATAACTACAATCCACCAAAATGCAATTATTGAAAATACGAATAACGCGTCAACCTGACCGCCAAAGGATCTCGAAGGGCATTGCGGGTTCGTCCCGGATGAGATTTTATCCCGCTGTAAATCACATCTGGATGATGCCGAGCCGATGATCAGGCTTCTCGATGGATCTGTTCCGAAAAGTTTCGGTGGGCTTCGCCCCGCTTAGCCCACCCTACACGCCTTTTCATGGTTTCAGGGTGTCCAGAAGGGACATGAACAACTGTTCCGAAAAGAGAGTCTTTCACGCGAAGACGTGAAGATGTCCCAATGAGACATGAAGAACTGGTTCGAAAAGACTTGATGGGTTGCGCTTCGCTGCACCCATCCTACCGGTCTGCACCCATCCTACGGGTCTTTTCATGGTTTGGGGTGTCCCTCAGGGACATGAAGTGCTGCGGTGGATGATTGTACTGCATGGGAGACCGGATATCTTAACGCCAGAAAACCTGTTCTTTTGCGCCGCCGTGGAAGACGGCGCTACCGCTTCTTCGCGTTCTTTGACGTCAAAAAACGAGGCTTCGCGTACAAACCGTCCAGGTACGCGTATGCCGGAAGACCCAAAATTATCGGGATCAGAACTGATTGCCGCCGGGCAGGGGATAGTGAAGACGCCGTAATTAATGCGACGATCAAGTGTTCGCGCGATTGGGTTGTGAGGTCACGAGAAGAGCTATTGGAAGCAATTTGCGATCTCGAGGGTGTGAAATGCGGTTTGCCATCCCCAGCTCTATTTCTTTTGGCCTCACGAATGCTTATGTTTGGTACGAATCGAATATTGAACCCTGGATAACCACGGAGAAACGATAATGATTCGAAAACCAATACATATGTTAGCATTGTTCTTCGGACTATTAGCATGCTCTCTTGAAGGAGAGTTCAAATGCGTCACTGATGACATGGTTCCCTTCCCCCTGGGGGGCGGTGTCGTGCAGCCTCTGGTATCGACTCCTGACTATGATTACATCGTGCCGCAGACGGCAAGGGACCAACTAATAATTGACGAGCAACTCCATGGAACCAGGGACGCCCCAGCAGGCGGTATTGGCGTGATGCAGAAATGGAACTTTTAGGGCGGCTTGGGCGGTACGTGCATCCATCGCTTTTTCGTCATCATTCTTGTTCCTACACTCCATCGTGTCTCGTCAACCAGCCGGCAAGCGCACCTGCCGCGAACCCAAAGAAATGCCCGGTCCAGCTCACTCCAGGCAATACTATAAACAAGGAAAACAAGGCCCACCCATAATAAAAGGCTACCAACAAGGAAACCATGAGCGCCAATAATTCTCGCCGGAAGAAGCCAATAGCGAGCAAGTAGCCGATCAAACCGAAGATTATGCCACTTGCTCCTATATGGATCGTATGGCTCTGACCAAAAATCCAGATACCTGCCCCGCCGATCAGAGCGATGAAAATGACGGCCTTCAAAGTGAGTTGCCTGCTGTACGCCAATGAAAAAAAGAGTAAGGGGGCAAGAGCCAGGGAATTTGAAAACAGATGCCCGATATTCTGATGCAGGAAAGGTGCAAACAGGAGACCTGACAAACCTGAGATACACCGGGGTTTGATGCCGTAAATTCGCAAATCGAAGGGTAAAACCAGGTTCAGAAGATAAATAGCCCAGAGCAAAGCTACGCATATAAGGGCAATCTCCAAATTATCGATGATTTTCGCCCCGGGAGCAGTAACAGGTGTCTTAATTGCTCTCATAAAACATCAATCTCCTTGAAGCTTCTCTCGAACAGTTGCGCACTATTGCCGGTTTTCCACATCAAGCGGGAACAGATCCATTTCCGATGGCGAGGCTGCCCCCAGCAGATCAAAACGACTCCTTCAATCCGCTCCCGGTCAAATATCCGCCGCTTCACGATCTCAGCGTTGCGGCTTTTGTCGATCAGCCGGAATTTACCTACCTTCGACAGGTTTGATTTTTCTTCGGGCGAGACTGCGTTGGATGCGCAATCCTCAGTCATCCTGCCCGTTCATTGGGGCCCTCAGAACAGCAGAGCACTTGAATGTCACCACTTTTCTGGGCGGCAGAGTCATGGGCTCGCCCGTCTGAGGGTTTCTACCGTTACGCTGACGCTTCTCTTTTACTGAAAACTTCCCAAAGCCACTAATGAGAACGTCTTCACCGTTTTCCAAGGACTGTTTAATCAGCTCGAAAAGGGTGTCTATTATCTGGGCCGACTGAATCTTTGTGAAAATATTTTTGGCAAAGAGTGCTTCCACAATTTGGGCTTTGGTGAGAGTCATGGATGGCTCCTTTGAAATAAGCGTGAAATCCTGATGAATCCGGGCAAATTCAATGGAAGTTTGTGGGGGAAGGCAAAATATACCGCACCGGGTCACTGGAAGCAAGGACAGAGCGAGCCGCCGGTTAACCTGAGGTTGGAAGGAGTGAGCGAAATCGATCGATGATGCAGTTCAAGACGCCCGCGGGAGCCTTGCCTGGTTGAGTCGTTTTAACCTTACCAGGGGAGAGAAACTAAAGTTGTTCCCGGCTGAGAGGTTGACGTCCGGTCTCGAGTTATCGAGACCTCCTTAACAAAATTTTACGTGTAATAAACGATATTTAACGCGACTTCCCACAATATTCCTGTATCATCAGACATGAAAGAAAGTTTCTTCCCGGACATTTAAATATTGATGTAATCGGAACTCCGGAAGGTGGTCCGGATTACGGTTTAACCGATATTTCACGGCTCAGGAGCCGTTATGCTGGGAGAAAAAACGAAAAGGACCGTTAGCGTGCGTCCCATTACTTTGCTGGTTTGGCTTGTGTGCCTGATTGGGTTATCTGTTTCAGCGACTTTCTTAATCGGGCATGCTATCTATAAAAAGCAATCTAACGATACAGACCAACAGATCCTGACCGCTCTTAAAGATAACAAATTTTTGTCAGATGAGAATGTTGAATTGCAAAATTCTTTACAGAAGTTGGAGGGTGAATACAACAATCTGCAGTCTCGATATAAAGACCTTGTCGCAAGTCTCGTTCTGGCGCAACACACGGCAGCGGTAAACAATAAAAGGTCACCCTTCGGACCTCCTCCTATTGAACAACCCCTGGTGCGGGAAGGCGAATTTGCCGCGGAGCTGGCAACCGCCTTCAATTTAACCTCGTCGCACGATAAAGCGGCTGGAGAAAGCTATCTGGCTTCGATCAACATTATGCCTCGAAACGGATGGATTGCCGACTATCCAATGACGCCCGACATCATTGCCGAGGTTAGGGAAAGCGTAGCGATAGCGGCGTCTTCGGGGTATCTCCAGATTTCAGAAACCGATGCAGCCGGCATCGTGGACAATGTCAGCATCGCAATGAATCTTCCGGTCAAAGCGGGTTATGAGTCCAACTCTGAATACCAGTCACGTTCTGCCGCTCCTGCTCCGGAGGCTTCCGAATATGTGGAACCCTCTGTTGTCGAGGACTACTACGACGACAGCAAACCTCCTATCGTGACTTATTATCCGCCCCCCTTCGCATATGGCTATCTCTATGATTGGGTCCCCTGCCCTTTCCGGTGGGGAGGATACGGGTTCAGAGGCTTCTTCATCCTGGTCGATTTCGACAGGAACCGTCACCACAACCCCATTACTAATCATGTAACAAATGCAAATGGCACGGTGAGCCGGATCGATGCAACTACACGCGCAAGCGCAATAACAAACCGACAAACCGGAGCAAGGGCAAACACCGCAAACACAGCCGATTCGTCAGCGGCGCAAAACCTTACATCTTCAGGGCCGACGCTGGATAATGATAGAATCATGCGAGATTCAGGTAGTGCCACGAAGGATCTAGAGAGTTCAACATCCAGTCCACGAGCCGGCTCAGTCGCGGCTCCCCGGTCTCAGTCTTACGACGGGCGGACGTTCAACGGCGCTCCATCACCGCGTTATTCTCCCGGCGGCGGATATCGCAGCGGGTCCCACGATAGCCCCAGAGGTGATGGCGGTATGAGAGGATCCCAAGGCGGCGGCTTTGGGGGTGGCGGACATCACTAAGAAATGCCTCCGCAATTAATGTGGATGGTGGACAAGCGCTACAAGGGCATCTGCCCGTGTGAGAATCTGTGTGAGAAAATTTTTGCGAAATCTGCCAAAATCCGGAAAATTCAAATTGAGTTATTTCGGCAATTTATCGTACTGATGAAGAGTTGGTGAAGCTCGGGGTCAAAGACTACCGGTCCGTAGGCCGACCGTTCGAGCCGCCCCAGCCGCGCCAGTAAATTCAAGGGGTCAGCCGTAAGGCGTTAAGCCCTTTTCTATCATTTGCCCATTTTGGATTTACTATCGGCTCTGCACTTTGCCCACTTCGCAATATGCTCGTCTCGCAGCTTGCGCTCCGACCCCGATGACGAATTTTCCGGGGCCGCAAATCGTTCAGGTGAACTGCTTTCGCCTTCCACTGTTGACCAGGGGCAGATGTTTACATTATACTGCTGAAAATAATGGCTGCTTGAGTTTGCCTGTGAGCAGATACTTTCGTTTAGGAGAACCCAGGTTTAGTGACTTCGACTTCTTTCAAGAATGATTGCCCGTGTCCTCTCTTTTCTCGCCTGTCCGGATCAGTCCATCCAATGCATGGAAATCCGCCCTGATTGAAGAGGCCCACCTGCTTTATTGTTGATTAACCGCAAAGCGCCGCCGTATCCGCCCGCATTCCGAGATTGTCTGACATTTTTACCGTCACGGGCCTGAACCAGGCAACGTGCGGGAATTATCCAGCATTGACTGCTCTAAATATTGGCCGTTTTCCCGGAGAGAGATCAAATGAATCAACCCAATCACAAAGAAATCAACCGGCGCAGGACCTTTGGGATCATCAGTCATCCCGACGCCGGCAAGACAACATTAACGGAAAAACTGCTCCTCTTTGGCGGAGCCATTCAAATAGCCGGAGCTGTCAAAGCGCGTAAGGCCGCCCGTCACGCCGCAAGCGACTGGATGGCCATCGAGAAAGAGCGAGGCATCTCCGTCACCACGTCGGTCATGAAATTCTCCCACAGGGGGTTTGAGATGAACCTTCTCGATACTCCCGGGCACCAGGATTTCTCGGAAGACACCTACAGAGTTCTCACTGCGGTCGATAGCGCGCTCATGGTCATTGACAGCGGGAAGGGAGTGGAGTCGCAGACAGAGAAGCTGATGGAGGTCTGCCGAATGCGCAACACCCCCATTATCACCTTCATCAACAAGATGGATCGGGAAGGTATGGGGCCGCTGGATATCCTGGCGGAGATAGAAGACAAGCTCCAGGTCGAGTGTACGCCGCTCTCCTGGCCTATCGGCATGGGGAAGAGTTTCAAAGGGGTCTACAATCTCTACCGCAGGGAACTCCACCTTTTTCCACGCAACCAGGAAACTCGAAAGCAGCAGGGAGTTCTGATCAAAAATCTGGCTGACCCAAAGCTGGACAAACTGCTGGGACGCCAGGCCGATGAACTGCGTGCGGACGTGGAATTACTCGAAGGGGCTGCCAATCCATTCGAGATGGACCATTATCTCAGGGGAAACCAGACGCCGGTATTCTTCGGCAGTGCTCTCAACAATTTTGGGGTCAGGGAATTGCTCGACGCCATCATTGAAATGGCACCGGCGCCAGGAATGAGACCCGCGGTGACAAGAGAAGTCTCCCCCTTTGAGGAGCCTTTTTCAGGATTTGTTTTCAAAATTCAAGCCAATATGGACCCCGCTCACCGGGACCGGATTGCATTCTTGAGGATCTGCTCCGGGAAGTTCACCAGGGGAATGAAAGTCATTCATCACAGGCTAGGGAAGGAAATCACCCTGAACAATGCCACCACCTTTATGGCCCAGGACAGGACCAATGTCGAAGAGGCATATGCAGGGGACATAATCGGTATGTACAATCATGGAACCATCAAGATCGGAGATACTTTCACAGACAAAGAACCTCTGCGCTTCACCGGAATCCCCAATTTTGCCCCGGAGCATTTCCGGCGAGTGCTCCTGAAGAACCCATTGAAGGTAAAACAGCTTCAAAAGGGTTTGACTCAGTTGGCTGAGGAGGGCGCCGTACAGTACTTCCGCCCTCTCATGGGCTCGGACTACATACTCGGCGCCATAGGCGCCTTGCAATTCGATGTGACCGTGACCAGGCTCAAGGTCGAATACGGCGTAGATGCGGTCTACGAGCCGGCGGGCTTTTCTGCGGCCCGCTGGATTGACTATGATGACAAGAAAAGGTTCGAGGATTTTGAGCGGCAACACTTTGCTAATTTAGCCCATGATTCGGAAGGGCACCTGGCCTATCTTGCTCCCAATACATGGCGCCTTGGTTTTCTTATCGAAGATTGGCCCGATATCTCATTTAAAAATACACGAGAGCACAACTGAGCCAAGCCGGTTTGCCTGAAAATTAGTTGACTCCTGCCTCTCCGGGGCGCTCTCTCTTGCTCAAGGAATGTGTACCGGGCTGCTCTTGAGAAATCGGGCATTCCTACGGATTTTCAAGCTAGAAGGCTAATTATCAGCCTTCTGGTGAAGGGCGCTTCGATATGTATGCCATTGCGTCTTGCACCTGAATACACTCTTCAAAAAGATTCCGTCCAAAAATATTCTTGCGAAACCGGAACGTGACTGTAATATGCCTCCAGCACCAGGTTCTCCTGCTTTGCTCTTTCCCCTTGATGCCCGCCAGATCGAGGAGGCACAAATGACAAGATTTAAATTACTGCTTTTTGTGGCTGTACTCGTAGGATTCGCAGCCCCTGCTTATGCCGGTTATAATGAAGGCAAGGCGGCTTATGACAGAGGTGATTATGCCAAGGCTTATAAAGAGTTCAAGCCCTTGGCGGAGCACGGAGATGCTGATGCACAAGGTTATATGGGAGAGATGTATTATCTGGGACACGGCGTCCCTCAGAGCTATGTCAAGGCTGTGAAATGGTACCGCAGGGCGGCCGAGCAAGGAGATGACGAGGCACAATTTGAATTGGGCCTGGCGTACGCCGAAGGTCAAGGCGTGCCGCAGGATTTGGCCGAGGCCGTCAAATGGTTCCGCAAGGCGGCTGAACAGGGATTTCCTCCCGCACAACGTGAACTGGGAGGGATTTACGCCAACGGTCAAGGCATGCCGCAGGACCACGCCGAGGCGATAAAATGGTATCGCAAGGCGGCTGAGCAGGGGGATGACGAAGCACAATTTGAATTGGGCTGGGCGTACACCGACGGTAAGAGTGTGCCGCAGGATTTCATACAGGCGTATATGTGGTTTGATTTGGCGGCAGCACACGAGAACGATACGTATGCAGAAGATTACGCCGGAGATTTCAGAGACAGTCTCGCCGAGAAGATGACACCAGCACAGATCGCCGAGGCCCGGCGCCTGGCGAGAGAATGGAAGCCGAAGGGCCGGGACTAGGGCTTGCCGGACTCGTTTTGCTCCGCCGAGCAGGTCATTAGAACAGGAAATAGGGTTCTATGAAGGCACAAAAGAGGATCTTCGTCCCAACCAAAGGAACTGAGGACTGGAGAAATCTCCTGGCCGGTCATGAGAAGCAATGGCGCCGGAATTACTCAGCCAAATGCCTAGGATGCTTTCCTGGCGTTGATTTCAGAGTAAATCATGCTTATATTCTAAATTGAGTTCGGCCTCGGTAAGTCCATGGATAACATGCGTTGCGCTCTATGAAATCGAAGGATGAAGCACCGGCAGTTATTACTAACACTGTCCAGGGCCAAGGTCATGACCTGCTCTTTATAGGGAGGCTGACATGTTTCTTTCGATGTCAATAACCTTTCTAATTTTGACGATCTTCACAGGGGTATTGGGATTTTGGGTGTTGCCCGAAGAAACAGCATGGGTTGCAAGGGCGTTTTTTTTCGTTTTTCTGGTTACTTTGGGGGTCTCGTTCGTGATGAATGGAGGACAATCGGATCATAAGGACACACGGCACGAAGAGACGGAGACGCCAGCATCGCCACCTGCTTGACTGAGCGCGGACTCATGGCAAAACCCAGTAGCTAACAGCTATTCCGAAATCTTACATGCGCATCCTGGCGGGGAGTAATCATCCGGAGATAGCCTCCTCAGCGCTTGCATGCCGGTCTTTTTCATCCTCTTTCTCAATCGCCGGGAGATAACCAGGCAAACCCGCAATCCTGAAGGGCTCACCTTTTAGCCCGCGTTCTGCTTCCTTCAAAATCTTGAATGCCTCAGCAAGCTCCAGCAGGGAGGCATCCTCTTTAACAAAATACCCTGCTTCGCTTGAAGGTCAGCCATTCGGCGGGCGCAGGGTAACATGGCGAATTCCAAGCTCATTCGCTATTTGTCCCTGCGTTTTCTTTTGCGAAGCGAGGCCCTAAATTTGCAGTAGATTATTTTCTAATTTTCGCCTCAAAATGCTGTTTGACTTACACATTTCTTTACAAGATAATGTAATTGTTAGATGTTACGAGCAATGATATCCGATACTGTTTACTATTTAAGAACTTATCGCAATTACGAATCATTAATATTTAATGGGAATGGAGATACACAAATGTTCAAGCTGGTTATAGTGTTTTTGAGCATACTGGTTCTCGGAATGTTTTCCACATCAGCATTTGCTTTTTCTACTTGCTCTAAAAGTTTTATCAAAGGTGTTGCCAGTATTACCTGCTCGGAAAATGGTACCGGAGACTACGATGTTGAATACGACTGGACTGTAAATACTAAGGCTGGGGCTTGCAAAGAACATGGAAAAGGTATTCGTTTGTATAAAAATGATAAGAACAAAGTAATTTTTAGTTCCTCTAAATGTCAAGGAAATAAGATAATCAGCGTTGGCAATCTTAACACAAAATGTACTGCACAGAAATAATATTGTTGATGGTGGAAGCTGCGGAACTCCCTTTTGTGTCCGTTCGCTGTACTAACGATCTCAGTATCGGGGGGTAGTTATCCGAGTAAGCCTGTGATTCTGAAGGGTTCTCCTTTGATCCTCAGCGTTGCTTCTTTCAAAACCTTGAATGCCTTCGCCTAGTCCAGTAGGGAGGCATCCGCTATTTTCTCGGGGGTTATTGCTTCAAGAACCCCGATTTGCAGTTCGGTGGACTGGAGAGTTTGGATTGGCAAGTATTTTAATAAAATGCCCTCCTTCGCCTGAATGTCAGCCATAATTTTGCCAAAAATGATTTTTACTCATACCTGGCCTTTCGTGCCTCAAGATTCACATTATATTTGCCGTAGCTCGAAGAAGCCGTTGCGGGCTCTTTGGGTTGTTCCGGAAGTCTTCCGGGGCACAATCCGACATTAAACAAATGCCGCATAGATGGAGGAGTCTATGAACCTGATCGAGAAAGCCCTGGCAGAAGGACGGTCTACTCTCAGCGAGCACGAATCCAAACAACTGCTGTCGAGCTTTGGCATCCCGGTAACGCACGAGGTTATTGCCCGGGATGCCGCCGAAGCTGCTTCACTGGCTTCAGGAATTGGATTTCCCGTTGTCTTGAAGGCTTCAGGAGCGGGCCTGTCCCATAAAACTGAGGTGGGAGGCGTGGCCCTTAACCTCGGCAATGAGCACGAAGTGAGAAAAGAGGGCGAGCGCCTTCTTAAGATTAGAGGCAGCGAAGGTTTGCTGGTTCAGGAAATGGTTAAAGGCGGCCGGGAAATCGTTTGCGGACTGATGAGAGACCCTCAATTCGGTGTATGCGTCATGTTCGGTATCGGCGGAATCCTGACGGAGGTCCTCGAAGACATCGTCTTTCGGATTGCACCCCTGACCACTGCGGATTCCCGGGACATGATCGCTGAGATTCGCGGGAGAAAGATCGTTGAACCCTTCAGGGGAGAAGCTGCTGTGGACCTGGATGTTTTATGCCGGACCCTGGTTGCGCTCGGTGAGATAGGGCTCCAACATGAGGAGGTGATCGGGGTCGATATAAACCCCCTCAAGATTCGGCCGGACGGAAAACCTGTGGCAGTAGACGCTCTCGTGGTTCTCAGCGCGAGGTCTCCTCTTCCGGCTGCATGACCGAATCGAGTCAGGCACGGATTCTTCAGCCACGCACACAAATACTTTGGAGAATGGACAATGAAAAAAGAACTCGGTCCCTTTTTCGAACCGGAAAGCGTAGCAATTGTCGGGGCCTCTGCAACCGCCCACAAGCCCGGAAATGATGTGATAAAGAATATCCTGGCCAATGCCTATGCGGGCAAACTCTTCCTGGTCAATCCAAAAGGAGGGGAAATCCTAGGCTTGCCTGTTTATGCTTCTATAGACAGTTTGCCGGAGGGAATCGACCTGGCCGTCATCATCCTTCCAGCTAAAGATACGCCCGGTGCGCTCCGGGCATGCGCAAAGAAGGGAATCAAACACATCGTACTGTCTGCCGGCGGTTTTGCCGAGGTCGACGAATCCGGCGTCAGGATTCAGGATGAGATCGTCGATATTATCAAAAAGACGGGGGTCCGTGTGATGGGCCCGAATACATCAGGTCACACCTCAACGCCGCATCGATTCACTTCCACGTTTTTCCCCCTCGGCAGGATCAGGCCCGGCAAGGTATCCTATGTGGCACAGACGGGCAATTTTGCCACCCATACCATGAAACGCATCCTGACGGCCGAGCATTTCGGCGTTAGCCGGGTTATCGGTCTGGGGAACAAGATCGATATCGACGAGAGTGACGCCCTCGAGTATCTGGCCGAAGATCCACACACAAGTGCGATCATCATGTACCTCGAAAGCATCAAGCGGCCGGGACGCTTTTTGGAGGTGGCCAGGGAGGTGACCAGACTCAAGCCGGTTGTCGTGCTCAAAAGCGGCGCCACCGAAGCGGGAAGGCATGCCGCCGTCGCGCATACAGCGGCCATGGGCGCCGAGGACCGCCTGGTTGACGGCTTGCTTCGTCAGGCGGGCATTGTTCGAATACGGGATTACTCACAACTGATCCTTGCCGGAAAGGCCCTTTCGATGGCGCCTTTGCCGAAGGGACCACGAATAAGTTTCCTCGCCCCGTCCGGCGCTATGCTGGTTAGTCTGGCGGACCTCTGCGTCCGTTTGGGGCTCGAAGTGCCTGACCTCACACCGGAGGCACTGGCGAGGATTCAGCAAATCAGCCCTCCATTTATCAGGATGAGAAATCCCGTCGATATCTGGGCTTCGGCTTCGGTGCATGGGGTTGAGTTCGGTTACAGGGAGGGCATGGAAGCTGTCCTGAAGGACCCGAATATTGATGCCGTTGTCGCAGTGCTAATGCTGACCGAAGATACCGGCGTACCGCCGTTTGACTTCATAGTGGATTTGGCAGGGAAGTATCCGGAAAAACCGGTTTTTGTGACCTTTAGCGGCGACAAGCATTACGAGGATGAGTGCAAGGAGTTCATCGAATCACGGGGGGTCCCTTCCTTCCCTGAGATAGAACAGCCCTTCGAGGCGTTATCAATACTGTCGCGATGCTCCAGGGCCATGAAAAGGCCCCGGTGATCGGGCGCTGCCGGTTTGAGGGACCCGCGAAAGAATCCGGCCGGATCGATTGGAGGAGGATGCCTGCAAGTCGATCGTTTCCTGGCGTGAATAGTCTTTTTCATCGAGCCGGGCGTGGCAAGTCCAACGGGAGCGATATAATTCAGATGACTTTAATGAGCGATTATAAAGCCGGTTAGGGAGTTTCAAGTGTACATATTCAAGGATTTTACGTTCAAGTGGTGGCAGGCGGGTATCTTCAAGATTGCCCTGCTTTCCCTCGGTATAGTCATTGGATCGGCGTGGCCGGAGTTTTTTAAGGGATGGATTCCTTTTCTCATTATCCTTTTCCTTATTTCAGGAGGCTACGTCACCTACGTATGGTTGAAGCAGTAAAGATCAAGCATTGCCTTCTTGTTTGTTCACTCTCAATTTTCAGGACCCAAGCAGGACGCAGGGGGTAAATGCAATTTGCATTCATGTTGCAGTTACCTTCGATGGCCATTTGCCGCTGCGATTTTTTGAAACCGGCGCTGATTTTGCCGGATGATTTTCCCTCAACTGCAGTTTACTTTATAGTGAGATTAACTTGCATACTGGAATTCTAAATGAAAATACCATCTCGCTTTCTTTTATCCCTGATCGCTTTGGTTCTCTGCATCGCAGGATTGCAGATCTCCGCTGATACCGCGAGCGCCGGGTTTGTTCCTCCGGCGGATCGTCTTTCCATTGCCCAACCCAGCTACTCCGGACTGTGGAAAGGGCCGGACCTTACCGTAGAGTACAGATATTCTAGAGATCAAAGCCAAATAGACCTGTCCGGCAAAGTCCGCTTTGCCTATTTCTGGATAGGCTATACCGACCTGGAGTATTTTCGCCTCAGTGCCGTATTTTTGGATGAAAACGGCAGGGTCCTCGAATCGGACGGGCTGGCCACCAATCGCGACTCATTCGAGTCAATCCCTTTTCACGCCATGCTAAGACTGCCATCCAAAGCAGTCTTTATGGCCTGGTCGTATCAGGGGATGGCCAGCGGAGGCGGCAATGGACCCACTTCTTTCTGGTTCTACCCGATTTATTAGAACAACCCACGCTCCCCGCTTCCAACTACTTGCTGCCGCCTTCCAGGCCAGTGACTCGCAGCCTCGCATTAGAATCTTCTAATTGATCTTTAATCTTCCCTTAACTTTGCCCGGGTTATGCTGAAAAGCTTTGTTGCCGATTCAATTGGGAGGGGCCACACTACTGGGAATAGGTAACAATTATAATAATTTCTGTGACTTACAGGCAAAAAAAGATCTGCCGTTGGGGTTGGAATGTTGAATATAACCGAATCGATAGTTAGAGTTAGGATTAATTTGTGGGAGGCCACAGTTTCGAGGGACTTCTATTTCCGGTATGATTTGCCTCCACGTTGTTTGAAGGGCGCGCTGCGATCACCAAAAGCATGGAAGACTGCGGCCTTTGGGTCTATTTCCCCGTGCGTCCCTTCATCATTGGAGATTCCATGTCGGTAGTTACTTTTGTTCTCAAGCGGCCCCATACATTGGTCGCGGCATTGATCCTGATATGCTTATTGGGTATTGGCGCAGCTTCGCGTATGCCGGTGGATATCTTTCCTGAAATCAATATTCCGGTCGTCAGCGTCGTTTGGACGTATAACGGCATGAACGCGAAGGATATTCAGAACCGCATCCTGACGCTCCACGAACGGCAGATGGCCTCGCTTGTAGATGATATTTCGCGCATAGAGGCAACCAGTTACAATGGCGTTGGCGTCGAGAAAGTCTTTTTGCATGAAGGCGCGGATGTAACCCGCGCGGTATCGCAAATAGCGAGCAGTGCGCTGGCCGTGCTCAAATATATGCCGCCCAATATCACGCCGCCGCTGGTCCTGCGCTATGGCGCGACGGATGTTCCGATCATTCAGTTGAGCCTGTCCAGCAATTCCCTGCCGGATACCAAGCTGAACGACATAGGCCAGAATATTATCCGTCCCGATCTCGCCGTCGTTCACGGGGCGGAGGTGCCTTATCCCTATGGAGGCAAACCACGCGTCATCATGGTCGACCTCGACATGCAGGCGCTGCAATCGCGTCACATGTCACCCTCAGATGTCAGCAACGCGTTGCAACATCAAAACGTGATTCTACCGGCGGGTGACGTCAAGATAGGTTCCAGGGACTACACGCTTACGATGAACAGCAGCCCTGATATCATCCAGGAAATCGACGCATTCCCGGTTAAGGAAGTGCGTGGAAAAACAGTTTTCGTGCGCGATGTTGCGCATGTGCATGATGGCTTTCAGGTGCAAACCAACTCGGTTTCCGTAAATGGAAAACCGGGCGCCCTTATGACCATCCGCAAGACAGGCGGCGTATCGACATTGGCTGTCATCGACGGCGTTCGGAAAGCACTGCCGGACATCGAGAAAGTCCTGCCAAAAGGCGTTTCCATTAAAGCGATTTTCGATCAATCGCTTTTCGTCAAAGCAGCGCTCAACAGCGTCGTTATGGCCGGCACGATGGCAGCAGGCCTGACGGCCCTGATGATCCTGCTGTTCCTCGGCAACTGGAGGCTGACGCTCATTATTCTTGCCTCCATTCCGATGTCTATCATCACAGCCGTTCTGGTGATGTATATCGGCGGACAGACGCTCAATACCATGACTCTTGGCGGTTTTGCGCTTGCGGTCGGCATTCTGGTCGATAACGGCACGGTCGTAATCGAAAATATCGAGCGTCATCTGCGTTTGGGCGGCCCCCTGGAAACGGCCATTATTGGCGGGGCCGGTGAAGTAGGCACTCCTACTTTCCTGTCGACCCTGTGCATATGTATTGTCTTTGTGCCGGTTTTCCTGCTTCAAGGCACAGCAAAATACCTGTTTTCCCCGCTTTCATTGTCGGTCTGTGTATCGCTGATAGCCAGTCTGGCACTGTCTTTCACGCTTGTGCCGGTGCTGTTCAAGTACCTGATGCGTTCGTCAGTTGCCGCTCATAGTGAATCGGATTGGCTTGCCACGCCGCCTGGCTATAAGCGAAATCTTTTCAGCGCCATTCATCAACGATTTGAGTATGGCTTCGACGCATTCCGGGAAACCTATCGCCACAGCCTAAGATGGACGTTATCCCAGCCCACAAAAACGGTTGCCTTTTTCATTGTCCTGATGGCGTTTTCATTATTTCTGTTTCCGCGTCTGGGGCGTGACTTTTTTCCGCAAGTCGATGCGGGCCAAATGCGCCTCCATGTCCGCACACCGCCAGGAACAAGGATTGAGCAAACACAGGAAGAATTTGCCAAGGTTGAAACGGCTATTCGTCAGATTGTCGGGGATAAACAGATCGACGTCATTCTCGACAATATTGGACTGCCCTACAGCGGCATCAATATTGCCTTGAGCGATTCAGCCACAGTCGGGCCCATGGACGGTGAAATCCTTATTTCTCTTAAACCAAAACATGCACCCACATCGGCCCTGATGGCTCAACTCCGTCGTGAATTGCCCAGGCGTTTTGCCGGAATGCAATTTTTCTTTCAACCTGCCGATATTGTCGACCAGGTGCTCAATTTCGGTCAACCGTCACCGATCGATATCCGGGTTTCCGGACCCAATGACAAGGAGGCTTATGATCTGGCCGCAAAACTGGCGCGCGATCTTCAGTTCGTGCCGGGAGTCGTGGATTCACATGTCTTCCAGGTCCCGAATGCGCCCTCGCTGTCTATCGACATCGACCGGACGCTTGCCACCCAATTTGGAATCGATCAGCAGGATGTCGCGAACAATGTTTTGGTAGCCACCAATTCCAGCGCTCAAACGTCGCCAAACTTCTGGGTAGACCCACGCAATGGCGTCAGCTATCCGCTTGTCGTGCAGACGCCAACCTACCGCATAAATTCAGCTCAAGATTTAGAGACGATGCCGATGACCGTCTCCGTGCAAAAAGGCAATACGCATGCCCAACTTTTGACGAATTTAGCCAAATTCGGCCGAAGCACCGTACCCATGGTAGTGTCGCAATATAATATCAGGCCGGTCTTCGATGTAGACGCCGATATACAGGGACGCGATCTCAGTTCGGCAGCAAACGATATCGACAAAGTGATTGCCGCCAACCGCCCCGACCCGTCAAAAGCTATTTCCGTCGTTTTAGGCGGACAAGCCGAAACCATGCGCGACAGTTATTCCGGCTTATTCGGCGGCATCGCTCTCGCCATTGTGCTCGTTTACCTGTTCCTGGTCATGAATTTCCAGAGCTGGATCGACCCTCTCATCGTTTTGATGGCCGTGCCGTTTGCACTGGGCGGCGTTATGTGGATGCTCTATCTAACGCAGACGCATCTCAGCGTTCCGGCCCTTATGGGAACATTGATGTGCATCGGCCTCACTACTGCCAACAGCATCCTCGTCGTGACCTTTGCCAATCAGCGTATGAAAGCAGGAGACGACGCCTGGATTGCCGCCGAGATAGCGGGATACACTCGCTTGCGTCCCGTATTAATGACGGCAGGCGCAATGATCCTGGGCATGGTTCCCATGGCATTGGGCATCGGTGAAGGCGGCGAACAAAATGCTCCGCTTGCCCGCGCCGTCATCGGCGGGTTGGTGTTCGCTACTTTTGCGACGCTTGTCTTCGTCCCCACGATGTACTATCTTCTGCGTCGGGTCCCGGTTTCTTCTATTCAACCAGTAAACCCGGACTGAAAGAGGCAATCCTTATGGATACAGCGCATCCTGATAACCAGCAGTCTTCCGCCGGTCACAGTGCAACGCCGAATAAGCCGCATACTGGACGAAAACTGAAAAGGTTTGCAGCCGTAGTGGCTGCAGCGCTTATTATCGGTTTCTTCGTCATCCAACACACGAAATCTGTCTCCCAGGGTGATTTAGCCAGGCAAACACATAGAGCAGCTTCTGCACCGCCACTGGTCGATGTGATTACGGTTCAAAATTGCCCATCATCTTTTCCTTTGACGTTACCGGGTGAAACAGCCGCATGGTATGAGAGCACCATCTACGCGCGGGTGGACGGTTATGTAGCCTCCTGGAACGTCGATATCGGAGACCACGTAAAGAAGGGGCAGGTCCTGGCGACTATCGAAACTCCCGATCTGGACGCTAAACTTGCCGCCGCTCAGGCCAAAGTAAAAGCTTCCCTGGCGCTCGTAGTCGCGCGGCAAGCCGATGCCGATTTTGCAAAGACTACTTACCAGCGGTGGAAGGATTCGCCAAAGGGCGTTGTTTCCGAACAGGAACGTGATGCCAAGAAAACCGGTTATGACAGCGCGGTAGCCCAGTTAAACCAGGCGAAAGCGCAAGTCGGCCTCGATCAGGCGGTTGTCGACCGTTATACAGTACTGACCCAGTTCAAGCAGGTCGATGCGCCTTATGAGGGCATAATCACCGAGCGCCATATCGATATCGGCAATCTGGTCACCGATGGCAGAACCGATACGACGCCGCTTTACCGCATGGTAAAAGACGATCCCATCCGGGTTTTCGTCAATGTGCCGCAGAGTGCGGCCAGTGATATCAAGGTTGGCGCTCCTGCTCAAATTAAGGCCGAGAACGTCCCGGACCGCGATTTCAACGGAAAAATAACCCGCACCGCCAATTCCATTAATCCCAAGACGCGCACCTTGCGGGTTGAAGCCGATATCCCTAATCCCGACCATACGCTGGTGCCTGGAATGTATGTCAATGTCGCTTTTCAGGTCCCAACCGAGGGATCGGTGCAAGTTCCCGCAGCATCCCTGGTATTTCGTTCGGATGGCCCCCATGTTGGAGTGGTCGGTAACGACAACCGCATAACTTTTCGCAAGGTGACGATAGTCCGCGATAACGGAAATACAGTTCAGCTTGGGCCGGGTGTTGAAGCCGGCGACAGGGTTGCCCTGAATATCAGCAACCAGATTGTCGATGGCGATACTGTCGAAGCGCATGAATTAGTGGCCGGCATTGCGCATGTTCAATAGCCAGAACGATAACCGTAAAAAAGTCGACAGGCTGCTGACTTGCAACCTTTTGGTTGGCTCGGTGGCCTGTTTTTGCATTACTGCCTGTACGGTCGGCCCCGATTATCATTCTCCCGTCATGAATATGCCGAAGAGCTTCGTTGCAACATCGCCTGAAGGACAAAAACCGGCAGAAGATACCGGAAACAAGCCTGTCATAGATGCTGCCAAGTGGTGGCAGGCGCTGGGCGATGAGGAACTGAATTCCCTCATTGACCGCGCTATCCTGAACAACCCCGATATCGAGATTGCCCTGGACAGGATGCAGGAAGCGCGCACTGCAGAAATTGTCGCCATGGGAGAAGCTCTGCCTGTAGCAAATGCCGGCGGCGGCGGGGGCCGTGGCTCCGGAAGCAACATTTCCCGAGGCCGCGCGGCCCCGCCAATTGTCGCTGCCACCAACACCCAGGGGCTGAAGCAAGTCACGCATGCTTTTGGTTTCGATGCCGGATGGGAGATTGATCTTTTCGGCAAATACCGGCGCGGGATGGAAGCTGCCGCATATGACGCCGAAGCGGCTCTTGCGGCGCGCAACGCAGTGTTGATTTCGGTGATTGCCGACGTTGCACGCGCCTATGTCGACATGCGTGCCTTCCAAATGGGATTAGCTGTCCTGGAAAAAAATACGCGTGTTGCACTGGATTACTTTAATTTAACTCAGGAACGGTTTAATCGCGGCATTACCAATGAATTAGACCTAACACTGGCTAAACGTCAATTGGCGTCGGAAGAGGCTGAAAAAATGCCTTTGATTGCGCAAATCCATGCAACTCAATATGTAATTGCCGTTTTACTTGGACAATTTCCCGAAGATCTATCCAAAGAACTTGAAAAACCGGAAATGCTTCCGCAATTGCCCGAAACAATCGTTGCAGGCATACCACTCGATCTGCTGCGCTGCCGCCCCGATATAAGACAAGCCGAACGCGAACTGGCCGGCGCAACGGCCCGCATTGGTGTAGCAGTGGCGGATTTATTTCCGCATGTAGAGCTTTCGGGCGCTGCCGGGTATCAGGGACAGGGGCTTGGCGTTACTCCGGATATAGAAAGTTCCATATGGTCGATCGGACCATCGGTTAGCTGGCGAATACTGGATTTTGGCACACTGGATGCCCTTGTCGATATTGCAGATCTGCGTACCCGTGAGTTGCTGGTAAATTACAAGCAAACAGTGCTCAATGCCGTTCGTGAAGTTGATACATTTATCGACTCTTATCTGGGCCAACAAGACCGGTTGCATAACCTGAGCGAAGCTCTAGCGGCAAGCCAACAAGCCGTAAGCCTTGCAACCGAGCGCTATGACCGAGGGCTGACAGACGCACTAAATGTCATCGATGCCGAACGGCAGGAATATACTCTGGAACAACAATATGTTTCTTCACATCAAACGGCGGCCGAGCAATACATTGGGCTCTATAGGGCCCTTGGCGGCGGCTGGGAAGAATATCAGTCTTTCCCGCCTATACGCAAACCTCAACCAGCGGTTATCGCGGCGTTCAGACGTCTGCTGAATCCGGATGATTCGCAAAAAGACATTTCTAAATAAACGATGAAAGCCCCTCTGCCTGCAAATCCTCGACGAGGGTTCGAAGCAAGACCGATATTTTATATTGGCAGCAAATTGGCAGACAGGCTCAGGTCAGCCGGTTCGGCTATTTGTTGCGAAAACACAGTCTTTCACGCGAAGACGCGTTTTTTTGACGTCGAAGAACGCGAAGAAGTCCCAATGAGACATGAATTACTGTTAGGAAAAGTTTCGGTGGGTTGCGCTGCGCTGCACCCATCCTACGGGTCTTTTCATGGTTCCAGGGTGACCCAGAGGGACATGAAATACTGTGGACGCACCGATTTGGGGAGTGGGTGTAGCGTCTGTTGAACTTAGAAAAGAGACCCGGGATATCCGAACTCGAATATCCCGGGATGTATTCACGTACCGGCGTTTCAAGGAATTTAGGAAGCCGGACTTATCTATTGTACGTTCCTCCCTGCTTGCCGTAGTCAGGGTACGGAGCGTTCCCCACGTTAGAGTCAGCACCGGGTTTTGCCGAGTTTTTAGAGGGGTCTTCCATGCTCTGCCCCTGCGGCATGCCAGGCTTCTGACCGAAGGAAGAACTGGCCGTACCGGTACCCTTCGGCTTCCCTGCGGAGTTCTTAGAGGGGTCTTCCATGCTCTGCCCCTGCGGCATGCCGGGCTTCTGACCGAAGGAAGAACCGGGCGTAGCCGTAGCCTTCGGCGGCGCTGCCGTGTTCTTACCGGTGTCGCCGGACTGAGGCGGCTGCACTCCAGGAGTCTGACCGGAGGTCTGCGCAAAACTTAGAGTTGTGAAACCCAGAGCAAAGATACCGACAAACGCTAAGACCGAAATAAATTTCATTGCTCTCCAACTACACATGTGTTCTCCTCCCGTTAAATGTTAACAGATCCTGGGGTCTCCAAAAATTTCGAATCGATCCATCCCCGTTTTATGCATTTGCTGACAAGGGATGCGCTTTTATTCCGAATAATGCCTCGGTCCTACCACTAACGGGCACTGCAGCGCATTTCGCACCCCGATTTCACCCGGAAAAAGCTCCTGGAGCAACCGAGACCGCTCAATTATTCTATACTCTTATCAAAAAGGCAAGCAGTGTGTCTGGAAATGTGCGTGCGTAAACCGGGCAAAATACCACATAGCCACGCCGGCCAAATCCGTTATGAGTTTTCGGCCATCGAAGCAGTATTAACCAGATTTATTTCGCCCGGTATTTATCTGGCTTCAGATACCTCCATTGCCGTGTAGTGCTTCCCTGATACTGGATGAGAATTGCCGCTAATCTCGCTCCGGATGATAATATGGCGAATAGTGGCTTTCTCTGTCACCGTTCGGAGCCATTTTTACTTCAGGAGAACTGAACGCCGGGGCCCTATCCTGAATGCTCAGATGGCCGATCATATCATGGTCGGGCGGCCGGGGCCCAGGAGGTTCCGCATACACAACTCCAGCCGTTGCGGTAATCGCCGCAAAAACTATCGCCAGAATAATTTTTTTTGATTCCATGCAACTTTCCTCTCGACTTCCTTCTGGAACCGGCAACGATCATAATCCGATAATATGCCGGCATCTCCCTTATAATATAATGATATTATTTGACATTTCGATATCTCTACGTGCCGGAAAAACCCGCACGGGCGAGGACAGGTAAATCGTATCCACCCGGTATCCGGACAATGCGTTCGAGGTCTTCAGAATCGAATCACTCGCCGACGCCGGTACGGTAGCGCCCAACTAAAGAGGCAAAGTTGTGGCGGAAGCAGCAAAACGAAGATGGGCACATTTTAAAGGGCATTCCAGGAGTTCTAAGAGCTTTTTAGCGTAAAATCCGGGTTCAAAACTTGCTTCAGCGTTTGTTGGTGATTAAATGGGGAAGAAGTGCATGCTATAAGCTCAATGCACGTGAGGATAAAAACCCGCATACGTATTCTTTCCAAGATTTAGCTGTCGACATTACCAGTAATAGCGTAGATGGTTATTCTAATTTACAGGGTGGGCTTACCTTCTACACAAAACAATTCTAAAGCTTGATAGGCAAAGCCGGAATCAGCGCTGATTGCAATTACATTCAAATCAAAGGAAGGAACAAGATGAAAAGGATTTTAGCATTCGCGGCATTAGTTGTTTTTGTATCTTTTGTGACGGTCTCTTTTAGCGGCCCTGCACTGGCCGGCCACGCCAAGACAGCAATAATTGTGGGCACTCTTCAAGAAGTCGATGGCCAATACACTATCAAAACTAAAAAGGGCACCTTTGCAGTCACCGGCCAGGACTTCTCCGAACTGGTAGGGCAAGAGGTCAAAGTGACAGGCAAAGTGACGAGTGGGCCAAATGGCGACGTCTTGAATGTTTCATCGATCGAGAAAGTCGGGAAGAAAATGGAAAGATAGTTAATAGAAAAAGAGTGGGACCGCAAAGGTTCCGCTCTTTCTTTGTAAAAAAAGGGGCAAACCTATACTTTTCACACACAAAGATTCGTCCCCCAGCTCTACGTTTGTAAAGAGTGTGCGGACTGTTGCCCCAATATACTCCCCTACCCCGTTATTAAACATGGACAATGAGCTATTCTACAAAAGAGTAGCTCCCACCTTCGTCATGCATTTCGCGCACAATTTACCTTCTCCATGCAACAGTCCGTATTCCCATCGAAAAACCTGTAAGGCTATCTCCCTTAGGATCTCCGCGGCCGCTTCGGGGAACTGCCTCAGCGTCTTGAGAAAACCGTCCGCCGAAAACACAATACAACAGAGGTCCGTTTGCGCCCTTAGGGAAAACAGCCGTTCCATGTTCGAAAGCAGCGATAAGCCACCGATAAAATCTCCCTGTCTAAAGCCGCGTATCTTTTGTTCCCCCTCTTCGGTACGCAGGAGCAGTTCCGCCTCGCCCTCCAGGATACAGTATGCGTGATGGTCGATTTCGCCCTGCTGAAAAACGACCTCGCCCGCCGCAAAATTCTCAGTCTGGCCCAGACAAGCCAGGACCTTTACAGCTTCGATGGGTATTACCGAAAAAAGCGGGATGCGCATGAGCAGGTCGATAGCGGTCCTGTACTCAATGCACGTAAGATTTTGTTCCGTGGACGAGTTCATAGAGTATTCCTCCATAGCTGATGAGTGCGTCATAAGTCCCGATTTCAACTATTTTGCCCGCCCTCATGACGGCAATACGATCGAATTCCCTAACGGTATCAAGGCGGTGCGCGACGGTGATTATAGTGCACTTTCCCTTCCACCTGGATTCGAGCAGATCCTGAATCTGCTGCTGCGAAGCATTATCGAGGGCGGAGGTCGCCTCATCCAGGATCAGGATTCGGGGCGATTTGAGCAGCACCCTGGCGATCGCGATCTTTTGCTTCTGGCCGCCGGAAAGTCGCTCGCCCTTTGAGCCCACAACGAAGTGCAGTCCGATTTCGACGATTTGCTTTAGCAGATTCTCTTCTTCGAGAAACTGTACCATACTTTCCCTGATCCTGATGCGCTCCTGTGCCCGCGGCTGATTGGCGGTGGTCTTTCCGTAAATGATATTGTCCAGGATCGGAAGGGAATGAATGTATTCGGAAATATCGTAAAAGCTGACCGCGTCGGGACATTCGGCCATGATTTTTTCTCTGAAAGATTCTCTTGCGCTAAGGATACGCCGCTCCAGTATCAAGGGCATACCAATCATCTTATGCTTTCCTGGAATGTAGCGCAGGGCCACATCCAGAAGTTTAAAAGCGTCTTCCGGGTCTATAGCGCTCTGCGGCATTCCAACGATCCTTGCGGATATCTTTTTATATTCCTCGAGTCTTTCAGGAAGAAGCGGGCTTTTCCGAAAAAAGACTTCGTCCGGCGGCATTTTCCCGAGGATTTCAATCGAGCCCACGATCAGGTTTCTTCCCAATTCGATCAGTGAGTTTTTTAGCTGAATTTCCGACATGAACTGGTCGAAGAAGGGACTTGCGGCTAGCCTGCCAGGGCTCAATTCCGGGCTATTTGGACTTCCCATGAGGATGTTTGCGGCAATTGTCGAGAACTTCAGGAATTTTTTCTGATCGAAAAATTCGAAATAGCGGCCGAAGATATCTCCGAAATGTTCCTGAAACTTATGCCGGACCAGGATAATCTTTTTCACGAATGATTTTTCTTCTTCCGGACGAAGGACCGTGTTCAAGCCGAAACTCAAGATATCCTGAAAGAGCCCTACACCTCGCAGCATATCGATTATTACTTCCGGTGAAGGCGCTTCGCCGGGGGAAGTATCGGAGTTTTTTACATGGACGGCCTCCCAGGAATAGAGAAGGTTCTCCCGGATGGTTCCATAAAAAATGAACGGGTTTTGTGACACTATACCCAGGTTTGCCGCAATATCCATTTTACTCAATTGCGAGACCTCATACTCATCGAGCTTAAGACTTCCGGAAGTGTACCCGTAGAGCTGGCTCATGCACCGCGTAAGAGTGCTCTTGCCGCTCCCCGAATAACCCACGAGCGCAATGCGCTCTCCAGGTTTCACATCCAAGCTGATACTCTTGAGCAACTCGATGTCGCTGTCAACTGCAAGGGAGAGGCTGCTCGCACTGACAGCCCCCTGAAGATTTAACGGAGCGCGGCCGTCAGGTTCGATCTTATATCCGGGCTCGGCGTCGAAGTACTCCATGACCCTTGTATACCTGACACTCGCATCCTGATAGAGCTGGTAAAAAGTCATCAGTTCCTTCCATGGATCAAACAACTTTTCGTAAGCCGACAGGAAGGCCACAATGGTGCCGAGGTCGAACCGGCCGTTTATGGCAAGATAGCCCCCGACTAGAAAAAGAATAAAAGGCCCGAGGTTCTGAAAGAAATTATTCAGCACCTTCGCGGCGGCCCTGTATGCGATCCACATAAACCGGATTTTGAACAACTGATCCGCAATGTCGCCGAACTTGCGTTCCTCGACTCGATAGCTTGCGTTTCCATGGATTTCGTGGATGCCTGAGACTGTCTCATCGATCAGGTTGCTCATCTTACGCGTGCAATCCACGCGCGCCTTGTTGGCGTCGTTTGATTTCTTCTGAACGATGGGAATGAGCAGTAGAGCGATAGGATATGTCGAGATGCTCAAGATGGCCAGAAGCGGGTTCATATAGAACATGTAAACGGCAAAAGCGAGCAGGGTGAGCAGGTTGCCTACGGGTACTGCTATCGCCTCGCCCACGAAATCGCCGGCTGTTGCAAGTTCGGTGACAAGCGACGATACCACCATGCCGGGTGACGATTTTTGAAAAAATTCGAGAGGCAGCGTGATGATGTGCAAATAGAGTTCTTTGCGCATCCTGGCCAGCGTCTCCTGCCCAATCCGGGTTTGAAGCAGGTTCATGAGAAACTTCAGCCCGGTGGCGGTCAGAACGGCAAAGATATAAGCCGCGCAGTAGAGAAGCAGCAGGTCCATTCGCCGGAACCGGATCGCTTCATCTACGATCTTTTTCTGCATCGCGATCGGGAGTACTCTTGCCCCGACAGTAATCAGAATGATCAGCAGCAGCAATACCTGAAGCTTCAGATTGCTGGATCTAACCCACCATAGAAGGGGGCGTTGCGTTATCATTTTCACCTCCGGGCTCATTGAGTGAAAGACCGGTACGGCAACCGTCGAAAATATGCAAGTGTAATCATATCATGCATGTAAAGAGATATTGTATTGAGGCAGATAACTCTGACTTTGGCTGGAACAGCTCCTGTGGCGGCAGATCAACCTGTATACCGAGATGATGGCATGTCTGCGCCATTTCGGGGGTTCAGAAGTGCGGTAACATAGGGAAGCCCCAGGGACTCGGGTAGAACGGCTTATCTTTGCCCCGGGTGCCTGATCCGCACAGGCATCCCGGACTTGCGCGTGATACACCAGCAGTTCCCCGGCCAGGCTTTCGAATTAGATACCCGCGGCCCGGTTCACAGGGGATCCCGCCCTCTGCCCCGCCTCCGGGCGCCTCCTGTGCAGGTTCAGGCTCTAACGGCAAAGCCGTAATCATGCCGGATTATCCTGCGCAGGACGCGCCCTTTCGGATTTGGTCCTACAGCGGATAGAACCGGAAAGATGTCATGAAGATATTCTCATTGGCATGCTGGGCAACTCCAACGGCGTTGCTGAAGGCCTCCCGGTTCGTGAACGAATATTGCGCACCGAGCTGCACCTTGCCAAAATTGCCTTCATAGATGCGATCCCATACACCGGCCGTAATCTGCCAAACTTGGGATGACTGTTGCTCGCCGATCGGCAAATTAAAGTCTCCGTAGCCAATACTCGGGGCCTGGGCGACAGTGGTTACAAAATTTTCGCGGTTAACGCCTTCATAGCCGGCATAGATGTAAGTGTCCCAGGACTGGCATGGATGAGCAACGGCGCCCACCATTGCAGAATATCCCGTCAACGGCTTAACCTCCCCTTGGGGGGTAAAAGCTAGATCCGGCAATTGAACGGAACCATAACGGCCAATGCCCTGGCCCGCCATGAAGTTACCCTGAAGATCCAGGATTTTCGGGATGACGGGCAGGATCACACCCGCGCCGCCGGAGAAGGCAACATTGTCGTTATTGCCAAGTGCTGCGTCCTTGGGGGCACCGGCCGCCAGGACATAGTCATGGAAGAAGCGCGTGACTCCGAAGATTTCATAATGTCCAAAACCCGGGTCGAAGGCAGCCTTCGCAATAACGTCCGGAGCGACATCAGAGGTAAAGTTGTTAGTCTTGTCAAATTCCGACCCTCCGGCGTTGGTTCCGTTGATAAAGCCGGGCGGGGTGCCGATACCGGTGAGGACCGCCTGTGGGCTTTCAGCGGATATGGCGAGCCAGATTTTCTGGTCATCGAAATCTTTGGCGAGCCGAATCTGAGGATTACGTGTCCAGTTAAACCCTGGCACGTACTGGGCATCGATTGTAAGAGGAATGTTCTCCTGCCGGGGAATAATGCCGACCTTATCGGTGGTCAACAAGCTCCATTCCTGTCCGGCGAGGAAATGAAGGCCGCAATCACTTTGATCTATCGTTCCATAGAGGACCCTGATCCTCGGATTGTAGCTGTTGCTCTCATTTGAATTGGCCGTCTGCGCCGCGCCCAGAAAATCGCTTTCGAGATAGCCCGATACTAACGTATGTTCAGTCGCTTTGGCCTCCACCAGCGCAGTGATGCGGCTCTGGCGGGCGGTCTCACGAAATTCCGATTGATGCGCAAGCGGATTCTCAGCCCCCTTCTTGCTGGCTCCGGTAAGGTCGAAAGGTATGCCTGTGTTGAAATTCGATCCAATATCGGCAACCTCGTTTTTTGAGCGGTATACACTCGCCGCTTCGACAAAGCCCCCGACCGTGACCTTGACGCGGTCGCCTACTTTCAGCGTGCCCCTTCCTTCGGGCTGAATTAATGCCGTCTTGCCCGGCGCACCGGGAGCGGGTGCGGCCGTTGCGGTCTTTGAAGCCGCTTCAGCTTGAGCGGCCTTGGCGGCGGCTTCGGCTTGAGCAGCCTTGGCGGCAGATTCGGCTTGAGCGACCTTCAAGTCTTCCAGTTGCTTCTGCAATGCGTCGATTTGAGCCTGGAGAGCCTTGATCGAATCTGGCGAAATGTTCTGTGCGTAGGCAGGAAATGAACCGGTGGTTATGGCCAGAACCAGCAAGGCCAGACCAAATTTAGCCATTGACGTTTTAAACATGCAGCCCCCTCTTGTAATTAGTTGTATTATATGTCCTTTCCTCCCCTGAAAGGACGGTCCTCAACCTGGATCGGGTAATCAGAGCGAGCCCTCACCGTTATCCTTAGATCCGCAGCCCCGGAGATACCATGTTGAAGCTGAAACCCAATCCTGGTACCACAATATGCCTGGGTCTCGCCGCTCTTACGAGGCTGAAGTGCAGGAAACCGAAGCCGGGATATAGATGGTCCGGATTCGCATGTGCGCGAGATTTTTGCCTGAGAGTGAAGACCCTGATGAACTGCCCTGTTGGCGCTGGACTCATCGATCCTAACGTAGCTTTTCAGCAAATACATGTCACTTAGTTGTCATTTTCATGTCATTCCCGTGACGGAAAATCTCGAAGGATTTCTGAAGGGCTGCAGATGGCTCTAACCCTAATATTACCTTCTCCTCATCCTACGAAACCCAAACAATCCGTCTCGACCTTTGCGCTGAGATAAGACAACTCACGACAAAACACCAGTCTTTATCCGATCACCGAGATCGGTGAAACCAGTTCATCGCCTGTCCCTTACCATTGTGATTCCGGGCGCCATGCAGTATTATGGCCGGGAAAGCAGGCAAGATCGAAAGGAGGTGAAAGAAATTGGACCCACACGAGGAAATTGTGCGTCAGAAGAAGTTGCCGCAGGTCGGACAGACGGCTCGAAGCAAGAAACATGGAACATTATGGAAAGTTATCGAAAAACGCCAGGTGTACGCCCATTCATCAGGTGATGCCGCTATGGGTGATTATAAACTTGTCCCGGCAATTTACCTGCTCTATTGGAAAATCGTGGAAGGCAGGACCCAGGGAATAGGCGAGTTGCTTGGGTACGCCTATACTCTGCACGACAACACGTTTGAATCGAATTGGGAAATCGTAAGTTAGATTGTTCTACAATGTGGTGCGTTCTCCAGAGACATATCAATAGCACAAGTTGAGACCGGAAGCTTTTGCTGTTCAAGGTTCGCGTTCACAATCCATTTTTCCGAAAACGAATTTCTTATCGCCTCCCACATGAAAAAATGTACTAACCGGCGAATGCACCACACGAAAAACCTAGCGCACTATCTTGTCTTTTCTATAAGCAGCAGCTTCAGGCGTTCCACCGATAATGCAGGCGCATTCTGTGAAAGACGAAATCAGAGATCAAACTCTACCCGATGAAGCTGTGCCCGGGGGCAAGGGCTCAGGCATCGACTCCAACAGCAAGGTCGGCACAGGGCGGACATTCTTTAATATCCTGTGATACAAATCTTCACCGTAACTGGTTCGCAACGGCTCGCCTTCGATTAATCTAAATGTTCGTGTACCGTCGGGCATCCTTTTAGCGATCAGGAAAATCGCGTTTCTCATTTTGTCATCGAATAGACCGTGAGCAAATTCATATAAATGCGTAACGAAAAAGACCCTGATCCCCTTTTCAACCAATGCCATGGTTATTTGCCGAGCGATTTCCGAGCCGTCTGTTTCATATGTTGACGCAAACGATTCATTAAACAGCAACATGGAATTTTGCGTAATATTGTCCGCGATATCGCTCATTCTATGAAGTTCTTCATCAAGTTTTCCGCTCTCCATAGAGCTATCTTCTTCACGTCTAAAATGAGTGAAAACCCCGTTGCATACATCGGCAGAGAAGGACTCGGCAGGCACAAACATGCCGGCCTGCATCATCAATTGGGCCTGACCGATGCTTCGCAAAAAGGTTGATTTACCGCCCTGGTTAGCGCCTGTGATTATCACCAGGTCTTTTTGGTCCGCATTAATATCGTTGCCCACGACTTTTTGTGTCACGCTCAAAGCGAGACAGACATCGTACAGGCCGTGGAAGGAACTCTTGCGTTGACTGGGCCCTGCGGGGACGGGAAAGCACGCAGGCTCCCCCTTTTGGATGAGTTGCCCGTGCAAATTTAGACAACCTACGTAAAATGCCAGTTCCGTTCGCAGCATTTGAAAGAAGCTTAGAATGTGATCTGTGGACTGGGCTACCACATTGGCAACAATGTTCAGGCCTCTATCTCTCAGATCCGACAGGGCCCTGGAGCCGATTTCATCACGAGGAGAGAGACGATAGGAATAGGCGGGAGATTGTCGCCCGAAAATTCGCCCCATCAAACTCTGCTTTTCGTCACGGGTTTTGTGAAGGACAAAATTGACGGCTTTATTGCCCTTCCCCAACTCGGCGCTCATCAGCACACCTTTTCGCAATTTGAGCTCTCTGAGGTATTCTTCGATTCTGGAGAAATACTCGTCGTCGAGTTCCGCAATGAGCATCGAGTAAAACCGGGCAAAACCCTCCGAATCAAATTTATCGGCGTGTTCATCGGCCATAGCTCTGAGCTTTTTAAGTTGGCCTACAAACATCTTTAGCGCTTCTACCGCACTATACATTATTGAGCTGGGATATCTGGTTGCCCACCATTGTTTTTGCCTGCTTTGAATTGATTCGACCACTAAATTATAGAGATCCCTGACAATGGAAGAATTTTTCAGACAATCCTTAAGAATATTTTGTCGATATAGAATCGAATCCGGATCGCTCAAACTTGACAAAACAGCCTTCCTTGCCATTTCAAATAAGAATTGGTCGTCAAGCGCCATGGCTTCGAACAAAATGGGCAATCCCAAATCTTGAGTCAGCGCCTGCTCGTTTGGCGGCAGTTCCCGTTCAAGGTCGAAATCCTGATCTTTATGCAGGAGGAACGCTTTCATGGCTGTATGCGCTCCTTTAGACTTTCGTAAGTAAGCCGGTACTTTTCGGCAATCGATATTGCATAGGAATGTCCGTGAGCGGGCCTTCGCAGGATTTTGAAAGTTCTCTGTGCCGGGTTTTCCGGAACTACCGTGCTAATCATGGATACGGTTTTCCCGTTAAAAAAAGCCAGCTCATCAATGAATGTCACCCAAACGCACAACGAATCGAACTCCGTTATTTTTTCCATCACTTTTCTGCTCAAAAATATGGCGTCTTGCAGCGTCGTAGAAGTAAAAATTTCGTTCATTACAATGATACTATTCGGTGTAGCCTGCTCAAGGATACTGTTAATCCGGACCAAGTCATCCTCCAGCTTGCCGCGCTGGTTTTTGATGTCTTCTTCTCTCCCAAAATGCGTAAAGAGCCTGTCGAAAAGGAAGAGCCGGGCTTCTTTGCCGGGGATGGGACAACCTATGGCAGCCAGATAATGCAACTGTGCGAAGGTGCGGGCAAAGGTCGTTTTACCGCCCTGGTTCGGACCGGTTACAACAATTATGCGCTCTGTGTCTCTCAGGTGGAAATCATTGCAGACAATGGATGAGCCTTCCCCGATGAGCTTATGAGCCAGGGCGAGATCGTATCCATCGTAGTCATAAACCTCCTTGGAATCGTTTGAAACTCGCGGATAGCAGAATTTGAGTCCCGCACGTTTGAGCATTGCCATGTGATCGAGGAACGCGATGTAAAACTGGATTTCCCGGTCGAAGGCCGATATCGCTTCATCCACAAAATTGCCTTTATCGGCGCGGAAGCTATCCAGATTTGAAAACGTCTCGGGATACAGCCGGGCCACAAAATCCAGTATCTTGAGTTCAATATGATTCATCTGGGGCCACCAGGGAAATTCGATTCTATAGTCTTTTACGGCCCCCCGTTTGAATTTCTCGAATGTTTCCTCAACATCCGCGCTGTAATCGGATTCGAATTCATATTTGCGAACTTTGAAGTTGTCGCCTTTCAGGAGCACGCAATATTTTGCTGCGGCCAAATCAGCCTTAATCTTTTTTGTTTCCGCAAGAAGCAAGGTGAAACCGTCAGACCGGACATAGTCAGCCAAGTATTTGTGAAACGCCCGGAACCCGCGAGATTTAAGGGCTTCATACGACAGATCGTCTGCAAAGCAATTCACCGCATCGCAATAAATCTCCACTGCGTCCAGAAACCAGGCTTCTTTCTGATATCTGTGAACAAGGTCATCTGCCTGGGTCAGATGTTCGCGCATTGTGCGCATTTTTTGTGTGAACGATTTTACCCGCTCAAACAGGGTCGCACTTTCAAGGTCCTGCATTACTTCATGACGATATTCGATCTCATCGGTACGGGTGAGCGGAAAGTAAAAGAAGGGCTTCAGGTTATATTCATCCCTGCCCGCCGTGACGGCGGCTATGATTTGATCGAGATTTAAATCAGTAAAAAAATCGGCTTCGTCGAGTCGTCGATCGCTTACGAAATCCTCCGGTCTCGCAAACAGTATGCTCGGGAAACTCATCGTGAAACATCCTTTTTTCGATAGAAAGCAGCACTGCATCGCCCCGAAAAAAAAGCCTCTACGGCGCCCAGACAGAGCACTAGAGGCTATCAGCCAAGGAACGGCATTTTAGGCGAAGCGAGCCTCGTCGCTGGGAGTTTATAAATTTATCGAATGGATGTGTCAAGCCCAACACCGAATGGGTTTTTGTGCACGACCACCGAAAATCCCGCTACGTCGTCCAACTCCAGTTTTCAAACCTCAGTCTTCTGCGGCAATTCTGGAAATCTCCTTAACCGAATCAATCAACTGGGCTGTCTTGGGGTCCAGATATTCGGCAAGCCCGTCAGGCGGCGCACCGTAGCGCCTCAAATGTTTGCTTTCGAGTTCCACCAGGCTTACCCAAAGGAAAGAACACTGGCTCAAAATTGATTTTGCGACGTTGCCGGTCTTTGTCCGCAGATCGAGATCATCCCGAAGTTCAACAAGAACTCTCCTGATCTTTTCCACCTGGATCAAAATTTTTTCGCGCTGATCTTCTGACAGGGTATTTCTCTCCTGGTACAAAACTGACATGTTTTCCCGGCCATGCGCCCACGCCTCGAATTCGAGGAGGGTTTCGTCAAGAAGCCCGAGCGCGGTTTCAATGCCGTTCTTATGAGATCCCAGACTAAATTTTCGACTGCTGTGCATACCCGCAACTCGCTTTATTCAGAAGGCCAATATGCTTTGAGCGGATTTTCGAATACGGCCCCCGGTCCGAGTTCCGCCTCTATTTCGAGGAGCCTGTTGTACTTGGCGATTCTCTCGCTTCTGCAAAGAGACCCTGTCTTGATCTGCCCCCCGCCCATGGCCACGGCGAAATCGGCCAGGAAGGTATCCTCTGTCTCCCCCGAGCGATGAGAAATGACGTACCCCCAACCGGCCTTTCTGCAAAGCCGAATGGCTTCGATGGTCTCGGTCACGGTCCCGATCTGATTCAGCTTGATAAGCACGGCATTGGTGGTTTTCTCTGCAATGCCGCGTTCAATAAACCGGGTATTGGTCACATAGTTGTCGTCTCCGACTATTTGGATTTTATCTGCCAAAATCGCGGTGTGGGCTTTGAACCCCTCCCAGTCGTTTTCGGCAAGTCCGTCTTCGATTGAAACAATTGGATATTTTTCGATCCACTTTTTATAAAGCTCCGTCATTTCGGCGCTCGTCTTTTTGCCCTGCCCGGATTTAACCAGATTGTAGACGCCGGAATCAAAGAAGGAGCTGGCAGCCGGATCGAGCGCAATGCTAATGTCCTTCCCCGGCTGGTATCCCGCGGCCTTGATTGCTTCAATTATTACTTCACAAGCCTCGTCGTTGCTTTTTAGATCGGGTGCGAATCCGCCTTCATCCCCGACATTGGTGGAATAGCCCCTCTTCTTCAAAATCCCCTTCAAAGCATGAAACGTCTCGGCCCCATACCGGAGAGCCTCCCTGAAGCTGGGCGCACCGCCCGGCATGATCATGAATTCCTGGAAATCAACGCTATTGTCTGCATGCTTGCCACCATTTAAGACATTCATCATGGGGACCGGCATTTTCGCGAGACCCGTTTCCCCGAGGTAGGAATAAAGGGGAAGCCCGGAACTGATTGCCGCTGCCCTGGCCAAGGCCATGGAAACGCCAAGGGTCGCATTTGCTCCCAGGTTGCTCTTATTTGGTGTTCCGTCGAGTTCTATTAAAATGGAATCGATTGCAGCCTGATTAGCCGGGTTTTGGCCGATCAGCGGTGGAGCGATTTTTTGTACGACATTGTTGACCGCCGTTAGAACCCCTTTGCCCCCGTACCGTTTCGCATCCCCGTCGCGCAACTCGATGGCTTCATTTTCGCCGGTCGAAGCCCCGGACGGAACAGCGGCTTGAGCTGTTATTCCGTTATCTAAAGCAACGATTACGCGGATGGTGGGATTCCCGCGGGAATCCAGAATTTCCAACGCACGGATGGCAGTAATCTTTTGACTCATCTCACTTCCTCCTCGGAGCATCAAAAAAGCCCCCGCAGATGCCTCCGTGGGAGCTCCAAAAAAACAAATTCCACCGGGCTCCCACAGAAAGCTGTCAACTTCAGCAGGAGTCATCAACCCTTTCGGGCGGTCCGGCGGACTCCATCACCAAAAACTCGAATTTTCTTTACTCTCTTCAAGTTAAGATACAACCGCAAACGCTGTCGAGCAACTCCCTTTTCTTCACGGTTTGCGACTCAACAGCCACAGGATGCTCAGACGGACGCAACAGGGGGCACAATGAATTGAGCCAAATGTGTTATTATCTTACCTCACCGCATCAAACCTTGAATTATCAGGACAATGAAGAGGCTTATCAGCACGTAAGCTGCATAGACGTTGACACTGCCGGTATGCATACGCCCAAGAAGCGAAGCCAACCACTGAATTCCCTTAGCAACGGGAAGAAGGAACCGATCCACAATGTGGACCTCCTTCCGGCCGTTTGTGATCGCCATTCGGAAATGTTCGGCAATCGTTTCTTTGCGGTCATCGAATGTCGAGGGACGGAAAATTGCCTCAAATATCACCCGAACGGGATTCGAAAAACCCGTTGCCGTGTAAGTCATTTCCGGCATTAACCGCCGCAACCCCCCATCCCAGGCCGGGCGCCTGACGACCGTCCTGGCCTTCGTTAATATCCGAATAATCACAAAAGCGCCGCCCACAAGCAAGAGCAGGACCACAAAGCTGTACGATGTGGACATGGCAAAAACAACCGGGTTTTTCTTCGTGCCCTGATGCAGGACTACCAACCCTCTACCGGGTAGGAAACCACGGCCGGTTTGGGCGCCGAGATCGTGAAATTCCTCAATAAAAGCGCTGCTAAACATTGCATCACCCTGGGCAATGGTAAAAAACGGGGGCACCAGAGCGTTCGAGACGCTTTCATGAGTCAAGGGTTCGATTACCTTATCCAAAACAGGGATCACGTAGGTCGGCAAGATGCCCAGCAAAAGACAGCAGAGGGCCAATATCCCCATTGGAACACGCATGGAGCGTTTCACTTCAATAGCTGCTTTGGTTGCTTCAGATCGCGCAATACCCAGAAAACTCATGGCAAAAGCCTTTACGAAACACGTCACCGCCAAGGCAGCCGTCAGTGCGAGAACGGCGCCGCAAAGAGCGAAGACGATCTTCACTGCCCTTGATGAAAGAACGGCGCTCCTCAACATCGTCTGCAACGTCAACCATTCGCTGACAAAACCGTTGAATGGCGGCAGGGCCGCGATGGACAGGGCGCCCACAAGAAAAAAGAGCGCCGTCCAGGGCATGATCTTGATCAAACCGCCAAGGCGGTCCATGTCGCGATGGCCTACGCTCGTATCCACAGCGCCGACGCCGAGGAACAGAAGCGCCTTATAAAGGGCGTGATTGGTCATATGGTAGAGAGCTGCCGTGAAAGCGATGCCGGCCAATACGGGATATCCCGATGCCGCAAACACGAACCCCGCCCCGAGACCGGCGGTCATAATTCCCATATTTTCGATGGAACTGTGGGCCAGCATCTTCTTCATATCATTCTCCGTTGTTGCGTAGAGAATGCCGACAAGAGCAGAAATGGTCCCGACAATCACAACGATGATACCGGGAGCGACCTGACTTAAAGGAAGAATGTCCGCGTTGACCCGCAGGATGCCGTACAAGCCAAGATTCAGAATCACACCGGATAAAATGGCCGACACATTCCCCGTCGCTGCCGGATGGGCCCGGGGAAGCCAGGCGTTGCTCGGCACCAGACCGACTTTGACGCCAAAGCCGAAAAAGGAAAGGAGAAATACGGCCAAGCGCGCCGTCTCGCTCATACCGGTGGATGCCGCCTTCAACGACGCGAAATCAAGTTTTCCGGACGTCCCTGCCAGGAGAAGCAAAGCCAGGGCGGCGGCGAGCGTTCCGGCTTCGCTCATGGCCAGCATAAGATAACCAGCCCAAGTATTGTATTCATCTTCGTGCTTATAATTCACGAGCAGGTAAGACAGAATCGACATGAGTTCCCAGGAAAACAGGAACGTCACGACATCGGCTGCCACCAGGAGCAGGACAATCGAAACAAAGAGGAGGTGATAGTAGACGCCGAAGCTCCTCAGACTGTAACGGCCCAGATACTGTCTCATGTAAGCCGCCGAATAGATGGACACTGGCAGATAAACCAAAGCCGTTACGAAAACGAACAGGGCGGAGAGTCGATCCATCCTGAGAACCAGGGGTCCGAAGGAAAAGAGGTCCCAGAGGCGCAATTGAAATGCCTGTCCGTAGAGTAGAGTATCTCCGCTGGCCACAAGAACCACTATAGCCGAAGCCGAGGCGATCCAGGCGAGAATCGTCGTGTTCCGCCGGCCTGGTATCAAAGCGGAGACTATCACTCCGATGCCGCAAAGGATGAGAAACAGAATGAAAAGGCCGTTCGTCTCAAACATCTTCGTTACCTCCCGACACCGGCGCGATTGATGGCCACGACGCCGACGGCTTTCTGCCTACCGTCACCAAAAGACCATGGATGATGGCCAACGGCGGAGGCGGGCACCCGGGAATGGCCACGTCGACCGGGATGATATCGGACGCGCCTGCACCGGAAATGAAGCTCGGCCCGAAAACACCGCCGCAAAGCGCACATGCTCCCACGGCGACTACCCTTTTCGGGGTTGGCATCGCCTCATATACCTTTTTCAGGACCATCCGCATGGGGTCGGTGACGGGACCGGCGACGAGCAGGACATCGGCTTCCCGAGGGGTCGGCGTGAGAAAGAACCCCAGGCGGTGCATATTATAGAAGGGTTTGTTGAGTTGTTCGATTTCGCTAAGGCAGGCCCCGCATGCGCCCACATCAACTACCCGGATATGCAGGGACCGTCGAAAAACGTCTCCCGGTGAAAGGTCCCCATAACGAGGATCGGTTACGCGCGCAGCCCACTCGTAACCATCCTGCCATTGAGCCGGCGAACCCTCTCGGCCCGGAACACACCGAAAGCAATGGACGCATCGCCGGTAATCCACCGAGACGCGTTGTCCGTCACGAATGAATGCCTTGGTGGGACACTTTTCAACATCGACAGGAGGTTCTTTGTCAAACGGCGGGCCGCTGGCGCACGGAAGTCCCGGCGAAACGCCCTGCGCCGCCTCATCACGGTCGGGATAGGCTGTTGTGACGATTCCCGTTCTCAGTCCTTTCAAAACCCACTTGGTCATTTCATTCCTCCTATCGATCCGACTCGGCATTCGAGAGTCCGAAAGTGGCCATGATGATCGGAAAATCTTGAAACGCAAAATTCTCAGCAGCCAGATGGAAGCCATGCCAGTTGGTAAAGGACGGCGTGGTGAGACGGTACCGGCCGACAGCACCGCTCTCGGTGATTCGGACCCAGTGAAAGGCCGCGCCGCGCGGGGCCTCTACCCACCCGAGGGCGGCGCCGGCTGTATATTCGAACGGCCTTGCAATCTCACCGTCAGGCAAAGCTGCGGCCATTTTCCGGATAATCGCCGCAGATTGTTCCGCCTCACGGAAGAGGATTCTGAGCCGGGCGTAACCGTCACCCTCAGTTTCAACCGGTACGTCAAAAGCGACCTCTTCATAGCTACAGTAGGGCAATGTCTTACGCAAGTCGCGGACGAGCCCGGATGCTCGGGCGATGGGTCCAACCAACCCGTAAGTGATCGCCTGTTCTCGTGAGACGATGCCTACTTCCTCGATCCGGTCGAGAAAACTGCTGGTGAAGCGCAACATGCCGTTCAGTTGACAGAGTCTATCGATGAGCTTCCCCGCATCATCGGCGAGCCCACGACAAGCGGAATTGTTGAAATCCCGCGTTAGTCCCCCTGGTCTGTTCAAGCCGAAAAGGTAACGGTGTCTGGTAAAGGAACCGGTAATGCGCAAGGCTTCTTCCTCCAGAATCCCGGCCTGGCTGGTAGCTACCGCAAGAGCTGTTGAACCGCATATGCCGGCAATGGCCGCAATATGGTGACGCAGGCGTTCCAATTCGGCCAGGACGATGCGAAGGACCTTCGCCCGCGGCGGCGGATCGACCCCGGCGATGTCCTCAACTGCCAGACAGAAGGCCAAAGAATGAGCAAAGGCCGATGTTCCTGAAAAGCGTTCCGAAAGAAGAATGACATTGTCGACCGGGCAGCCTTCTGAAATTTTTTCGACTCCCCGATATTTATAAAAGAATCGACGGATAGTGCGAATTACATCTTCGCCCACCGTTTCCAAGAGAAAATGGGCCGATTCGGCGACGTCCGAGTAGACCGGACCAATGGGCATCATAAACGCCCCGGGAGCATGGACAATGCTATGCGGCCGCCATTCGGGATCCAGTTCCCTGCGTTGGAATGGAAGATGAGCGTCAAAACCCAGGCGCATGGGATTGACGTCCTTCGGCCATTCCTCATGCAGGACAAAATCGCCCAGCCGCGGATGGCCCGTGAAGACAAGGCCGAACAGGTCTTCCGTTTCCCGTTCATGCCAGTCGGCGGCATGAACGATGCCGCTGATGCTGGGAACGGCAACCTCCTCTTTAGCTGTCCGCAGGAGGATATGGATCTGTCCGCTTCCCGATTGCCCGTAAAAAACGTATCGCAACAGCCATCCAGCGGCTTCTTCTACGACCACCAAGGTAGCGAATCTATAGCCCAACGTCGAAAAAACCCACTCACAGATATCCGGCAGCAGGCTGCTGTCGCATGTCAACAGGCAGATCGATCTGCGGACGTCAAGGTCACTCTGTACCTTTCCGGGCCAGCGTTTAATCACTGCATCGGGAAGAGATTCAAAGGTCGCCTCATCAATTGAATTTTCCATGGGGATCTACCTCCCTATAGAATACGCCGCAAGGCGCAAAAGGTCATAAACAGTTCCCGGGATATAGACACCAAACAGGATCACAGGTAACGTTACAATTATCACTGCGACCACACATGTCGCCGGCAGTTTGGTTTTCAATGTCATTGTCGGTTTCCCGAAGACCATATGATTTATTTTGAAAAGGACGCCGGAAAAGGCGATGACGATAAAGAGAGCAAGCAAGCCCATAACCCAGTAGCGTCCGATTGCAAGTCCGGCCTTGAGGATGGAGAGTTCACTCAAAAATATGGCAAGAGGCGGGGCGCCGGCGATACCCAATCCCCCCAATATGAGGAAGAACCCGGTGATCGGTGAAGTACGGATCAAACCCCGGATCGACCCGATGTCCCGGTTGCCCGTTACCAACAGGGTCATCCCGGCGGCGAAAAAACAAAGGGCTTTGGTAAGACTATGGCCGACAATCTGCATCATCGCGCCCAAATGTGCTCCGTAGCTTCCCACCCCGACGGCGACAAGAATAATCCCCATATGCTCCACCGTGGAAAAAGCGAAGAGCCGCTTATAGTCTTTGGCCTGGATCAAAAGAAGGGCGGCCGCACCCGTGGAGACGAGGCCGAAGATCACCAGCCACATGCCTGTACTCGCCGCGGACATCCCGGAAAAAAGAGGAGATAACCTCATGATGGCGTAAAGAACCACGGTGGTTTCCACACCGGAAAGAAGCGCACAGATCGGCGAGGGAGCCTGGCTGTGGGCATCAGGAAGCCAGGTGTGCAGTGGCACCAGTCCCACCTTGGCGCCGAAGCCGATCAGAATGAAAAAGAATGCGGTATTAAGGAGAGCCGGCGACATCTTGGACGAGGCCATCGTTAACCCGGCCCAGGTAAAGGGCTCATGGCTGTCAACGCTCGTCATCCCCCAGTAGAGCATAAGAATGCCTAGAAGCGCTATTGCCGCACCCATACAAGTCAGAACGACGTATTTCCACGCTGCCTCCAGCGCCTCGGGGGTCGATGCGAAGCTGACCAGAAAAACCGACAGAAGAGTGGTCAACTCCACGGCGATCCATACCAGAGCGACCTGAGAAAGGAGGGGCACCGCCAGCATAGAGGCAAGGAAGAGATTGAAAAGTGCATAATACGGACGAACTATTATCCCCTCCCGGGTCTCCCTGATTTTATCGATATATCCCCAGGAAAAGATGGCGGCCGCAAAACCCACCAGGGCGACGAGCACGAGAATCAAGGCCCCAAAGCTATCGCAGGCGATAAAGTCAGGTATTGCAATGACTTTTTTTGTCGTCGTTACCCTCAGGGCGGTTTGAAAAGACAGGATAAGTACCGACATGGAGCTGATCAGTGTGATTCCCGGCGCCAATATCCTTGCTCCGGGTATCAGAGAGCCGGCGGCAGCCAGAATGGGGACACAAAGGATGTACAAGAGCTCCATGAATATCTACTCCTCTCTTAAAGACGTCATTTCGCCAACGGCCGTTGTGCCGATATATTTATAGATTTTCCTGGTCTGGAGACCCATGACCAGAGCGATGATCAAGACATCGAAAGCGGCGGCCAGCTCGGCGATAAGCGATAAGTCGGGAGCAATCGCTACGCCGGCGAAAAAGGCGCCGTTTTCCATCGCCAGAATACCCATGAGTTGGGGAATGGCCTCGCGCCGAACGGTGACGGTATAGGCCCCAAGGAAAAGTCCCGCTATGCCGATGGGCAGGTTGATGCTTGCGTTGGGGCCCGTGGAAATGGTCAGAAGGGGCGTCGCCACGGCGTAGGCAACGAAGGCGATAGCCACCGCAATCAACAACGACATCGGGACGTTCAGTGTCTGGGATATTTCGCGCCGGGCGTATATGTCCTGTCCGACTGTGCGGCGAAGGGTCCGGGGAATCAGGACGCACTTGACAGCCAAGGTGATAGCCGCCACAATAAACAGATGCACTGATCCGTACAAGACGCCTAAGAAAATGGCCGAAAACGCCAGCAGCAGGGCCTGACCAACATAAATTCGCAAACATGCGAAAACCTGTCGCGTGGCGACCAACCCAAAAGCGGTAAGGAGAAACAGGCCGCCTGCCAATGCGTTCAACTTGGCAAGCATTACGGTTATCGTCGCCGTGTCAAACATGGATTTACCTCCTACATCAGCAAAAGCTTTGTGATCATAGCTGCCACGGCGGTTGCGAAGGCCGCCCCCAGGAATTCCGTTATCCGGAAAAGCCGCAGCTTGGCCAGCGATGATTCAATGACCACCAGGGCCAGCAGGAAGAGAAATATCTTGAACAGGACAAGTGGAATCGACAAAAGCACGTCCCAGAGGTGTTGAGTCTGCGCCAGCCCCCAGGGGGCGACCAGAACGTTGAGAAAGATGCAGCACAGGATAAAGAATTTCATCGAGCCGCCCCACTTCATAAGGGCCGCCCCCCGGCCGGAATATTCGAGTCCCTTGGACTCATCGATCATCGCCAGTTCGAAGTGCCCGCTGGGATTGTCCACCGGGATTCTCCCCGTTTCAGCGATGATCAACATCAAAAAAGAGAGCATCAGCAGTACATGGGGAGGTTCAAAAAAATTGGTCAGTGGCGTGACCCAGTACTTGTGGACGATATAAGGGATAGTAGAGCCCGCCACAAAGGAAACAGTGAAGAAAACGATCATGAAGACCGGCTCCGCTAGAAAGCCTACCATCCGGGTCCGGCTGGCGCCCATGGGTCCGTAAGGATTTCCAGTATCGATGGCGGCCAGCGTGGCGAAGAAACCGCCAAGGGCAAGGATGAACCCGCCACCCAGCATATCCCCCATGAAGGCAAAAAAGAGCGGGTAGCCCGTGAGCACCGGGATCAACAGGGCGACAAAGATCGGCGTAACGAAGACGATGTAAGGCGTGAAGCGGAATATCCACGAACTCTCTTCGGAAACCACTTCATCCTTGTGGAAGAGTTTCCATATGTCACGATAAGGCTGGAAGATGCTCGGTCCCCGCTTGGACTGCACATTCTCCTTCAGGCGAGTGAGGATCCCCTTGACGAGCGGGGCAAACGCCATAACGACCAGAACCTGGATCACATTAAAAACGATTTTATTTACCATCAGCTAATCTCCCCGGGTCGATTAATGTTACGGGCAGGGCGCAGGGCGGACCTGGGCCTGCACAAAGTGCTATGCACCTTTGCGAGGCATTTTCGGGAATGCTTGACAGGGGTAGTCTCCAGGACGGCTTTTGGAGAAGAATGGTACAAAAGCTAGAGCGAGTAAGAAACAGCGTTGCCTCCGCCATAATGCCACCTCCGCCTGTCTGATTCCCCGCATCTGAGTTAAACCAAACTTGCAGGAGTCATCGGCCCAAGAGGCAATCACGGCGGACTCCACCGCCCAATTCAACGTAAGCTTTAGCAGGCAAGTTTAATATGGTCAAGATTTTTTTAGACGCTCTTCAGCGCCGCACAACGTCGACTTCTTGCATTGCTCCGGCATAAATGTTGACACGAACCGCTCCCTTCGCTTGTACTTATATATCAAGAGGGTGATGAAGTTCGCCCAACCGCTTCCCTCTGGAATGAGAGGAAGCTGATGACTTCTGCCTCAGGCTTTCTGGGGTAGAAGTTTTTTTTGAGTTTTCACGGGTCGGATTGCCGCGTATTGCGCAAAAGTGAGTTGACCGAGGTTGGAGTGCGAGGTGTTTCGGTATTGTTTCTTATGGAATGGGGAGGACCATGTTCCATAGACTTCTGGTAGCCTATAATGGGTCCATGAAATCACGCCAAGCCTTAAAGGCAGCCTTGGCACTTGGACTGAAATTTAACTCTGAGGTCCACGTTCCTCTTAAGGAGGTTGTTTCATGTTTGATTACTCGCAAATCAGAGACAGCCTGTTTGGCCTTCTAGGATAACTTGACGGCACTGTGCGCGAGTGTCCTCGAAATCCCTGAGTGATACCAGGACCAAATTGAAAGAGGAACCTTTCAACCTCTTAGTCCTCGGTCAGTTCAAAAGGGGTAAATCAACTTTCATCATTTATGAGAGAACTCTTTTGGGGGCAGAAATGGTTTCGAGCAGATGCAAAAAATTGGGAGAGTCCAGAAACGATTTTCTTCACGCTATGCCGACCATCGTGGGATGAATGCCCACAAGGAGAGCTTCGCCTTATTAAGAGGCAAATATAGTGCGCAATACAGAGTCCCTGCTGATCATTCCCTTGAACTTACCTTCCGAATCGAGCACCGGCAGCCTCTTAAGTGCCTTTTCGAGCATGAAGACCATCGCCTCTTCTATTGAAGTGTCTTCTCGAACGGTTACGACTTGTGTTTTCATTACATCCGAGGCTGTTTTTGCGCGCAAGTGGTCTTTGAGTTCTCTGCTCCTCTTCCCGCGCTCACTGAAGGGAATTTTGCCGGCGAAGTAATCCCAGACTCCAGGATGACGCTCGGAGAAGGCGATAAGGAGGTCTCGATCTGAAATCAGCCCTCTGAAGTACCCTTCTTTATCAACCACACAAACCCGCTGGATATCATTGCAACCTATGACGCGCATGATCTCTTCAACCGGTGTGTCCGGAAGTACCGTAGAGGTATCTCGACGCATTATATCTGCAACATAGTGCAAACCTTCAACACGGATGCCTTTCTCCTGGAATGCGCCCCAATCCGGACAAACGGTCATGACCGTACGAAATATGTCCACGCGCGAGATTATTCCGACGAGCTTTCCCGCCTCATCGACCACCGGGAGACGCTTCACCTTCTTCTTGAGCATGAGATCTACAGCTTCTGTAACGAGGCTGTTTTGTTCGATAACAACGGCTGGATGTGTCATTATCTCCCTGGCCCGCTTTGGCGCGAGGGTATCGAGAATTGCGCCGACTTTCTGTCTGTCGGCCTGAGCCAGCAGACCAACGCGCATGGGAAGGTCAGCCTTGTAGATCAAGTCCCCCTGGGCTATCACACCGACCGGGCGGTCCTTTTCGTCCACCACTGGAAGTCCCGTGAAGGTTGATGAGAGGAGCAGTTTGGCCACATCGCTTACCGGGGTGGTTGCGCTAACCCGCTTGGGGTTACGTGTCATGATCTCCAGGACCCTGGTATTCCGTGGCATGAGAACTCCACGAGTCTTGTGGGATATGACCTCCACATCCCTAACCGCGATAATCCCATCGGTTACCATCTCATCAACTATTGAAAGCATGTCCTCGAATTCGGCGGCGGGGACTATAATGGTGACGCGCACGGGCATGTTATAGGAAAGGACCTCGAGCCTGCTCGTGGCGATCTCACCATTTTCATAAAATCCTTCGATTCCCCTGGTGACAATGCACCGCGCCGCTATTTTCAAGTCGCTTAAGCTCTGAACGACGGCAGTATAGAGTCGTTTTCCCTTCCAGCGCGCCTCTTCGCTCGTAAATATCTCGATTACTTTGTACTGCAACATTTCTTCACCCGCTTATTTCAGTCTGCCCACCCACATTCCGAGGAAAACCAAGGTTCCGCCGATGAAATTGTTACTGAAAAAATTAGCCAGAGTGACCATATTAGTTGCCGCACGCAACGAATTGACAGTCTCCATGGCATAACTTGAAAAAGTTGTCAGTCCGCCGAGATAGCCAGTCACAAAAAAGAGCCGGACCATAGGGTTCATGATATTCATGCCCCGCTCTGCCAAAGCGAAAGAAAGACCGATAAGAAAACAGCCCGATAGGTTGACGATGAGCGTTCCCCATGGGAAATTAGCTCCGAAGAGCCTGGCTGCAAGCAATCCGGCACCATAGCGTGAAAGGGCGCCGAGCCCTCCGCCGATCGTAACAAGAATTATCTTAGTCATCCAATTCAGCCAATCTAACTCACCCCAGCCATGCAAACCGGACTTTAACGGACCACAATCACGGTACACTCTCCTCGGCATGAGCTCAAGGGGTTACGCCAAAAGAACATCATCTGAAGCATTCCCCCCGGAATTTTCATGGCAAAAAGGGCAATGCCTGCGAGAATCACAAAAAAAGCTCTTCCAAGCTTTCACCCGGCAAGAGCTTCTATCTCCCATCAACACCAACACGCCCACCAGGTCTTCTGAAAAAATCTGCTTTAGTTGGGATCATTAACCATTGCCGGCGGTAGAGAGCGAACTCCATCACCACTAGATATCGAGCCGCAAAGGTAATCGAATTGAACCCGCAAATCAAGGTTTTTGGCAAAGCATGATGCACAATGGTTTTTTTGCACAACGAGGCTGGCTGGCACCTGCATAAATGTTGACACGCACTTCCTTTTGCTTATATAATGAAAAAGGTGATGAAGTTCGCCGTAATTGCCCTTTCGGGGGATAATGACTTCTGTTTTCTCATTTGGGAAACAGAAGTTTTTTTTTGAGCTGGGTCGAACGGATGTTGCTGTAAGTAACAATGGCATATGTCAAAGTGGTCTGGTCTTTTTGGGAGGTTGTTCCATGTTCGATTATGCGCAACTCAGAGACGGTCTGTTTGGTATTGTCACGCAATTGGAAGGCACTGTGCGCGATATGACCTCGAAATCCTTGAGCGAAACACGGACCAAACTGGAAGATGAAGCTTTCAACCTGGTGGTCCTTGGTCAGTTCAAAAGGGGTAAATCGACTTTCATCAACGCTCTTTTGGGCGAGAACATTTTGCCGACCGCCATCATACCGCTTACTTCAGTTGTTACCATCCTGCGATATGGACCAGAGTTGAAGGTAGAGGTAGAGTATCTGAACAGCCGCATGGAAGAAATTGATCTAGCGGGTCTCCCGGCCTTTATTACAGAGCGGGAAAACCCTCAAAACAAAAAGGCAGTGAAAGAGGTTACCGTCTTTTATCCCTCTCAATACCTGAAAGGTGGAGTCCGGATCATCGACACTCCCGGTGCGGGCTCGGTCTACAGCCACAATACGGAGGCGGCTTATGCCTATCTGCCGTATGTCGATGCTGGAATCTTTGTAATTTCGGCGGACCCGCCTCTTTCCAGGAGCGAGCACCAGTTTTTGAAGGACGTACGGGAGTTTGTCGATAAGGTTTTTTTCGTTCTCAACAAGATCGACCAAGTTAGCGACAGCGACCAAAAGGAATCCCTGGAATTTTCGGTCCGTGTCATCGAAGAAGAAGTCGGACAGGGGAAAGTCAGGATCTATCCCTTATCGGCCCGATGGGCGCTTGAAGGAAAAAAGACCGGAGACGATCTTCTCCTGGAGCGCAGCCTCCTTCCTGAATTTGAAACACAGCTTCTCGACTTCCTCGCCCGTGAAAAAGGCAGGGTCTTTTTACAATCAGTCGTAAATAATCTACTGAAACTTATCTCAGATGAGACCATCTCCTTTAGACTGGAACAGGAAGCGATCAAACTCCCGCTGGAGGAACTGACCACAAAGATCGGGCGGTTCGAATTGGAGATGAAGGCAATCGAGAAGGACCGCGAGAACAATCAGTTCCTGCTCAAGGGCCATCTGGGCAAGATCCTTTCCGGATTGGACGAGGAGATGTCCGGATTTAAGAGGGAAAAATCGCCCGTGCTCCAAAAAGAGCTGGAAGAAAAGTACCTGGAACTGGTGAATCTTGGCAGTAGCGGTCTGAGGGAGCAGCTTGAAAAATTTGTTTTCGATAGAATTCGAGGAACATTCAACCCATGGCGACAGCAGCTCGCAGATAAGATTTCATCCAGGCTTGAAGAAGCTCATGGAGAATTTGCCCGCAAGATAAACGATATCATCGAGAGGATTTTGGCTTTAACCAGTGACATTTTCGAGTTGAAATTGAAGCCTTTTACTTCGGTGGAGGGCCTCAGCAAGAAGAGCGATTTCTATTTCATGCTAAAGGACGATCCGGTAGGCCTCGAATTGGTCCAACTTGCCGCCACATCCGCTCTGCCTTCCTTCATCGCCAAGAAGATGATCTTGAAGAATACGAAAGAATCGGTGGCGGAACTCCTGGACCGGCATTGCGGAAGAGTACGCTATGATCTGGTTACCCGGGTTACGAAGACCATGAAGGATTTCCAAAACTCATTGAATGAAAAAATAGATCTTACTCTAGCGGGAATCCGGATCTCATTTCAAAAGGCCCTGGCACTTCATCAGGCGGGGAAAAACAACGTTGAAAAGAGCCTGGGAGAGCTTAGCGAAAAGCTGGGTTCTATCGCCGCCATTCATTCGGAACTGCTAGGCTATGCAGCTTTATTGAATCACGACGGCACAAAGGAGGAACGGGGACAGGTTTTGCCTCCCGGCCGGACTTCCTGAGGAGAACGTGACGATAATGCGCGAGGACCCAGTGGCCTGCACTGACGTGTCCGAATTATATAAGGGACTGCAAATCGCAAAAGGAACTCGACTGACCGATGTTTTGCACATTTCGGATTATCGGGTAAAGAGATACTTTGCTCGCAAGAACTACGACAGAATACTCCCATACTCCGTCAATTTGGTGCCGAAAATTGCCGCCATCATAGAGAATGATGAAACGGATGTGGAACTGCGGGCTATCGCGGCCGAATTACTGGTGGATTTCATTCTGATACTCGACAAAATTGTCGATGCTGGCGGTATGCCTCCAGCTCAAATCGACGGAATCCGCAAAAAGGCCGTTGAGGGCCTTCTATTATGTTTTAACCATCCAATTTCGGTCAGAGGCAAACTCATAATTGCAAAAGCCGCAAAAGAGTTCATGGAGACGGATGACTTGAAATCGCTCCGTGTGGCTATCCTGAACGATGAGTTAGTGAAATCGAGAATCGAATATCTGTAGCGCACCCCTCACGGCTTTGAACTGCCTTGTCGTCGCTCATAAGGAATAGTTTTCTTTCTTGCTGTACTATTCGCCGCAGTGAGGAGAAAGCTCTACGGAGAAGCTCATAATGAGATCTTCTGATGAGATCTACCGGCTGATTCGTGAGTTGGATTCCTTGAACGCCGGAAAGCACGCGGCCGAGCAGCTCGTTAAGCATGGCTCATTAGCCGTCGAACCTTTGCGGGGATTTCTTTTGGAAGGAATCCCACGCAAAATATTCCAGCCCCGAATTTGGACTGTAGAAGCACTGGCGCGGTTGGGCGCCAAAGACGTACTGCTTGAATACCTTTTACAGATAAGAGAAATCCCCGACCCGGAGGACCGGTTCGGCGAAGAGGCTGTAGAAAGCACAGCCGCTCGCCTCCTCGCCGCATGGCCATGCGAGGACGTTTACCAGTCTCTGCTGAAATTGTCAGAGCGACGAATGCTGATTGGTCTAATTGAAACGCTGGCAGAATATAAACGCCTTGAGACAATATCCTATTTTGAGCGTGCGCTTGAAGACGATTTCTACCGGCCTGCGGCAGAAGGAGCGTTCGAAAAGCTAGGTCCGATTGCCTGCAGCGCATTGGCGATCTCTGCTGTGACCCCAACCCCGAACTTGCCTTCAGAGACTCCGTCCAGTCTTCAACGACGGCGCAGTGCGGTCAAGCTCTTGCATAAAATCGGAATACCAGCAGAGTATTGGCAAATTCTCCGGAAGCTGATTTATGAGCCAGATCAAGAACTCATGGTGGCTGGCTCGAAGTTTGGCATCAGGTTGGCTTCAAGAGAGGAACGGGTGATCATTGCGCACCGCCTGATCGGGCTTATATCTTCGGGTCCATGGTATTTGCGGGGAGACATCAATGATAGTCTGATCGCATTGAAACACGAAGCTCAAGAAGAGATTGAGGACGAGATCGCACTGAGAATGAGTCAACCAGAAGAAGTTCGAACAACGGATGATCGGCTACGAGCACTGCTCTGCATTAAGCGCCGGTTTGTTGGGCCGGCGTGAGAGATCTTCCAGGCGGTTGGGTTTGCAATCCCATCCGGCATTCGAGAAATATGATCTTAGCCCCAAGTTGCCAAAGGCGGATATGCGGGTTACCTTTGCTGATACAGCAGTTTTCCCGCGACTTAGATGGATGCATTTCCGGCAACTATCCGCTTATGGGCCGTTGCAGCGGGCTTCGGGATCGGAGGACTCATGACTGGCGGCTTACCGGTGATAATCGTCGACGACGACCCGCAAGTATGCGAAATTACCGCGGAGATTGTGAGGTCGTTTTACACGTGGGGCAAGGTGTTCGTATTCACCGATCCGGACGAGGCGTTGCGCTTCTGCCAAGACCGCCAGACAGGCGTCGCCATATTCATACTGGACGTCTTCCTGGAAGAAAAGACCTGCTTCAGCTTCTTAAAATCCGTCCAGCCCGCATTCCCCTTTGCTGCCCAGGACACAATCATCATGACCGGAAACGCCAGTGATGAGGTGGTAAACGTGTGCATCTCCTCGGACATCACCTATCTTCTGGAAAAGCCGGTCAGACCCTATGCCCTGAAGCTCGCTGTCCGGGCGATAGTAGCCAAGTATTCGAAATTCGCCAAAAAGCTCCTGCTCGATCCGGTTCTGGCCGACTACGTTACCCGGATATGATCTTGTGCGGGCCCGAAAGCGATTCACCACAGAGACACAGAGAACGCAGAGAAAACAACAGCTTAGATAAAAATCTTTACAAGAAACTGCACTTTAGTAATACAGAGCAGCCTCGGGCTGCAACAACCAAAAGACCAAAAGCCATCACTACAGAGACGTTCGACAATTCCAAGAACCCGGTGGCCCTCATCGAAGGGCCAGGGTCGATCTTTAGAGATCGCTGAGAAAAAACGAGAGAAACATGCGTTGCTTTTCTTCCCGCAGCTACCTTCTGGAAAAGGCGTTCGCCAGATCGTTATCGATGACGTAGACACACACCTCTTTTGCGCCCTGCTCGGTGTAGCCGTATTTTGTGTTGAGATTGCCCATGAGCTGTGTGACGTCTTCGCGGATGCGCTTATCGTACGATTTGAAGCCCTCCTTGTTGTAGTCCTTGATGGCGTTTCGGAAATTGTCGTTCTTCAGGAAGGGATCAAGCACGTTTTCCTTCAGGTTGTGGATGTACCTGTTGTAGAGCGACTGGTAGAGCTGCGTCTCGCATATCTTTTTCCCGTCGACCATCATCTCCTGTGTCAGGGTGCTGGATGCATACTGGTTTTGCACTTCCTGACGAAAATTCATGCGCTGGACGGCCGTGGAGTCCGCCCCGAGAATGCGGCGTTCGACGGCGTCAAAGAATTCTTCGGTGATCTCGATCTCTTCCCCGGTGAAGCTACATTTTTCGGTACGCCCGCCTTCGAAGTTTATGGCAAACAGGTAGTTTTGGATCTCCCTGGAGATATTATCTTCGTTGTAATAATAGAGGGCTTCCTTTACCTCCTGGAGGACCGTGTAATTGTACTGACACACGAGGGAATCGAGGAAGCCGTCCGGTATGAGTCCTCCTGAGCCGTTGCGGAACTTGTTGAAAAAGCCGCATACCATGGCCATGGTGATGATCTTGCCCTTCTTGGCATAGGCGGAGTAGAAATCGCTGAAGATCTTGATCGAGTCCCTTCCGGTAAAGCCTTTGTCGCCCTCAGTCTCGGACTCAGCGATGATTCTTCTGCGCCTTTTCGCGGTGAAATTTTTCCTGTCCTAATCGGAGAGCCACGAGGGTATGAGGCCCGTGTAGATGTCCATCTTGAGCAAGAGCAGATTCCGGTCGCAGTAGAGCCGGTACTTCCCCGGGTCGAATATCCACTCCTCCAGGCCTGCAGACCTGGGGCTGAGCCGGGAGGATATGATGACCTTTGCCATATTGTCGAGGACCCTCGGAAGGAAATAGCGCTGGATATGGTCTCCGAAGATGTTCCTGTATATCTTCACCTCCGTGTTGTAGTCGAGGACATAGGGGATCTTTATGTTCGTGATGCGGTCTGAAAAAGACTGAGTGTCAGAGATATTCTGCTTGTCTTCCGGGTTCATGAGGGCAAGGAAAAGCGAGTTGACGTCTTCCTCTATGTCCTCGACCTTGTGGACGCCCTCGCTGATGATCCCATGCAGGTTTGCAAACCTTTCCGTGTTGTTGGACTTGATATCCATCAGCGCATATATGCCGTTATTGGTTTTTGCGTAGCGCGAGTACATGTACGGTACCCTGTTGCTGTCGTGCAGCACGGAGTTCAACTGGCTCTGGAGCTGTTGGTTGGTCAGTACGTGGGTTTTGGATATCCTGTCGCCCGGGTTGAATACGCTGATCCCCTCTCCCAGCCTCCTGTCGAAGAGGTATCTGCGGGCGAACACCATGTCGAAGACCTTCGAAGGGGAATCGAGCGTATCGAGAAGCGTCTGGTAGATCGAGAGGCAGATGGTGCACGGATTGTCCTTGAAGACCCATTCGTACTGTTTTTCCTTGAAAAGTTTGCGCTTGAATTGCTCATCGGCTATCAACTCGTCGAAGAAGTCCCTGCGGCATGCCTTCGGGATCAGCAAGAAGGGATTGTCGTGACTGGGACATGGGACCTCGAGATACTCCTTGCCCGCCTGTGCAAAGACGCTTTCCTTCGCGTCGGGCAGTTCGCCCATGCCGGAATTCTCCGCCAGGCTCCGGAGCTGGGCAAAGAGGTGGCTTGCGTCCGAAGCGCCGCCCCCTCCCAGATCTTTTCGATTCAGGCGCCAGACGATCTCGTAGGCCGCTCCTTCTTCCGTCCTGGAGTATTGCTCGAACTTCATAAGCAGATTGTTCAGAAAAGTGCTCTTTCCGCACCCGTGCGGTCCCTCCAGGATGTATATCCTGTTTTGCCTGATCCCCCTGCGGAATGTGTTGACGTGGCTTATCAGCCTGTTTGCGAAGAGTCTGTCGGCGAAAAAGGGATGGTCCGTTCCCTCCACAAACAGGCGGCTCGTGTCGTAGTAGACGAAGTCGATGGATTCGGGATCATCGGGGTATTCGTTTATACCCTCGTCCACATAGTTGTGCATCATGTCATAGAACATCTGGAAGATATTGCGAAAGACCAGTCGGGGCGACTTGCCCAAAAGGTCCGTGAATTCGGGGAAGGTGAGCGGCGCGCGCGGCGCGCGCTCCTTGATCTTCTGACACAACTGCGTTATGCAGGAGTCCTTATTTGTCGAGCACGACGCTTCCATTACAGGGCCTCCTTTGAAATCTTTCTGTCCTTCATAGTGTAGATGACCCTTCGCTCACCAGTCTCTTTGCCGGAGCCGGCAGAGGGCGTACTGTACCCGTTGGTCCTGGACTCCGCGCTGGCTTCGACCAGTTCGGTAGTCTCGAGCTTGACCGCCCCGCCCCACAGGTATTCGATGCCCAGCATGGTATTGGGAACGAATTCCGGCACGAGTTGCTTACCCTCGAAATGGTGGCTGAGATAGATGCAGCTCTCGTCCGTCCGTCTTTCGTCGACTTCGATAAAAGGAGGGTGATAGAGAGAATCGAGCAGCATCTGCCTGTATTTTTCGGCGCTCCTGCTCTCCACGAAGTATTCCCATACCCTCTTGGCACTATTCAAGCGTTTGCCGACCACGAAAAGCTTGTGCAGGTCCACGAAATCCTGGTCGATGAAGTTATTGATGAACAGGAAGTCGTTGAACTCCTGCCGGACCTTAAACACATGGTCCGAGCCAGAACCCGTTTTTGCATCGAAATCCTGCCTGTGCTGCGCGTTCTGGATTCTTTGGAAGTCGTAGGAGAGCTTCCCCTTTTCGGCTGTTTGCTCAATATGGTCAAAGAGCCTCATGCCCAGTGCATACGGGTTGATCCCGACCCGGGGCAGTGCCGTTACCAGGGCGTTTATGCGCGCAAACCCCACCTCGTTGCCCTTTATTCTGCCGTCTTTTAGAAAGAGCTTCTCATGCCAGTAGCTCGCCCATCCTTCGTTGAGAATCTTGGTCCTGATCTGGGGCTGGAAAAACATGGAGGTCTTTCGCACAATCTGCATGACGGACTCCATCCAGCGATTTTCGTCCCAGCGCAGGAATGCTGAGTTTTCCTGCACGTACTGAAGCAGGTCCCTCGCACCACGGTTTCCCTGTTTTTTTCGCCCGGCGAAGAGCGCATCGAACTCGGGATAGTGTTTGGTCACGTGCGAAAAAAAGACGGCTTCCGCCATGTCGCCGCACTGCCTTATCACCTCGTTGTAGCGGTCCACCTCTTTGAGGTATTCGGTGAGGCTCACGTTCCGGATGGTTTGCAGAAAGACGTCGAAGTAGAAGTCGAGCCGCATCGATGTCTTCGTCTCACTTGGCCGGCTCGAATCGAGCATCTCGCCGTAGAAGCCCACCAGATTATCGATGCTGCGGCTGAACTCGATCACGTAGTCCAGCCAGCGCCCCTTCTCCGAGCGGAGCATGGCGATGGTGGACTTGTCCGAGAGGGCCTGTCCGGCGAAATCCCGGTCCCAGGTGTGCTCGAAGAACCTGTTGTTCTGAAAGAAATCGATATGGGCGAGCACGTGATAGAAGATCATGACGTTGAGCCAGTCCGGGTTGTTATCGTTGTAAAAGGAGATAGCCGGGCTGGTGTTTATCACGGTCTCGTACGGATTATTGGGATAGAGATCGTACCTTCCCTTTTCCCTGAGGACTTCGACATCATGGACCCAGTAGTCGTAAAGCGAGGGAATCATGTTTTTCGGGCTCAGCTCGAGCAGGTCCCTGTTGGTCACGATGTATTCGAGCGTCTCGTCGTGGAACCGCAGCCCGGCTTCCCGGGCCCGCTCTTTGCACCCTTCCATGATCCGTTTGGTATGTTGATCTATAAGTTCCATTGCGGTCTCCCAAAACCATTCACCGCTGAAAAACAGGCATTCACCGCAGAGAACGCAGAGAACGCAGAGAAAAAGCAGAGGGAACAATCTTTATAAATTATTGACCAAGCGGCGTATCCCGCGCCGGAGTTCCTTCACGTTGAAATTGATAAGCAATCCGACCTGCGAACCTGAGAGTTTCAAGTATGATAGAAGCTGGGCTTCGTGGATCGGCTCCAGTTTCTCCACAGCTTTCAACTCTACGATCACCTGGTCTGCAACTAGAAGGTCAATCCGGTATCCACAGTCGAGATGCACCCCGTGATAGGTAACGGGCAGGGCCTTTTGTCTCTCCGTTTTCAGCCCCGTTCATTGAGTTCATACGACATGCATGCTTCATATGTAGACTCCAGCAGACCAGGGCCGAGAGCCCGATGGACCGCTATAGCGGCCCCAATTATAATCTCAGTGATTTTGTTCAATTCCATTTCTTGTCTTCTCAGTATTTCCTCTGCGTTCTCTGCGCACTCTGCGGTGAATCGCCTTTAGTCTCTTAAGAGAGCAACTTTCTCATGCCCTCTATGAGACGTACCTCGGTTGCGTCTTCGCCGACCGAATCCATGCGGATGTGCCTGGGGTGTTCTTCCAGCAGGCGGGAGTTCGCCATGTATCTCTCCACCACAGTTCCCCCTGACTGCTCCGCAGCGATGGTGATTCCGACCCTGTTGGCGAACGCAAGCGTCTTTTCCATCTCCGGTATTGTCTGCCTTCCGTCCGAATCCCAGTCGTCGCCGTCCGTGCCCTGCAAGACGTATATGTTGTAGTCGCTGGCGAGACTTTCGGCCTCGACGATTTCATTGACCAGCCGGTAGGCGGATGCGACGCGCGTACCGCCCGCGACATTTGAGCTGTAGTAGGTGTAGAAGTCAGGGACTTCCTTTGCGTCCGTATCGTGCAGGATGAACCGGGTCTCGACCCGCTTCTCGTACTGGTAGAGGAGCCAGCTATAGATCAGGATGTGTTGGGTGACGACCACTTCGGTGGGCTTGCCCGCCATGGAGCCGGAGTAATCCCGGAGGAAAAAAACCATGGCCTGTGAGTCATAGTCCTTCTCCCTGGAGAGGATACGGTAGACTTTGTCACGCGGGGCGACCAGCAGCCCGGTTGGGTCGACATCTTCCCACGAACTTATTCTGTTCAGACCGATATTGGTTTCGATGATCTTTCGAAGCGTGGCTTTCTTGTCCAGGAACTGCCCCGAACCCTTGTGCATGTCGGTTAGGTCGTAGGTGTAGCGGGTCAGCGACCGCTTCTTTCCCTTGTCCTTGAGTTCGGGCAGCTCGAACTTTTCGCTGAGTATGCGTCCGAGGTCGTAAGCGCTGGATTCTATTTCATGCTCGGCGCCTTCCCCCTGACCTGCGCCGGTCCCGGCGCCTTCCGTGCCGTGAACGGGCTCCTCTCCGATTACTTCGCCTTCCTGACCCTCGCCCGTTCCACCCGATGATCCCCCTTCGCCTCCCGGTTCGCTGCGCCGCACGTCGTGAATGAATTTTTCCTCGACCGTTGTGGGCACCAGGATGATCTTTCCCTTGCCGCCGCGGCCGGGCTTGACCAGCCTTCCTATGCGGATCTTGCGCGGAAAGCCGTCCTTTTCCCGCAGCTTGTCCCGCTCCAGCAGGTCGTCGATCGCGCTGAGGCTATAGACGTAGTTGCTCCCGGGCATAGCCGCGCCTTGGAGAAAAACCATATCGCCCCGGTCGTAGATGCATTCTCCGGCCATGTATGAAAGCGACTTGGCCCCGCTCTCTTCCCGCGGTGGATTTCCGTGGGCCTGACCTTCCGTCTCCCGGATGTCCCTTTCCATCGCCTCTCACCGCTCTAAGAGTTTTTAGTTATTAGTTGTCAGTTTTTAGCTACCCAAAACCCGCAACTCAAAACTCTTCCTGCTCCCAGCCCACTGCTCAGTTCTCGTCGTTTTTCGTGCAGAAGTATTCCACGGTCTTTTGCGCGCAGGTCAGGCAGTAGCCGAGCTTGTTCAGCATCGTATTGAGTATCCGGTCGTAGAGCTTCTGGTTTTCCTCGTTGGTGCGGTTTGCCAACGCCCCGATGAGGCTGCCCGCCCCCGCTATGTCGGATTTGAGCCTCACGTCCGTCACGGCTTTGACGAGTTCGAGATTGTCCATGAAGTCGTAGTCCCGGTCGGTCGACATCTTCTGTCCGTAAATTTTCCTGATGGTGGTCCGGAACGACTCGCGCTGTTCCCTGCTTTTTAGGCCGAGTCTGTCTTCGACGCTTTGAATGTAGCGCTCGTCGATCTTAAGGGCCTTGAGCTCGCCGGTCTGCGGGTTTTTGTATTTCCACATCTTGTCCGGCCCGAGGTTTTCCGCATCGATGCCTATGATCATGTTCACGTAGTCCATCACGTCCTTGCGGATGGCGTGCGGCTCATCCATGTAGGCGTTGAACATCTCTGTCATGATTCTTTCGCGGTAGAGTCCCCTGGCTATCTTGAGGTCTTCGAGGTACTTGGCCCTGTCATTGGCCTCGGGGACGTAGTCCAGGACGATACGGCCCAACGACTTGAAGATGTCGTAGGCAAACATGCACTGTCCTTCGTTGGTCTCCGAGGTTTCCATCTGGAGCTGGATCGCCCGGCCCACGTTTCTCTGGCCGAGCCCCTTCTGACCGAACCTCTTGGTGATGTCGGGTTCGTGGTTGAGCGTGTCGATGACCTCTGCCAGGGTCTTGATGCTCTTCTCCCCTGCGATCTCTCCGGCCGACAGTTTCATCATTTCGATGGCGGTAAGCTTTTCGGACCTGGGAAGCCTGGTCAATACCGCGGCAACGGACGCCGCGTAGTTGAGGTTGGGGTCCTGGTGCAGCCGCTCTTTGGTCAGCGTGGTCTTGGCCTCGCTTCCGATGGCGTAGGCGGTCAGTTGTTCCTGCAGACGGTAGTCCGTATTGTGGGCCACGTAGCAGATGCGGCAGCGGTCCACGATGGGCGCCTCTTCCTTTTCGGCCAAAAACCGGTTGAACTCGGAGTTGTTGCTCGTAGCGATTATGAGCGTGTCGATGGGCCACCTGAACCCGTCGATTTCGATGTTGCGATTCTGTATCACCCCCAGGTAGACCTGCACGAGGTCCTTTTTGTTCTTGAATATTTCGTCGCTGAAATGGATTCCCCCGCCCGCCACACGCGCAAGCGCCCCTCGTCTGAGATCAAACCGTAAAGGATTGTTCGCGTCCGCTATGTGCAGGAGCCGCTGGATGGATTCCTCTCCGAGCAAGTCTACCGCCGAAGAGGTTATCTTGTCTTTGGCCGAGTACTTCCCGGTCACGGTCCCCATGCTTTCGCTAAGAGGTACAGGAACGACCTCGAAGAAGCTCAGAAGCTTTTCCCGGTCGCCCTGGCAGTAGTTCCTGATGTCGTTGACGATATAGTCGCTGCAGGCGCCCAGAGGCCTGTAGTCGCGGTAGAGCAAGTCTATCTGCTGATCCGAGAAATCTCCCAGGCCGGCAAGAAACTCTTTGCCTTCATCCCGGGACTCGAACAGATTCATGGCCAGGATCACCGGATCTTCGAAGGTCTGCGACTGGATGGTCTCTATCTTGCCGTAACCCCCGAGTTTGTCCAGGTGCACATAATTGAACGTATATTTTCGGTTTTCCGGACCGGCCAGAAACTGCCTGTAGAGCGCGCACAGGTTGTCGACAAAGAAGGTCTTGCCGTTTCCCGGCTCTCCCACCAATACGAAGGCCATCTCCCGCGACGATCCCCCTTCGGCCGCATCCTTGATGAAGGATACAAAACTATTCACCTCATCGTACATCCCGACGACATGTTTTGAGCTGATCCTGAAGATCCGGAAATCAAACGTGGTCCTGCCGTTGACCAGCACCTTCTCGATGGCCGCCGATTCGTTGAGGATCATCCGGGCCACCCCCTGGTATGCATTCTCGAAACGCCTTTTCCCATCTCTAACCTCTCGGAGATGGTGCCCTACGGATTTTGTACCGTTTGCTTCCATTTTTTCACTCCAAACTGGGTGGTGAAGCTCATTGCCGGATATAAGGAGAACAAGCCTTTGGGAGCAAGTAGTGCAAGCAGCATACCACGGCGTCAGAACTGAATTAAAAAACAGTTCCTAACAAGGAAATATTCTCTGAATTGGATTCCTTCCTACTTGAAGGTCCGCCGACTGCCTAGCCATGAAGAAAAACCCAGGATTTTCAAGCTTACGAGGCAAGCCCTGCAATCGACGGTCTCCAGACCCGAGGCAGTGTGAATGCGGGACCGAACGCCGGCTGGAATTCCTGTCAATTTACCGGCACTAAGTGCGGTTGCAAATCTTTACAGCGCCACGTTATCTCCAGGCTCCGCCGGGCGCTGGGGCGGACACGATTTGACTACCCCGCTCCACTCCCCCGCCCTGCGCGAGACCAATACGTCACTTGATTTATGATCTGCACAACTAAGTGACAAGACCCTGACATTCTTACTCGAAGGTCGTCAAGGTTTGAACGGTATGAGCAGCAATTTGTCCGGTGTTGTTCCGCCCTTCAGCAAACCGGTGCTCTTCCTTTGTGGGGTGCCACGCATTTGCCGGCGCGCAGCGAAGCGGTGCGGCGGCAAATCGATGGCAAGCGGCTCTAATCGCTTTTTTAAGGGGGCTGATCTTTGCGGTGAAGTACATGGAAGCTGCCGTTCCAGGCCGGCCATGATGAACTCGATGGACACTGCTCTTTTTGTCTTAACGGAGTGTAACCCAGAGTGAATCTATGGGCCAAACGCGCGCCGGCGATCCTTTCTCGCGATCCGGCAGGACTTAACCCTGGACCCCGAAAAGAGATGCCGCCAGCAGGATGATCGCATCGTTTGCGGCGTCCCACAGGCAGGTTAAAAAAACGAATCCGATCAGGGCATTGAATGACCAGCGAACCGGCGCCATTTTGTGCGCAATGAGGTACGTCTTCCTTGCCCTGGAATAGCCGACGCAGATAAAAGTGAACGCAGCCAATTGGACGAGAACCTGAACGAAATCATGCTGAAGAAGAAATCTTGTCAGGGGATTTCTTTCGTAGACCAGGGAGGCGTACCTATCAAGAGCATACAATGTGATGAAAATCGCAATAACTTTAAATATCAACGCGGAAGAAAACAGATAATCCTGGACTAGAGTCTTTTTTTTCATGCTCTCACCTTGCGAGACCAGGTTGTGGGGTCCGCATTGAGAATCGGTTATTCCACCGCTGAACTTAAATACAAGTATCTGGTTCCTACCGCGGAGGCACTCGGCAATTTCTCAAAATCAGGCTATTTCTTTAGTAAAGTGAGATGTGGCATCCCGACGCGGCTCCGCCTATGCAACCTCAGCAGCAACCTTCCAAGCCGGTGGCAATCTACAATGTGCAACTTTGCACAAAATAATCAGATATTTTTATTAATAAATGCTATAATAGCGAAAGCGCTTCAACGCCAAATACCGTTGACGGAGTTGGAGCCTTTCCCTGCTAGCACTGCGATGCCGATCACATCGGCAGAAAGGAGGGTATTTGTGCCAAGTGAAAAAGGGCACAACGATACCGACTTTCGCGAGGAAGCAGAACGAAAGCTGGAATCGGGATTGCCACCACCCGAAGAGAAACTCCCCGAGGCTGTGGAAGAATATGTGAGGCGATTCATGCGCACGGGGGCCATTACATGTGGAACAAGCGCCAGCATCAGGGAAGTGGCTCAGATTCTGGCGGTCAATTCATCTCACTACTGCGTGGTGACCAATCAAAGTCACGAAGTCCTTGGGATCATTTCTGCCAGGAGCATTTTGAGGGCTTTTGACAGGGACCTTGACAAGACCACGGCAAAAGATATCCTTCTTCCACATACTTTTACTATCACCCCCAATTGTACCCTCAGGGAAGCTATTCGCTTGATGGACGGACGAAAAATCGAGCACCTGATCGTTACTTCGGGCCGGGGCGGAAGCAAAGCCGTTGTAGGACTGCTTCATATTGAAGACATCATAGCGAAAATGGCGCTGGAAGAGTAAAGAACCGCTATGAGAATTTGTGAGCTTATGGATCGTGAGGTTATCGTCTGCCATCTGGAGGATAGCGTTAAAGACGTTGTCCGTATTATGAAAGCGAACGATTTCAGGCCGGTAGTGGTAGTGGATGAAACCGGCGAGGTCTGGGGCCTCGTCTCCAGACTGGCCGTTATTCGATTCTACGGAGAAGACCTGGAGCGGGTACGTGCTGAAGACGTCATGCGACCCTACACGTTCGATATCGATCCTCAGTGGCCAATCGAAAAGGCCGTCGCTCTCATGAAGAAGACAAGGTTTGAGCACTTGATCATAATTGACCCCCACGCAGGACCCAAACGCCCCATAGGGATCTTATCGAGCTTCACAATCGTTTGGTACATGTCCCACATCCAAAGAGGGCATCATGAACAGGTCCTGAAAATGCCTAACGGGTGGGTGCCTCCAAGTCCATAAACAGAGTAACTATACCCTCTCCCTCCTGCACCGATAAAGATAAACGGCTATAATTCCGGTAGGAATATCCTCACTCGAAGCGAATTTCATTCGCCTTTTCGCGATTTAAGCTGTTCGGCAATCAAAGTTCCGGATACACTTCCGGTGTTAAAGTTGTCTGGTGTACAGGCTCTAATCTTCCTTGCCGGGGGCAATGATTCAACAGCAACCCCCTGGGCTGGCGCTCGATGATTCTCTTGATAAATCCTCCCCTGGTTAAACCATCCGAGCCCCCGCCCGGTATTGCGCGGCTTTACGGGACCTTGAACGCTGCGGGGGTGAAATGCTCGATAATCGACGCCAATATAGAGGGAATACTCCATCTGCTCGCAAAGAGTCCGACTGATTCCGGCAGGTGGACAAAGCGGGCAGTTCGAAACCGGACGGCCAATCTCGAGTTTGTACGCAGCGTTCGGGGCTACTGCGACCTCCAGCGCTATAAGCGCGCAGTCTCGGATTTAAACCGGCTGATCGAGAAGTCGCCACAAAGCGGCGGCCCCGTGCGCCTCAGCCTTTGCAACTATCAGGATCTCGAGCTTTCTGCGGTACGCGCCACGGACCTGTTCCGGGCGGCGGAACAATATGAAAAAAATCCGTTCCACGAATACTTTTCAGAGCGAATTTCCCATGCCATGGAACTTCACTCGCCGGATGTGGCCGGCGTTTCCCTGAACTTCCTGAGTCAGGCGCTGACGGCGTTTTCGATTATCGGTTTTATCAGGGCGCGATTCGGACATGTTCGTATCGTGCTTGGAGGCAGCCTGATTACCTCATGGGTTCGCAGGCCGGGCTGGAAAACCCCCTTCTCGGGACTTGTCGACCAGATTGTGGATGGGCCGGGGGAACAGGCGCTCCTTGATCTTGCTGGAGTGCATGAGGGCAACCGGAGGCGGCGTTTTTCGTATGATCCGTTCCCGATGCCCGATTACTTTGCACCCGTCCCGATTCTCCCCTACAGCGCATCTTGCGGATGCTACTGGAACCGTTGTGCGTTCTGTCCGGAAAAAGCTGAAGGAGTCCGCTACGAGCCTGTATCACCCGAAGCTGCGGCCCGGGATGCAAGAGAATTGTGCTCCGGACGTGAATCGGCGCTGATACATTTTCTGGATAGCGCAGTCAGCCCGGCTCTTTTAAGAAAACTCTCTGAAAGCCCCCCTGGTGTGCCATGGTACGGGTTCGTGCGCATTACCAAAATGCTTGCCGACCCAGACTTTTGCCGAGCGCTCAAACTAAGTGGGTGCACCATGCTGAAACTCGGTCTTGAGTCCGGCGATCAGGGCGTTATCGACGCCGAGGGCAAAGGGATCGACCTTGCCGTTGCGTCCGGAGCACTGGCCTCGCTCAAGAAGGCGGGAATAGGGACGTACGTATATCTGCTTTTCGGGACCCCCTCTGAATCCGAGGATGAAGCCCGCAACACGCTTGATTTCGCTCTCCGCCACAGCCCGTTTATCGATTTTCTGAATCTCGCGATTTTCAACATGCCGGTCAACAGCCCCGACGCCGTGAAGTTCGCAACTTCTCCGCACTACGAAGGGGACCTGTCGCTCTACACCGGCTTTTCTCACCCGAAGGGCTGGGACAGAGCGAAAGTCAGGCGGTTTCTGGACAAGGAATTCAAAAGGCAACCCGCAATCGCCCGGATTCTGGCAAACGAACCGCCTTTTTTCACATCGAACCACGCGCCTTTTTTTGTGAGCCGATAAATTGTGAAGAGGACTTCAGGGATGGAAAATAGAGATTTTTGCAGCGCAGTGGTGCGCTCCACAACTTCAAAGAATAGCGCTTGACGGAAAATCTATCTGTTTCTTTTTCATCTTTTCGATCAGCGTTGTCCTGTTCAGCCCCAACAGCTTGGCTGCCTTGTTCTTGACCCCGCCCGCCCTTTGCAGCGCGTCTAGAATCAGCCGGTTTTCCAGGTCGTCGAGCGTTTCCTTCAGATTTATCCCGTCCGCGCCCAAGTCTGTGTGTCTTGCCTCGATCGGCTGTACCGCCTGCATTCTTTTTGGCAGATCATAGAGCTGAATTTCATCAGTATCTGTAAGGATCACCAGGCGTTCGATGACATTTTGAAGTTCTCGAACATTGCCGGGCCAATCGTATTGAACGAGGCTCTCGATGGCGGCGGCCGACATCTGCTTCTGAGGGATAGTCTTCTTCAAGCAATGCTGCTTGAGAAAGTGCTGGATCAGAATCGCGATGTCGCCCTCACGCTCTCTCAGCGGGGGGACATGGATAGGGATCACGTTCAGACGATAGAACAGGTCCTCCCGAAATTCGCTTTCTGCGACCGCACGCTCCAGGTCCTTATTGGTTGCAGCCAGGATGCGCACGTCGACTTCAACGGTTCTTGATCCGCCAACCCTCTGGAATTTCATCTCCTGAATAAAGCGAAGAAGTTTGACCTGGAGCTTCGGGCTCATCTCCCCGATTTCATCCAGAAAGATTGTACCCTTGTTGGCGAGTTCGAACCGGCCCCGCCTTTCCTTGAAAGCTCCCGTGAACGCGCCTTTCTCGTGGCCAAAAAGCTCGCTTTCCAGGAGCTCTTCCGGGATTGCGCCGCAGTTGATCGGCACGAAAGGCATGTCCCTGCGCGTACTCTGGTAATGGATGGCGTTTGCTATAAGTTCTTTGCCCGTCCCGCTCTCGCCCGTTATAAGCACTGTTGAGTCGGTCTTGGCGACGCGCTTTACTATGCGGTAGAGGTGGTGCATCGGCGCGCTTTGGCCAATAAGCCGTTCGATGCGGTGTTGTTCCATGATCTGAGAGCGCAGGGCAACGTTTTCTTCTTTGAGGTCTTTATGCTCGATGGCCCTTTTCAATGTCAGGACGATCTCGTCCAGATTTGCGGGCTTTGATAGATAATCATAAGCACCGCGCCTCATCGCTTCAACCGCCGTTTCGATAGTTCCAAATCCGGTAAGAACGATCACCAGCGTTTCAGGGGAATGCTTGGCAAAGTGCTCCAACACCTGCATCCCGCTCATGTCCGGCATCGAGAGGTCGGTAAGGACCACTTTGAAGCTGTTCCTCTTCGAGGCCTCAATAGCTTCATGGCCGCCGGATACGACCTCCACCTCGTATCCTTCTGCCTGGAGCCGCTCGACGATGAGCTCCAGTGTGAGAGGTTCGTCGTCAGCTACAAGGATTCTAGGTTTAAGTCCCATTAATCTCCCGGTTTGTCGCAGGAATCGAAAATTGGGTGCATGGCTTCAAGATCATCCGTCCAGATAGCAGGTCGCTCCTTGTTCCTTGCTGCTCCTACTCCGCATGCTTCGTGGGGTGCTCGATTTCCAGCCGTTCGGCGCAGAGTTTCAAACAGGCCTGGCAGTCCGATGTCCGCAGGCCGAGCTTACAGAACCGGGCGAAAGCGTCGAACCATTCCGTACCTGTCCTGGGACAAATTCTCATGAATTCGAGAAATCGCACCAGGCGCTCGACGGCCGCCGGATCAATGGCGTGTTCTATGCGGCACGCGTTCGCCTCGGCATCTTCCGGACTGAGCTGAAGAGTATTCATAAAAAACTCTTTGAGCGCTCTGTGACGGCGGATCACGTCCCGCGCTATGTCGCGTCCGGAACTTGTAAGGGTGATAAAGCTGTACGGGCTGTAATTTATAAGACCCCGTCCCGACAGGGCTTTAAGCGCACCGGTTACTGAGGCGCGCTGTACGTTCATCTGATCGGCGATATCCTTTGCCCTTGCAACCCGGTTGGACTGCTCCAGATGGAAGATCACCTCGAGATAGTCTTCCAGGCTCGCGGACAGCCCCTCCGTGTTCTCGTAAGAGAATATTTTGTCCTCTCCGGTCAAGCCACAATCCTCCGGTCGCAATTCGTCCTGAATGAGATTATCCCATTTCTGTGTCCCACGTCAAGCAGAGGGGCTGAGAATGAACCGATTTTCATCTGAAACAATCCGGTCCTTTTTGACTTATCCGGTATAAACTGTTAAGGATTACCGCGCCCATGCGGGCAGAATCACGAGCGCCAAATTGAAAGGGAACCTTAATGGAAGAGAACCGACACGGCGTATTAAATCCCCTCCAACCTGTACACGAACTGATCCAGGGAGGCGATCCCGACCAAATTTGCCTTAAGTACGGCATCAGCAAAAAACAGCTCGAGAAGATGCTGAGTACCTACCAGACTTCGCGGCGGGAAGCCGTTCTGGCCGACGCCTTCAGCGCGTCCAAAACAGATCGAAATGCCCCGTGCCCCTGCGGCTCCGGCAAAAAATACAAGAAATGCTGCCTGCCCGGGCATGAAGAGGCCCGCAAGCTGATACCCAAAGAACAGTTGCAGCAGATGGAGGAGAGGGCAAGGGCTCGTGAAAAACTTGAGAAGGACGTCCGTAAGGGCTTTGAGCTCATATTTTCGCTGGATTACGAACGGGCGGCCCAGTACGCCCGAAAACATCTGGATCTCTACCCGGAAGACGATAGATTTCACGATATTCTATTAAATACAGGTTTTGCCCTCGGTGACTATGACGCCGCATTCCAGATCGCGCGAAAAAGATGGCAGACCTCGGTCGAAGAAAAACTCTTCTTCCAGGAAAACGGATACCACAAGCGGGAAGGGATGGACCACGACAGGCACGTTCATTTCTACTCGCCTTCCACCTGGCTGGAGAAATTCTGGGTCGCCCAACGCGCCCGCGCCTGGAGGGAACTCTACCCGGCTCAGCCCGGTTCGGAAACCGCCAAACTCGTTGAAAAGCTCAAGGCTGCAAACGATCTGAAGCGTTTCCCGGCAAAGCAGGAAGAAGGATTCGAAGCAAGAAGACTGGCGCTTGCCCCCGCTCTCGAAAAGCTTCAGTCGGAAGGTCCAGGGGCTATTCCATCGCTTCTGCCCATTACCTACAATTTTACCTGGGCCAGCCTGTTTGTTCCCGAACTGCTCCATGCCTGGGGCGCCGATGAGTGTCTCCGCCTGCTGGCGGAGCTTTCCATGTTCCGCTATCCCTATTTTTCGCAAAAGTGTCTCGCCTGCCTGGAACAGACCGGCGAGCGGGCGATTCCGGTCATTTCGCTCGTCCTGGGGGAAAACCCGGCTTTCGATGAACTCAAAGTCGGACTGCTGAACGTCCTCGGAAATGTAGTATGCAATGAATCATTCGAAATCCTGGCGAAATTTACGGAGCATGAAAACCGCTACATAGTGGCCTGGGCCAGTGAGGCCCTGGCGAGGCACAAAAATTCCGAAGCCCTGCCGTACCTGGAGAAGGCCAGGGAACGAATGGGCGCCTTGAGCAAGATCGAGGGGGCGATAAAGGAAATCGCGGGGTTGACCAGGTAGGCTGAAGTCGCCGGATCGAAAGGCAGGACGCCTGGGGGGCATAGAGATAGGAAGACGACCCACCCCCAAACTGGTTCACACTGCCCGAGGGGTCGATGCCATCATCACATCCGCTGCATTGCGTTCCCTGGCGAAGAAACCAGGATGTTGGTTACCGCTGAAAATGACCGAGTGTGCGAGATTACATGAGGGATGGATTTTCGGCGTGTGCGATAATGTAATCGTCTAAAGTGGCATCTAGCCGGTCAGCGTCAAAAATACAGATCCCGGGGTATCAGTGAACTACTCGTCAGCATTAATGAAACGTCAAAATGCCACAAGTATTTCATTATAGGCTAACAATTTCTTAGCAGCTCTATCGAGGTAAATCTGTGATCAGGCATTCTCCCCGCCCCATTTCAGAGCAACTGAGGCAATATCTCTCCCGATTTGCCGCAAATCGAGATGTTATAGACATCCGAATATGGGGTAGGTTCCAGGTTGATTTCGGCCACCGCGGCGCCGTTTCGTTTTGCCTGCACCCCCATTGACGCAGCGGGCTGGACGGTCCCGGAGGTCCCTATCACCATCATGAGGTCGCAACCGGCGATTGCCTCATAGGCCGAGTTCAGCACCATGGGGTCAAGCATCTCGCCAAACCAGACCACGTGGGGCCGTAGAAGAGAGCCGCAGGATTCGCACGCCGGCAATTCGGGCAGCGGTATCCTCATGTCCTCTCTTACCGTTTCGCAGCCGGTACAACGCACCTTCCACAAATTGCCGTGCAGTTCGATAATGTTCCGGCTCCCGGCTTTCTTGTGCAAACCGTCGATATTTTGCGTTATGAGTGTAAAGCGCGGAACGCGGCGCTCTATTTCTGCCAGAGCGAAATGGCCGGGATTTGGACTGAGCGGGGCGATCAGTTCCCTTCGCCAGTTATAGAATTCCCATACCAGTTTGGGGTCCCGCGAGAAAGCTTCCGGAGTGGCCAGGTCAACCGCCCGGAACTGCTTCCACAGACCGCCCTCACCGCGAAAGGTGGGAACGCCCGATTCGGCTGAAATCCCTGCCCCGGTGAGGACCGCGATATGTTTTGCACGCCACAGTTTTTCCTTGAGGTCTTTGATGCCGGTTTCGATTTTCCGTTCGGCCATGTTCCACTCCCGTGGTCAGTTATCGGAACGGCAGGAGGCATGCTTCCCGGCAGCGGGAATCGGGAAGAGAAAAGCCGCGCACGGGGGCCAGGCTTCAAAAGTAAACCTCCCCCATCGCAGCCGCCGGCGGACTTTCAGTTCAGGATAATCGCTGGTCAAGCTTAAACCTTCGATTAAGTCGCACTGTTTGAGGCAACAATCCCGGTCCCCTCCGTCCGGAGCAGGTCTTCGAAGTAGTCGATGGTCTTTTTCAATCCCTCCCTCAACGGTACTTTAGGCTCCCAGCCGAGGTTTTCCTTCGCGACCGTAATATCCGGTTTTCGCATCACGGGATCATCCTGCGGAAGGGGTTTTCTGATGAGTTCGGATTTTGAGCCGGTCATCTCGATCACCATATCCGCAAGCTCGAGGATGGTGAACTCCACTGGATTCCCCAGATTCACCGGGCCGGTAAAGCCTTTGGGAGTATTCATCAGCCTGATGAAACCTTCTATCAGGTCGTCGACATAGCAGAAAGAGCGGGTCTGCTTGCCATCGCCGTAAATAGTTATCGGCTGTCCCGTGATCGCCTGCACGATGAAATTCGAGACCACCCGGCCGTCGTTCGGATGCATTCTAGGGCCGTAAGTGTTGAAAATCCGGGCAACCTTGATGTCCAGCTTATGCTGCCTGTAATAGTCGAAGAAAAGGGTCTCCGCGCACCGCTTACCCTCATCGTAGCAGGACCGTGGCCCAATAGGGTTCACGTTCCCCCAGTAAGTCTCCTTTTGCGGATGTTCGAAGGGGTTGCCGTAAACCTCGGAGGTGGAGGCCTGCATGATCTTTATCTTCAGACGCTTTGCAAGTCCCAGCATATTGATTGATCCGTGCACGTTGACTTTCGTAGTCTGAACCGGATCGTTCTGATAGTGTATCGGAGAGGCCGGACAGGCAAGGTTGTAGATCTCGTCAACCTCGATATACATAGGATAGGTTATATCGTGCCTCATGAGTTCAAAATAAGGGTTGCCCAAAAGGCCTACGATGTTCCTTTTGCTGCCCGTGTAGAGATTGTCTATGCAGAGCACGTCCTGCTGTTCCTTGAGGAGCCGTTCGCATAGATGAGATCCCAAAAAACCGGCTCCGCCGGTAACCGCACATCTTTTTCGAAGGTGCATGATTCCACTCCTCGACTTTTTTGAAAGAGATCAAAGTCGCTGAAAAAAGTAGTTATTACAAGTCTATCGCCAGCCTTCGGCCCGCGCTATTATATCTACTCGCCTTACATTGACAATACTTTCCGGCAGATTTTACCGCTTGCAGATATCGAAAGTCATACGAAGCAATCTCATGAGCTTCGAATTTCGCCCCTCAACGCTTTTTCGAACTTCTCCTTCTGCTTCAGAAAATAACTTTGCTGAGGCCCGCCCTCCGAGATAGCATCGTTGATCGCCGAGACCGCATCTGCGTAACGACCGTTTATATAGTATGCTTCCGCCAAAGTATCCAGGATGGAAGGCTCCGGGCTCAGGGAGGCCGCCTTGAGCGCCAGATCCAGAGCGTCTTTCGGGTTGCGGAAAGGAGAGGGGCCGGTCGCGTAAAGCCAGGCAAGGTTGTTCAGAACGGACGGGTTTTCCGGGTCATTCATGAGGGCGGCCCTAAGGACTGATTCGGCCTCAGACAATCTGCCTTTCTCGAAAAGAAGCCCTCCGTATTGGGCAAGGTATTCCGTATTGCCGGGTTCCTGCGAAATGCCCTGCTCAAGTACCCGAAGTTGGACTTCAGAGCGCAGATCACCGGCCAGCCCCCCTTCGTTTGCTCTCCAATTGAGGAAGATAAGCCCCGATATCGCCGCGACAAAGATAAGAACAGAGCCATAGAGCTTCCGGTTCTGTCTGCGGACGAGCCCCCTGTTTTGGGACGCCTCGGTAAGGCACTGCACTCTTTGCCTGATACTGAAGTGATGCCAGCTCGGAAGGTCTTCTATTCTTCCGCTCCGGAACGCGATTTTTTCAAGCGAGGAAATCAGAGGCTGAGGGTCCCCGATCAGCTCCATGGCATAAAGGTCTGCCTGCCGCTCGCTATTTCGGAGAAAATATCCGAAAATGAACCGAAAGAAGAGGACCATGAGCACGATCACCGGCAGGACGGTAAGAAGGGAGACCATCGAAGCGGCAAAGTCTCCGGGAGTAACATACCATTTGAAAATGGTCCTGTTTGACAGGGCGAGCAAAGTGAGCGTATCGGTCAAGTCAGAGGCAAATTTAATAAACATGATGAACAGGAGCACGAAAAGGAGCATGTGTTTCTTGCGTACGTGTCCCATCTCATGGGCTACTACGGCTTTGAGTTCGGATATTTCGAGAGCGTCCAGCAATCCGGATGTAATCAGAATATAGCGAAGGCCAGGGAGGATGCCGAACACCCCGGCGGTAAGCATCTCTAATCCGAAAACAGGCCAGAGCAGAAGACCGCCCATCCTGAAGTTATGATAACTGCAGAATCTCTCCAGCTCAGCCCTCTTGTAATCCTGCGGCAGCGGCTCACAGCCCCACATCCGAACGATCAGCCACGGCCCGAACAGGACGAACCCCACAAAGGTCACTGCAACAAGCAGAATTTGCAAATCCGAAGCCATGAAAGAAGGCGTTTTTACGAACTGGAGCAGGTCCATTGCGGTGGAAATGAGAAACCAGGGAACCACTATGACCGAAGTGAAAGAGATGTGTCCCTTGATGAAATGAGTCCGGGAAACTCTCACGCCAAAAATGGCCTGGTCGACCGGGTAGCTCCAAAACCAGATAACTGCCAGGTGGACCAGGTAGATTACCAGGCCGGCAATTCCCGATATAGTCATGAACTTGTCGAACCCGGGAATTATGCGCAAGTATTCGCTGAGGTTGAAAGCATACAGATATACGGCGAGAAACCCGATCGCCACGACAGACAGAAGCACATGCGCACGGTAATAGGCTCGGGTAAGAGCGGCCGGTCGAACACCCCGCTCGGCTGCCTTTCGGAGTCTTTCAAAAGTCCTTCGGCAGTAGCGGACAAAGAAGATGAACAGTGCGACAATGTAGAGGGCGTCCTGCCAGGAAACGGCAGGAGGCTTGCCTGTCTGGCGCTGGGTGCTGAAAAGCAGCAATACGACGATGAAGTAGATGAGCTGATTATACATTTTGAGATATTAAAACCGCCGACAGTGAAGCGCAATCAGAATCGTTTCCGCATTTCCTCGAAGCAGTCTTTTCGGACCTCATCGCAGAACGTAACAGGGTAGTTGCCGTCAAAGCACGCGAGGCAGAACGGATGATCGTCCACTGTGGCCCCGGCCGCCTCCAACAGCCCCTCGATGCTCAGGTAATTAAGCGAATCCAGGCCGATAAAGTCGCGTATCTCATCAATTGAGTGAGAAGCAGCAATCAACTCGCCCTTGGTGGAAAAGTCGATCCCGTATGGACATGGAAAACGATGCGGAGGGCAACTGACCAGCATGTGCACTTCCTTTGCGCCTGCCTGGCGCAAAGAATTGATCCTGGTCCTCGTCGTAGTCCCACGGATTATCGAGTCCTCAACCAGCAATACGGTCTTGCCGTTTAGCAACTCCCGTACGGGATTCAACTTGACCCGGACCGCGAAATCGCGCATGGCCTGGCTGGGTTGTATGAAGGTACGTCCCACATAATGGTTTCTTATGACCCCCATTTCCAGGGGGATATTCTTGGCCTGGGCCAGCCCCAGGGCGGCGTAGTTACCCGAATCGGGGAAGGGCATCAGCAGGTCGGTGTGAAGCGAGGGATTCTCTTTGGCCATCAGGCTCCCCAGCCTTTTTCGGAACATGTAAACGTTCTGGTTGAAAATATTGCTGTCCGGCCTGGCGAAATAGATGAACTCGAATATGCAATGAGAGGAACGACGTTTAGAGAAAGGAAAAATCGAACGCAGCCCGTCTTCGTCTATAATGATGATCTCGCCGGGTTCCACGTCGCGAATGTAGGTTGCTTCTATAAGATCGAAAGCACATGTTTCCGAAGCCAGCACATAGCTGCCGTTCAGTTCACCCAGACAAAGAGGCCTGAAACCGTTCGGGTCGCGCACTCCGATCAGCGTGTCTTTTGTGCACATGACCAGCGAATAGGCGCCCTTTACCTTGTTTAACGCCTCGACCAGGGCATCCTCGAGACCAAGCCTCAAGTTTTTGGCCAGCAGGTGCATGAATATTTCCGTATCCATGGTGGAACGGAAAATTGCCCCATTCTTCTCGAGTTCCTGGCGCAGTTCGACTGCGTTTACCAGATTCCCGTTGTGTCCGATCGCATAATGGTTGTTGCCGTGGAAAACCACGAAGGGCTGCGCGTTTGCCAGAAGGGACGATCCTGTGGTGGAATAACGAACATGGCCGATGGCAACGTAGCCCCTGAGTGTTTTAAGTATTTGCTCACTGAATATATCGTGCACCAGACCCATGTTTTTATGGGTTGTGATCTGGTGACCGTCCCCGACGGCAATTCCGGCGCTTTCCTGCCCCCTGTGCTGAAGAGCGTAGAGGCCGAAATAAGCCATCTTGGCGCAATCCTCATGGCCGAAAATCCCAAAGATCCCGCACTCTTCCTTTTTGTTCGGGGTAAAAGGGGCCAAAATCTCCGGGTCTGCGGGAATAATGATTTTACGATCAGGCATAATCCCAGTATCCATCACGGTTTTATCCCCCGGTGGTATTCCTGAAGTGTTTTTACGTCCCAGTCGCCTTTTTGCAAAGCCAGTACGGCTTCGGCAATGGCTTGCGCCCCGGCTATGGTAGTGGCGTAAGGAGTATTGTACACCAGCGTGGTGCGTCTGATTTCATAGGAGTCGGAAGTGGTCTTCTTGCCGAGGCTGGTGTTTACAACCAATTGTATTTCGCCGCTTTTGATCTTGTCCACAACATGAGGGCGGCCTTCTCTCAGTTTGTATACGTGGTCGGCGGGTATCCCGCTCTTCTCGAGAAATTCGACGGTACCGGCGGTCGCGATCAGTTTGAAGCCCAACTGGAGGAATTTTCTCGCCACGGGCAAAACTTTGGCCTTGTCTCCGTCGTGAACGCTTATGAAAACAGTTCCGCTTTTCGGAAGGTCGTATCCGGCTGCGGCCTGGGCTTTTGCGAAGGCAATCCCGAAGTTTTCGCCGATTCCCATGACCTCGCCCGTTGACTTCATTTCGGGTCCAAGAAGGGTGTCCACCTTCGGAAAACGCGAAAACGGGAAAACTGCTTCTTTCACAGATATGTGCCGAGGCTCTATCTCCTTTTCAAACCCCAGTTGCTTCAGACTCTTTCCCAGCATTACTTTGGTGGCGAGCTTGGCCAGCGGACGTCCGATTGCCTTGCTGACAAAGGGGACAGTCCGGGACGCTCTAGGATTCACCTCGAGGATGAAAACCTCCCCGTTCTGGATTGCAAACTGAATGTTCATAAGGCCTATAACGCCAAGCTCTTCGGACAGAAGTCCTGTCTGCCTTCTGATCTCTTCCTGCAGCTCCTTTGAGACACTGATGGGCGGAAGAACGCACGCGGAGTCTCCGGAATGAATCCCCGCCTGCTCGATATGCTCCATTATGCCGCCGATAACCGTGACCCGGCCGTCCCCGATGGCGTCCACATCGAGTTCGATTGCGTCCTCGAGAAATTTGTCAATCAGTATCGGGTGGCCCGGTGAGACGTGCACAGCGGTTTTCATGAATTCTTCGAGCCGGGCGTTGTCGTAGACTATTTCCATGGCACGTCCTCCCAGGACGTAGGAGGGGCGAACAACCACCGGAAAACCTATGACCCGGGCCGCATCGACAGCTTCCTCGATAGTAAACGCCGTCGCGTTTTCAGGCTGTTTGAGATCGAGCTTGTGCAGCAGTTCCTGGAACCGCTTGCGATTCTCCGCCCTGTCTATCGCATCGGGAGATGTGCCGAGAATCCGAGCGCCGGCTTTTTCGAGCGGGACCGCCAGATTCAGAGGGGTCTGGCCCCCGAACTGCACGATAATGCCCTTGGGGTTTTCAGTCTCCAGAATGTGGAGAACGTCCTCGAGAGTCAACGGTTCGAAATAGAGCTTGTCGGATGTATCGTAGTCGGTCGATACCGTCTCCGGGTTGGAGTTAACCATAATGGATTCGTGGTCTTCTTCCCGCAGAGAAAATGAGGCGTGAACACAGCAATAATCGAACTCGATGCCTTGGCCGATCCTGTTGGGACCACCCCCGAGAATCACCACTTTGGACCTGTTCGAGGGCCTTGCCTCGTTTTCGGTCTCATAGGTCGAGTAATAGTAGGGCGTGTAGGCTTCGAATTCCGCGGCGCATGTGTCTACCAATTTGTAAACAGGCTTTATGCCGTGCTGCAACCGCTTCTGTCTTACGGTTTCCTCTTCGGTACCGGTAAGTTCGGCAAGCCGCCGGTCGGAAAATCCCCAGGACTTCGCAACTCGAAGCTGTTCCTCATTTTCGAGAAAAGCAGGCCTGGAGGCCGATTGGACGATTGCTTTCTCGACTTCGAGAATTTCCATTATGTGTTTTAGAAACCAGGGGTCTATATAGGTGAGCTGGTGAATCTCCTCTATAGATATCCCAAGCTTCAGGGCTTCGCCGATTTGAAAGAGCCTCTGAGAATTCGGCTTCGAAAGACTTAGCTTCAACTGATCTACGTATTCGGAATCTGTGTTGGCAGGAGGGTCGTTAAACCCGAAACGGCCGATTTCCAGCGAGCGGATAGCCTTCTGGATTGCTTCCTTGAACGTGCGTCCAATAGCCATGGTCTCCCCCACCGACTTCATCGCAGTGGAAAGAATGTCGTCGGTACGGGGGAATTTTTCAAAGGTGAAGCGAGGGACCTTCACCACGCAATAATCTATGGTCGGCTCAAAGGAAGCTTTGGTCTCGCGGGTGATATCGTTTGCGATTTCATCTAGCGAATAGCCCACAGCGAGCTTGGCGGCAATCTTGGCGATCGGGAACCCGGTAGCCTTCGACGCAAGCGCAGAGGAGCGCGAAACCCGTGGATTCATCTCGATTACGACCATGTCGCCGTTTTCGGGATTAATCGCAAACTGGACGTTGGAACCGCCGGTTTCGACCCCTATCTCCCTGAGAATGGCGATGGATGCATCGCGCATCATCTGGTATTCGCGGTCGGTGAGTGTCTGGGCGGGAGCGACCGTGATCGAATCCCCGGTATGCACGCCCATCGCATCCATGTTTTCGATCGAGCAAATGATGACCACATTGTCCATGTAGTCGCGCATCACCTCGAGTTCGAATTCTTTCCATCCGAGAACGGATTCTTCGAGCATAACTGATCGGATCATGCTCGCATCCAAACCCCTCTGGGTCTGGTCGAGAAGCTCTTCCCGGTTGTAGGCGACCCCGCCTCCAGTCCCGCCAAGGGTGAACGAAGGCCGCACGATCACCGGATAGCCGATTTTATGCGCAAAGGTTTCCGCTTCGGAAAGATTGTCTACGATAACGCTTTCCGGCACCCTCAGATTTATGTTCGCCATAGCATCCCGGAAGAGCTGGCGGTCCTCTGCCTTCTTAATGACCGAGGCGTTGGCTCCTATCATCTCCACGCCGAATTCTTCGAGGATGCCCATTTCGGCAACTTTTACAGCCACGTTGAGAGCCGTCTGGCCCCCGAGTGTGGGAAGCAGGGCATCGGGGCGCTCGCGCCTTATGATCTTTGCGACCGCCTCGGGGGTTATCGGCTCTACATAGGTGTACTGCGCCATTTCCGGATCGGTCATGATCGTGGCAGGATTGCTGTTTATCAGGACTATTTCATAGCCGTCTTCACGCAATGCCTTGCAGGCCTGGGTCCCCGAGTAGTCGAACTCGCATGCCTGGCTTATGATTATCGGCCCGGAACCGATGAGCAATATTTTCTTTATGTCTGTGCGTTTGGGCATGAACTCGTTTTCCTTGGACTTCGCATCTCAATGGCGCCGGCCTTGCGGCCGCTTCCCCAGTGGCGTATTCTTTTCGATCATTTGCATGAACCGGCTGAAAAGGTATGAAGCGTCGTGCGGGCCGGGAGAAGCTTCAGGATGATATTGGACACAGAAGGCGGGAATCTCCAGGTGTTGCATTCCTTCCAGCGTATTGTCATTCAGGTTTATATGCGTAAGCTGCACAGGGACGTTGGAGAGCGAGTCCGGATCTACGCAGAAGCCGTGATTCTGTGAAGTGATCTCGATTCTGCCCGTTGTGAGGTCCTTTACCGGCTGATTTGCCCCACGGTGTCCGAACTTGAGTTTGAATGTGCTGCCCCCGAGCGCAAGTCCCATCATCTGGTGCCCCAGACAGATGCCAAATATCGGTTTTTTTCCGAACAGGTCTCGAACGGTTTCGATAACATAATGTACTGCGGCCGGGTCGCCGGGTCCGTTTGACAGAAAGATGCCGTCGGGATCGCTGGAGAGAATCTCATCGGCGGCGGCATGGGCCGGGAAAACCAGCACCTGGCATCCAGCCTTCTCCAGACAGCGCAGGATATTATATTTTATCCCGCAGTCCAGGACAGCCACACGGAATCCCGCAATATCCGGCAGCCATTCGGAAGAGGCGATATCATGCCTCCGGCCGTCCCGCCACCTGTACGGTTTTTCGCACGTCACGTATTTTACCAGGTCAATTCCGTTCAGTCCCGGATACGCCTGAACCTGATCCATCAGTTCGCCCAGGTTGTCGGTGTCGGTCGCGATGATTCCGCGCATCGCCCCTCCAACCCGAATATGCCGGGTCAGGGCACGCGTGTCTATGCCTTCGATTCCGATCTTTCCATTTTCGTTCAGGAAATCGGCCAGGGACCGGTTGCTTCGCCAATTGCTGGCAAAGTCCTGGTACTCCTTCACGATAAAAGCTTCCACATGAACTGCCGCCGATTCCATGTCCTCAGGATTGATTCCGTAAGTGCCGGTGAGAGGATAGGTCATCGCAACGATCTGGCCTTTATAAGAGGGATCGGTCAGCACTTCCTGATACCCGGTCATGCTGGTATTGAAGACCACCTCCCCCAGTGCCCGGCCATGGCCGCAGAACGTATATCCTCGAAAAACGGTTCCGTCCTCGAGCAAAAGAATTGCCTTGGGACGATTCCACGGAAGGCTCATAAAATGTTCCTTACATTTTCAACTGTGACAAACTTCGTCAGGTCGCAAAAAATCTTGTTTCAGTCAACATCGGGAATTTTGCCGCGGGTGTAGAAGAACCCTGAAAAACAACCAATTGTAACGGGTAAGTGCCGAATAGCAAACCTTTATAATGATTCCGAAAAGTTTGCCTTGCATCCGGCGCCATGAGCTTCGGCCCGCCTTCAGTCGTCAAAAAAAAGATCGAGCCCCGCGAAACGAACCGGCTTCGGACGCGATCAACTAAAACATGTTTGTAAAAACCCTGACTATTTTTAAGGGGAATTCCTGACGCGAGCCATACTATGATAAACTCCCAACCGGATGCAATAGAGACTTTAACCAAACAGTCACAGGCGGTTTCATGACCGAGCTTGAATATGTCCGCAAATGCTCTCAGTACTTGAATATTCTTCTGAGGAACAACCCTGATTTCGAAGAATGGCTTCTGGGCGAGGGAAACCTGAAACGCAAATACCCTCTCACTGAACTCTATTCCGCTCTTGGGCGCGACGCTGCAAAGGCGCAGTCCTTCAACGACCTGCTCCGGATATTTCGCCGCTTCAAGCAACTTCATTTTTTGCGGATAGGCGCAAGAGACTTTCTCCACAAGGCGGACCTGTCCGAGACTACCGGGCAGTTGAGCGACCTGGCGTCTGTAGCCCTCCAGATTGGGCTGGAGGTCCTTTCAGCCCATTCTGAGTGGTGGGCCTGGGATGCAGAGCTGGATGTCTGGCGCCGGCTTGACGGGAGAATGCCGCTGGTTGCGCTGGGGGTGGGAAAACTGGGCGGTCATGAGCTCAACTATGTATCCGACATAGACCTGATTTTTCTCCATTCGCAGGAAGACGAGGATAGCGAGGATTTCATCATGTTGCTCAGCCGCCTCACTCACAGGCTATCGAGGCTGCTGTCCGACCGGTTTGAGGGAGACCGGGTCTTTCAGGTGGATTTTCGTCTCCGGCCCCTGGGGAAGGAGGGTATACTTGTACCTTCCATGAGCGGAGCGATCGAGCATTATCTGCTTCGGGGCCAGGCATGGGAGCGCCAGATGCTTCTCAAATGCCGCCCCGTCGCCGGGAAGCGCTCCGAGGGGACCGCTTTTATTGACGAGGTGCGCCCGTTTGTGTTCCGCAGATTTCTCGATTTCCAGGCCATTGACGAGCTCAGAGAGATGCGAAGCCGGATTCTTACAGAGGCGATCCGGTTCCGGCCGGGCGCAAGGCACTTCGATGTAAAGTTGGGCATCGGCGGTATTCGCGAGGTCGAGTTCCTCGTACAGTCGATGCAACTCATATACGGCGGACGGCACCCCGAACTTGACGAACCAAACACTCTAAAGTGCCTGGCAATGCTCTCAGGCCTTGGATTCCTGCCGCCTGGAACGGCAGACGAGCTGAAGGGTTCTTACATTTTTCTGCGAAATGTCGAACATTACATCCAACTCGACCAGAACCGGCAGACGCAAAGGCTCCCGCAGTCAGAAGACGGAAGGATGCGCCTCGTGTTCGCAATGGGCTTCGAGAAGAACGAGGCCGCTTTTCTGAAAGCACTCGAGATGCACTGTTCCATCGTCCACTCCAAATTTCAGGAACTGTTTCATGAAAAGCCCGAAGACGAAGGCGAGCGGCGGGCGACCGGCTCCGCCGGGGCCCAAAAGTCCTGCCTGTTTGCAGGCGAACCGTTCGAAAGGCTTCAGGAAACGCTGAGAGCCTATCCCGCTTCAGTGCAGAATGAAATTAGTCATTGCGTACTCGAAAAGTTCGCCGGCATTGGTGACGGGGCTCTGCTGGAAAAGATTCTGGTCAGGATGGATACCTACTTTGGGAGGGTAGCACGAAGGACCGGGCTGAAAAAGCTGTTTGAAGCGGTTAAACCCTGGCTTGCGCCTTTCTGTCAAGCGATTGCCTCCAGCGAGCTTTTCGGGACGCTTCTTTCGCATAACCCTGCCCTGGTCGAAGGCCTTGCTGTAAGGTCGGGGATCTTCAGCACGGCCCTGGAATGGAAGACTTTCAGCTTGGAGCTTGTGGGGAGGGCGGCAGGATATGGAGAAAAGCTGGAATGGATACGGCGGCTAAAAAACGAGCGGCTCCTACAGCTCGTGCTGGCCGATCTTGGCGGCCGGATCGGTTTCAGCGCCCTGGAAGAGGAGCTGACCTCACTGGCCGATTTCTTCATTCGCAACACTCTGGCGGCTGTAATGCAGAATTTGGGGCTGCCCGCCGATTTGCCCCTGTCGGTGCTCGGGATGGGAAAGCTGGGCAGCGGAGAAATGAGTTATCTCTCTGACCTGGACCTGGTTTTTGTTTACGCGCCGAGAGCGCACGAGCCCGATGACCAGATCCCCGGTGAAGTGGTCCGGCTCATTCAGCGCTTCATGAACATGCTTTCTACTCCGCTTCAGGAAGGCCCGGGCTACCCTATGGACGCTCGCATGAGGCCCACCGGAACTCACGGCCCGCTTGTCGTCACTCGGAAATCCTGGCTCGAGCATTATGTGGCCCAGGCGGACATATGGGAAATCCAGGCGCTTCTCCGGATAAGGCACATAGCAGGGGACCCGGAGCTCGGCCGATGGATTGAAGATAAGGCATGGGAAATCTGCTACAGGCAAAGACCTCCGGAATCGGTATGGCCCAGGATTTGCCACCTGCGCGACAGGATGGAAAAGGAACGCGCCGCAGAATCGGAAGAGGAAATCGACCTGAAGCTGGGAATGGGCGGCCTGGCAGACATTGAATTCCTGATTCAGGGCCAACTGCTTGTCGGAGGGCTAAACGCGGGGCGAGAACGCACTGAACTCCCGCCTTCTTATAACAATCTACCAACCAGCGGCGGCCGGTTCGCGGACGGGCGGTCTGTCAGGCGCACGGTTCGCGAATTTCTGAAAGACTTTCCTCAACTCCATCCTGGCGGGGCCGGCTCAGATGAGATAAACTCAGTGTTCTGCGCACTGCGCGCCCTGGACCACAGGGTCAGGCTGCATACGAATTCCAACGCAGGGAAACTCGATTCCCGGCATTTCGAAACAATGGTTTTGCTGGGACTTTGGCCTCCCCATTTTGACGGAAGCTCCATAGAAACCTGGCAGGATGTCTTGCGCTTGAGAAGAGAAGTGAGGGGCGCTTTCAGAAGGTTTTGTCCGTGAGGTAAGAATAGGCCCCCATCCTCGCAGGGCGTGGGGTCTGATGGCGAGGGTCCTGCCACGAAGAGAACCGCAGTTTGGCTCATTGTGGGCGTGGCGCTGTGGGAGGAAAACAAAACCGGCAGAATACGAAGTGCGCGAAGTGTGGTTTCTTGGCACTGTTAGAGAAAGGTTTAGAACATGCGGATATCCCTGCTTCTCACCTGCACGGCCGATCTTTTGTATCCGGCTTCAGCGCGCGCATGCGTGGAAGTTCTCGAAGCATTGGGCGTGGAGGTGAATTTTCCGCGACTTCAGACCTGTTGCGGCCAGCCATGGATAAACACCGGCCATCAGGAGGGGGCAAGGCGGCTAGCTCTCCATTTCCTCGAGGTCTTCGAGCGGGCTGATGCCGTTGTGGCCCTCAGTTCTTCGTGTGCCGATACCGTCCGGAACCATTACGCCGAGCTTTTCCCTGACTCGCCCGCTCTCCGGGAACGCCTGGAAGCCATGGGGCACAGGACATACGAATTTTGCGAATTCCTGCACGGAGTTCTCGGTGTAAATAAAATTCCAGCCCACCCCAGGTCTGCCCGAACCACCTACCATTCGAGCTGCCGCACGCTGCGGGGCATCGGACTGAACGGGGTAGCCGAAGGATACCTGGCACAGATGTTTGGCGATGATTTCGTCCCACTTGCCGAAAGTGAAACTTGCTGCGGATTTGGGGGGAGCTTCAGCATCAAACTGCCTGAGATTTCAGGGCAGTTGCTGGCCGACAAACTAAGAAAAATAACAGCGACAGGCGCCTCCCAGGTCGCCACTCTGGACCTGAGCTGCCTCACACACCTGGCTGCCGGAGCCGAGCGGCTGGGGCTCGGGAGAATCCGCTTCCTCCACCTGGGCCAACTCATGGCCGAAGCGATGGCGGGTGGCGGGCGGCTGTAACCCGTAGTTGGTTACGAGGGGAGTTTCATGCAGATAAATGACAGGCCTCACGATTTTCGTAAAGCGTCCGTATCGGCGGTTGCCGACAAGGTCCTGGGCGCAGCCGTTCGTAAGACAGCGGATATCTTCGTTTCAATGAGAGCCGCCTCGATTGCCCAATTAGCCGGCTTCGAAGACCTCAGGGACTGGGGCCGCTCCCGCAAACTGGAAGTATCCGGCAGGCTCGAGGAATATGCCCTGGAGTTTGCAAATCGCATAGAAGCTGCCGGAGCAATCGTCCATTTTGCTCATGATGCCGCCGAGGCAGCCGATATTGCCACAGACATAGCCGTGAAACGCGGCGCCGGCACCGCAGTTAAATCGAAATCGATGACCGCTGAGGAGATCTCTCTCAACGAAGCCTTGATGCAGGCCGGAGTCACTGTTACAGAAACCGATCTGGGAGAGTACATCATTCAGCTTGCGGGCGAAAAGCCTTCACACATCATTGCGCCCGCAATCCATAAAGACCGGAATCAGGTTGCCCAACTCTTTCATCGGTTCCTCGGAACCCCACCCGGCCTCGACGTGGATAGCCTCGTGCGCGCCGCCCGCAGAACCCTCCGGGACCGTTTCCTCGCAGCGGAGATCGGAATTACCGGCGCAAATTTTGCCGTTGCCGAGACCGGGACGCTGGTGCTTGTGACCAACGAAGGAAACGGACGGATGACCACAACGCTTCCCCCGGTGCAAATTGCCATTTTGGGAATCGATAAAATCATCCCGAAGATATCCGATCTTCCCGGCTTTCTCACCCTACTCACACGATCCGCCACGGGTCAGACGATCTCGAGCTATGTCACCATCATAACGGGCCCCCGAAAGCCGGGCGAAGAGGAGGGACCCCAAGAGCTTCATGTGGTGCTTCTCGATAATGGCCGATCGCCTCTGGCCCGCGGTCCCTTCCGGGAGATACTCCACTGCCTGCACTGCGGGGCCTGCCTCAATCAATGTCCGGTCTACCGCGCAGTCGGAGGGCATGCCTACGAATCCGTATATACGGGGCCAATGGGGGACGTTCTTTCGCCTCTTCTCTGGGGGATGAAGGCTTATCCGGATCTGCCCGACGCTTGCACGCTTTGCGGACGTTGCGCCGAAGCGTGTCCGGTAAGGATACCTCTGCCGGAATACCACCGAAAGCTGCGTATCATTCGCGCCGAGGGCCAAACGCAGCGGCCGGCCGGAGCCTCTGCCGACATAGCCGCCAACCCGCTGCTGTATCGCGCAAGCCTCGGACTCCTGCGCCAAATCCTGGCGCGCCATAAAGGGTTACTCAATGGGAGGACCGAAGGCGCTCTGGGGGCTTGGACAACGTGCCGGGAGTTGCCGCGTCCCGGGGCGGGTCCGGGTTTCCGCGCCTGGTGGGGTGACAGAGAAAGGGGACGCCTGTGAGCAGATCCGAAATCCTGGAGCGTTATGTTGGAATTGCCCGTGCCGCCGGCACCCACGTCGAATTCATCACCGCAGACGATCTGCCGGGCCGCCTGGCGCCGATTCTTCGCGAATTGACCGAATCGCGCAACCCGGCTCCCATGGACAACCCTGAGCCGCGGCTTGCCGCCCTTCCCGCATCGGGCTGGCCTCAAGGGCTGCGGGAGTCGGTTGAGATAATCCTTGCCGCCTCGGGCTACGAGACGATAATGCCCCGAAAAGTGTCCGGCGGATATGACTGGGACCGGGATCGGCTTGCCGGAGCTTCTATTGGAATCACCTGGTGCGCCGAATTCCTGGCTGACACCGGAAGCATGGTTCTGCCGGCAGGACCGGGCATGGGTACCCTGGCGGCACTCCTGCCTGAAGTCCACCTGGCACTGAGCTTTGCTGAGGGATGCCGGGCGGATCTGGCCGATTATCTTCTCGAAAGGGGCAATACGCTGCCCTGCCGCCTGACGCTTGTCACGGGACCGAGCCGCACCGGCGATATCGAAGCCACCATGACCACGGGCGTGCATGGTCCCCGCAAAGTTCTGCACTTTATCCTGGATGGAGTCGATCCGGAAACTCCCCATGCTGACGGCTGAGACAAGAAGACCCGCCCAAGGACTGAGAGAGTGAAGCAGACTCAAGGATTTCCAGTTGCCGTAAAACTCATGACGGAATTTGCCCGTCTGAGCGGACTCGCACCGGCGAGCGACAGGCCACGACGTTACTTGTGGACCGATGCTTTTGCGGTTTGCAATTTCCTCGGGCTGTATCAGCATACAAATGACGAAACCTGGAAAAACCTCTCACTTCAGCTTGTCGATCAGGTTCACAGTATTCTTGGACGCCATCGGGCAGACGACTGGCGAAAAGGCTGGATCAGCGGCCTCGATGATCGGGAAGGCGAATTTCACCCGACAATTGGAGGATTGCGCATAGGCAAGAAGATGAACGAACGGGGCCCCGACGTTCCCATTGATGACCGGCTTGAATGGGACCGTGACGGGCAGTACTATCATTACCTCACCAAATGGATGCACGCCCTCAACCGGGTAAGCTCCGTCACGGGAAATCCGGCCTATAGACGGTGGGCTGTCGAACTTGCAAAAACTGCTCACGCCAAATTCACATATGATTCAACGCGAAGCGGGGGGACCGCCGCTTACAATCAGAAGCGGATGTGCTGGAAGATGAGTATAGATCTCTCGTATCCTCTAGTCGAATCTATGGGACATCACGACCCTCTCGATGGACTCATTACCTATCGCGAGCTTCAGGTAAGCCAGGCCGAAGATTCGAAAGAAGCTCCGGATCTAAGCCGTGAAATCGAAGAACTGGCTGCCATGTGCAAAGAAAAAGATTGGACCACCGATGATGCTCTCGGTATTGGCGGCCTTTTGTCCGATGCCTTCAGGGTTGCAGAAATAGCGGAGACTGGAGCTTTTGCGCAGGCCGACCTTTTGGCGGATATACTGAAAGCATGTCGGCGCGGGTTCCAGTCCTTCGCGAGAACGGGTTCGATAAAGGCTCCCGCTTATTATCGACTCGCATTTCGCGAACTGGGGCTTTCGATAGGCCTGCATGCTCTTGAAAGACTGCAGCGGCTCATTGAAAAAAGACCTGGCATTTTCGGCGAGCAACAATCACTTGGAAGCCAGGTTGAAAGCCTGATGCGGTATTGCGCCCTGGCGGAAATCATCGAGAACTTCTGGCTTGAGCCGGCCAACAGGGAAGTACCCAGCTTTACGGACCATCTTGACATCAATACGGTTATGCTCGCCGCCAGCCTGGCTCCCGATGGATACCTGATGCTCTAGCACCTGGCGGGCAAGCCGAGGCGGCGCCTAAATCCCGGTCGCAAGGCAACCGCATCATCTTGAGGTCTGTATAGCTGATTGCGGCTAATTTGCATCGTTTGATTTTGGAGGTACTCCTAATGGACGGTAAGCGAATCGGAATTGTCATTTTCGATGATGTTGAGGTCCTTGATTTCTGCGGGCCTTTCGAGGTGTTCTCGGCTGCTCGATTGAATGAAGAGGCTCGCAGCGCGGAGCCTTCTCCCTTTGAAGTGCTGCTGGTTGCGCAATTCGACAGGCCCGTAACGACGGCAGGGGGAATGAAAGTTTTGCCCCACTTCACATTTGACAGATGCCCGCCTCTGGGCATTCTGGTTGTCCCGGGCGGCTTGGGAACGCGCAGGGAAATGAAAAACGATGTCATGCTCTCTTTTGTCATTTCCCGTGCATCACAAGTTGAAACTCTGGCATCCGTATGTACGGGTTCTTTGATACTCGGAAATGCCGGGTTGCTTGACGGGTTGCGCGCAACTACTCACTGGCGTTCGCTTGGGCTGATGAAGGAGCTTTTCCCTAAAGTTACAGTTGATTCAGAGTCGCATTTAGTTGAACAAGGCAAGATTATCACATCCGCAGGCATCTCGGCTGGTATAGACATGGCCCTGCGCGTGGTAGCGCGCTATTGCGGCGAAACGGTTGCCCGGGCAACGGCGCGGCATATGGAATACCCGTTCCCGGAGTCAAATGCGCGGCGGGTAAACCTCTGAAAAGACGAAAAGCGATTCACCACAGAGACACAGAGAAAACAACCACTTAAGCAAAAATCTTTACAGAGCTTCAAGAAACTACACATAATCCAGTGAGTGTCTCATGACAATCTTGCTCGTGCTCACTGTTCTCATAGGGCTTGCCGGCAATTTTGGCGCCAAAAGAAGCGGTCTATGTTCACCGATCATTTCCGGCATCATTTTAAGGAGCGCTCAACTGGAGCGCGTCCATTTGGCGGTTTCTTATTTCAGCGTTCGTGGCCGCCGCCGTTAAGCCATACACTGGAACTGGAGATGAGGTTATGGAAGAGCTAAAGGTTACCTGGGAAAAAGCGCTAACGGTATGGTGGAGCGTAGCATGGCGGACCGTTCTTTTCGGATTCCTGGCGGGACTTACACTAGGATTTGTCATTGGATTTTTCGGTGCGATGCTACATCTCAATCGAGGTTTCCTGTCTCGTCTATCCATCCTGACAGGCATTCTCACGAGTGTACTTGTCGGAATATGGGCTGTGAAAAACATTCTTACCAGGAGGTTTAGGGACTTTAGAATCGTTCTGCTGCCATTGGATCAATCGGAAAATGAACGGGAAGGCACAAAATGGAAGGCCAACACCGATGAAGCGGGGCAAAAGGTGTTATGAAATAATATATTTGGCTACCGACAGCCATACTTGTGAGTGAAGGATCCAGTTTTCTCCTCGCCGGGTTGTCTCCACTCGGCCATCATAGGATTCCTCATTTCCGAAATCCCTTAAACTCATGGCCACACTCCACTCATCTCTTCTCGAGAACCTTGACCGTCGGGACTCCGAGTAATTTCTCCAGCCATGCGACGATGGTGGTGGCGAGCGTCAACCTGGATTGCCAAATTCACGTTGACTTCCCGATATAGCCCAAGTTATTCTTACTTACATCTGTAATGGCGTTTCACCTTTTCTCAAGCCAATTGAAACTCCTGTACTGGTGATCACCTTCCATTTCTGTCCAAGACTGCCATCCAAGTTGCCTTTTGAGATCACCTGCCATGAATTGCTGATCAAGAAGCGGACCTGATTTTGTGAACGCCTGTGGCGAAAACTTTCGTGCACTCACAGCTTAACAAGCGGAAAGGAGTCGACCGTGAAGGCGGGTATCATTATTACAGGAACCGGTCCAATACTTATCCTGACGAGCTATAAATCCTTTGACGATCCCAGTTTCGTGGAGAAACTATCCACCAAGGGAATCAAGAAGTACATCGCTTATGAACTCCCGGCCGAAAGAGTAAAAGAGAAATATAAGGACCAATTTACATTGATCATGCATGACCTATTAAAGAATAACGATCTGAGGGTCTTGGACTACAACGGGCATCATGTTTTCACAAGTTTTTCCTTTGGAGAGTTGGGACCGCCTTTTTACTGCGAATAATACAGACGAATAGCATAGGAGAGGACGGAATCTTTAACAAAGGAGGTCTACAACTATGGAGAAAAAGATACTTTTCGCAGTAGATGGTTCGGAGAAATGCAATCAGGCGCTCAGGATAGCTGGTGACCTCCTCAAGAATCATGACGGCTGTCACGTGCTGCTTTATCATTGCGTGCCGGAGCTAAATGTATTTTATCCGAGTGAAATGATGGCTCCCGGCAGTATAGAAGGCTATTTGGAAAGAGCCGGAAAGGCCGTTCTGGAAGCATCGCAGCGTGTCCTTTCGGAAACAGGCTTCGCTGCCGATAGGATAGAGATGAAGCTCAAACTGGACAGCGTCGCTCCATCGTGTGATATTTTGGATGAAGCTGCCGCTTCAAAAATCCAGACGGTAATCTGCGGCAGGCGCGGTAGAACGCCGAAGAAGAATCTTCTTATAGGAAGTACTTCAAGCCGGTTGTCCCAGTACAGTACCTTGCGAACAATATGGGTAATCGATACCCCGGTGCATCAGACACGGAAAATTCTCATTCCAATGGAAGGATCTCCCGACTCACGCGCCTTGACCTATTACGCTGCCGAGTTCTTTGCTCCGATTCCAAACTTGAGTTACACACTGCTTCATTTCATACCCAAGCTCCCGCCTCGATTTTGGGACCATGGGCGAATCCTCAATGATGACGAGGAAAAGAACAGAAAGCGAGAACTCGAAGAGTGGCGCAACGGAACTCTGCGGGAGGTTGAGAAATTTCTGTCTGAAGCGCGAGATGCGCTGATCGGAGGCGGCGTGTCTCCCGAAAAGGTGAAAACACAAATTGTGCACGCGAAAAGGGACCTTGCCAGAGATATGCTCGACGAAATTGATCGCAACCAGTATCAATTTGTCTTAATCGGCAAGAAAAGCTTCAAAGAGCAAAAGCCGTTTCTTATCGGGAGTAATGCAAACAAGATTCTAAAAAATGTCAAGAATACTATTCTTTGTCTGGTCGACTCGTAAAGCGTCGAGCACTCGAAAGCACTTACTTTTTCGATAACACCCGGATGAAGGCGACCAGATCGGCGACTTGCCGGTCGGTCAGGACACCACCCCAGGGCGGCATCTGAGCCGCCGTCCAGGATGAGAAAGAACTTTCCTGGCGTCGAAGAATCCTGACGGAAACTATCTAATACTATTGAGCCGGATACAGTGAAGGATCCAGTTTTCTCCTCGGCCTTTCGAGTAAGTTGGTAATGTAGCCGTACAACTCTTGAGCCTGTTCGTCAGAGACTTTCGTTGGTGGAACAATCGGCATCAGGGCTATGTTAGGCTTGGGCTGCTTGGGGTCGCGCAAGTAAAGGAGAAAAATTCTGAAATCAACAAGGTGCGGCGCTCCGGTCACCGAGAGCCTGGCGTTCACGATGTTACCGCCGTATGGATGGCAGGCGCTGCAATCCCTTACGTAGATCTTTTCTCCCGCCTGGTATTCCGGAGGCGCAGCGGGCACTCAGACGCCGAAGGCCAGTTGCGCCCCGGAATAGCCAAGGGCTACAACCGCGAGGAAGGCCAGCGCATAGCACGTAAGGACCACCTTGGAGGCGAACCTGCCTCCGCGCCCGAAAAAAATGGCCAAACCGAGAAAGATCAGCAATGCTCCGGACAGCCAAATCTTTATGGTGATGGGTTCGAGCCATCACCCCTGGTAATAATACTCCCAATCCGTAAACCCGAAGAAAATAGCCGGAAAGGTGAAAAGGCAATTATTATACAGTGACGTGCGGACCTTGCGAGCTCCGGGCGTTTGGAAACCAGCGCAGCCAGTGCAAGCAGCAGCGCTGCCGTCGGAACGCCGGCGGATGTGTGGACGAACATGGGGTGGAGCGGGTGGTTGTAGCCAATTTAGGCAAGAAATTCATATAACGAATCGAACAGGTCCCTTCCTCCTCGTTAGAACGCAGTCCACAGCAGAACATACAATGTGTTGTTATCTGACGCGTTTGTGCCAAATCCATCGTAGTTCGTGCCTGCGCCGTTAAACTTGTTGTAGATTATATATTGCGCGGACAATTTGGTAAATATGCACTTCCAGGGCGCAAAGTAATCCAGTTCCAGGATGACGCCGTTGCTGTCTGGGCTTCCGCTAAGGCTCCCGGTGACCGGAGCTGGAGCGTAAAGCCCCAGGTCGGTTCTCCCGGTTGTCGAAAAGAATCCGAAGGACCCGCCAAAGGTGCCGCAACTTTCACTCCGGTAGTAGTAATTTCCGTTGATTCTGAATGTGTTAAGCCAATCAGACGGATTCGCAGCAATGCCTGTGGCAAAGCTGCCGCCGGCCAGATCCTGATTTTCATGAATCCAGGTACTTTGCACAGAAAAGGAATGCTTGTCTCGAAGGTATTGATATTGTGCGTCGAAAGCAAAATCAGTAAGATGATCGGTTGGTCCTCCTCGTACGGCCCCAACAAAAGTGTCGCCCACCAGTCCATAAGTTCCGAGTTCGAAGGAATGAGCGCCATATTGGCGCGTAAAGGCGATCCGCCAGTAAGGAAGGGCTCCGTCCACCTGCACGCCCAGCGGGTGGTTCCCGGCGCCAAAAGGAAATGTTATGCCGTTTTCCGCGGTGCGATAGACCGTTACCGCTGCATAGATTAAGTTGTTCCAGTAACCGTAAAGACCGGCGCCTCCTACCTGCGCAGCCAGGGTGTTATCGATCAAAGTGGCTGCAGCGGGAGTCGGGGCGAGATTGGACGTGGCGTAAGGAAAGCTGAAGGCCGGGGTAGAGTTCCAGACATCCTCCACAGTCGGGTTGTTGTTCAAAGTGGCCCCGAAAACAAGGTCACTGTCGCATAGCGTAATGCTATTGGCATATCGGACATCCACCGTGTCCATGGCCATGTTGTTGGCGTCGTTCGCGTAGGTCGCCTGAATGAAGGCACCAAATTTATCGTAAATCTGGCCTGCGTAGAACACGCTGAGCTGCTGAGGCGATCCGACTATATCGTTCCCTGAAGACAGGGAGTGAAGAGACCAGATATCCGGCGGCAAGGTCCCTGGAGGCTGGGAAGCATTGGTGTGCGAATAAGAGATTTGAGCCATCCCCGCAAGCGGAGGAGAGCTTGGATACTTCGACATCGTTTTGTTTATCACGTACCCCGTCATCTTGAAAACACGCCCGGTCGGCGTCAATTCGGGAAACATCGTGTGACAGCGATAACAGTCCTGGCCCGTCTGCCGAGCAAAACTCGGGACGGCCCGGGCTTGCGTTGCGGCCAAAGCCGTCAGCAGCCCGGCTATTACCAGAGACAAGATAACCTCGCCTGCTTTCCGCCTCTTCATCTTTCTCCTCCTCAGCAAGATTCCTCGCCCGAACGGCAACCCGCGCGGTCACCAACTATGTGCTAGGCGCAGAATGCATCAAAAGATACCGCATTTGCAAGCAGTAAATCTCTGCCGTCAACTTTCCCTTTCGTTTTTTTTTATTTTGGTTTAAAGGTTAAAAAAGATGCAGGCGACAATGGCTTGAAACATGCCACTACCTTTAGCTGGATATTTCGGAAAATTAAACCGGCAGTAGTTGACTCTAACGGATGTGCTAGTTAGTCTTTGACCAAAGGAGATGGAACCATGAATCATACTTTAATCAACTTTCGATTATTTGCAGTCTTTGCCGCTGTCTTCGCGCTTCTTGTGGTGGGGGTATTGGCAGACCCGCAAGATGCGGCAGCCCAGAGCGGAGGGGTGATAAAGGGCAAGGTAGATTCGCCTTGGGTCTCGCGCAACGAAGCTATTGTGTACGTAGACCAAGTGCCGGGCACATTTGCTCCTCCGAAGGAAAACCCCTTTATGGGCCAAAAAGGTCTTGTTTTTAAGCCGCATGTGATGGGTGTCGTGAAGGGCTCAACGGTTGATTTCACTAATGACGACAACGTCGCCCACAACGTGTCGTCCCCCCACGGCTCGGCCAAGGTTTTCAATCTGGGGTTGTATGGGGCGGGTGTCACCAAGACAGTAACGTTTGACAATCTTGGCGAGGTCCCTCTGCTTTGCAGTGTTCATCCGGAGATGTCGGCATTTATACTCGTGTTGCAGAACCCTTACTTTGCGGTTACGGACAAAGCTGGAAACTTCGAGATTAAGGATGTCCCTCCGGGAAGCTATCAGCTAAAGGTGTGGAACGAGAAGCTCCAGACGGGCTCGCAGAGCGTGGCTGTGGAAGCCGGAAAGACTGCCAGCGTAGAGTTTAAAGACTTAAAGAAACGATAAAACGGCGAGGCCGGAGGAAAGAACTCCTCTCCGGTCACAACAATCGCAGCCGGAAACGCCGCTCGGATAGATTTTCAGCGGTCGCCAAGCAGCTACATGGTTCTTTGCGTTCTGTAAGTCTTCTTCATGCACCAATTCATGCACCAACGGGGCGCACATAACTTTTAAGATTCCGTGTCGGTAGATTGAAGCTGCCTCGCCCGGGATCAAAGTCGCTGGGCAACCGGCGCCTGCAGCCCCTGCCGATTCTCAACTGCAGAAAAGGTAGATCGGCTTGAGAAGAAGATCGAGACTATTGAAAAGGCCCCGGACCGCCGTTCAGGGGTTCGACCCATGAGGCGTTCTCCAGGATGCGATGGGAAGTGTAGAGGGCGTCATTTTGTGGAATGGCAGCCACTACAGAATGCTAAAGTGAAGGTGCTGGGTAAGGCGCATTCGAGAGAAGCCCGATTTTGAAGTTGCGCCGGGCAAGCTTGTAGTTCTTATATATTCCCGGGAAGAAGAAGCGGATGTAGGACGGCTCATATGGCTGAGGGTCAGGAAGAGTACAGTTTAACCAAAGAGATGCTGATTGCTTTCATTGGAGGCGGCTCACTGGGACTGGTCGTGCTGGTTGTCGCAATAGCCGTGGTAGAGTATCTCAAGAAATGAGCCGGCGGGCGGAGAACTGGAAGCAGGGAGCAAGAAGCGCGAGCGAGGGTATTTTTCTATTCTTTCTGCTTCCCACCTAGACCCTTGCTTCCTGCTGTTTAGAATGGGAGGGAATTCGATTTGTCCGCAGATAAATTCACAAGACGAAACTTTTTTGCCGGTGTGGGATGGCTTGCAACTTTGGGCACATTTGGCGGGCTGACTGCGGCTTCTGCGCGTTACCTGTTTCCCAACGTCCTCTATGAGCCGCCCTTGGAGTTCAAGATTGCCATCCCCGAGGAATATCCGGAAGGCGTGACTTTCGTCGCCGCCAAACGAATCTTCGTGATTCGGGAGCAGAACTTGATCAAGGTCGTGTCCGGAGTGTGCACGCACATCGGGTGCACGATACGCTGGTCCGACGAGCGCAACCGGTTTGAATGTCCATGTCATGGAACTATGTTCAGCGCAAACGGGGCTGTTACGGCGGGGCCTGCTCCCAAACCGCTGCCCTGGTATGAGGTAAGTTTGGCCCCCGACGGCAGACTCCTTGTGAACGAGCGTCAGATCGTCCCATTCCAGCAAGCACTTACTGTTTAAGTGCAAGGGTCACTTGCGGGATCTTTGAAGGAAACTGACATGGCGTTACATACGCGTAACGAAACGTTTGAGAACGGTTCGGCCACAAGTGGGATTCCCGTTGTCAGCAAATGGCTTGAGGACAAAACATTCGGGCTTGGCCTGATCAACATTTCACTGTTTGTAATTTTGAACGTAACCGGCATTTTGCTGATGTTTTATTACGCGGCCGATACCGACAGGGCTTATCAGGACATAAAGGACCTCCAGTTCGTGATAACCTTTGGGGCCATTTTCCGCAACATGCACCGCTGGTCCGCTTATGCAATGATAGCATTGGTATTTCTACACATGTCGCGGGTGTTTTACATGGCAGAGTACCGCAGACCGAGACAACTCAACTGGGTGATCGGATGGTGTCTTTTCCTCTGTACTCTGATCGCGTCTTTGACTGGTTATCTGCTGCCATGGGACCAGAAAGCCCATTGGGGTATGACCATAATGTCGAACGTGATGGCTTCGGCGCCGATCATCGGAGAAAAACTGAAGTATGTTGTACTGGGAGGAAACGAAATCGGCCAGAATGCCTTGAGCCGTGCCTTTGATCTGCACGTCAAGGTAATGCCTTTGATAATGAGTTTTTTGATTGCGTTACATGTTATCAGGAACCGCACGGATGACCTGATCGCAAATCCCCAGCTGCACGGTGATGCAGAGGTCAGCGTGTGGCCCGATATTATCTGCCGGGAGTTGTCAAAGTTTTTTATTATTCTGATAATAATCATGGTGGCAGCGATTCTTTTTGGAGCGCCCCTGGAGGAGGAGGCCAACCCTTCGGTCACCCCTATTCCTGCTAAAGCACCCTGGTTTTTCCTGGGTCTTCAAGAGCTGCTGTCCTGGGGTGCCCCTTTCTGGTTTGCTATCGTTATTCCCAACGTGGTGCTGCTCTTCGCTTTTTTAGTCCCATACATCGAACGCGGACAGACCGGTGGCGGCGTATGGCTGCACCCCAGCCGGCGACTTCAAAATATACTGTTCACTGCCTTTGTCACCGTGGCCATTGGTCTAATCATCCTCGGGGCGTTCTTTAGGGGACCGGGGTGGCGATTTTACTGGCCGTGGGAGTCCTGGCCCCTCCACTGAGTCGAATTGGTGTCGAATGGAGCAGATGGTTAAATGAGTTTCTTCCAAAGAATATTTCCTATTCTTGCCCTGCTAAGCTTTCTCCTGCTCATAGGGCTGGTGTGGAAAGATTACGATCGTCCCTACCTCGAATACCAGCGAAAATTCAAGGCGCTCCTCGATCAGAAATCTACCGGATCATCCAAACCGGTTGAATTCGGATTCGGATATCGGCAAAGATGGAGTAAGGAACTGGGCCGCGTAGACCGATGCGAAACCTGCCATTTGGGTCTTGACGATCCAAGATTCAAAGATGCGCCACAACCCTTTACGACTCATCCGGTTATAGCCGAACACGCCTATGAAAAGTTTGGTTGCACGGAATGTCACGGCGGGCAAGGCATGGCAACCACCGTGGAAGATGCGCATGGGCCGACCGAGAACTGGAATAAAGCACTCTACCATGACAACTTCATGGAAAATTCATGCTCCCTCTGCCATGGCGAGTATCTCCAAGCCCAAGCTCCGGTTCTTTTCCGGGGACAGACCATGTTTTTCGAGTATGGGTGCCGGGGCTGCCACAAAGTAGAGGGGAAAGCGCGAACCGTGACCGGACCGCCGCTTGACGAAATGAGCAAAAGAGTCAAGTCCGACTGGCTATATAGATGGTTGATGGGTCCTAAGGACTGCTGGCCGCAGACGAAGATGCCAGACGCCAAATTCACCTCACAGGAGGCTGCTGACGTCTCCGCGTTTCTGCTGCAAGGACCGGGACCGGAAGGTCAGGCCATATCCGGCGATGCCGGTCCCGGGAAGACAACTCTGCTTGAATCACGCTGCACAACCTGCCATACGATTGAGGGCAAGGGTGGAAAGACCGGGCCCGAGCTTTCCAAGGTCGCCTCCAAGGCATACCCGGAAAGACTCTTCAAAGTCGTCAAGGACCCGCATGCATTGTGGTCTGACAGCAAAATGCCGATCTTTGGCTTTGCAGATAAGGACATTAATGACATCGTGACCTTTATGTCCCAAGAATATATGGATCTGGACCTGAACGAGAATGAGGCGGCCAGGCAGGCCCAGCTTGTCTCAAGCGGCAGCAAAGAGCGCGGTAAGGAATTGGCGGTTAAACAAGGCTGTGTGGGATGTCATTCCAAGATCGAGGGAGTGAAGGAAATTGGCGAACTCGGACCCGACATGTCGACGTTCGGTGTAGTTCATATCAGCTTGTTGGATTTCGGTGATATAAAAGTGCCGTTCAAGGAACGTACTGTGCCCAATTGGATCTATAACAAGATCAAATCGCCAAGGCTCTTCAAGGAAGGATTGAAGATGCCCGATTACTATTTCAGCGCAGAGGAAGCTACAGCAATAACGACCTTCACGCTCAGCTTAAAAGGAAAGGAAGTCCCCGCATCTTATACTCTACCCCTTGGCGAGCGGCCTTCGGATTATGCTCCTCAGGGGGCATTCGGCAAAATAGTGGACAAGTACCGTTGCCTGGTTTGCCATAAAATCAACGGAAAGGGAGGCGAGGTTGCAAATGATCTTTCCCAAGAGGGCAGCCGGGTCCAGGAAGCTTGGATCAAGAAATTTATGAAGGCACCCGATACTATCCGGCCGATGCTGGAAGAAAGAATGCCGCCCTTCAAAATCCTGGACCCTGAAAACGATGCCATCTTCGCATATTGCAGGACAACGCTGGTGACCGACAAAGTGGAGGATCTTACCGGGCCTGTAGATAAGATGGCCCTGGGCGACCCCCAAATTATCCGCGACGGAGAAAAACTCTACTTTGAAAAATATGGCTGCAATGCCTGCCATCAAATAAACCAAAAAGGGGGACTCGTGGGACCTGATCTTACTGAGACGGGAAAGCGGCTCAGGCCCGAATGGGTGGTTTATTATCTGCATGATCCGAAGGCTTTCGTTAAGCGCTCCGTCGAGCCTGTCTACGCATTAACGGACAAAGAGATCCAAGCTTTGACGGCTTTTGTGCTCAGCTCTAGGTCCTCTGTTACGCATTGACGAAGGAAACATCCATGCTGTTGAGATTGGGTCCGACATTCACACTGTTTGCCGCTCTTTCACTCTTTTTTTTGACCGCTACAGGGAGCAGCATAGCAGTGGCCGCTTCGAGTGAAGAAAGGGCACAACTACCACTATTTGAGGTTCCACATAAGCCCGAGAGCACTTTGACGGCTTCAGAGCAAAGGGGTGCTAACCTGTACGCATACTATTGCGCGGTGTGTCATGGGAAAAATGGCGAAGGGGATGGCTTCAATTCGTCTCAACTGTCCACTCCGCCGGCAAAGCATGACGATGCCACGTTCATGTCGACCTTTTCAGATGTAGACGTTGCAAAAGCAATCAAAGGTGGGGGTCCAGCACTCGGGCGGTCGACTGACATGCCGCCATGGGGACGGGTCCTTACCGACCGCGAGGTTAGCGACTTGGTCGCGTTCGTCAGGACGCTGTCGAAACAATGAGCGCTCAAAACTGAATCAAGCGCACCACTTTTTCCTGATGAGAACAGGCCCGCGTTTGCTTCCGATTTTTGGGGGGGGGACAATCATAGCGCAATCACAGCGTTCAATTCCTGTTCAACCCCCACCATTTTGCCGTCAATTTCAAGGCGCGCCTCATGTTACATACCCCAAGGTTGCAGATTTCAAAATCTACCGACGATCTTCCGCATTACTTTGCCAAGACTGGGCAAGCGAAAACTTCATAAAGTCTATCAAAATTATAGAGTCTCTAATCAATCCCAGCGTGCAGGTCAAACAATAATAGTCTCTACCCGCGCCGCTGAAAATATTGCGGATTCTTATTTCTTTACGTAGTGGCGTAATCCGTTCTCCGCTTTCCGAACCTTATGGAAATATCGAAATATCTCCTTAATCCTGAATGGAGCGTCAACTTCATCACCAACGGCGTCCGCAAATGTCCGGTCCAGTGCGTCTGCATACTGAATACCCTGAGAAGGGGCAGCCTGTCCGCCGTGAATTCCACTTCGGGATCAGGTACGATCCAATCAATCTGAAGGATGACCCGTTCAACTTCAGTTGCAAAATGCGGCTTGATGATTACTCTGACACTCATTGGATAGCAAAGCGTGCACTACGACCAGCTTGGTTCCAGAACTACACTGTGGGATCAATTTTATGATTGGTAAGGGGAGAGGACAAACCATCTTTCCATGTTTTCTGCGGTGGCTATAACCGAAGGAGGATTGCCATGTCCGTTTACAAGATCGTCGAACTTGTTGGAACCAGTCCAAATTCCTGGGAGGAAGCGGCAAGAGATGTCATTGAAACTTCAACCAAGAGTCTGAGGGACCTGAGAATTGCAGAAGTGGGCCAACTGGACATGCGGATCGAGAACGGGAAGATTGTAGAATATCGGGCGCGCGTAAAACTCTCCTTCAAGTACGAGGGCAGTGATTGATCAATCCGAGCCGGTTTGATTTACAAGTCTCCTCACCCAAATGTTTCCTCCCCCCCCTCAAATCGCGCGATATCGATTTCTTTCCGAAGATGATCTTCTCATTATTGCCGGTAGCTAGAATTATACAAATAAAACGGAGAGATTGAATGTTTTCATGAAAGCGGGGACAGAAAAATGGGTGAGATCCACTGGACAGAGATTGTCTTCGGCGCGGCGACCTTCGTTATCTTAACGACATATCATATATACTGGATTTACAAGGTGCGCCGGACGCCCCTTCAAACATATAAGGGCGTTACAAGGCATCTGCGGCGCGTGTGGGTGGAATCAGTCATTGCTGAGAAGCGGGACATGCTCTCTGTGCAGACGTTGCGCAATTGGATCATGGCCTCCAGCTTTTTGGCATCTACGGCCATGATCATCGGGTTGGGGCTCCTGAGCTTTCTTTTCAAACCCGATCACATCTCCGAAATGCCCTTCGATCCCACCCTGATATTTTCCCGGATGAAGACCCTGTTCATGGTCAAACTCATGGTGCTGATGGCGCATTTCTTTTTCGCCTTCTTCAGCTTCACTCTTTCCATCCGTTACATGAACCAGATCAACTTCATGATCAACGTTCCCATCGAGTGCGATCCCTCGCTGTCGCCGGAGTTTATAGCCAACACACTGGATACGGGGATGGTGCATTACACCATGGGTATGCGGGCCTTTTATCTGTCGGTGGTGGCCACACTCTGGCTCTTCGGGCCGGTGTGGATGTTTTTGGGCAGCATAGTCATGGTCTTCGTTCTCTATAAGCTTGACCATTGCTGTGCACTGGAATATTCCACCGCCCGGTGTGATATCAAGACGCACGGATTGGAAACACAACCATGACCTACTGGCGAATTAAATTGGTTGCCTTATCGACACTGAATTTAGCGAGCTATTATCATCCGATTGCGATTATCTAAACCGTATACTTAAACCTTTACTGATACCCGAAGGAGTATTTATGAGAAAAATAGTCATTCTGGGCTCCGGGGCGGGGGGAACGATGGTCGCCGCCAACTTGCGGAAGGAATTGGCCGAGGACGAATGGGCTATCACGGTAATCGACAAAGAGGAGCAGCACCACTTTCAGTCGGGATATCTCTTCATACCTTTTGGAATCTACTCCAGGGAAGACGTTCTGAAGCCCAAGCGGGACTTCATTGCGAAGGGTATTGAATTTGTTATCGACAAGGTGGTCAAAATCGACACGGACCAGCGCAGGGTTGAAACTCAGAAAGGAGACAAGTACAGCTACGATTGGCTGGTGATTGCAACCGGGTGCCGGATCGTTCCGGAGGAAGTGGAAGGCATGATGGACGGCTGGCGCAAGGACATCTTCGACTTTTACACTCTCGAAGGGGCGTTGGCTTTGCGCAAAAAGCTCAAATACTTCAATTCCGGGAAGGTAGTGCTCAATATCGCTGAATTCCCCTATAAGTGTCCGATCGCTCCCATAGAATTTGTCTTCATGGCAGATTGGTTCTTTCAGGTCAATGGCGTCCGGGACAAGGTAGAAATAGAATTTGTGACGCCGATCGACAACATTTTCACCAAGCCGGTAGCCGCAAAGGCCCTGGCCGATTTTGCCGAGAAGAAAAACATCAAGGTGACACCTTATTTCGACCTGGCCAGAGTGAATCCCGAGGAAAAAACAATCGAATCCCACAAGGGGAAAAAGGTAGGTTATGACCTTCTGGTGTCGATTCCGCCCAATTTCGGGGACAGCGCCATCATGGACTCGGGTTTGGGAGACCCCATGGGGTACATGCAGGTGGACAAACAGACGCTGAAAGCCCAGAACGTGGACCGGGTCTATGTTTTAGGAGACGCATCAAACGTACCCACGTCCAAAGCGGGATCAGTGGCCCATTATATGTCCTACACCGTCGTGGAGAATCTGACTCGTGAAATAGAAGGCCAAGACCCGATGCCGACTTTTGACGGCCATGCCACCTGTTTTCTGGCTTCAGGTTTTGAGAAGGCAATATTGCTCGATTTCAACTACACTGTCGAGCCCTTGCGCGGCAAGTTCCCATTCCCGGGATTGGGGCCGTTCAGCCTGCTGGAGGAGACGTTCGGCAACCACTGCGGCAAGATGCTCTTCAAATGGGTCTATTGGAACCTCATGATGAAGGGGCTCGAGTTGCCGCTCGAGGCGCAGTTCAACATTGCGGGCAAGATAAGAAAGGCGGCCGCATAGCCTGGAGGAACCGGTCATGAAAGACGAAAGTTTGATTCTTCAACAACTCGATTCCCTGAGCAAGGAAATATCTTCATTGTCCGATTCCGCCAGATCGCTGCAAGAACTGAGAGACGAGCTCTCGCCAAGGGTAAACGAGGCGGTCAAGGTTTTGATCAAGGAACTGGCCGAAGTGGAACCGGATTGCACGCTCGAAGACCTGGGATACCTTCTTAAGAACGTGATGAGGAGTGTTCGAAACATCAACTGGTCCCTGGACCAGCTCAAGAGCCTCATCGATTTTCTGAGGACCGTTGAACCCCTGCTAAAGTCCAGCGTGCCTCAATCTATTTATCACCTCGATCAGTTGGAGCAACAGGGGATATTCCAAGTTTTTTCAGCTATACTTAGGGTAATGCAAAGGATTGCCCAGACTTACACGCCCGAGGACTTCGAGCAAATAGGTGAGGGCCTGGTGCATCTGGTGGGCGTAGCCAAAAAACTTACCTCACCAAAGGCCCTGAGCCTTTTGGACAGGGCTGCGGAAATCCCTGCAAAGTTGGATCTGTCCCATGCGAAGCCGGTAGGGGTTTTCGGCGCGGTGCTTGCTTTGCGTGACCCGGATGTCAAGCAGGGAATGGGTGTTCTGCTGGAGATTACAAAGGGACTCGCGCTGCTCAAAAACGGGGATCAGGTGGAAGGGGAATCGTAGGCAGCTACTCAAAACACGGAGGGGTGTTCACCGCCCACCAGGGGATGATAGCTGCAAACAGCCCTTATCAACTTAGCGTAGAGGAGTGGCTCGTGCCCGGATTGACCATGGAGAAGGTTTCCGAGCTGCTGGGGGTTGAAATTATCCCAGCCGATCCGTGGCAGATTAAAAGGCTCTGCCGGTGGGTCGAAGGAATCCTACGTAGTCGAGGCGAAGCTTATATTCGGGAGAATCGCACTGAGATATTAGGCCAGTGGGAGCAGTATATGAAAAACGAGTTCAAAACGTGCGTCTGACCTCACCTGCAGCGCGCAATTTTTGGCATTGCCCGGTTGGATGTGCCGGGTGGCTGCTAGACTCGTGTGAGATGATGCCATAAAAAATGACATGCCGTGGCACTGCGGCGAACGGTTTATCAATGTGCGCACGGGCTACCTGTGAGTCCGGCGGTATCTTAATTCTTCGGTTGCGTCTTCGGCCGATAAAGGAGTGAAAAATGAGTGATCCTGGATTCGTATGTACAGCCTGCGGCAAGGAATATGAGGGCGATACCACGAACGTCATGACGGAATGCAAGGTCTGTGAGCGATTGCATTGCGGCGAGTGCGTCGACGAATTCGGTCGATGCACTGAGTGCGCTGAAACCAAATCAGACAAAGAATGAAGCGTGAAGCAATAAACCCGAAGCGGAAGTCAAGATTTCCCCAGCCGTTGTATGTAGGCCTGCCGGGGTCTTCACTACGCTCACCGCTTCCGGGATGCTCCGTGCCAGTTCGAACTGCTCAAGACCAGAGCTTCCAGCTTTTCCTTCCTGTTGAACTCATCGGCGAACATTATAGAGGCTTCGCGGGAGGGAAGAGAGCCAACCAGGATGAGGGTCAATTTGGCGGCGCTCATGTCACGCGCAACGTCGCCGTATGTTTTCGCATCGATAAGATGAACGAAACCGTTATCCGCAATTGCGGCGTTTACTTAACTCCCTCTCCACACGAATGGGGAAGTTCAATATTGCACCTTGCGCGCTATTTAATAGTACTGAACCTGTCGCAGAGCAGAAGATCACCGCGCATGCGAGTGCTTTTTTCAACAAATCATTCTCTTTAAACAGGCAAAAGGGTGTCTCGAAGCGGATCTCAATCTGGAAAAGCCCCAGCGGATTTTCATCCCATGACATGTCAAATATGAATTTGTGAGATCAGTTGTCAAGAAGTGCATCATGAAATCCCCCCTGCACCTGCCAATTGCCCTATTAGAAAAGGGAGGCTTGGAAGGAATTTACTGAAAAACTCTTCATGTTTCATGAACTTTGGCCGATTTTTCTGCTACAAAACCTGAAGCCTCCTTGAAATAGCCGTTCTCTTTGAAGCAAAGTACCAGGCCAAAATTGAAGGTCGCACAAGGGTTTGTGCGGTTTGGTCCAAAGATTGATTTTTCATTGGCAATTAGCCGGCTGCAGCAATGGTTTTCTCTGTGACTTCAGCGGCCGGCCCGACGTGTTCCGGTCTTCTTGAAAGGCCGGAGATATGGCGGGCAGCCTGCCGCCAGCCTGGAGGAGGATTTCATCAGATACCTCACGGATGAGGCTGCAGTCGACGAAAGGAAAAACTTTCAGGGCAACAAAAAGAAGGTGTACATGGTGCCGATTTCACCTGGCATGCTTAGAATAGCGAAGCGATATAGAGGCAAGTTCAAGGATCTGCGGCAAACAATTAGATGGACATGGAGCGATGATCCCTATTGGACCACTTATGAGAGAGCACCGGCTCATTGAGCACATGATCGGCTTAATGAAATCCGAGGTATCGAAAATCGCGGGCGATAAGCAAGCCGATCCCGTTTTCATCGAGACTGCCGTCGATTTTTTCCGGACATACGCGGATAGATGCCATCATGGGAAAGAGGAAGATATCCTTTTCGCGCAGTTGAGAGGGAAGCATCTCAGCCCTGATCACGAAAGAATCATGGCCGAATTGCTCGAAGAACACACGATCGGAAGAGAGGCCGTGCGGCACCTGCTCGATGCCAATGAAAAATACAAAAACGGCTCGATTGCCGCTCTGGATAGAATCGGCGAACTTTTGAATTATCTGGTAAATTTTTACCCCGTACACATCGTCAAGGAGGATAAAGCGTTCTTTTATCCGTGCATGGAGTATTTCACAAAACAGGAACTGGGCGCCATGCTTGACCAGTTCTGGGATTTTGACCGGAAACTGATTCACGAGAAATATAGCCATACCATAGCTGAACTCGAGAAGGTTCGGGTGGCCGGGTCTTAAGGCAAACCTGCCGCATTCCGAATACACTCGACCGGCCGATTACGCTATAATCAATATAAAAGGGCTTACGTATGAGCCAAAACTATTCTCAACCGGTTGAGCACCGCATGGGTAAACGATATGACATGGAATATGCTTTTGCGCCGGAATGAAAAAGTTCGCCGGCCGGTGCTTGCTTTTATTCGTTGATTTCGGTATCTACAGAGTTTAAAGTGATGTTGGTAAGAGGGAGTATACTTTATAATTTCGAAGACGATTCAATTTGCCCTCGATTGTCGTCACACCAAACCCATAATGCCTTATATCGGCTTCGGTGAGAATCCTTTCACTGCATTAAGGTCGGGCAGGATCTATCGGATCTAGTTTAAAGGGCATTTACTTGAAAAGGACAAGCATGAACATCTTTGTGGGGAGCCTCTCATTTAAGACAACAGAAGAGGAATTGCAGAAGGAGTTTGAAGCGTTTGGCGAGGTAGGTTCTGTTAAGATCATTCTGGACCACGAGACTTTCAAATCGCGCGGATTTGCTTTTGTCACAATGCCGAACCAGGATCAGGCAACGGCTGCAATCGCAGCCTTAAACGGCAAAGAGATGAACGGCTTCGCTCTTAAAGTAAACGAAGCAAGACCCCGAGAACCTGGCGGCGGTTCAAATCGTGAGCGCAGCGGGACTGGTTATGCGAACAGTAATCGCACCGGGTCCGGTTTTGGTTCAGGCGCCGGCTCGGCAGGCGGCGGCTACAATAGAAATCGAACGAGTGTTGTAACCGATAGTAAAGACCTTGACATATACGACACTAAAGGCGGTCGAAGCGGGTCTCACGGCAGGAAGGGCCGAGGTGGTGACGGCCACGGTTCAGGCAGCCGCTCAGGCGGCGGCAAACGTTCGTATTAAATGCCCGGTTGCCCCACACCGTAAGCGGGACCTTTGCCGATCGTACACAGCACACTAATATGCGGTTTCAGCGGATACAATCCGGAAGGTCGAATTGGTTAATTTGGCGCCGCCAATCACCAATGCGGCAGAAAGATCGACTTATATAAGCGCAGCTACGTTTTACCAGATACAAAAGCCGGGGGTTACTCCGGCTCATCTTTTCACTGAGTAAGAATAAGCCACTTTCAATAAATCCAAAATCCTTGCTCTCGTAGGCAAGCGTTTACAGCAGCGCTTTGTCTCCTTGGGCAGCTTCCAGCACTGCCATGGATGCTTGCCCTCGGTTGCGGGTCCGCAAAACCCACGCGGCACCACCGCACTCATCGAACCTATGTTGGGCGTCTAATGGAGGTAAGCCGCTCCCAAACATTCGCAAGCTGGTTCTCCAGGTCGATCAAATACATGTCCTCAGAGATCTCCATCACGGTCCCTACCCCGTTCGGGATCTGCACTCTCTCGTTCAGTTTGGGTCTCCAGACATTCACAGGTCTCTCATGAGGTTTAGGAAATGCACTTACCTTCCGCGTGGAGCTGCGAAAGGAATTGAAACTATAAAAGGGGGTCTTTACCATTTTGTTTTGCTCTCTGGCTTTGCCGGTTATTTGTTCGAATCACAGCCTTCATGAGTAATTTCCGCCCGAAAACCCCTGTAGTCTTTTTGCAACGGCTCATTTCTCGGCAGAGTGTGGTAACCTTGACCACTTGAACAGCTTATGGCCCCTTGCAGCTTTTTTTCTCCGGGCCTTTTTCTGAGCGGAATTCAAACAAAAATCGGACTCGCGCTGTGGTCCGCCCTATTTCTGAAGGGCAATTCGGAAATTATGGAACATTACCATGCCACATGAAGGAAATATGGTAAGTTGCCTTTCACTATCTACATTTTTGTTTTTCGTCATCCATCGACATTCCGCTTATCTCTCCGTCGAGGATTTTTCTCGCAAATATAATGCTCTCCATGTCTGCTACCTCTTTACTCGAAAATGTGTTTTCGGAAGAGAAAGTCTGCTCTCTCGCTTCACCTTCCGGACCGTTTTTCCGGACAACAGTTACTTCTAATGTCCAACGGTCACTTTCGGAGAGCTGAACGGATTTTGACCTGAGCAAATAACCTTTATAAATGAAGCCCACGGATGCACACCTTTTGAACCGATAGAATTGTTTAATCCTATTGTCTTCACCCTTCTCAATATCAGCTTGACGCCTTATCTTTCAGGAAATGCCGCACTGCTTCGGGAGAGGTCCCAACTGCTGTTACTGCATTTTTTAGTTGGAACGCGGTGCAAGTGAACTTCTGACACCAATATTTCAATTCATTCTGTTCATGAGGATTGACTCTGTTATTAGCGAAAGGCCCTCGCTTGTTTCTGATAGTAGGCATGATATCCCTCCGTGTCAAAGGGTAACAAATTGTTCGGCCCACATGAAAAGATGGCCCACAACGGTATCCCCGGACTGCGAAATAATAAATAGACTATATCAGATTGCGAGATGAAAGGATATGGGTCACGAACGATTCCAGGCACGATGCTCCCATTTTGTTCCAAATCCTCGATTATTTAAACATTAACATGCTCTAACTGTGGACTCAGGGTCATTATCGTGTTCGCGCATAAAATTAATACATGCCCGGGCATTTCTTGCGAATCCATGTGAATGGGTCAAACAGGGATTTATCCAACACGGCGGACTGCATCATGGTTGCTTCAATGCCCGCACTCCTTACCTTTTGAGAAATGGTCCGGCCGATGGAGCGACCGGTTGCATGTTGACTGCCGGGCCGGTTTGAGGTTTTCGCTGCTCAAGAATTGAGAAAATTGCCCAGTGCTCCAAGGAGGCTGGTGTATCTCATTACTCAAATCTTCCTGGGAGGTAACTGCCGTGTTCGGAAAGTTAAGTTTAATCCTGTTGCTTTCTTTGGCTATGGTGAATCCATTTGCCGCTGATTTTGCCCTGGCTGGCACTGATCCCATCCCGGCTGGAGAGGCTGGAGCAAAATCGGCCCTGGAAAAATCCCCCCGCCACCACGAATGGGTCTATATCGCGGTCCCGGGTACCGATGTTAAATTGAGTACTTTCGTAGCATACCCGGAGCGAAAGGACAAAGCGGCAGTGGTGATCGTTATACACGAGGTGTTCGGTCTGACCGACTGGGTCCGGGCCGTCGCCGATGAACTGGCGGCAGATGGTTTTATTGCGATTGCCCCGGACTTGCTCTCGGGCAGGGGACCCGGCGCAGGGGCGACCGATGCTTTTGCGAGCCGCGATGATGTCGTCAAGGCTGTCAGAGATCTGGCGCAAAATCAGGTCGTGAAGATGCTCGATGCGGTAAAAACCTATGCAACGAGTCTGCCGGCCGCAACCGGCAAATTTGCAAGTGTGGGCTTCTGCTGGGGTGGCGCCCAGAGCTTCTACTATGCGATAGCTCAACCCGACCTCAGGGCAGCCGTGGTCTTTTACGGAACATCGCCTCCGCTTGAGGCTTTGGCAGCGATCCGTGCACCGGTGTTGGGCCTATACGGCGAGGATGACGAACGCGTCACCGCAACGATTGCGCCGGCTGCCGAAAAGATGAAAGAGCTTGGGAAAGTCTATATCACTCACTTATACAAAGGTGCAGGACATGGTTTTCTCAGGGCGCGGGAGGATCGCAACGGGGCCAATCTGGAAGCCTCACGAGAAGCGTGGCCTGCTGTAATTGAATTTCTGAGGAAAAACCTGGAATAGAGAAATCCGGCTTGGGGCCGGTGACCGAGCATGTATAGCCATGCTCGCCGAGCGCCCTACTCGCGGGTAGGTTTCCGAATGTCAGGCAAAAAAGCCGTAAACATCCCGAGCAACGGCAAGAAGGAACACAGTCGATAAACATACTCGATGCCATACGCATCGGCCAGCTTGCCCAGCACCGCAGCGCCAATGCCCGCCATGCCGAAAGCAAGCCCGAAAAACAGGCCTGAGACCATCCCCACCTTACCCGGCATGAGTTCCTGTGCGAAGACTAGAATCGCTGAAAAAGCCGAGGCGAGTATGAGGCCGATAATGAAAGTCAGAGGCGCGTTCCAGGCCAGGCTTGCATAGGGCAGTATCAACGTAAACGGCGCGACTCCCAGAATAGACGCCCAGATCACCCGTTTGCGGCCGATGCGATCCCCAATCGGCCCGCCAATGACGGTCCCCACGGCAACCGCGAACAAATAGATGAAAAGGTGAATCTGGGCCGATTGCACTGAAAGCTGGAATTTACCCATCAGGTAGAAAGTGTAGTAACTGCTGAGGCTCACCAAATAGAAGAATTTGGAGAAAATGAGTATCAGAAGGACTATCATCGCTCCTGCCACGGTACGCCCGGGGAGCGCACCCTGAACAAGTTCGGTAGATTTGGCCCGTTTCTTCCTCTGCGACAGCCGTCGCTTATACCAGCCGCCTACCCGCAATAAAACGAAAGCGGCCAGCAAGGGGACCACTGAGAACCAGGCAAGACTCCCGCGGCCTCGGGGAATGACGATCCAGGCGGCAAGCAATGGTCCCGTCGCGGTGCCCGCATTGCCGCCAACCTGGAAGATCGATTGCGCGAGGCCATATCGCCCGCCGGAGGCCATTCGCGCAACCCGCGAAGATTCTGGATGAAAGATCGATGAGCCGATGCCGACCATGGCGGCGGCAATGAGCACCATCTCGTAACTTGGCGCCAACGCCAGAAACATCACCCCGGTCAGGGTACAACCCATGCCCATGGCCAGTGAGTAAGGTTTAGGGTAGTGGTCCGTATAAAACCCGATTAGAGGTTGCAACAGGGACGCCGTGATCTGATAGGTCAGCGTGATCAAACCAATCTGAGTGAAGCTCAGGGCAAACGTGGCTTTCAGCACGGGATAAATGGCCAGAATCAGGGACTGGAGCATATCGTTTAGAAAGTGCGAGAAGCTGATTGCCCCCAGAATCTTGAAGACAGTGCTTTCTCCACGGCCGGTGGGTGGAGCAGAGGGGGCAACGCTGGTTCTCATAACGATTTCCCTGGCAGATATAGATGCACGATAGCTCTCACTCAAACCTCCGGCGGCGGCTGAAGTCCGCTTCCGGAGGGGAACTGTGGCTGTTGCCGCATTTTGAGACAGGCAAATCAGGACTTTGGCCGATATGTATCCATGCCCTTTACGATGGCCTCCTTGTCCAGGACGAACTCCATCATTCCCACTTGCTCCTCGTAGACTTGAGGGTCGATGAGTTCCTTTACCCTGTCTTCAAGAATGTGGTAGACGGGCAGCATGAGGGCCGTTCCGGCCAGCGGCCCCGCGAAGGTGGGATCACCCGCGGTAACGGTTTCGGCATAGATCCCTGCGCTGTCCCCGTCGGGAGAACCCAGGACGACGACGACATCTTCTTTCCCCTGCTGATCGACGACTTTCTTTATTGTTGCCTGATCTTCCAGATCCATGGCTCCGGCTGCCGTTCAGACAAAGCACTGGGTTAGGACCAGTACGGGCTCCGCCCCCGCCGTGATGACACAGGCAGCTATGGCCGGGGCGGGAATGCCGTCCCTCTCCCCGATGCAGACCACTTTCTTTCCGTTGAGAAAATTCTCACCCATCGTTTGTTCCTTTTCAAGTTATCCCAGTTTGGATTCCAGAAAACCGGCAATCCCGGACTCACTGACATCTTTGCCCGCAAGCCTTCCCAGTTCCTGCCCGGCGTCGAAAAGGAGGAATGACGGCAGGCTCATTACCTTAAGGTCTATGCAGAGCCGCCGGTTCTGGCTGCTGTCCACCTTGACGATTTTCAGCCTCCCGGCATATTTCTCGGCCAGGTCGTGAACAAAGGGCATGAGCGCAAGACAGGGCCCGCAGGAGGGACCCCAAAAATCTACAAGCACCGGCTGGGTTGCCGAAAGCACCTCCTCTTGAAAAGTGTCTTTGGAAATGTCAGCTACCATTGTTTTCTCCCCTGTTTTTTTCCAGTATGAAGGACATCCCGTCGGATAATTTCGTCATTTTGCCGAGGAAAAGGCTTCCTTTGGCTACAAACATGGCCCGAGTGATCTCCCCGTTTAGGATCATCTCCCGCGCATGACCCAGAAAGGGCACCGCCGCCGCAATATGCCCCTGTGTCGGAGAAAATCCCGGCATGCCGTATTGGCGGACAAAATCATTGAGCTTCGATGCAGGCATCTCGTTATTCATGACCGCCAGTCCGCCGATCATCCGATAATTGGTATTGGGCACATTACCGCTTCCCGCAGGTTCCGTGATTTCCGGGTTGTGCATCTCGGTTGCAAATTTGTCTATATCCTTGATTTTCAGACCCAAACGGTTCAGAGGCTTGCTGACGAGTGCGGTCATGATCGCCTGGGGCGAAGAGCCTGCAGCGACATCATGCTTTCCGATGGAGTCGAGCCGCATCTGTGGGTTTTTGCCATCATCGGCGCTCACCAGAACGGCAATGGCGCCGAGGACATCTTCCATTATAGGAGTTTCCCTGGCCAAATGGCCGCGCATCTTCATACCCAGTTTAGCCAGGGACCCTCCGCCAACAACTGCGACGTTTTTGAAAATCCCCGATTGAACCAATCCCGCGGCAAGAACCAGGGAGTGTACCGGGGCGCAGCAAAAAGCTTTAACATCGGTCCCGCTGCTGTTCAGGCATCCGGCAAACTCCGCCATGGCTTTCGCAATATTGCCCGCTCCACGCTGGTAGCGGTCTCCGACACCTTCCTCCCCGCAGCTCATCACGTAGTCTATCGACTGCCCTCCGCCTTCAAGGTCTCTAATCACATAGCGCAGGGCAAGTATTCCGGAAGCCTTCGCGGAGAGATTTTCCAGGAGAACGGGGGCGAAGAGGTTCTCATCTTCATCGTGTCCCTGGCGGAAGCAACCCGCTATCCGACCGTCTTCATAGAGCGGAAGGGCCCCCGAGGCTATCTCCGCCTCCAGAGCGCTCATCTCTATTCCGGCTCCCAGTCTTGCCAGGTCGTCGCTCGTAATCAGCGGGTGCTCTGCGAGTTTCCCTCTCACCCCGGAGATGAACCGACGCTCAAACTCGACAAGCTCAAATTCATCAACAATTTTCATGAAACCGTAGAACTCGGCCTGCGGCATGATTTCGCCGCACAGGCCGAAGCGTTCGGCCGGACTGTGAAGATTGCGAAACCACGGCCGCTCGATGTCCCAAAGTTTTTCCGGCCGCAGATTACCGACGTAAACCTGATGGGGCGGATAGGCAACGGCTTCTTCATAGCTTCTAAGGCGCGCGGTGAGGCGATCTATAAGTCCAGGGTCCTTAGGAATTTCACGGGCCGGTTTTGACCCGTACCGCACAAGATCGGGCGTGTGAACGAGTACGTTGGCAATACCCTTTAACACTGGATAGGACATTTTCTCTTCCCTGCCTGCAAATAGGCCCACTAAGCGACGCCGCTTCCGGCATTCCTGCCATGACCTGAATTATTGTCGAGCATACCCCAGTTTTCTTGAGATATCCTTTGCTGCTTCCGTAACCAAGCGTATATATAAAGCAAATTCTCCGTCTGTTCGACTATTCGGTACGGTAATGGAAATAGATGCCATGACCTGTCCGCTGATATCGCGTATCGGAGCACTGGCGCCCTTGGCATCAGGCATACGTTCTTCAAAACTGGTCGCATACCCTTGCTCCAGGACCTTTGCCAAATTATCTCTGAGCGTATCAACGTCGGTTATTGTACCTGGGGCTATTTTTTGAAATCTTACATTTTTTAAATAGTCTTCAATCTCATTTTGGTCGAGAAAAGCAAGAATTGCTTTACCCGATGCTGCAACATGAAGCGGTGAGCTGTGACCGGCATAAGCAACAACCCGTACGCTTTTCTTCCCATTTAGACAATCAACACAAAGTCTTTCATTACCATTTCTTATATTCAGATATACTGTCTCTTCGCTTATATTCCAGATGTGTGTAAGATAAGGATATGCTACTTGTCTTATATCGAGCCTCTCCGAAACAGTCATCCCTAATTTGAGTAATTTTATTCCTAAATCGTACTTGTGCGTTTCTTGATTATAGCTGACAAACCCGTATTTTATTAAAGTACTCAACATTCTAAGCAGGGTTGCTTTAGATAGATTTGTTCTTCGGCTCAGCTCAGACAAACCTTGAACGTCTTCCTTCAATGCCTCCATTATTGCAAGTGCTCTATCGACGGCGCGCACCGGCATAAAGACAACCTCCTGTGATTTACCCGGTGAACCGTGGCAAACCCAACAGGGAAGCCACAGGTTCGACCATACAGACTTGAAAAGATATCGGCGATATGGGTGCCGAGTGTTGCAACACTATCTTAAATCGTTTCATAAGAGCCCTTCTTCCCCTCCTGCTGCAGCATCTCGATAGCTTTTTTCATGTAGCGGCGCCGCATTATTTTCTCTTCCTCCGGCTTTAAATGAAAATCGGCAACCGGACAGGTTATCGTATAGCCTCGGATTAACCGCGATACCCCGACCATCAAAGCCACATCAACAATTGACGTTATCTGTACTGTGGGTATTCCCAATTTTTCGATCTGCATCGCAATCGTTGCGCCGCAACGAGAACTGGTTCCTCAGGTGGATGTGAGTATGACCGCGTTGACTCCTTCATCGAAAAGCTTTTGGGCTATGCCCTTGCCCATATCCTTGCAACTCTGCACGGTTGTGGTATTGCCCGAGCAGGAACAGAAAATGGGAAACAGACTGCCGAATACCCCCTCGGCCTCCATTTCTTTGAGAACGTCCATCGGCAGCAGGCGGTTTAAATTCTCACGAACTTCAGTCGGGTGATAACCCGAATGAGCTATTTGAAATGGATTTGCAAAAATATCGGCAAGATTGTAAGGAGCCCATATCGTGTTCTGGCTTACTTTTATTTTATCCGGATTTCCCTTTGGCACCGCGCCGCCGTCGGACACAAGCGCAATTGTCGCGGTCTTTATATCTTTTACCGGCGGTGCAGGCGGAATTTCTTCGAATTCGGGTATTTTCAGCTCTGTCCGAAAAGGCCGCCCGGCGATCTTATCCAGCAACATATCAATACCCCTGATCGCCGCAGGCTTATCAACAACTTCGTTTTTCAAGGAACCTCGGGGCAAATAACCTTCTTCTTCCGCACTGCCGATCGGCTCGTTTTTCAACAGCCTCCGGCCAATGTCGGCCATTTTGGTCAAAGCTTGTCTCATCTGGGCTGCATTGATACCCGTTTTGACCACACAGGCATTCTTTCGGTACATCTCAGCTCCCGGGTTTTCAGGGAACAGTCCGGTTATTGCAGGGATTGCAAGCCGTTCTTGAACCGCGCTTGCGATAGCCCCACAGGCAATCCCATACCGGCCGGCATTGAAAGCAGGCCCGGAGAAAAACAGGGATGGTTTCAAATCAGCGATGATTTTAAGCCCTTCCTCAACGGCTTCCTGCAAATTCTCAGCAATGTAATTGTCCCCACAGATTACAGTGGCTACTACATCCCCATCTTCTTTAAGCAGAGACTGCAGCAGCTGAGCAGGTCCAATCGGCCCTTCTTTAACCAGGAATCCCACATCCGCTTTTTCTTCTCCACCCAACTGTCCAAAGAATTGGTTGAGATAGCATACAACCCGCCATTTTTGATTTTCTGAGGTTTTCTCTACCGATTCATCGCTCATCATGATACCTCCCAAAAACCTTGTGGTCTCTCAACAATTCTCACCAGCTCTTTAAGGAGATAAAGAGCGTGATGGAGAAATTCACACTAATATTCAACCGCTACTGCACATGAAGCCCCTAACTGATTCAAACAACCACAAATGAATCTCTTTTCAACTTCGATAGGTTGTCCGGCAAACTGTTTGCGGCTGTCATTGAACACTTGTGTATTTTCATCTCCACCGTAGATTGTAACCAGGGCAGGCAATTCTTGCGTCTCGAAAATAATTCCGGTATTGATGATAGCGTTAAGGGCCTTATCACTGAACAGCATCTCCGAATCAAGAGATGCCCGGGTATTCAAAATTTGAATCAAAAGCGCAGTCTTTACACCCAGTTGTTCACACTCCGATGCAGCAACCCCCAGATCGACATTAGGAGCACCACCTAGAGGCTTGGTCATAATCACCCCGTCGGCTTTCAAGGTATCGCGAACCAGATTTGCCACCATCATCGCGCCCAGCGCGCGTCGAACCGGCTCCATGCTGCATACGGCAACCACCACCCCGGCAAAATTCAAATCCTTGCCATGGCGGCGCGATAATTCGGTGATGATGGGGTGGTTTTGAATAGAATAAGTCTCCATCATACGGATGGTGTATCCGCTCAATACCGCTCCATCTATTATTTCATTGGCGTTGACGATCAGAGGAAGAGTCAGGGAAATCGGAGTCCCATAGAATATCGGGTCGGGAATCCCTTTTGGATCGTGTTGAGGACTGTAGATTTGATAGTAGTATGCAATACTCGGCAAATCAGGATTGATATTTTCCGTATCAAATACTTCCACTTCATCCACCTGCTCATCCCTGCCGGCCCGAGCCAGATACACGGCGGCCTTAAAGCCCGCCTGCCTGACTGAATAAGCATAGTCTATATCACTCGTTTCACCATTCGGGATTGGATCGATGACCAAATTGAGCATCTTTCCGTAACGTCCAATCTCCGCTGCAGGACCTGACATATCAATCAGGGATTTTGAGTGAATCCAATGATGATGACGGTCGCAGAGAACGACCGATATTCCCTTCAAGGCCCGTGTAATTCCTCTGCCTGCAGAAACGATTCTTCCGAGTACGCCCGGAAAATCGACTCCATCAGAAATCTTACACCTGGGTTCGACGACATCGGCCACGTTAACGATGCGTATAGAGTCGCCCGGTTTGGCAAGCTGGATGTTCACACTTGCGAAATTTTCATCTTTAGACAAAAGATCGGTTAATTCTTCTTTATTTACATACAAAACCCCATTCGATATCCGAGTTTGTGGCCCAAACTCAACATCGGTGATCTTGACTGACTCCAGCCGCAGTTTCATGCCCCTCTCCTCACATTTGTTGCTTTTCAGATAAGCGGCTCTCGACGGCGTTGATCGCCATGCGGCGTTCCCAACCGCTGTTGCCGGCCGGCGGACCATTTCGCTTCTCTCGGGGCCGGCATCAATGGCTGCCGGGCTGCAATCTTTATCGTCAGAAGGCGCGGTTTGCAGTTGCGCGCGCAGCGCCGCAATGCTAATCGATCGATTCCGGACAAGGCCTGCGAGAACTGATATCCCGGCCGGATCGGTCTCAAATCGGTCCATTAGATGGACCACTGGTTCATTCTTAGCCTAAAAGCTCACCATACCCTTTGTCAACCAAATTCTGCAGTTCCCTGACAGGCAAATTATTTCTTGATGACTGACATCGTGTATTATCTATTACTTTAACAGGGACAACGGTTTGAAACGGGAGAGGCTTCCGGACCACAATTCCACTTACAGGCGGAAGGCGGTGCTGATGAATGATTCTATTAAAAGGTGTCCATGGGTGGATCTAAGCAAGCCCGAATACATTGAGTACCACGATAAAGAATGGGGTGTTCCGGTTCATGATGACCGGCGCCTATTTGAGTTCCTCATTCTGGAGGCCTTCCAGGCGGGCTTGAGCTGGTATACGATCCTGAAGAGAAGGGATAGCTTCCGCTTTGCCTTCGACCGGTTCGATCCCGAAAAGGTTGCCCGCTATGATGAGACAAAAATAATGGAACTGCTTGCATATCCAGGGATCATCCGCAACCGCTCGAAAGTTCTTGCTGCAGTTAATAACGCCGGGAGGTTCCTGGAAGTTCAAGAAGAATTCGGAAGCTTCGATGCCTACATCTGGAGTTTCATCGATCACAAATCTATCGTGAATGACCTCCGGAAATTGGAGGATTACCCCTCGAAGAGTTCGCAATCCGAAACGATCAGCAAAGCTTTGAAAAAGAGGGGCTTCTCTTTCGTGGGACCCACGATAATTTATGCCCACATGCAGGCCACCGGAATGGTGAACGATCATTCGATTGACTGTTACCGAAGGCGGGAGATCATATCCCTGACTACGGACTCGAAACCGCGGGAATGCTCGTAAGTCCATCCTCCATCAGGGAATTTGTTGCTGACGATTGTATGGGTGAGGTTCTTGTCCCCGCTTGAGAAGAACGATTAACTAATTTATTACCCAGCGGCGCAAGCGGCGGCGATATCATATTCGCCTATTTACCCAGAAATCGCTCGACCGCATCCCGCAGTTTGTCACGTTCACACAGGAAGGCGGCGTGCCCGCAATCGGTTGATAATTCCAGGAGTTGAGCTTTTATCAATCCGGAAAATTCTCGGGCCGGCTCCGGATTGACCATGAGGTCCTGCAGGGACACAATGACTAACGCCCCGGCACGAACTGCAGATGCGGTTTGCTCGGGGGAGCCGCCAAAGGCCCGGAAAATGTCTTGGGCCATGATCGCTTTTAGTTGAAATTCCCAATTATCCGGGTTGAATCGTTCAATCCCTTTTTCGATGCCGGCCAGGTAAGCCGGAAAATCATCGGGCCTTGTATGCGCGGCTATGAAGCTGGGAGTATGAAAGGCAAGCGACTGAATGGCGGAGACAGTCTTCATTCCAGCGTCTAAATTCCCGCAAGACCGACCCTGCTCGATAACCATGATCTCGGCCTGCCAGAGAAGCAGGTCGCAGGAAGCCAGACGTGGGCTCCCGGAAATTGAAACGGCCTTCTTAAAATAATCGGGGTAGGAGACCATCCATTGGAATGCCTGCATGCCTCCCATCGAGATGCCGGCAACGGCATACAGGCGGCTGAGGTGCAAGTCGCGAGTGAGCAGAAGATACTCGGCGTTGACCATATCGCGAATCGAACATTGCGGGAAGGCCTGACCGGGCTGAGCTTTGCTGTTTGACGGCGAGGAAGAAACACCGTTACCCAGGCTTTCAACGGCAACGACATAGAAGCGGTTGGTGTCGATGAGCCTGCCGGGCCCGATCATTTCGGTATCGACCAGGTCCTGCGTTGTCCCGGCAAACCATGTGGGAAAAAGGACCGCATTGGACTTATCCGCATTGAGGTTCCCGAAGGTTCGATAGCCGAGCGTGCAACCTTTTATGACCTGGTTATTCTCCAAACGAAAATCGCCAGGGTCGGAAAACCTTAGATCTCCCTGGCCATAAGCGGCGCCCGTCATTATGAGGAGCAGGAACAAGGAAAGTAATGCGCGCATTGCAGGTCTCATCCACACCCTCCAGCTAAGGCAGCAAAGACTCCGATTCCAGAAAAAACCTTTCGAGTACCCCCGCGGCACTCAGCCGGTCTCACCGTGGCGCCGACTTTCTCGGGGAGGAAACCATTATTGCCGTTGATCTGCATTTGGTGTTTATACAACGGAACACGGGAGGAATACATTATGAACGAAGGGTATCGGAGTACATACAGTACCCCTTTTCGTATTTGCCAGACCGAAGCTTATGCCATATTTTGTCAGTTCGAGTTCGGCGCGGCTCCCGGGATGGACCAAACCGGGCACTGAGAAGGGATTTCGCTTCTATCTATCACTGCCGGAAGCGCCTCTTCTAAATCCTCTCCCATGACGTTGACAGCGCCCCAGATGGCGTGCTAGACCACCTATAAAAAAGGAAAGTGTCGATTCCGAAATCACATTCATGCGGGGGGGGGCTTGTGCCCGTAATCTCCAGATTTTACGGAATTATTATTTTTATGAATTATAATGATCATGAGCCTCCTCATTTCCACGCGAGGTATGGAGAGCAGGAGGTAATTATCGAGATCATTTCCGGCATGGTGACCGGACAAATGTCTAAACGTGCTTTGCACATGCTCTTCGAGTGGATGCAAGCGCACCAACAGGATCTCACGGAAAACTGGAATCTGGCCAGAGAACACAGATCATTAAGACAAATTGCTCCGCTGGAGTAGGAGGATGCAATGTTTCTGCATGTCGAAAGCGTAAGCTATACTAGTGGCTATCGACTTAGGCTGGGGTTCAGCGATGGCATGGTCAAGGACGTGGACCTCGCAGGTGAATTACACGGCGAGATTTTCGAGCCATTAAAGGATCTCGATTTCTTCTCGAAAGTGTCGGTCAACCCCGACACGCGCACAATTGAATGGCCTAACGGGGCGGATTTCGCACCGGAATTCCTCTATGAAACTGGTGTTGAAATAAAGAAAACCGCTTAGCCATATCAATTCTTCCGGGCCTGCGCCCGAAATTTAACACCTGCCGGAAAAGCTGGAAAAAGAGAAGCAGCCTCTCGGGCTCGGAAGCGGATGTGAAGTTAGAGCGTATGAAAACGTCCTGGCAACTTTCATTCACATATTATGAAAGCCAGACCCCGTTTGTTCCCCCTGCGAATCCATGCCTTTGGCGCCATCTTGACTCTTCAAGAGCAAAATAGGCCCATGAGCATTGATGTTTTCCGGCTCCCTGCTCTCTGCGTAAAAGACGACCATTGAGGTTGGAGAGACCCAGGCAACTGATTGCCTGGGTCTGAAAATTGCTCAGATGCCGAGCAAAATGAAAATTTCCCAGGCTACTCATAAATTCCGCAGATAATTTTTTCTCTTTCTACAGGCACTTTTTGCCATCCAAGCTTCGGGCCGCCAAAAAAAGTAACTGTAGTAGTTTCGGTAACGACTTCCGGTTTTGCACAAGAGTCCATGGCCAATTGAGTGGCCACACCCGTCGATTGACTGGATTCATACATTCCGGCATAAGAAAATGCCGACGCGAACAACAGGACAAAAAGCAAACTCATAGTGAAAATCAGTCTCATAATCCACCTCGCTTTCTATGCCAGGAGGATAATCATCCTCAAGTGGGAATCAATATCCAATCAGAAAAACTTCTCTTGAGCCTCGCCCAACATGGTTGCGATTCTGTGTAGGCTCTTTTTCGCGGCCTTCACAAATTATCTCAACGACTTCATCAGTCGAGACATATTCTGAAGAAAACTCGGGGAACATAACTGCCTCCTCTCGCGTTCTCACCTGAAACCTGAACCACTAAAGCGACCAGGAGTAAGACCCGGGGACCCCATAATTGACATTACCTCCGAACTCACTATTTTCAGGCAGATGATGAACACATGTGAGCAGCGTCCAAATCCGGCAACTTGTGTAAGACGTGATCTGGTGACAATCAAATAAAGGAGTGGGGAATGAAAAGACTGCGCTGTCTCGCTCTGTCTCTATTTTTGCTTATCGCCGTTTGCGGATTGGCCGTCGCTGACGACACCGGATCTCGACTCCGCGCGGGTAGACAGGGAACCATCATTTCTGTATCGGATATCCATTTCGACCCGCTCCTGACCACGGACAAGGCCGTGGCGGACAAAATCAAAAATTCCGGTTACCTGCGCTGGCGGGCGATCTATTCCTCCTCCAGCGACAAGCACATAAGCCCTGTTGGTGAGGAGACGAACTACAATCTTCTCGCATCCACACTGGTGGAAATGAAGGGAGTCTGCCCCGCGCCGGATTTCATACTGTTTTCCGGTGACCTACTGGCTCACACATTCAAGAAGTATCGCACCGAAGTTTTTTCCGACGACGAACGGGCGTTCAGGGCCTTCGTGAAGGAAACCTTGAAATTCATCGGTATGGAAGTTCACCGCACTTTCCCCCGCGTGCACGTCGTGTTCACACTCGGGAATAACGATTCTTACGGGGACTACGAGATAGAGCCAAACGGAAGTTTTCTTCACAACACGATGAATCTCTACTTTACCTATTACCTGAAGGCCGACCCCTCCAGGCTGAATTCCTTCGCGAGCACCTTTAAATCCGGCGGGAATTACGCCTTTCTCCCCACTGTATCGAGCGCGAATCGTGTCCTGTCAATCAACGACATTTTCTTTTCAGATAGGAATGGCTACAACGATTATGGATGGCAGCAGCTCAAATGGCTCGAGAAACAATTGAAAACTGCAAAGGAACACAAGCAGAACGTATGGATCATTTTCCACATTCCTCCCGGTGTGGATGCCTGGAGTACGTTGAAAGAAGGGCATACGGTGGCATACTGGGACGCCCTTCATAAGGACAGGGATTCCAGGACTTTTACGGACAAGTTTCAAGAGCTGGTTCAGACGTATTCACCAAACATCAAAGGAATATTCTCGGGCCATACCCATATGGATCATTTCAGACTCATTTTCGACAAGAGTCATAATCCACTGGCCTATGTGCACATAACGCCCGCAATAAGCCCCCAGTTCGGCAACAATCCGGGATTCCAGGTGCTGACCTATGATGCCGTGTCCTTCTCCGTCACGGACTTCGATACTTACTACTACGATGGGGCGGCATGGAAAGAGGAATACGATTTTGACAGCACCTACGGCAAAGCGCCCTATGATGCGTCGAATCTGGCCGCCATCTACAACCATCTTTCGGATGACGCAGCCCTTCGCCGGTCTTTCGTGGACTACTATGACGTGCACAACCGGCAAGTAAGCCCTATTACCGACAGCAACTGGAAAGCCTACTGGTGTGGAATCGGGAGTTTGACCGACTACGATTTCAACGCGTGCTATCGATAGACCGGAGGCTGGCTGGTGCTGACGAAGACATGAGCCGCGCCGACCCGGGAAGTTAAGCTCTTCATCTCGGAAGCACCGCAAAAGTACCCCGGAAAAAATCAGGCGGCGGTCACCTTCAAATGGGCCTGTTGCCGTGACCTTGGTTTGGCCTTGACGGTAATCTGAACATCTCGGCCAAGGGCATTCAGAAAATGAAACAGGCGTTCCATGGAAAAACCGGATAGTTTTCCCCGGGTCAGGGCCGATACCTTTGGTTGGTCTATACCGAGGAGTTCGGCAGCCTGGGCCTGTGTCAGGCGACGCTTGGTAATGATGTTGAGGATCTGGCGGGCAAGCTCAGCCTTGGCAAGCCGCTCTTCAGCATAAGGCAGGCCAAGGTCGGCAAATACGTTACCGCTCCCGTGATATACTTCGCTCTCTTCATTCATGGTGCTTACTCCTCTTCCCGCCATGCATTTCTTCCACTATTTTCAAGCGGGATTTTATCTTCTCGATCTCTTCCTTCGGTGTGGCGATACCATGCTTTGATTTCTTCCGGAAAACGTGCAGGACGTAGACGGCATCGGCAAACCTGACGGTATAGACGGCCCGGTATGTGTCAGAACTGTAATCCTCGACGATCTCCAGCACTCCTGCGCCGGTAAATCCCTTCATCGGTTTTGCGCCGGGGTGTTTTTCGCCAAGCTGTGCGAGATAGAGGGCAAGCCGAAAGTATCCTGAACGTCTTCCGGCATGGCCTTCATATCTCTGCGGCTGCTACCCACCCACCCTAAGGGCTTTAAAGATTTGACCGGCATGGGGTAAATATGACAATTTTGGCATAATTAAGCAAGGGGAAACTTACGACAGAAAAGGAAAAGGTCAGTTATTTGTAGAGGCTTTTATATATACCTGCTTGACCGCCTGGCGCCATATTTTGGATTGATTTGTGATGTTTTTCTGCAGCAGGCAGCACATTGAATGCAGAAGGTCGAGGTCTCCGGGTTGAATGCCGAGCTGTGACGATTTTGTGGGTCCACCCTGACCTCAGCTTCCGAAGGCATCACGCCTTCCAGTCCCATTTTAAATTATTTTCTTCGATCAAAAACGCGGTTTCTGCTAAGCACAATTATTTCTCGGTACCCGCTATTTTTTGCTGGTTCTTATAGCCACGGTAATGCTTAATATCCAACTTTGTCAGTTTTCGCGATTACTCCAAGAGAAAGGAATTATCGGATGAATCGGTTCATAATGGTATTCGGGAGCATCCTGCCTGTTTGTTTGGGCTTCCTGCTGATGGCTGGCGTCGCCGGTGCCCAGGCGCCGGAAAAGGAGAAAGCGGCAACAACGGCGGCAGAACAATGGCTTGCCCTCGTTGATGCCGGAAACTATGCCGGAAGCTGGACAGAGACGGCAGGATACTTCAAGAATGCGGTCACGCAAGAAAAATGGGTACAATCATTGAAGGCGGTAAGGGAGCCATTGGGCAAGCTCATTTCGAGAAAAGTTAAATCCACAACGTATGCGACCTCTTTGCCGGGCGCTCCGGATGGTGAGTATGTGGTTATTCAGTTCGAGACATCCTTTGAAAATAAGAAGTCAGCTATCGAGACAGTTACCCCCACGCTAGAAAAGGATGGTAAATGGCACGTGTCCGGCTACTTCATTAAATGACATCTGCACCATTTCCAGTGGCAGAGGATTGATCGTGGCCGACATCACCACGAATTCGTTAGTTTCCCAATTAATCCAAAGAAACAAGGCGACAGTTTGAGTGTCGCCTTGTTTTATTTCGGATTCGATTCACGAGCTAATCGCTGCGATTTGGAAAGGGATCATTCTTCCGGTGAGGTTAAACCTTTTATGACTACTTCCCTAATGGCATCTGTTAATGATTCGCTCTCGGGATCTGCAATAGTAGTGGGGTCAGCATCCTTGCTACCAACGAAATGCGCAGTCGCGGTTATTGTTCCACCTATTCCTAAACCGGTGAAGTACGCGTTGGATTTAATGGTTCCCTTGGCCTTCAGCGTGCTCGTATTTACAGTGCCGGTATCCGAGTATTTGGAGTGTGAGAAAATAACGGGGTAGCCTTCAAGGGCGAAAAGCTCCTCTAATAGAGCTGTATAGTCGGCAACATTGAAATACAATTTGAAATTTTTCCCCTTTTCTGTCCAGGAGCCGCCAATAGGGTAACTACGGTCCGTTGTTAAAAAGCTACCGTCGTCGTTAAACGTCCACATTTCTGCCGTGCTAATAACAATAGAGACATGCTTCACCTTATGATGCTTCCCTTGTCCCTTGTACGTAAATGTGATCTTAATGGCACCGTTAACTTGCCAATTACCTTCTACGAGCGTTGAGGAAACAGTACTTTTTGCAGGCTCAGCTTCTTGAGCCCTACTTATTGTACCCAGACAAAAAAACAGTAACAATGACAATGACAATGACAAAATAAAAACACAAGATCTTCGTATACTTAGCATGGCACCACCTCCAATTAAAAATGAATTCCCCTAAATTCTCATCATGTGGTCCAGGAAAATGTCGCGGTAATCCCATCCATAACTACAACACATTCCATTGTCAAGGGGAATTTTGTGGGGAGATAATAGGTACTTAGGATAGCCACAAATAAATAATTATAAGAGAAAACTGGTATCTACAGTCTTTGGAATAATTAATCTTTAATGCGACTTAATATCCGCCTTGGTAATTCATGCGGGCGTAAAGCCTTCGACAAAGATCAGTGAGGAGTTGAATCCAACTCTGTCGAAGAAATGGGACAGGATTGGGCGGCAACTGGGGACGGACTCTCAACGATTCTCACCTCAGGGTAATGTCCTCCCTGCTTCGAAAAAAACTTTGTGGGCTGCGCTCCGCTCAGTCCACCCTACAGGTCCTTTCATGGTTTCGGGTGTTGTCCCGTGGGGACATGTGTGCTGAGATAGAAAAATGGTAAGCAAAAACCAGGCAAAAACATTCAGCAGCACGATTTTGCACCCCGATCCAACCCCGAACTACGGGTTCGACCTCGAACCACCCCTAAAAGCCAACATTCACCACTTAAAAACAATTTTTAGCCGCTGCCTGCGACGGGCCATCATACTTGCCGCCCCGTCGCTTTTCGGCATTAGTGGTTATGGATTCTTCCCCAAGAAAGATTACAAACCCAATTAGACCCTTTAATCTGTTCGCGAAGGATCTAATATATTGGCAGGCTTTGAAGATCGCGCTCAGGACGGGAGTAAGAGAATGCCGGCAAAACCGTGGACCACTTTTTACCAGCCCGATGATGCTCGACAATATCTGGTGCTTCTCACCGAACTTCCCCTCAGGAGGTTTCGAGATCTTTCGGGGTTCATGGGGCATACCTTCCGGATCATATCGCAGCTAAAATCAACGTCTGGTGTGCTCGGGCACTCGTTTGTGGGGCGATTTTTCCAGGGGAGGTTCTGGACCCTCTCCGTGTGGGAAGATGAGGCTGCTTTAAGGGCCTTCGTGAGGCAGACGCCACATCTCACGGCAATCAAAGCCATGCAAGGCAAGATAGCGAAGACGCGATTTATTCGGTGGAGAATTCGTGGTTCCGAGTATCCTCCGATATGGTCCGAAGCCCTCAGGCGACATCCCGAACCCTGATGTTCCGATAAATTTTTTCATCAGAGTGGATTTCGCAATCCAGCAGCGGAAAAGTGAGCGACTATTATATATTCATAGTATCCACGTATCCTCGGGTCATTCTCAATCGGATAGTTCTATCTCGTTTTCTCTGCACCAGTCCCGGAGCGCCTCTTCCTCGCGTTGCGTCTCGAAGTCATACCATCTCTGCAAAAGTCCCCTACGTTCCAGAAAATCCTTGAACCTTCCGTAGGCTCCCCGCCTTCGAAAAATTTGCCGGACTCGATCGTAACCGTCGGGTATGTACGTCTCGACGAAGTCAAAGACGAGTTCTTGCCCCAAATCGAGATCGTTCTTGTGAGGGATCTCTATACACACATCGAGATCGAGCTCCTTATCTTCTATCTCGTCGATATCACCTAAATTCGAACGGTAAAGGATCTCGCCCGTGTCTTTGCACAGAACGGCCACGTTGTCAAAGTAAGCTCCTGAACTTACAAAGAGGAAAGCATCATGAATATCGCTTAATTTCGCCATCTGCGCCCCTCATTGCTTGCAAGCGCCGCCGTGGAAGGCGGTGCTATCGTTCCGTGCATTCCCATTTCCCCAAAATGAGGAAGAATTCACGTGCCTCTGCCCATCCTTGAAGTGGAACAAATTTACCGTGGGGGCTGTCGAGTGATCCGATTACTCAAGGTGCGTTATTGCATAGAGGATAAAAGAAAGCAATTTCTTGATCGGGACGACTGGATTCGAACCAGCGACCTCTGCGTCCCGAACGCATTCACTTGCTCCTAATTTACTGCTTTCTTTGAATTTTTCTTCTTAGAGTATTCTAAAGTAGAATAATTCAGAATAGAACGGATTTTGGCTGCAACGTCGGAGTGCTGATTCCGGTCACGCAATGGTAGCATTGAAATAGTTGCAAGCCGAGGGCGCCCTGCCGGCACGGGGATATCTCGGTTGAATGCGGGAGCAGGGTTGCAGGGCAACTCCCTGACTCACTCACGCCTCGGCATCCCCGCCCCTCCGTGCCCATATTTCGACCGCTCAGTCGCCCATCGGCTCCGGAGCCGTCGGACCGTACCGATATGGGCCCTGGCGGGTTGCATCCGGTTTGTCATAATCTCTTTGCGGCACTTGGTCCATATCGCCTGGCTGGGCAGGACAAAATCCCGCCCAACACGAGGCGCTTATGTCATCGGCCTTCGCCCCAATAAATGGGCCACCGACCAGCACGGACGCCAACGCTAATCCGAGAATCAGTTTTTTGCTCATTTTATCTCTCCAGGAAATCGAAGTATCCCTTCCCTGATGTATTCAAGCCATTGAAGTTTCAGCAGAAAACCCACTCTGCTAAAGTAAAACCGCCCTTGTTTCGTGTCAATTACCACGAACTTTGATGAGGGAAACATCCGACATGAAAGGAACAGGCACCAAACTTTGGAGGAATTTGTCTTATTTTTTCGCATTAATCAGCACGTTGACGCAACTGGTTAGGACCCCAGGTTTCTTTGAGCCTGTAAATTCCGGAGGGTATAAATGTTCGCGGAGGATAGGAAAATTTGATCGGGACGACTGGATTCGAACCAGCGACCTCTGCGTCCCGAACGCAATCACTTCCCTCTAAGGAAGTGTAACATAATAACATTTACATTAATGGGGGACTTGGATGTATCGCATAGTTCCATTCCCCATGGAATTGGTCGCGGATGATGCGGACCTGCCGCAAC
>JBKQLC010000207.1:0-38010 GCA_052147195.1 Syntrophobacteraceae bacterium
GCGTTCTTATAGGAGAAGGTCTGTTCATAACCCCACTTCTTTTCGACTCCACTTGAAAGGAAAAACAAATCAAAGTTAACGGCTCCGGACTCCTTGAAATCATGCGCACAGCAATCGAAATCAAGGAAAAGATGAAAACTTTGTATGCAGATGCCGCGGGAAAATGCAACGACCGCGTCGGCTCTGAGACTTTCGAAATGTTACGTGATATGGAAGAGAAGCATCTCGAGAGGCTTCGTGGAATATATGCCGATCTTGCCAAGGGCGCCGACGATCTCGACTCCTGCAGGTTTTATGACTTTGGATCGCTTAACAGGAGCAAAGTGGTAAAGAAGATCGGGCAACAGCGGGAAGGGATCTCGAAGGCATGTCTGGACGACGTCGCCGCCATTGAGAGCGGGATGGAACTGGAAAACAGCGGCATAGAATTCTTTTCGGACAAGCTCAAGACAGCGTCCTTACCGACCGAGCGTGAATTCCTGAACCACATGATAGCCGAGGAAAGGTCCCACTACATCATGCTTGCGGATTTGAGGTTTTACTACATCGACACCGGAAACTGGTTCATGGAAAAAGCGAAAACGGGCCTCGACGGGGCATGATCCGCGTACACTCAAGGCCAGCCTGATGGTTTTTCTACCTCTGGACTCCAAGGGCATGAGGAAGGAATCCCGATTCAATCCTCGTGCCCTTCGTACTTCTATCCTTAGTGATTGATTCCCACGGTCAACCTCGCATGTTTACCTGATTGCAATTCCGGTTTATACTGGCGTCGGCTGGAAAGTAGAACCATGGGGGCGTCTTGCTGCCATTACGAGGCAATTGCGCGGCCCAACTCCAATGAGAGGAAATTTAGATGGATTTGATCGTTTATCAGGTCTTGGCTGGCCTTTTCTGCGCAGGGGTCATTTTCTCGCTGAGCTATTTTGTCGGATACCGGCTTCATTTCCGAAAATTCAAAGTTCAGGCGGCCTGTGATCGCGAGGAAATGCTCACCATCGAACGTTCGCTCAAGGCTTTTTGGGATAATGAAAAACAGAATCTCGAAAACGAGAAAAAGGAACTGGTCCAGCGTATTCAGTTTCTGGAGACCAAGTTGGAACAGTACCGCAGGAAAGCTGCCGGAGTTGGAATGATGGGGTTGCGAAAAAGCAAGGTGAGCGACATGCTGGTATCACTGCTCATCGAAAACGAATCCCTGGAGGAAAAGCTTTTTCAACAGAATCTGAAACTCAAACAGGAGAGGGATGAATTTCTGGAAAACGAGCTCCGCGGCATCAGCTACAAACGAATCCTGCTCTCGGAACTCATGGCGCAGTCCGAAGTGCGCCGGGAGATGGAGAAGGTCATAAACGACCGGTCGCGCCTCAAACGCCTGGAACTAAAGCAAAAGGACCTGGAACCTCTGACTTATGCCCAGGATGATGATGAGGAAGACGAAGAAAAGTCCGCCATTTATCCATAAAAACGGCCGCCCCATCGAACATGATCCGATTTTCGTCAGGACCGCTCCCATTCCGGCCTGCCTTCTCAGGACCGGCACGTTGAATTATAATGAATGGATGATACATTACGGCGCGCGCAGCGCGCAGGAGGCAAACCGGGTTCCGAATGAAACCTTTCCGGCTGCTAAGCCAGTTTGAGCCAACCGGGGACCAGCCACAGGCCATTGAGAAGCTTGCGTCGAATATAGTGGGAGGAGCGGACGAACAGACCCTGCTGGGCGTAACAGGGTCAGGCAAGACCTTCACTATGGCTCACGTAATCGAGAAGGTCCAGAGGCCTGCCCTAGTCATAGCACCCAATAAAACGCTCGCGGCACAGCTCTACGGTGAGTTCAGATCGTTTTTCCCGGAAAATGCAGTAGAGTATTTCGTATCCTATTACGATTATTACCAGCCCGAAGCCTATATCCCTCAAAGCGACACATATATCGCAAAAGACTCTTCCATTAACGAAACCATTGACAAAATGCGCCATTCGGCGACCCGCTCCCTGCTGGAGCGCCGGGACGTCATCATCGTGGCGAGCGTGTCGTGCATATACGGCCTGGGCTCTCCCGAAAAATACCAGGAGATGCTGCTGCAGCTCAAAGTCGGGCAGCAAATCCCCAGAGAAGAGGTCCTGCGCAAGCTCGTGGATATCCAGTATGAACGAAACGACTACGATTTTCATCGCGGTGTTTTCCGCGTGAGGGGGGACGTGATCGAGGTCTTTCCAGCCTATGAAGAAGACCGGGCGATACGTATAGAGTTTTTTGGAGACGAAGTCGATTCGATAAAGGAAATCGACCCGCTGACCGGCAGGACTTTGCGGCGCATGGACAGAGCAGACATTTACCCCGGGACCCATTACGTCACCGCCCCGGATACGCTCGAACGCGCAGTAAAAGACATAAAACAGGAACTGTCCCAAAGACTCGAGTTCTTCCACCGTGAGGGCAAACTTCTGGAGGCACAGCGCATCGAGGAACGGACCCGTTTTGATCTCGAAATGCTGATCGAAATCGGCTTTTGCAACGGAATTGAAAACTACTCCAGGCACCTTGACGGCCGCGCGCCGGGAACACCTCCATACACGCTGCTCGACTATTTCCCGCAGGACTGGCTGCTTTTCGTTGACGAAAGCCACATCTCGATCCCTCAGATTCGCGGAATGTACAATGGCGACAGGTCCAGGAAGGAAACTCTTGTCCGGTACGGATTTCGGTTGCCTTCGGCGCTCGACAACAGACCACTCAATTTCGATGAATTCGAAAGCCGGGTAAAACAGGTCGTATATGTTTCCGCAACTCCAGGCCCCCATGAGCTTGCCAATACCAGAGGGAGGGTCATAGAGCAGATCATCCGGCCCACCGGCCTTGTTGACCCGCAGATCGAAGTCCGCTCGGCCGACTTCCAGGTTGACGATCTTATAGGCGAAATCCGCAAGCAGGTTAAGGCCGGCCACCGCGTCCTGGTTACTACCCTAACCAAAAGAATGGCCGAGGACCTGACCGAATACCTTGCCGAGATAGACATCCGCGTCCGCTATATGCACTCGGACATAAACACTATCGAGCGCATTGAAACAGTGCGAGATCTCCGCCTCGGCAATTTCGACGTCCTGGTTGGGATAAACCTTTTGCGTGAGGGTCTGGATATCCCGGAAGTAGCGCTTGTAGCCGTTTTGGACGCCGACAACGAGGGCTTTTTGAGATCGGACCGATCGCTTATCCAGACCGCAGGCCGCGCCGCCCGCAATGTGAGCGGGACGGTCATTCTCTATGCTAATAAGGTGACGGACTCAATGCGCCGCGCCATGCAGGAGATGGACCGGCGGCGAAAAAAGCAGCTCGAATACAACGTTGCAAACAAGATAGTGCCGAGGTCGATCGAAAAAGATATCACCGATATTCTTGCCGAATACCGAATGAGGCCATATGAATCCGAATTCATTTTCGAACCGCAGGCTGAATTCGATCAGGCCGGCACCCTTGTCTCCCCTGACGAACACCTCCAGTCGCTTGAAAAGGAAATGAAGGAAGCCGCTTCCCGCCTCGAGTTCGAAAAAGCGGCCTTCCTTCGCGATGAAATCAAGAGGCTTCGCGAGAAGCAGTTGCTGTTGCAGTAATGGACTGGTGAATGGGGGAATAGGTGAGCAGGTGAATAGGAAAAGACCGTTAACGCCCTTTTGGGAGACCCGTTAGAGTGGCGTAAAGCTATTGCAGAACTGGAAAAATAAGCAGGAATCGGGGGCTAAAGAACAGCACTCAAAAATATCGCCGCAAACATCGTCACGGGATAATAACAGGCCCGGTTGAACAGGGCGAATGCAAGATCGGTGGTCCGCCCTGTGTAGAGCCGCCATGCGGGCAGGAGCAGAAGAAATATACCGGCCGGAACGGCAGCGGCAAAATATATGGCGTTAAGCCGGGCGGGTGTAAGCCAGAACAGGGCGATGCTCATTGCCACCGCGAGTGTCAGTGCGCTTAAGATGATCTTCGCCGATCTCTGAGTCCCAAACTTGACTGGAATGGTTTCAGCCTCCATGCGCATGTCTTCTTCGATGTCGCTCCAGTCGTTTGGAACGTTCTGCCCGCCAATTTCCCAGAGGAAAAACCAGAAGAAAAATCCGATCAGAAACGGTGCTGAACAATTCGGCGCCACGGCGTAAATAGCCGCCAGACCGCCGGCGGTCTTAACTGCGCCGCTCACCAGCGTCTTCATCCAGCTAAGCCTCAGCATCATGCAGTAGACCGCTTCGGCAATGCACGCCAAGATAAATATGACCGCACAGGCCGGATTGAGAAGCCAGGCCCCCAGCAGGGCAATTATGCCCCATGCGGCCGTCCACGCAATCCCGTCCCTGAATCTGAGCAGACCCTGTGCCATGGGGTGTCGCGCGCAAACGGCATCGAGGTCCCCGGCGGAGCATTTAAGTCCGCACTCGCGGATTTTCCGCCGATCGATCCTGATGTCAACAACGTCGTTCAGTGCATAGACGGAGGTGTAGCCGGCGAAGGCAGTCACAAGGCCGATAATGATCACATGGATTGACGGAATTGAGCCGAGCCACAGAAGTGCCGCAAGCGCCGGGGTAGCCATATCAAGCAACCCATGGGGCGTACGGGACAGTGCCATGAAAAGTTTTATTCGGGGCGGAAGCGCAATCGTCGAGGTGCTCAATTCCATTTAAGTCTCATTCATTTTCCGGATTTTATGCCGTCAAAGATTTTATCCAGCATTGCCTCGGGAAGAATTGCCTTCTCGAGTGCGACCTCACGGATTGTTTTGCCTGTCAGGAATGCTTCCTTCGAGATCTCCGAAGCCCTGTCGTATCCCACATAGGGCACAAGGTATGTCGAAAGAGCGATGCTCTGTTCAATGTATGAACGGCACCTCTCAGGATTGGCGGTTATACCGGCAACACATTTTTCCGCGAAAAGCCCTGCCGCCGATGCGAGTATCTCGATTGACTCAATCAGGTTAAGCGCGATCACAGGGAGCATCGTATTCAGCTCAAAGTAGCCTCCCTGGCCGCAAAAAGTAATCGTAGCGTCGTTTCCGATCACCTGGGCCGCCACCTGGATCACCATCTCCGGCATAACCGGGTTAACTTTACCGGGCATTATCGAAGATCCGGGCTGAAGGGCCGGGATTGAAATCTCCCCGATTCCGCATCTCGGGCCGGAAGCCATGAGGCGGATGTCGTTGGCAATTTTTATGAGGCTCACCGCAACAGTCTTCATACCGCCGCTCGCCTCGACGGTCGAATCCTGCGCCGCCTGGGCTTCAAAATGATTCTGCGCCTCGCGGAAATTGAATCCGGTTTTCCTGGAAATCAATTCGATGACGCGTCCGGCAAATTCAGGATGCGTGTTGATGCCGTTGCCGACCGCCGTACCTCCGAGCGCCACCTCGGACAGGGCTTCGGCGGCCTTTTTCGACCTTTGAATTCCGAGTTCCACCTGCCGGGCGTAGCCTCCGAATTCCTCTCCAAGGCTTACGGGCACGGCATCCTGCAAATGGGTGCGCCCGATTTTCATTACGCTCCCAAACTCTGCGGCCTTGTCGCTCAGCCTGGTCAGAAGTTTTTCGAGAGCCGGAATCAATCGTTGCACAATGAGTGAGACGGAGGCGACGTGAATTACGGTAGGAATTACATCGTTGCTCGATTGGCCGAGGTTTACGTGATCGTTTGGATGGACCGGTTCTTTTCCGCCCCTTCTGCCGGTGAGCATCTCGTTTGCACGGCCCGCGATAACCTCGTTCGCGTTCATGTTGGTCGAAGTCCCGGAACCCGTCTGGAAGACATCCAGGACAAAATGTGCGTCCAACTTGCCTTCTGCGGTCTCACGGGCGGCATCGCGAATCGCTGCTGCAATCCCGGGAGGCAACAGTCCGAGTTCCGCGTTCACAATGGCGGCCGATTCCTTCACCAGACCGAGCGCCCCTATGAAGGGCCTTCCGAAGGTCCGGCCGCTCACCGGGAAGTTTTCGGCCGCGCGCTGGGTTTGCGCCCCATAATAGGCGTCCTCCGGGACTTCTACGGCCCCAACTGCGTCGCGTTCGATCCGCGTTCCCATATTCCACTAACAGCCTATCGTTATAGTTTTTACGTTTACGAACTCCTTCAGCCCGTAATGCGACATTTCCCTGCCGAGTCCCGACTTTTTAACGCCCCCGAAAGGAAGACGCGGGTCGGACTTTACAATGCAGTTTATCGCGATGAATCCTGAAGCAATTTCTCTGGCCAGTCGCTCCGCCTTTGAAACATCCCGGGTCCAGATGGCAGCCCCAAGGCCGAACTCAGTCCCGTTGGCAATCCGGATCATCTCTTCTTCGGTCCGGGCAATGATCACGGGAGCCATAGGACCGAAAACCTCCTCCCGTATGACCAGCATGTCAGAAGTGAGGTCTGTCAAAACAACGGGCTGAAAGAAAAAGCCCTGGGCCGGCGGTTTTGGCCCCCTATGAACCCTGGCGCCCTTTTTGACGGCATCATCGAACTGCTTTTGTAAAACTTCTACGAATTCCTTTTTGGCCAGCGGGCCCAAATCGGTGGACTCATCCATTGGGTCGCCAATTCTGAGGGAATTCATCCCGTCCAAAAATTTCTCCCTGAACGCGTCGGCAACCGGCTCCATTACAATCAGCCGTTTGGCCGCTATACAACTTTGACCGGCGTTGGCCATTCTGGACCTGACCGCCGCTCGGGCAGCTTTGTCGAGGTCCGCATCCTCGAAGACCATAAATGGATCGGAGCCGCCCAGCTCCAGCACAACTTTCTTCAAATACTTTCCGGCAAGGGAACCCACCTTCGATCCGGCGTCGCCACTCCCGGTCAGTGAAACCCCGTCGATCAGGTTTCCCTCTATGAGGCGCTCGGCGCCTTGCGGGCCTATCAGCAGTGTCTGGAAAACGTACTCCGGAAAACCGGCTTCACGGAAGATTTTTTCGATCTCGAGCGCCGTCAGAGGAACATTGGAAGCATGTTTGAGTAGACAGACATTCCCGACAGCAAGGGTTGGCACGGCCCAGCGCACTACCTGCCAGAAAGGAAAATTCCAGGGCATTATGCCAAAAATCACGCCAAGGGGATCAAAGACTACAGAGTTTTTCAAAGCCTCAGTTTTGATCTCTTCGCTCAGGAGAAACTTTTCTGTGTTTTGGTGATAATAATCGCAAAGCAGCGCGCATTTTTCGATTTCAGCTACGGCATCCCTTATCGGCTTGCCCATTTCAACAGTAGCTATTCGGGCGTACTCCCTTTTTTTCTGCCTGAAAATCGATGCAAGATTCGCAATGGGTTTTAAGCGATCTGCAACAGTCAGCTTTCGCCATGCCTCGAATGCTTCTCTGCCTCTTCCCACAGCTTCGCCACAGGCATCATCCGTCAGTGGATCAAACTCTGCGTTCACCTCGCCCGTATAAGGATTTATTGACTTGATCTTCATTAACCTTACTCCGCAAGGAATTTAGAATTAGAATTAGAATAAATAACAAAGAGGATGAATTTACAGGAAAAAGAGTTCCTTGCGCAACATTGTTATTGTTTGCTGCTATCCGGGAGCTGTTTTTTTATTTCCCGCTTCATGAAGTTGATGGACTTTGTAATCGGTATGGATTTTGGGCACACGCGAGTGCATTCAAAATAATTTTCGCATGGCCACACGCTGTCAGGTTCGTTCAGCTTCTCGATTCTGCTCATAAACTCCCCGTCGCGCGTATCGTAGAGATACCTGTAAGCCCACACAAGGGCGGCAGGGCCTACGTAGTTCGGATTTTCACTCATAACGGGGCAGGCGCCCGTACAGCAGGCGCAAAGAATACAGCGGATCGCTTCCTCCAGTTTCTTGTGGTCTTCCTGGCTTTGCAGCCGTTCCCGCTCGGGAGGCAGTTCGCTCTGGATCAGGTAGGGGCGCATAGAATCGACCCTGGCCAGGAAATCTTCCATATCGACAATGAGGTCCTTCAGTACCTGAAAGAATGGCAGCGGTTCCAGGGTGATTTCCTCAGACCCTGCATAATCCTGTACCAGCTTCTGGCACGCCAGAGCGCAGACGCCGTTGATCCGCATGCCATCGGAACCGCACACGCCATGAGCGCAGGACATCCGGTAGCCAAGGGTCCCGTCCTGTTCCCATTTAATTCGGTTGAGGCAGTCGAGAATGCGTTCCTCGGACCTCGCGTTCACGGTATAAGTCTTGTAATAAGCCTCTTTATCGGACTGTGGATCGAATCGGAGTATCTTGAATCGAAGTTCCATATCAATATGCCCTCGGCTTGGGTTGAAAGCGGGTGATCGTAACCGGTTTGTAAGTAATCGATACGCCGGAGTCAGTCCGCTGGACAAGGGTGTGTTTCAGCCAATGTTCGTCATCCCTTTCGGGGTAATCTTCGCGCGAGTGCGCTCCTCGGCTTTCGGTCCTGTTCAACGCTGAAACCACTATCGCTTCTGCCAGGAGGAGCATATTCCGAAGTTCAAGGGCGTCCATAAGATCGGTGTTGTAGCGATTTCCCCCGTGATCGATAGAAATGTTCCGGGCTCTTTCCTGCAGCCCCCGGACAGCTTCAAGGGCTTTTTTCAAACCCTGTTCGTGGCGAAAAACCGAGCAATCGTCCATCATGACCTCCTGGAGAGTCTGTCGAATGCTTACCGCCTTCTCGCCTGCCCTGTTCTCCTTTATCCGCCTTATCCGGTCCACGGTGTCCCGCTCCACTGCGGCAGGCGGCTCTACCCGCGAGAGGTGATTTAGACTTTCCGCAATGTGCTGACCGGCCCTTCTGCCAAAAACGACAAGATCGAGCAGCGAGTTGCAGCCAAGCCGGTTGGCCCCGTGCAGTGAGATGCACGAACACTCGCCGGCCGCATAGAGCCCGGGAACAGGGTTGTTTTTCACATCAATCACGTTGCCGTCGATATTTACCGCGATGCCCCCCATCATGTAGTGACACGTTGGATGAACGGGAATCAAGTCGGTTGCCGGGTTCAGGCCAAGGTAGATTCTTACGAAGGAAGAAATATCGGAAAGCCTTTCGGCCAGTTTCTTTTCGCCGAGATGAGTAAGGTCCAGGTGGATATAGTCCTGTCCGTTTATTCCCCTGCCTTCTTTAAGCTCGCTATAAATCGCGCGGGAAACCATGTCCCTTGGGGCCAGGTCCTTGATGGTGGGAGCGTACCTTTCCATGAACCGCTCGCCTTTCCCGTTGCGAAGCACCCCGCCCTCGCCTCTGGCTGCCTCGGATATGAGAACTCCCAGCCCCCATATTCCGGTTGGATGGAACTGGACAAATTCCATATCCTCGAGCGGAAGTCCCAGCTTGTAGGTGAGAGCAAGACCGTCTCCCGTGCTGGCAAAAGCGTTGGAGCTCACCTTGTACACTTTCCCGTATCCCCCGGTCGCGAGCAGGACCACCTTGCTGTGGAAAACATGCACTTCACCGGAAGCAAGCTCATAGGCAACCAACCCGGCGACTTGCCCGTCCTGAATGAGAATATCCAACACGTTAAACTCCGGGTATATCTTTATGCCCTTTCTTACCGCATCAAAATATAGCGTATCCATCATGACCCGCCCGGACCGGTCGGCCGCATAGCATATGCGTTTCACGGGCGCTTGTCCGAAATTACTGGTGTGTCCGCCAAAGTAACGTTGGGCTATTTTGCCTTCAGGCGTGCGGTTGAACGGGACACCCATATGTTCGAGCTCATAAACGGCCCTTATGGCGTCTTTGGCGAGAATTTCAGCCACGTCCTGGTCGGTCAGGTAATCCCCGCCTTTGGCCGTATCGTACATATGCCATTCCCAGGAATCAGGCTCTTCGTTTTCGAGCGCCGCGGCTATTCCTCCCTGCGCCGCCCCGGAATGCGACCTGGTTGGATACACCTTGCTGAAAAGGGCTACATCGGCCTTTCCCGCCACCTCGGTCGCCGCCCTCAATCCGGCAAGTCCTGCCCCTACGATCAGCACATCGTGCTTAAAAACCATAAATGGTCTCCTCAAAAAGATTCATATCCTTAATACCTACAGACGGGAGAGGCGAGTTCCCCCGCCTCCAGTGACAAGACGAAAAGAAGCTGGAATATTTTTGTTGAGGTCAGGTAAACGTCGGGGCATTGGAAAAGAGACGGCGCGGCAACTTTCCGGCCCCCCGTTGGAACTTAAATCTATGCCCTTGCATCCACAGGTTCATAGGTGCATCCCACTACTCCACAATAGTGGCCGACGTATTCGGCTTCCGGTCTGTACAGCTCTGGTTTGTCCTGAGCTTCCGCGAATTTTTCCTCGATTATGTGCGCGCACCACCCTGCGATTCGGGAAACAGCGAAAACCGGGGTCATAATATCTATTGGTATTCCCATCATTGCATAAACCGACCCGCTGTAGAAATCGACATTGGTCCGAATGCCGGTTTTGCCGAGAGCCGTGAATTCCCTGTGACCTACTTCTTCTACACGGGTAAGATAGTCGTACCATTTTTCGTGGCCGGTCTTTTTTGCGAGCCGATGCGACATCTGCCTCAGTATTTTTGCTCTGGGATCATCGGTCTTGTAAACCGCATGCCCCATCCCCATTATCTTCTCGCCGCTTTCGATCCTGTTTTTGACCCAGGCATCGAGATCATCCACAGATTCAACTTCGGATTCGAGCTTTAGCAGCATCTTCATAACCCGCGCATTGGCGCCGCCATGCAGACTGCCGGAAAGAGCCCCCACTCCGGCGGCGACTCCTGCGTACATGTGGGCCTTTGACGATACCACCTCACGGCAGGCGAATGTCGAAGCGTTGAAGGTGTGGTCTGCATGCAGGATCAGGCAGACGTCGAAATCATGAGCGATTTCCCTGCCGGGCTTCTTCCCGGTTAGCTGCCATAAGAAATTGGCGGCGTGAGACAGGGAATTGTCCGGCGCAAGCGGCTTCTCCCCGTTCCTTATCCGATGCCAGGCCGCAATCACTGCAGGAAAACCGGCTATGAGCCGGATAGCCTTCCTGGCATTGGCCTCCCTGGACTCGTCATTTAGCTCCGGGTCAGCCACAGCCAGCATAGGGACGCATGCCTGGAGCACATCCATCGGATCGGCCTGCCGTGGAAACTTCTCAAGACTCTCCAGAATAAACCCCGGCACATCCCGCGACTGCACAACCTGTCTTTCGAACCGTTCGGTTTCGTTCTCCGTGGGCAGGTGTCCGTGCAGCAGCAGAAAGGCCGTTTCCATAAAGGTTGACCTTTCCGCCAGTTCTTCGATCCTATAGCCGCGATAGATCAATATACCCTTTTCGCCGTCGATGTAGCTGATCTTGGTATCGGCAACGGTTACTCCTCTAAGGCCGGTGTTTTTAATGTGGACTGTCTCGACAGCCATTTTCCCCCTCCCGATTATTTATAGTCAGAATAAACGGAGCCTTTAAAAGTAGGTTTCAAAATTACAAGGACTCCATTTTGACCAGATTCAAAGCGCCGCCCGCGAGCAACAGGCGGCGCATTCTTGCTGAAACATTCAAAGAGACGCGTATCTCTTTGCCATCAACTTCCGCTGGCATCTCAACTTCGTAACTCTTGAGAAACCTTAGGATATTCCGATAGACTATCGTTACCCCCGGCTTCATGAGATTGTAGTCATCTCGATTAGTGAACACCAGCGGGAGAATTCCGTAGTTGCAGAGATTGGCCATGTGAATTCTGGCGAAACTTTTAGCAATCACCGCCCGGACACCAAGATAGCGGGGCGCCAGGGCCGCATGCTCCCGGCTCGATCCCTGGCCGTAGTTTTCTCCGCCGATGACCGTGACCGCGCCGGCTTTTCGGCATTTGTCAGCAAATTCCGTGTCGAGGATCGAAAATACAAACCGGCTTATCGCCGGGATATTCGATCTCAGTGGAAGGACTTTGCTCCCCGCGGGCATGATCGTGTCTGTGGATATGTTGTCGCCGACTACCAGCACCACTTTTGTTTCGAGCGACTCGGGCAGAGGCTCGAACGTAGGCAGCGGAGCGATATTGGGCCCACGGACGACTTCAGTTTTCCTGAGATCTTCACTCGGTTTGATGATGGAGACCTCATCAACAAGGTAGTCTTTCGGATCTTCTATTCTAGGGTATTCCATTTCTCGGCCCAGGTCTCTGGGATCGGTTATAACGCCCTTGAGCGCGGCCGCAGCCCCTGTCTCGGGTGAGCACAGATAGACGCGGTCATCTTTTGTTCCGGACCGGCCGGGGAAATTGCGCGGCATGGTCCGAAGGCTTATCTGGCCGGTTCCAGGAGCTTGCCCCATGCCAATGCAACCCAGGCACCCCGGTTCGTGTATTCGAGCCCCTGCCCGCAGCAGCGGAATGACCCCGCCCCGGGCTGCGACATTTTCGATTACCTGTCTGCTGCCGGGATTCACATTAACAGAGGTCCAAGCCGATGCATGTCTACCCTCGAGTATCCGGGCCACTACCATCAAATCCCTGAAAGAAGAATTCACACTGCTGCCGACGATCACCTGGTCCACTTTCAATCCCGCTACATCACGGACGGGGACAACGTTTCCAGGCGAATGCGGCTTCGCTATGAGAGGTTCGACCCTGGAGAGATCAATTTCATCATTTTCATCGTATTGCGCCCCCTGGTCAGCGCTGAGTTCGACCCAGTCCCCTCCCCTCCCTTGTGCCTCGAGATAGGCACGGGTGTTCTCGTCAGATGGGAAAATCGATGTAGTGGCCCCGAGCTCGGTCCCCATGTTGCCAATCGTCTCACGGTCTGTTGCGGACAGGCTCTTGACTCCCGGACCGTAATATTCGACGATCTTTCCGATGCAACCCTTCACGTCATAACGCCTGAGCATCTCCAGGATAACGTCCTTTGCGCTGACCCATTCCGGGAGTTCTCCGGTGAGCTTAACTCCAAGGACTTTGGGACAGGGAAGATGATAAGGGTGTCCGGCCATGGCCAGGGCAACGTCGAGCCCACCGGCGCCAATCCCGAGAACCGAGACGCCGGCCGCTCCAGGAGTATGGCTATCGGAGCCGATCAGGGTCTTTCCGGGAATTCCGAACCTCTCCATGTGAACCTGGTGGGAAACGCCGTTTCCTGGAGGGCTGAAATGGATTCCATATCTGGCCGAAGCGCTCTGAAGGTAGATGTGATCGTCGGCATTTTTGCTGTCTGTCTGGATGATGTTGTGATCCACGTACTGGACGGCAAGATCTGCCTTTATCGTGCCCATCCCCAGGGCCTCGAATTCCAGCATGGCCATGGTCCCTGTGGCGTCCTGAAGAAGTACCTGGTCGATCCTGATGCTGATTTCCTCACCAGGAACCAGTTTTCCTTCAACCAAGTGAGTTTCAAGTATCTTCTGGGTCAGATTCTTAGCCACTACTTTCTCCTGTTCTGATTATTGCAACTTTTCCTTTTGAATCCTAATTCATCAAGTTCCGCTCCGGGGCGAGTCAAACAGGTACGAGGGGGAACAAGCTTTCTCCTTTGCCGATAGGAAGGAGCCGGGGCATCGGCGCCCTGCAACAACTCCTCGAGGACATGGCCCTGAACGTTGGGCGTAGCACATCAAAAACCCAACACTTAGCCTCTTGAAGGGATCTTTGAAGACACACAAAACCTAAGATTATGGTCTGGTATTGTCAATTACGGGCTCAAGCGACCAAAGTCAGGCCAGAAAACATGGAAGGGACTGCAGCCACATCTACCGGCGGGCAGTCCCTTCAATTTTCTTATTGAGAGCTGAGGGGATAAACCAGTTTATTTGACTTTTTCGCTGAGAGTCTTGCCTGCTTTGAACTTGACAACTTTTGAGGCGGGAATCTGGATCTTCTCGCCGGTCCGGGGATTGCGGCCTTCACGTTGAGACCTTGCACCAACACTGAAAGTCCCGAAGCCTACAAGCGTAATCTTGTCGCCGCTTGACAGAGCGCCGGAAACAGCCGTAACGAAACCGTCCACTGCTTTTTCAGCCTGGGATTTGGTAATTCCACCTTCGCCTGCGATCTTTGCAATCAATTCCGCTTTCGTCATTTTCTTTCCTCCTAAGCAAAATAGATAATTAAAAACGCCTCCTCCTGAATCAGATTACAAACCCGGTGCTCCACCCCCTCTCAAAATAAGCCCCTTAAGATAAGACGCTAAGGCCGGATACACATTATCTGATTCTCTTGGCAAAAAGCCGTACAATCCGCTCCCGCTCAAGTTTTGCACTACGTTTGGTTCTTATATCCAGATTAATGGCTTTGTCCATAAAAATCTACATCAGAGACAATAAAAAATGGCCTCGACCCTTATTTGGGAACAATATGGCCTGAGAATACAAAGCGCAAGCGAAATATTCCGGGCCGGCACTTATTTATTGCATTAATTGATTTTTCGAAGGTTGTGTTTATCGAAGAGAGAAGCAGGTATCGCGATAGCGTGCGACTAACCACCTTGCGGTAGGGGACTACCATGACCGTGTGAATTATCATCGAAAGGGAAGTCGAACCAGGTCAGGAAGCCAAATTACGGCAATTGATGACTCTAGCTTGAACAAAAGCCATCAAAGCCAGAGGCTACATCTCCGGAGAAACGCTCAGGGCACTGGACAATCCGAACAAATTCGTAGTTCTCAGTAACTGGAACAGCGCAGAAGACTGGAAAGCCTGGGAAAGAGATCCGGAACGGGCCAAACTTCAGCAGGAACTGACTCCTTTACTTCTGGGCGGGGAAAAATGCACCATATATACGTATTTTTAATTCCCCATGATCATTCCATGGACCTGTGGACCTTATAGACGCCTCTTTCGTTCCTCAGGGCGGACATTACGCGCTGAAGGTGCTTTGAGTCTTTGACCTCTATGCGCAGGTGGCAGATGCTCGATTTGTCAGCCTGGTCTTCAACTTTGAGACTTATTACGTTCACATCCATTTGACCGAGTACCCCGTTCAAAGATGCCAGGGTACCCCTCTCCCCGGAGTGGATGATTCGGATATCTACGGGAAAGAGCTGTTCTTTTCCCGAATCCCACTGTACATCTATTTTTCTGCCTTCGTCACCCCCCCTGTCGAGGTTTTTGCAGGAGAGCCGATGCACTGTTATTCCGCGGCCCCTGGTTATGTATCCCATGATGGGTTCCCCTGGAACGGGGTTACAGCATTGAGCCATTCGTATCAAAATATCGTCGACCCCCTTGACCTTGATCCCGTCTTTCGAAGGCACACGCCTTCGCTTCTCGACAGAAATCTCATCCTTGGGATGTTCCTCTTCGAGGGGAAGCGTCGTCAGTTTACCCATTACCTGGTTCGGCGTAATCTTGTGAAAACCGATACCTGCCAGGAGATCGTCGACACTTTTCAGGGAAAAAGCCTTTGCCGTTTCGGCGAGTTCGGGTGAATTGAGGTAGTTATTGAAATTCAGACCCTTCTTTCTGAATTCCCTTTCGCAGATTTCTCTGCCCAGAGAGATCGATCTCTCTCTTTCCTCGGTTTTGAACCAGTGCTTGATCCGGCCTATCGCCTTGGTGGACTTGACCTGTTTGAGCCAGTCCTTGCTGGGCCGATGGTTGGCCGAGGTGAGCACTTCAACAGTATCGCCGTTCTGGAGCTCATACCTGAGGGGCACTAATTTCCCATTGACCCTTGCACCCACACACCTGTGCCCGACCTCCGTATGTACATCGTAGGCAAAGTCGACCGGCGTGGACCCCTTCGGAAAAGCTTTGACATCGCCATTGGGTGTAAAGACGTAAACCTCATCGGGGTAGAAGTCGACCTTTAAAGCTTCTACGACGGCTTTGGGATCGCTCCAGTCCTTGCTCAACTCCATAATCTGACGGAGCCATGAAAAGCGCTGAGTCTCCTGCTTGTCGATTTCGGTAACAGGCTTGCCCTCCTTGTAGAGCCAGTGCGCAGCGATACCCTCGTTTGCGATCCGGTCCATATCCTCGGTCCTGATTTGCACTTCCATCCGTTCACCGTAAGGACCAATGACAGTTGTGTGGAGCGACTGGTACATGTTGGATTTGGGTCTTGCGACATAGTCCTTATACCTGCCCTCGACCGGCTCCCACAATGCGTGGACAAGGGCCAGAGTCTCGTAGCAGGACTTGACGGAATCCACTATGATCCGAAACGCGATCAGGTCATAGATACGCGTCATATCGAGCTTCTGGCGCTCCATCTTCTGATAGATGCTGTAGATGTGTTTGGGACGGCCGCGAATACGGCCTTTGATTCCAAATTCGGCCATTCGCTCGCCAAGAATCTCCTCCACCTCTCTAATGTAGCGAATCCGGTCCTCTTCGGTTTTTGCGAGCCCTGTCTCTATTTCTTCATAGGCTTTGGGGAAAAAACACTTGAAGGAGAGGTTTTCCAGTTCCTGCTTCATCCAGTCGATACCAAGCCTGCTCGCAAGCGGGGCATAGATATCGAGTGTTTCCATGGCCAGGTTGACTCCGCTGCCGCCCTCCTGACAGGATGCCCCTCTGATGCCGTCGAGCCGGTCAGCCAGCTTTACGAGGACCACCCGCACATCCCTGGAAATCGCAAGGATCATCTTCCGGATATATTCGGCCTGGCGCTCTTTTCGGCTGCTGTAGGCGATTTGTGTGAGCCTCGATACGCCTTGTACGGTCTGGGCGACCTCTGCGCCGAACATTGCTTCGAGTTCTTCCGAGGTAATGTATTCTTTTTCCAGGGCATCGTGCAGCAGGCCGGCGGCGATGCTCTCTTCATCAAGGCGCATCCTGGCAAGAATCGATGCAACTGCGAGGGGATGACCGAGATAAGGTTCACCCGGCAGGGAACTTTTGCCCCTGTATGCTTTCGAGACAAAAACATAAGCCCTTTCCAGCAGAGCGGCATTTGCTCTGGGAAGGTAATCCAGTATGCGGTCTAACAGCTCAAAGAAGCGCAATCCACGCCCCCGCATCCATTAAGAAAACCAACCGTAGACTTTGGTATTTGGCAACCAGGGCCATATACACGTTTTCCTTTAACCTTTATCTGATTTTCTCGCCTGTCATCTGTTCAATCTCGGATATAAGCCTGTCAAGAAGCTCTTTCTCAGGGACCCTTGCCACCCGTTTCCCTTTTTTGAACAGGATGCCGCTTTCCCTTCCGCCCGCGATGCCCACGTCGGCCTCCCTGGCCTCGCCGGGGCCGTTTACCACGCAGCCCATGATGGCAACCTTGAGTGGGGTCTTTACATGTTTGAGCAAGGCTTCCGCCTTTTCGACGATCGGAATAAGGTCTATTTCAGTTCGCCCGCAGGTCGGGCAGCTCACAAGCTCTACCCCTCTTTGACGCAGCTTCAATGCACGTAAAATCGACCATGCGACAAACATCTCCTCTTCCGGGGCGGCGGTAAGGGAAACTCTCAGAGTGTCCCCTATTCCCTCGAGCAGCAAAAACCCTACCCCCAGGGCGGATTTTATGGCCCCGCTCACTACGGTCCCGGCTTCGGTCACCCCGAGGTGAAAAGGGTAATCGGTTTTCGTGGCCAGGAGCCTGTATGACTGGATCGTCGTGATCACGTCGCTGGATTTAAGCGATATCTTTATCAGCCCGAAATCGTTGTCCTCAAAAAACCGGATGTGCCGCAGAGCGCTCTCTACCATTGCCTCAGGGGTCGGATGACCGTATTTCGCCAGCAGGTCCTTTTCCACTGACCCGCTGTTTACGCCTATGCGCACCGGGATCTTCCGTTCCCTAGCCAAGTCTATGACTTTTTTCACCTTCTCCGGGCCGCCGATATTTCCGGGATTGATGCGGATCGCGTCCGCGCCCGAAAGCATGGCCCTGATCGCCAGACGGTAGTCGAAGTGGATGTCCGCGATTAGCGGAATGCGAATTGATTTCTTTATCATTGCGAAGGCTTCGGCTGCCTGCTCGTCGAGGACTGCAACCCGTATTATTTCGCACCCGGCCTCCTCGACCCTCTTGATCTGCTCCACCGTAGAGCGCCAGTCACGCGTGTCCGTGTTGGTCATGGACTGCACGCAAACGGGAGCGCCTCCACCAATGGGAACATCCCCGACATGAATCTGCCTGCTTACCCGGCGTTTGTATTCCAAAATCAGACCTCTGCTTTAGTAACGAGCGCCCCGGCTGCGGGCATGCTTCCAGGGTTCCAACACCCCAGGCAGCCAGTCTCACCCACTATGGAAGAATATTTATCCCTTCGCTGCTGCTGATCATATTTGCTTCAGGCGGTATTTAGATTTTATTTTAAAGAACTTGCAAGAAATTTCCAATCACCCTTCACGGCCTCCAGTGGCTATTTTAAAAAGCGAACGGCTCCAGACTTAATTATCCCGGCAGCCCCAGAGTTCAATGTTTAATATGAATCGAAAATGTTGTAAATGAAAGGCCGAAAAAGAAAGCAACTTCATCGGCTCGGGACTACCATTTAAGCTTGAGGATCGATCACGCTCACCCTTTTCAATCGGCCGTCATTTTTCCAGGCCGATTCTCATGGAAAGCAGAGTCATTAGAAATGCGAATTCTGTTCTGCGCCTCCGAAGTTGCCCCTTACGCAAAGACAGGTGGTCTTGCAGACGTAGCCGGCTCCCTGCCTGAATCGCTCCACAAGCTTGGCTGTGACGTCCGGATCTTTATGCCCCTTTACCGGTCCGCACGTGAAAAATTGGTCGGCCTCGATCTTTTGGCTCAGGACTTAATCATTTCGGTCGGACTACACGACTACCACATTCACTTCTGGGAAAGCCGGACTGAATCGGGCATTCCCATCTATTTGCTGGAAAAGGATGAATTCTACGACAGGTCCTGGCTTTATGGCAGCCCCGTTCGGGGTGACTACGAAGACAACCCCGAAAGATTCATAGCCTTCAGTCTCGCCGTGAAGCAACTTTGCGTGGCCCTTGGCTGGTATCCCTCGATTTTTCATCTCCACGACTGGCAAACGGCCCTGGTTGCAGCATATTTTCAATTCGGCTGGAGCTATGATCCTCAATTCCACCGCTCGGCAATAGTTCTTACAGTTCACAACATTGCATACCAGGGGATCTTTCCCGGTGGTTTTTTCGGTCTGACCAATCTCCCGCCTGGCGCCTGGTCGATGCAGGGAATCGAATTCTGGGGGCAATGCAATTTCCTGAAGGCAGGGCTGGTTTACAGCGACTTTATTACCACAGTCAGCCCCAGCTACGCTTCAGAAATCACTACAAAAGAATTCGGCTTCGGGCTGGAGGGAATCCTTAAAGAGCGAAAAGACAGCTTCTGCGGAATCTTAAACGGGATTGATGTAGACGCATGGGACCCGAAAACAGACCCATATCTTCCTCAAAATTTCGACGCCGATGATCTTGCCGGTAAAAAAATCTGTAAAGAAACCCTTTGCGAAAAGATTGGCGTTTCAAAAAGGAATCGTCGCTATCCGATGCTGGGCATGATAAGCCGGCTTGCCACCCAGAAGGGCTTCGATCTACTAGAGAAAATCCTGCCGGATTTGATGAAGATGCCTGTGAACCTGGTAATCCTGGGGACTGGGGACGCCGCGGTCGAGGAAGACATCCGTGAGATGGAAAAGCTCTATCCGGACCGTCTGAAAATCTACAGTCAGTTTGACGAGCAAATGGCACACTTGATCGAGGCGGGAGCAGACATTTTCCTGATGCCTTCCCGATACGAGCCCTGCGGGCTCAACCAGATGTACAGTCTGCGCTATGGGACAATCCCGGTGGTCCATGCGACGGGGGGCCTGCACGACTCGGTCGTGGATGTGCTTGAGTACCCGGATTCCGGTACCGGCTTCAAGTTCTACGAATACAAACCGGAAGCCTTTCTTGAAGCAATAAGATCGGCGCTGGAATTATTCGAAGACGGCCTCAAATGGGCCGAAATTCAAAAAAGAGCAATGGCTCAGGATTTTTCCTGGGACAGGTCCGCGAGGCAATACATCCAGGTCTATGAAAAGGCGCTGGCGGCGAAGAAAAAGAGACTCGGCACTGGACCGGGACCTGGTCCCAGTCCTGCCCGGCATGTTTTCTTTTGATACACTTCTTGCCGACATCAATTGATCAGATTTCGATCATACTCTCCTGAAGCAGATCGATGTCGGCGATTTCCTCTTCCAGGTAAGCCTTCAACTTCTTTTTAAGGCGGCTTTCGATCTGGCGCACGCGTTCACGGCTGATCCCGAATTTGTCCCCGATTTCCTGGAGTGTCATGGGGTCTTCGGTCAAAAGCCTCTTGTCGAATATCACGGCTTCCTTGCCTTTGAGCTGCTCTCTGAAAAGCATCAGCTTGTCATGGAGAATAGCCTTGGCTTCCTGGTCTGCTATCTGATCGTCAACGGGCAGGTCGTCCGAAGGCAGAAACGATTTATGCGTATCCTCGGAGTCCTCCTTCAAGGGACTGTCTAAAGAGATCTCCCAACTGTTGAGCCTCTGGTCCATTTCGACGATCTCAGACTCCTTCACGTCGAGCCGGTGGCTTAGCAGCTTTGGGGAAGCCTCGATACCCTGGGCTTCAAGCCTTTCTTTTTCCTTGCGCAGGTTGAAAAAGAGTTTTCTCTGGGCCTGTGTAGTCCCGATTTTAACTAGCTTCCAGTTGTCCATTATGAACTTGATTATATAAGCTTTGATCCAGAACGAGGCATAGTAGGAAAACTTGTATCCCCTGTAAGGATCGAATTTCTTTACCGCTTGCATAAGCCCGACGTTGCCCTCCTGGATGAGGTCCATCAGGTTCTGCATCCAGTATCTCTGAAAGTCCATGGCTATCTTGACAACAAGCCTGAGATTGGCGGTGATTAGCTTATAGGCGGATTCGATATCGCCCTTTTCGCGATAGCGGATAGCAAGGTCCATTTCGTCTTCTCTGCTGAGCAGCGGATAACGCTTGATCTCGTCGAGGTATAGGCGGAATGGATCGAAGGAAACCGGTTGATGCCTGTCCTGAGTGTTAGTCACTTTGACTTCTGCGCTTTTCGGGGCCTCCGCGGCAGTTTCCCGCTTTTCGGCCGGAACCTTCTTGGTTTTAGCGTTTTTGAGCATGAATTAATTATCCCCTGCCGTGGTAACATGAGGTAATTTGTGAAACATATCCGGGCAACTCCCCACATGGGGAAGCCATTGGACTACCTGCTAGCCATATTAGTATACCCGCAGGGAGAAAACAAGATGAAACGGGGAGCGAATTTTCGCCGGGATGCTTGATTTTTCAGCGAGCTTCTATTATAAGTGCGCAGTTAATTACAGAGAAGGGACCGTTGACTAACAACCATAGATGAGACCCCGTGCACCGGAACATATCGCGAGCATCACTCCATATCCACCCGGCAAACCCATCGAAGAGCTGGAACGCGAATACGGAATCAGCGGCTCCATAAAGCTCGCAAGCAACGAAAATCCGCTTGGCCCCTCTCCCAGGGCGGTCGATGCTATTCTCGCCGCACTGTCTAAACTCAACCGCTATCCGGACGGAAGTGGTTTTTATCTGCGAAAAAAGCTTGCTGAAAAATATTGCATTCCGTTCGATGGCATTATGCTGGGCAACGGTTCAAACGAACTAATAGAATTGGTGATCCGGGCCTTTGTGACTCCGGGTGACGAAGTGATAATGCCTGCGCCTTCTTTTCTTCTCTACAGGCTGGTAGTTCAGTGGATGGGGGGGAGACCAATCCCTGTGCCCCTGAGGGCAAACCTGGGAATCGACCTGAAAAAAATGGCTGAAACAGTCACGCCCAAAACCAGAGCAATTTTCCTCACCAACCCGAATAACCCAACAGGCACAGTCATAAACAAGAACGATTTTGAAGCCTTTCTAACCAGTGTTTCTCCCAACGTTGTAATCGTACTCGATGAGGCATACATAGAGTTCAACAGAAACCCGGATACTCCGTTGGGCTTTGATTATATCGGCAGCAACGGGCCGGCTGTTATCGCTCTGAGAACATTTTCCAAGGCATACGGACTCGCCGGCCTGCGGATCGGCTACGGCACGATGGACCCCGATATTGCAAGTTTTTTGAATCGCGTACGCCAGCCCTTCAATACAGGGTCTCTTGCGCAGGCTGCCGCCTTAGCAGCGCTCGATGACGAGGAGTTCCTGCACCGGACACAGGAAACAGTATGGTCAGGGCTGCAATACCTCTACGATGAGGTTGAAAAAATGGGCCTCAGATACATCCCCTCGGAGGCCAATTTCTTTCTTATCGAAGTTGCCTGCGAGGCAAAAAATTTATTCGAAGCCATGCTGCGCCGAGGAGTGATTATCAGGTCGATGGCTTCCTACGGCATGGAGCGATTCATTCGCGTGAATGCCGGCCTTCCCGGGGAAAACGAGCGCTTCGTCCGAACTCTAAGCGAGGTTTTGGATTCCTAAACCGGGAAGAACTCCACGCCTTGCGAGGTGTAGAACTGGTGATAATCGCTGTAGACGGCCCGGCCGGCGCCGGAAAGAGCACCGTTTGTAAATTACTGGCTGACAAGCTCGGCTTTGTATATCTCGATACCGGGGCCATGTATCGGGCTCTTGCCTTGGCGCTGAATGCTGGTTTTGCCGAGCAGGGCCAAACACATCCGGACGAAAATGAAGTCCGCGGTCTGCTCGAGCGAATACCCCTTCTTTTTTCGATAAAAGAGAACAGGCTCGAAATTTCCTACGGTGAAAGACTTCTTTCAGAAGAACTTCGCAGTCCGGAGATGAGCGATGCGGCCTCCAGGATCTCCCAACTCCATGCGGTGAGAGAGTTTCTGGTGGCATGTCAAAGAAAGCTGGCCGAACAGGGCGACATCGTCGCGGAAGGGCGCGACACGGCGACGGTCGTTTTTCCAAACGCAGATCTTAAAGTATTTTTAACGGCTGATTTGAACGCACGTGCCAAAAGACGATTTGCAGAATACATTGACAAGGGGATAAACTTATCGTTGGATGAAATGCAGAGGAGCATTGGAGAACGCGACGATGCGGACGCCAACCGCGACCATTCTCCCATGCGTCCGGCCGAAGGAGCCATTTTGTTGGATACATCGCATCTCAGTGTTCAGCAAGTCGTTGACCGGCTGAGTGTGAAGGTTCAAAGTCTGATCGACATCCGATCTTCAACTGATCGAGAACTTTGAGATTGCTAATTTATACGCTATTTGCTAGAGTTTAGCGTTTGAAATGGCGAATAGCCAAAAAACAGGTAAGGGGGCAAAATAGGATCCGATGACCGTAAAAGACGAACTAGAAAAACAAACCCTTGAACCGGAGTCTCTTTTTTCTTCGGACGAACAAGAGTCCGATGAAGAAATGGATTCCATGCACGACCTCTATGAGCAGAGCTTTCGCCATATCCAGGAGGGCGAGGTAATACGTGGGCACATCGTCCAGGTCAGCGATGATTTTGTCATGGTTGACATCGGGTACAAATCGGAAGGCCAAATCTCGATTCACGAATTCAGGGACGAATCGGGTGTAATCCAGGCCGAGGTTGGCGATGAAATTGACGTTCTGCTCGAGTTCCACGACGACGATGACGGCTCGATCCATCTTTCCAAGGAAAAGGCCGCCAAGATCAAGGTATGGGACGATATAAGCCGAATCTACAGCGATGACGGCATGATCGAGGGAAAGATCGTCGCAAAGGTCAAGGGCGGTCTGGCCGTTGACATCGGCGTACAGGCCTTTCTTCCCGGATCGCAGGTTGATCTGCGGCCGGTCAGGAATCTGGAATCGCTTATCGGACATACCTTCCCGTTCAAGGTTCTCAAATACAACAAGAAAAGAAGAAATGTAGTGCTCTCCCGCCGCGCTCTTCTCGAAAAAGAACGCGAGCAAATGAAATCCTTTACACTGGCCACGCTGGAAGACAGTAAGGTTGTCGACGGTATCGTAAAAAACATCACGGATTACGGTGTTTTCGTTGACCTTGGCGGGATCGACGGCTTGCTTCACATTACCGACATGAGCTGGGGCCGCGTGGGACATCCGTCTGAAATGTTCCAGATTGGCGACAAGATACAGGTAAAGGTCCTGAGCTTCGATAAGGATAATGAGAGAGTATCTCTTGGCCTCAAGCAGCTTGTGGATGATCCGTGGGCCCTGGCCGAAACGCGGTACCCTGTTGAAACAAAGGTACATGGCAGGGTCGTCAGTCTGACTGATTACGGTGCGTTCATCGAAATCGAAGAAGGCGTCGAAGGGCTCATTCATGTCTCCGAGATGTCCTGGACCAAGAAGATACGCCATCCCTCGAAGATTCTTTCAGTAGGCGATGAAGTTGAGGCGGTGGTGCTCAGCATCAATCCCCAGAGCAAACGCATCTCGCTCGGCATGAAGCAGCTTGAATCGAATCCATGGGACGTTATCGCGCAGAAATACCCCGTGGGGACCACAATTGCCGGCAAGATCAAGAATATAACGGATTTCGGTATTTTTATCGGGATCGATGAAGGCATTGACGGCCTGGTTCATATTTCGGATATCTCGTGGACAAAGCGAGTGAAGCATCCATCCGAAATTTTCCGGAAAAATCAGGAAGTCCAGGCAATTGTGCTCAACATCGACAAAGATAACGAAAGATTCTCGCTCGGAATCAAGCAGCTTGAATCCGATCCATGGGAAAGCATACCGCAGCGTTTTCCGATTGGCAGCGTTGTGGCGGGTCCCATCACAAACGTTACCGATTTCGGCCTGTTTGTTGAACTTGAGGAAGGAATCGAGGGACTTGTCCATGTCTCTGAAATAAGTAAGGAGAAGATCAAGTCTCCCGTCGGGCAGTTCAAACCCGGTGATACAATCACAGCCAGGGTGATCAACATTTCGCCCAAAGACCGCAAGATCGGTCTTTCGGTCAAGAAGATCGATGAGCACGACGAACGCTCAAATTATGACGAGTATGTGAACACCGGCAGAGCTGCCACTTCAAACCTGGGCGAACTGCTCAAAGAAGAACTGGAAGCCAAGGCTCAAAGTGAGGCAAACAACACTTCAAACAGCGATAAAGCGTAACTCGCATTTCCTTTTGTTTTTTTGCAGGGATATAAAAAGACCCGGCCAGGGCGCGTTGTGTGCCTGACCGGGTCTTCTCTTAACTTGTCCGGATGGATGCCGACCGATGAAAATACGCGGATGTCTTCTTGGGGTGGTAATAGGGGTCGTACTGGTCTCAGTGATCATCTGGCTGGTTTCTGGTGTCGATTTCTCGATCAAGGCAAACAAAGTGGGGCTCATCGAGATAAAAGGCACTATTACCAGTTCCCAGGAGACTTTGAAGCAGATAAAAGATTTCAGAAAAAATTCCTCAATCAAAGCGATCGTGATCAGAGTTGACTCCCCTGGCGGGGCGGTCGGACCCTCCCAGGAAATATACAGGGAAATCCAGCGCACTATCCGGACCAAGCCTGTGGTCGCCTCGATGGGAAGCCTCGCCGCCTCCGGCGGCTATTATATCTCGGCCGCTGCAAGCCATATCGTGGCCAATCCCGGAACGATCACGGGAAGCATAGGCGTGATAATCCATTTTCCCAACATGGAGGGGCTTTTCGGCAAAATCGGCTACCAGATGACCACGATCAAGAGCGGGAAGTTCAAGGATATTGGAAACCCGGCCCGCGAAATGACGCCTGAAGAAAAAGAACTGCTCCAGGCGACAATTGACGAAACTTACCGTCAGTTCGTCCGGGATGTTGCACTGGCCCGCCATCTGCCTGAAGACGATGTGCGCAGCGTCGCGGACGGAAGGATAATCATGGGCGAAAAGGCTCTTGAGCTAAAATTGGTGGATCAGCTCGGCAACTTCGAAGACGCTATAACCAAAGCAGGCGAGCTTGGAAAGATCGAGGGCGAGCCCGAAGTGATCGAGGCCAAAAAGAAGAAGCACTCTCTTTTGGACCTTGTTCTCGGAAGCGATGTGAGCGAGACAATGAATGATATAGTTCACGATTCATCGGCCTACTTGGGATACCAGCTCCCGTATTTCGACCGCTAGGAAGGGTGCAGGTTCACCACGGTATCTCATGGCCCTTTGGGATACCCAAAACCATGAAAAGACCTGTAGACCTGCAGAGTGGGCTAAGCGGGGCGCAGCCCACCAAAACTTTTCGCAAGATAGGCCTGGAGGCCCCGGAGGATGGCTTTGGACCAAAGTCTCATCCCTTATATCCTGAATGGGGAAAGGTCTCCGGCGCCTTCCCGCAAAATTTCCGGTGTGTCGTCTATAAGTGAAATGACACTCGATGGTATACCAGGAACAACTCCCCCGTCCACAATCAGGTCGATCGCGTGGCCGATCTTATTTTGAATCTCCCGCGGGGTGGATAACATCGCTCCGGTTTCAGGGTCTGTCGCGCTCGTGCTGATTATGGGATGACCAAGCTCTTCAACAATAGCCAGACAGATTGGGTGATCAGGGACCCGGATTCCAACCGTTTGCCTTTTTGTCAGCATGATCCGGGGGACCATGCGGGAACCTTCAAGCACGAAAGTATAAGGGCCGGGCAAACGCCGCCTCATGGTCTTGTAGGCGTAATTCGTAACCTGCGCGTACTCGCTTATATTCTTCAGGTCGCTGCAAATGAAACTGAAAGGCTGATGTTGAGAACGCCGCTTCAAAAGATAGATTTTTTCTATTGAAGCTTTATTGAAAAGATCACAGCCAATCCCGTAAAAGGTGTCCGTGGGGTAGGCTATTATTCCTCCATTTGCCAGAACCTCGATAACTTTTTTGATCTTTCTCGGCTCCGGATGCTTTGGATTTATCTCCAGAATCATTTACAATCGTCTCCTCAAGAGAAGCGAAAATCTATGGGCACTTACGGATTGCGGGGGTTGCGCCAATTCCAGGCAATGCGGCAAATACATGAAAGCAAGCTGAGAATAATGGCTGGCTAAAGCCAATGTCAAGCTAAGAAAGGGACAGGGTTGGGCCAATCCGTTTCTGAAAACTGTTTCGCGGGCATTGATATCGGATCTCATACCTCTCGGATGCTGGTTGCGCAAAAACATGGGACCGAACTGGTACCTGTTCGCGTGGAAAGAAGGGTAACACGGCTCGCTCGAGATTTTGGCGATGCTGGTATAATCACGGAGGAAGCACAGCAGAGAAACATTTCAGCCATAAAGGAGTATATATCCATTTTAAGGGAATTTCAGGCCGCCAAGATCGCCTGCGGCGCCACCGGGGTTGTCAGACGCGCTAAAAATTCCTATGCGGTGCTCAACAGAATCGCAGCCGAAACGGGAATCGAATGCAAAATCCTTTCCGAGCAAACGGAGGCAATTCTTTCAGCAAAGGGCATTCTGAGTGTACTTCCGGAACCCGGGAAGGATCTGCTCACCTTCGATATTGGCGGCGGCAGCACTGAATTCCTGCTGACGCTTCAGGGCATGGATACTTCTATGCGGAGCGCAAGCCGGCCTCTTGGCGCAGCAACGCTGACCGAGACGTACCTGAGAGACGACCCGCCGGGCGCCGGGGCCGTCGAACGGGCGGCGCTTGCAGCCGGAAATGAAATCATTTCCGCCAAAGAGCAGCTATATGAAGATCTGAATTATACCGGTATAATACCTTCCCTTGAGCTTGCCGGTACCGCTGGAACGGTTACCACTCTGGCGGCGATGTATATGAAAATGGACCATTACGTACCTTACCGGGTGAACGGATTGATTCTGACAAAAGACTGGCTTTCCCACACGATAGAATCTCTGGCGCAAATGCATCTGGCTCAAAGACGGTTGATAGCGGGCCTGGAGCCTGGTCGTGAGGACATAATCCTCGGCGGGGCCGTTATAGTTTCAGAGATCCTCTCCTGTTTTAGCCGGGATAGTTTCATTGTTACCGACGCGGGTCTGCTGGAAGGCCTTCTTATCGACCTTGTAGAAAATGAATCAGGGCTTTCCGGCGGTGAAGCCGCCGGCCTAAGAACGGGCTTGACATGGCGGTTGCAAAAGCGATAAAGCCCCACGATATCGATCTAAAATCAGTAAATTTAAGACTCGGAGAAAACAGATGGACCACAAGGCGAGTTTTGAAATACCCGAAGCGTTGACATTTGATGATATCACTTTTCTGCCCAATTACTCGGAAGTTCTGCCGGTTGAAACCGACGTCGCGACTATGCTCACCAGGGAGATCAAGATGTGTATGCCGCTGGTGAGCGCCGCCATGGACACGGTAACCGAATCCGAGACGGCGATCAGCATGGCCCGCGAAGGCGGAATCGGTATAATTCACCGGAATATGAGCGTCGCCGCGCAGGCCCACGAGGTAAACAAGGTAAAAAAATCCGAGAGCGGCATGATTGTGGATCCCGTCACGGTTGACCCGGACCAGCAGATCGGAGATGTCTTCGATCTTATGTCCAGATATCGTATCTCTGGCGTGCCGGTAGTAAAGGGAGACCAGCTCGTCGGGATCATAACAAACAGAGACCTCAGGTTTGAAACCGATGTAACGATCAGGGTCGCGGATATCATGACGAAAGACAATCTCGTCACCGCGCCGCTGGGCATTTCGCTTGAAGATTCGAAAAGGCTCCTCCAGAAAAACAGGATCGAAAAACTGCTCGTGGTCGATGAGGCAGGCAGTCTCAAAGGGCTTATCACTATAAAAGATATAATGAAGGTGAAGAAATATCCGAACGCCTGTAAAGATCTTCTGGGCAGGCTTCGGGTCGGAGCAGCCGTCGGGATAGGCAAGGACATGCTCCCAAGAGTTACCGCTGTTCGCAGTGCCGGTGTTGATATAGTTGTTGTCGACAGCGCGCACGGACACTCCCGCAACGTTTTGGAGGCGGTGAAAACAATCAAGGCCGAGTTTGCGGACCTCCAGGTTATAGCCGGCAACGTGGCCACCGCCGAAGGGGCCGAAGCGCTTATAAGAGCCGGAGCAGATGGCATCAAGGTAGGCGTTGGACCCGGCTCGATTTGCACAACAAGAATTGTGGCGGGGGTTGGCGTTCCGCAGGTCAGCGCAATCGTCGAGTGTGCCCGCGTGGCCCGTGCAATGGGAATACCGGTGATTGCAGACGGTGGAGTAAAATATAGTGGTGACGTCGTTAAAGCCATGGCCGTCGGAGCCGACAGCGTAATGATCGGCAGCCTCTTTGCCGGAACCGATGAAAGTCCCGGTGAGACCATACTCTACCAGGGCCGCAGCTACAAGGTTTACCGCGGAATGGGGTCTCTTGGCGCCATGCGCGAGGGCAGCAGGGACCGCTATTTTCAGGAAGACGTGTTCGAACCCAAGAAACTTGTGCCTGAAGGAATTGAAGGTAAGGTGCCCTACCGTGGGCCTGTTTCCGATATAGTGCACCAACTTATAGGAGGTCTGCGCGCCGGCATGGGCTATCTTGGGTGCGCAACCTTGAGCGAGCTGCGGACCAAATCGAAAATGGTCCGGATAACTAGCGCCGGGCTCAAGGAAAGTCATGTGCATGACGTGATAATCACTAAAGAAGCGCCCAACTACCAGGTTGATTTGAAATAAGCCCGCACGGGAGCCAAGAACATGTTGGACCATTTACACCAGGAACGGGTATTGATTCTGGATTTCGGCTCACAGACCACGCAGTTGATTGCCCGCAGGGTGAGAGAAAGCCACGTCTACTGTGAAATCCATCCCTTCAACATGACCCTGGAAGAGGTCAGAAACTTCAAGCCGAAGGGAATTATACTCTCAGGAGGGCCGTCGAGCGTGCACGACTTGGGCGCTCCTTTAGCCGATCCGGCAATCTTCGAGTTGGGAATCCCTATTCTTGGTATCTGCTACGGCATGCAACTGATGGCCCATCAACTTGGAGGCGCCGTCGAAAAGGCGCTCAGGCGTGAATACGGCTCCGCTGCGATAGACATTGACGTACCGGCAGATCTTTTCCATGACATTGAAAAGACTGGGGTACGGGTCTGGATGAGCCACGGCGACCGCATCCTGAAGCTCCCGCCTTCATTCAGGATCATGGCTCATAGCGATAATTCTCCCGCCGCAGCTATGGGCGACTCAAATCGTCATTTGTACGGGGTGCAGTTTCATCCGGAAGTAGCGCATACGCCATGCGGCAAGGACATCCTGGAGAATTTTCTATTCCGCGTTTGCCGGTGCCGTCCGTCCTGGACGATGAAATCCTTCGTGGAATCGGCTATTGGCGCGATTCAGCAAAAAGTTGGGGGCGATTCTGTAATCTGCGCCTTGAGCGGAGGCGTGGACTCCTCGGTCGTCGCCGTCCTTCTTCACAGGGCTATAGGAGAGAGGCTTCACTGCATTTTCGTAAATAACGGGCTTTTGCGAAAGGGGGAGGCCGAAACCGTTCAAAGAGTATTCCGCGATCATTTCGCAATTAATCTCATCTACATCGACGCATCCGCCGAGTTTCTCGATGGCTTGCGGGGGGTCTCAGACCCGGAACGCAAGCGGAAGATAATCGGCAATCTTTTTATCGAGGTCTTCGAGCGCGAGGCAGCCCGAATCAAGGACGCCCACTATCTCGCGCAGGGCACTCTCTACCCTGACGTGATCGAAAGCGTATCCTTCAAAGGGCCATCAGCCACCATAAAGACCCATCACAATGTCGGGGGTCTGCCCGAAAGGATGAAGTTTGAGCTGATCGAACCCCTCCGTGAACTTTTCAAGGACGAGGTGCGGCTGGTTGGCCGGGAACTCGGGCTTCCCGAAAGAATAGTCATGCGGCATCCCTTCCCGGGTCCGGGCCTGGCAATCCGCATGATCGGCGAGTTAACATCCGCTAACCTCGAAATTTTGCGCGAGGCGGATGCAGTGATCCAGGAGGAAATCGAGGCCTCCGGCTGGTACGAACATGTATGGCAGTCTTTTGCCGTGTTGCTTCCCGTCAGGTCGGTCGGGGTCATGGGCGATGAGCGCACCTATGACCAGGTGATCGTCCTGCGGGCTGTGGAAAGCGTGGACGCAATGACGGCGGACTGGGCGAAACTTCCCTACGAGGTTCTGGGGCGGATTTCAAACAGGATCATAAACGAAGTAAAAGGCGTAAACCGCGTCGTATACGACATCTCATCAAAGCCGCCAAGCACGATTGAGTGGGAATAAATTGCCGGATTCACACAGGGACTGGTTAAGCCTGCCTCTTCACCCCGAGAGGGGACCGCAATGTATACGAAAACCCACCGTTTCTACCGCTATCAGCATCAGGCGCCAAAAGGCTGGGAAAGCTTCCAGGTAAAATACCGCGAAACCGATCTTTGGATCAGGGCTCGGCAAAACCTGGAGCGGGAGGCTATGCAGGCGGTTTTAAGCTGCCGTCTTCAACTCGAGAGCTATATCGCCGCCCATGAGGATTTCCTGCGATCGCTAGTGCCGCTCCCGGACGATCCTGTCGCTCCTCCCCTGGTCCGCCGAATGCTCAAAGCGACGGCTGCCGCCGGGGTTGGGCCTATGGCAAGCGTCGCCGGCGCGATAGCCCAAACTGTCGGCGTCGCCCTTAAACAGTTTTCCGATTCCGTAATAGTAGAAAACGGCGGCGACTGCTATCTCGACTTGAACGAGGAAACCACTGTCGGGATTTTCGCCGGCCCGGACTCCCCTTTCACCGGCAAAATAGGCATAAAGCTCGGTCCGGAGCGATTCCCAATTGGCATTTGTACTTCATCGGGTACCGTCGGCCACTCTCTCAGCCTCGGCAAGACGGACGCGGTGACCATCATTTCACCAGACGCGGCCCTGGCGGACGCGGCCGCAACCCGTCTCGGCAACATGGTGAAAACTCAGGCCGATATCGACAAAGCCCTTGAGCTTGCTCCCCGGATCTCATCGATCGAAGCAGTCCTTATCCTTATTAAAGACAAAATGGGGATCTGGGGAAATATTGAAATACTTCCTATATAGATAGCACCCCTCCGCTGCAGCCCTCCAGCATTGAAAATCCTTGTTTTTTAACTGTTTATTGCTATAGTGACACGTTGAATGTGAGCCATGGGGCGCATTGAACGCGCATTCCGGGACTCATCGGGGAAGGCATACCAGGCTGGATGAAAATAGTCGTAATGTCCGACACTCACCTGAGCAAGGCGACAGACGAGTTCAAAGCCATGTGCTCCAAATTCTGCGATGACGCCGATATGGTGATCCATCTCGGGGACATGGAAAAAGCCGAGATACTGAACTACCTGGAGCAGTACCCGCTTGAAGCTGTCGCCGGCAACATGGATGATTATTCGATTCAGCAGCGGCTCCCGGCCAGCCGGATAGTCAAGGCGGGCGCATTTCGCCTGGGCATCGCTCACGGGTGGGGATCGCAAGATGGAATCCGGCAGCGGCTAAAGCAGGAGTTCACCGGTGTTGATGCCATTCTTTTCGGGCATACTCATCAGCCACTCATTGTTCGTGAAAACGGGATGCTCTGGTTCAATCCCGGCTCCCCCTTCCTCGGGCGTGGAGATTCCCCGAAGAGCATCGGGGTACTAAGAATTCACGATAGGATCGAAGCTGAAATAGTTCACATTTAGGAGAGGTCGTGGTGCACAATCTCTGGGCGCCGTGGCGTGTTGAGTATATTATCGGCAAAAAGCTGCCGGGCTGTATTTTCTGTCCTGAATACCACGGCCAGTCTGATGAACAGCGTCTCATCCTTTACCGGGACGACCTCGTAATGGTGATGATGAACAGATTCCCCTATAACAACGGACACCTGCTCGTCAGTCCCTGGCGTCACATATCCTCTCTGGACGAACTTACCCCCGGTGAAGAGCATGACCTGATGAATTGGGTAAAAAAATCCACCCGCGTGCTAAAAAAGGTAATGCGTCCGGATGGATTCAACATTGGGCTGAACCTCGGCCGGGAAGCCGGGGCAGGCTTCGAGGAGCACCTGCACTTTCATATCGTACCAAGGTGGCGGGGCGATACTAATTTTATGGCCGTTCTTGACGAAGTCCGCAGTATTCCGGAACATTTGAAGCAATCCTACTCCAGGCTGTTACCCTACTTCATAAAGGAGAGCGCCGATGAGGCTGTTTAAGCTGATTGTTACACTGGTCATACTTGGTCTGGCCGCCCTTTTCATCTACCAGAACATACCGACGTGGACACACCCGGTTGCCTTCAACCTTAATCTTGGCTTCTTTCAGACCGATCCGGCCGGGGTGCAAATCGAACAGTATATTATCATCCTGCTTGCGGGACTGGGCGGCTTAATTGTCGGATTGGTTCTTATGTTAAAACCTTATTTCAGAGTGCGCCGTTTGCTCAAGCGGGAGCGGATAGAGAAAAAACAGGCGGAAGAGGCCAACACTCTGAGGCAGGCCCGTGCGCAATCTCATGACGAGGCTCTTAATCCCGCAAACCAGGTGGAGTAGGAAGGCCCATTCGATGCAAATCAGCCACAGCCAAGGCCTTGTGACGTGAACTGAGGGCTTGGCTTGCTAGTTAAAAGTACAATAAAATTTCGAGAGCCGGCCGTTTAGAGCAGAAGCGGCCGGCTCTCTTTTTTGAGATTGTCTCATCAAAAATCATGACGCCCTCGTTTTTATTGAACTCTACACGCACTAATGCCGAATAATTATTCGGAACGAAGCATCAGATCCCACAAAAGACGACGGAGTCAAGATGAAGCCTGAAATAGCGACAGGTTCGAACATTACGCCGGAACAAAGCGAAGTTTCCCCGCGCAAGAATATTTCCAACAAGGCTGCCAGGATAGTTGAGATAACCGGGGACCTGCCACCGATGCCACATATCGCGGCGCAGGTAATAAGCAAGCTCTCGGAGCCTGACTCCACAGCGCGGGATATTCACAACCTTATGCAAAAGGACCAGGCGCTTGCCGCCCGCGTACTCAAGGTGGCAAATTCTCCCTACTACGGGGCGTCGCGGTCCATCTCAACCCTCCGTGACGCTTGTATGTTCATGGGATTCGACGCGATCAGGTCTCTAATTATGACGGCGGTGATGAAAGGCATGTTTTCGAGTGTCAGCCTTTCAGAGAAACTTATTTGGGAGCATACGGTAGGCGTCGGCCTGGCGGCTAGAATAGTAGGAGATGAGGTCAGCTTTCAGCGCAAAGAGCAGGCTTACCTCGCCGGGCTGATGCACGACGTCGGAAAGGCGGCCCTCCTTTTGCGGTCCCCTGCGGTCATGCGCGATATTATGCAGGAAGTCTACAACGATGGAGCGGACTTCTTTGATGTAGAACTGCGAACACTGGGTTTCACCCACACCGATGTCGGGCAGATGATTGCCGACAAATGGCGCTTTGCCATCGAAATCGAAGACGCTATCGCAAACCACCACCAGCCAGGGCAAGCCAGCTCGGCCCCGGAGCTTACACACATAGTCAGCGTGGCCAACTCGATTTGCCACAAACTGGAAGTAGGCCCTACACGTAAGCCGGACCTGGACCTTAGCGGTATGGAGAGCACCAAGGCTCTTGGATTGAGCCAGGCATCCATAGAAAAAATCCTCTTGACGGTGAGGGAATCTCTTCAGGCTGAGGATTCAAGCGGAGTTTAACCTGGCGCTGCATGCGATCATCCCGGGCAGAGTCAATCCTGCTCGCATTCAGCAGATGGCGCAGTTATGGAATATTTGTCCAGATAGCCTCTCGGGGTCACCATCCATCCATTCCAGATATAGGTCTGACTATTTCCCACGATTACCACCGACTGCATGTCCACCTCATCGAGGGGGAGGCGCCCGAACGTGGTCAGACATTTCCACTGGCCTTCGCGCATTGCCTGGCGCACAATCGCCGCCGGGGTTTCAGCCGAACGATGGGCAAGGATTATCCGCCGGGCTTTTTCAAGCAAATCCGGTCTACTCTTGCTCCGAGGATTATAGAGTGCAAGAACGAAATCGGCTGCGGCCGCGGCCGAGAGTCTTTTCTCAATGAGCTCCCATGGGGTAAGGTGATCGCTCAGGCTCACTGCGGCAAAATCGTGCATAAGAGGCGCCCCTAAGAGGGATGCCGCCGCGTTGAAAGCTGGAATTCCGGGAATTACGCGCAGAACAAAACCAGAGGACCCGGCCCGTTCCTCCCCACCCCACGCAAAGACATTGATCTGTTTCTTTTTGCAGATATCCAACACCAGCCCGGCCATGCCGTATATACCTGCATCGCCGCTGGACAACAGGGCGACATGTTTGCCTGATAAAGCATGGTCTATCGCAGCCTGGCAGCGTTCCACCTCTTTTCGCATCCCGCTCGAAACGACGGTTTTATTCCGCAGGAGGTCGGTGACAAGATCCAGATAGGTCTTATACCCCAGCACGATTTCCGATGACTCGAGCGCATCGAGCGCTTCCCGAGCCATATAGGATCTGTGTCCAGGCCCAAGGCTGATTATGAAGAGCTTACCCTGGCTATCGCCAGAGTGCAGTTTCCCGCCTTCCTTTTGGGCACGAGCAACTCCCGCGTCCCTGCGCTCCAAAGGGCGCTCGCTTCGCATACGCTTTCCGCTCCTACATGCCGGGCAACCGTTTCCGAAGGATTCGGAACGGAAATGCCCTCTATCTGATCGAGGGTGCAAAAGTGAATCGGCCTGTCGAAAGCCTTTGCAGCTTCCAGAAGCCCGCGTTCGTCGGATTTGATATCCAGGCTCGCGAAGTTTCTTATCGAAAAAGGCGCAAGCCCGCTTTCCTTGAGTTTATTGCCGATAAATCCAATGAGTTCCTCCGAAGAGGTTCCCCTGTTGCAGCCGATTCCGATCACAAGGTTGGCAGGCCGAAGCTTGAGGCATTTTAAGCCTCTGACGGCCTCTAACTCCGAAACCCATATGCCAAGTTTTGCTCTAAGGGCACCCGGATCCTCCCCGGCACTGACCAATCGCAAACCATGATCCGCCGGAAGATGCTTCAGCAGTAGCCCGTCGGGATCGAATATCCACATAGCCTCTTCATCCAGGATGGCGGCTTCGATCCTACTTAGTATTTCACGGTTTTCGATCTGCAATCCAGCACTTTTTGCGGCAAGGTCTATGGCTGGTTTGTCCTGGAGATCTGAAGCGGTCGTAATAACGGCCTGACCACCGGTAATCGAAGCAACCTTTCTCGCCAGCTCGTTGGCCCCACCGATATGCCCCGACAAAAGGCTCACCGCAAAGCGGCCATCCTGGTCCAGGACTATGACCGCCGGATCACTTATCTTGTCTTCAAGAAGAGGCGCAACCATTCTGACCGCTATTCCGCAGCCCATTATGCAGATGACGGAATCACATTCCCGCCACACAGACGGGAAAACCTCGGAAATTTTTCTGAAAAGAGTCATCCCGGGCAAAGCGTAGCGGTAGTGGCAAAGACAGGTGCTGCCCGGAATTTGAGCACTTATGCCTGCCGCCAATTCAGCACCCTTTCGCGTCAGGGCGAGAATGGCCGTCTTTTTATTGCCGCTACACGGGTTTTGCGGCGTCCCTGAACTGGTGACTAAACGTTTCGTCATAAAGCTTGGACCTTTTGCCCTTTTTACCGGCCGGACCGTTTTTCCTGAACACATCGCCAACCAGGATAATCGCCTGGCGCTCGATCTCAGCGCCCCGTACTTTGTCGGCGATGTTCTGAAGGGTCCCGCGGATAAGTTCCTGATCCGGCCAGCCGACCCGGTAGGCAACTATCGCGGGAGTGTCAGCCTCGTAATGTTCCGTCAGTTCCGCAACGACCTCTTCGATACGCTGAACGCTGAGGTAAATAGCCATGGTGGCACGGTGTGAAGCAAGGGCCGCGAGTTTCTCCTTCTCCGGCACGCTGGTCCTGCCGCCGAGCCGGGTCAGGATCACAGTCTGTGAGACCTCGGGAATGGTAAGTTCCTGCTTCAATGCGGCAGAGGCTGCAAAGGCAGCCGACACTCCCGGTACTACCTCGTGAGCAATTTTATCACGGTCCAGAAGTACCAGTTGTTCGTTTATTGCGCCGTAGAGGCTCGGGTCCCCGGTATGGAGCCGAACCACGCGTTCTCCGGCCTCGTAGCCCTCCTTCAGCAGTGCATGAGTCTGCGTGAGGGTCAAGGACGCACTGTCATATGCCTTGACATTTTTCCTGCAGTATTGCAGCAGGGTCTCCGGAACAAGAGAGCCGGCAAATACCACCCGGTCGGCCTCCTGAAGATAGCGCATACCCTTTACCGTGATAAGCTCGGGGTCGCCGGGACCCGCACCGATGAATCGAACAGGCTCTCCCATTTTACAATCCCTGTTTGTGAACTGTTTGAAATTCGAGTATTAAAACTCCCAAAAAAACGAACGATTTCCTTTTTCCCACTTTGGGGCAAAACTTGTCAAGAAGTGAGGCGTATTTGATAAAGAATAATAATTATTGAACTATCTCCGCATACACCTCTTTTTTCTCTTTTCCAAACAATACTTTTACACTATTATTACCGCGCCCAAAAGGGAATACCTCGGGGTCGTCTTCGCGACAATCTCCAAACTCTTGCTGCAGTTCGACGCGCTCGAATCCCACACCCGATTGATTGCTGAAGAGCATTCGTTTGCCCTTGTGTCGTTTAACGTTATTTCGGGAAATCATCAAAAATTTCAGAGGTGTAGATGGTTATGAATACCAAAGGAAATGGGCCTGTTGGTTCCGTTATGGTAGTTGGCGGCGGGATCGCCGGCATGCAGGCGTCGCTCGACCTGGCCAACTCCGGTTTTTATGTTTACCTGGTCGAAAAATCCTCCGCCGTGGGCGGAGTGATGTCCCAACTCGACAAGACCTTCCCCACTAACGACTGCGCGATGTGAGTCATCTCGCCCAAGCTGGTCGAGGTCGGCCGGCATCTCAACATCGAAATACTTACCCTTTCGCAAGTTCAGGAAATTACCGGTGAGCCGGGGAACTTCACGGTGCAGCTATTGCAAGAGCCCCGCCATGTCGACCCCTCCAAGTGCACTGGGTGCGGCGAATGCGCCAAAGTCTGTCCCGTTGAATGCAGCAATGAATACAATCAGGGTCTCAACACTCGCCGCGCTGCATTCCGCAGGTACCCGCAGGCTGTACCGGGCGCCTTCGCGATCGAAAAGCACGGCACTTCTCCATGTAAAGCCACCTGCCCCGCTCACATTTCGGTCCAGGGGTATGTGGCTCTGACTGCCCAGGGCAAATACCGGGAAGCCTTGCAGCTTATCAAGGAAGAAAACCCCCTGCCCGCT
>JBKQLC010000208.1:0-39405 GCA_052147195.1 Syntrophobacteraceae bacterium
GTAGGCGTAGGTTCCAATGTCAATAACCCCAAGGGAGGGATCAATATTGCCCCCTATAACGGCTCATTCAACAAATCTTTTGCAGGAAGCGGCGCGACAAGCCAGACCGATTCAATGACAACGTACATGACTGCAACAGTAGTCGATATTTTGCCCACTGGAAACTTTCTCATTCGAGGCTCGCGCTGGACAAAGGTAAATGACGAACTCCAGCAGATCGTTCTTGAAGGGGTAATCCGCCCGGCCGATATCAACAGCAATAATACAGTTCTTTCTCAGAACGTGGCGGAAGCCAAGATTTTCCTGCTCGGAAAAGGTCCGGTCACTCAGTATCAGAAACCTGGATGGCTGGGTCAGGTGTGGGACTTTATTTCACCTTTCTAGACACGGTAGAGGCGCATGAAAAAGAAGGGCCGTTTCTCCATAGTTTGTATCGGCATGATTTTGGCCTTCCTGCTTTCGGCCGGGACTGCCAACGCGGCCAGAATAAAGGACATGGCTTATTTCCTGGGCGCCCGCTCGAATGCGCTTGTAGGGTATGGGCTTGTCGTTGGCCTTAAAAACACCGGCGACACCACCACCAACACTCTGTTCACAATGACCACCCTGGCGAACCTGCTCCAGAACATGGGCATCACTGTCGATCCGACCCAGGCCAAGGTCAAAAACGTGGCTGCAGTCATGGTGACGGCCAAGCTGCCTGCTTTTTCACGGACCGGGGGAAGGATAGATATCGAAGCCTCCTCGATAGGAGACGCCACAAGCATCGAGGGAGGCACGCTTCTCATGACCCCCTTAAAAGGTCCGGACGGAAAAGTCTACGCCGTCGCCCAGGGACCGGTTTCGACCGGCGGCTTTTCTGCTTCCGGGGCAAGCGGAAGCAGCGTGCAGAAAAACTTTCCGACCGTTGGATTTGTGAGCGGCGGCGCGCTGGTCGAAAAAGAGGTCCCGGTTCAGTATGCCCAACTGCCTGCGCTTGACCTCGTCCTGAAGGTAGCCGACTTTACGACCGCGTCCAAAACCGCGGACGCAATATGCAGTGGCGTCCCGGGGGTCAGCGCCCACGCTGTGGACGCCGGAACGGTCAAAATCGAAGTGCCGCCTTCACAGCGCAGTGAAATGGTCGCCCTGATAACACAGATAGAAAACCTTGAAGTGCAGCCGGATGTGATTGCAAAGGTCGTGGTTAACGAGAGAACCGGGACCATAGTCATCGGTGAACATGTTCGCATAGCCCCGGTTGCCGTGGCTCATGGCAGTCTCACGGTCCAGATAACGGAAAAACCCACTGTTTCGCAGCCGCTTCCCTTCAGCAAGGGCACCACTACAGTCGTGCCTCAGACCAGTATCCAGGTCCAGGAAAGCAAAGGTCACCTCGCAGTTGTCGGCGGAGGGGTGACGATAGGGCAGGTCATAGCTGGGCTCAACGCCATTGGGGCAACGCCCCGCGATCTGATTAACATCCTTCAGTCCATAAAAGCTGCCGGAGCGATGGATGCGGAACTGGACATAATTTAGGAATTTAACGGATTAGGGTATTTAGAGCCCGTCCCGGACTCGATCAGGGGAATTGATTCTTCAATTCGTTTTCAAACTCGGACTCCAGAACTAAAAAAGGAATAGAAATGAGTGTGCATCCCCCTACTCCAGCACAGATAGCTTGGGTTATCGAAAAGCTCCTTAGACACGGGCGACACGGGGGCAGTCTCCGTGCTCTTGTCTGCAAAGGGTTTGGGCTTGAAACAAACAGGTGGGCCTATCCCATGCTGCAAGATGCTGGTGGGGCTGAACTCTGCGATATTTTGAACGCAGCACGAAAAAATGGCTGGGGGCAGAGTGGAGAAGAGAAGATATGAAAAAGGGGTTGTTGAACTGGAGATAAATTAGGAATTCAAGGGATTGAAAAATTTAGAGTCTGCCCCGGTCCCGGCTTTCCGCCGGGATGACGTCATGCCGGCAAAAGCCGGGGCGGGAAATTAATTCCTCGATTCGTTTTCAAACGAAAGGGTTTTTGTGGAAGCAAATATTCAACCGGTTCCCCAGGTGAATTCTTCCAAAGAACTGGAAGTCCAGAAAAAACGGCTTCGAGAAAACTGCCGGGAATTCGAATCGGTAATGATTTCCTACATGATGAAAACCATGCGCGATGGCACTATACGGGCAGAAGAGCCCGGAAACGCAAAGGAAATTTACGAAGATATGCTGGCCGGGCAGGTGTCCAAAGAAATCGGCCGCAATTCGGCACTGGGGATTGGGGATATGCTCTACTCCAAGCTTGAGCATCTTATTAAAGCTCCGTCCAATCCGAATGTTATTCCATCCGAAGCGCAAACCGGCCTTTCTGCACCGTCCGATAAGCCGGAGTCCGGCTGAGCAGTGCCGAAGCAGCAGGTTGAGAGTGATGTCTCGCTCTTCGTGGTGAAGGGTGACAGAATTTTTATCTAAACAATATGGAGAGTCCTGCCGATTTATGATTACAGGGCTTCCGCGGGTCTGCCCGTATCGAAACTGGGAGCAATGACATGGAATCCAGTCCTGCTGTGTTTGAAAGCCTTTCTCATCCCGGCGTATTGCCGAATCAGGACAGTCCTTTTCATTCGGAATGCCTCACGACTGCCCTCGAGCTGCTCGAGATTCTCCGGGAGGAAGCTGAAATCCTCAGGCGGTTTGCAGGAGCAGAACTTCTGGCGCTCATTCCCAAAAAAGAATATCTGGTCAACGAACTGGAGTGGAAACTCGAATCCGCCAGGCAGGCGGGGGATGGCTCCTTCAAGGCTTCGGATTCGTTTAAGGTCCTGCTCGGGGAGATCGTTAAATTGAACACCGCCAACGGAGTTTTCATCGAAAAAACTCTTTCCTACTGGCAGGACTTTCTTGCGATCTTCTCGCCTCCGAGCTACGGTCCGGCCGGTAAGAAGACAAGGCGGCCGGCGCGTCCTCCGAAGGGACTTACGTTCAGACGGGAGATCTAAAAGATGGCCGGACTAACTGTTTCGCTCTATACTGCAGGGCAGACCCTGCAGAATACGCAGCTAGAGATACAGACCGCTTCGAATAACATTTCCAATGCCAGCACAACGGGGTATGCGACCGAGACCGCAGTACAGGTGGACAATCCGACGATTCATACTATGTCCGGCTGGCTGGGTATGGGAGCATCCATTAGCCAGATTACACAGGCGCGAAACCAGTTTCTCGAACAGCAGCTCATGAACGCCAATAGCGGTGATTCGCAGTACACAAGCCTATCCACTCAACTCACAGCTATCCAGTCTGCCTGTTCGGATTCCGGCAACGACGGAATTTCCCAGGCCCTGGGGAGTTTTTTTACTTCGTGGAACACGCTGGCCCAAGACCCTACAGGGCTCAGCCAGCAGTCGGTGGTCTATTCGTCGGCGAAAAATTTGGCCGACGCTATCCAATCCACCTACAATCAACTCAACCAGATTTCCAACCAAATGCCCGGCCAAATCCAGGATACGGTCAATCAGGCGAATTCACTGATCAACCAAATAGCCCAGCTCAATGTAGCAATTGCCCAGAATCAAACACCAACCAGCCAGCCAAACGACCTGATTGACTCAAGATACGAGGCGATGGATTCGCTCTCAAAACTTATCCCGGTGAGTTTTTCCCAAGACCCGGCAACCGGTATGGTCACAGTCACGACCACCAACGCGAGCGGCCCGCTCACAGTTGTTGCCGGTGCAACGGGCACTCCCCTTACGACACCTTCGACGATCACGGGCGGGCAGCTCGGGGGACTTCTGACGGCTCAAACGGACCTTACCGGCTACATAGGCCAACTGAATACCTTCGCCTCCACGCTCATAAATCAGGTCAACACGATTTCCACGCACAATGGCGGAACGGCCGTTTTCAACGGCGCCGATGCCTCCTCCATCGCGGCGTCCAATACCTTCATGAGCGCCCAGACTTCGGCCCAGTTGAGCTCCACCGCACAGGCGATGGCGGCCCTTCAAAACACCCAGGTAACCTTCACCGATGGGACTGTTGCCACACCGGAGGAATACTTGAGCAACATACAACAGACCGTGGGAAACGACGTACAGCAAGCCGGCAATAATCAGAGCTTCTATACCACGCTCCAATCCCAGTTGCAGACGCAGCAACAGTCCTTTTCCGGTGTCTCGGTTGATCAGGAAATGATTAACGTCATACAGGACCAGCAGGTCTACGAGGCTGCGGCCAAAGTAGTGTCAACGGTCGATACCCTGATGGGCACGGCAATTAACATGGTCAACCAATAAGAGAAAAAACTATGCGAATTACACTCAATATGCAAACAAGTGGGGCCTTGCTCAGCATCAACGATCAACAAGAAAAGATCACTCAGCTCTCGCAGCAGATCGCTTCGGGTGTAACGCTTTCTGCTCCATCCGACGATCCCTACGTCTGGGCGCAGACAATGAACATCAATCAGGGTTTGGATCAATATAACTCCCTTCTCAGCAACATCAATTTTGCCACCGGCTGGGGCCAGGCTACCGAGTCATCCCTGAGCCAGCTTTCAGACCTGGTAACTCAGGCCAAGCAGATTGCGATCTCAGCCACCAGCGCAATGGAAACAAACCAGACCGGCGCGCTGGCCGGTGAGGTTAGCGGCGTTTTGCAGCAGGCGGTAAATCTGGCCAACTCCCAATACGGTAATCAGTACATCTTCGGCGGCACAAACACTGGTTCAGCGCCTTTCTCTATCGACGGGTCAACCGGTGCGGTCACCTACAACGGAAATCCAGATTACATACAGGTGAAGACCAGCACAAGCGATGGCGCCGACAATTCAACGACCGTAAACCTTACCGGCGACGATGTCTTCACATATACCAGCGGAGGAAGCTCCGCCAACTTGCTGCAGACGATCTGGGGCCTTGGGCAGGCGATACAAAATGGTGATACGAATTCGATTAGCAGCGATCTTACCTCACTGAACGACGCATTTGATCATATAAACACTGAGTCGGCCGTTAACGGGGCAACGCTGTCCGCACTCACCAATCAGCAATCGGCGATCAACGTTATTCAGACAAACGAAAAGAGCACCCTCTCCGGCCTCGAGGATACGGACATTGCCACTGCAACCACCAAACTGACGCAGGCTCAAACGGCTTACCAGGCTGCCCTTCAGGTTACTGGAATGCTCGACAACTTGAACCTTGCTTCACTGCTAACTTCAACTTCAGCATAAATCTGCGGGAGGAGCCCGCGCGCACTTGTTTTCGGCGCGAATCAGGCTTTGAGTTATGACCGGTTAAAGGGCAGGGTCAATTCGGTAGGCTCTGCTTTTTTGCTTCCGGGTTTACGCCGCCGTGGAAGACGGCGCTACCGTTGGTTCCGGGTTTACGCCCCCGTGGAAGGCAGCGCTACCGTTGGTTCCGAGGCACTCAAGCTGTCCCTTCGGAGCGGGCGGGTTACTTACTCAGTGCCGCGCTGCTCACGGTGCACCGCCGCCAGAATGGATTTCGCAGAAGGCCGGTCCCCGGGACCCTGCCCGACATGATGGAGCCTCACTATTCCTCCGGGGTCTACGAGAACATCTCCCCCTCTTTGGCTGATGTCCCCTTCAGACTTTTTGGGCAGGCGGCCGTGCGCGAACTCTTTGAGGTAAGCCCACCATGTGCCAGGCCCCCATATATCCCAGAAGCCGGCTGTAAGCATGCCATAGGTTCTGTAGAGTTCGCGTGTCGTATCGATCAAAAGAGGCCAGCGAAGGCCCGTATCCTCGATATAGGCCCTGGCAAGAAATCCAGCTTCAAAAGTGACGACTGTAACCTTTACATTCAGCCTGCCGAGCTCATCTTCGTGCTGCCGCAACTGCAACAGGTGCCCTTGACAGGGTAGTCATCCCAAGTGCCGATGAAAGACCATCAGAAGCCATGAGTCCCGATAATCATCAAGGCTGTAAGTCTTTTCCACGGCATCCGAGAGGTGAAAAGGGACAGCAGACTGCCCAACCAGACTACGCATAAAGACCTCCATCTCTTAACGGAGGCAACGCCTCCATGCAGCAAACATTGCATGTTTCATGACGCGATCAGTGTTCCTCTCCTACTGCTTTCATTGCGAGATGAAATGAACTTTGCTTAATGCCTCAATAAACTATATGACTGCCCGAATTATTAATCTGAACAATACACGGGGACAGGAGGAACGGGTAGTCAATTTTAAGAACGAATTCGTCAAGATATCATCTCCGGCGCTTTCAATGTGCCTCTTGGCTACAAGCGCTGAATTTACTAAAGTGCCAAAATTTAGCTGCAAAAGGTTTATGCGCCAGGCTTGGCCTGCTCCATTTTTTGGGGGCCTGCAAAATTCCGGGTAGGCGGAAAGGCACAGATAAGGATTCCCGCTATTTTAAAGGGGTCTATCTCGTGCGCGTAGTAATGCCGGAATAGAATCTTGGCAGATGCGGCAAAAGAACGGTCTATAGCGCGCGCGTAACGCTCTCAAAACTCAAGGACCGGCTACACCACATAGCTTGCTTACGGGGAGCAACAGGCGACAGGGAGAAACGTGTCGCAAGCTTCCGTAATGTTTGTGACGCCGACGGTTGGGCCGATGGTAAAGGTATTAACGGTGGTTCCAAGGGGCGCGCCGGGGCCGGCTGCGGCCGAGGTCCACCCACTGCAGGTGGCGCCCAATATTGCCGGGGACGCCGCTGCCGTACCTTGCTCAAGACAAACAGTCGTACCAGGTGACGGCGTGGTGATGAAGACACAGTTGCCAAACGCCGGCTGGACCCACAAGGTCGTGCCTACCGCTCTCCTTGTGACTCCAGCCGTTCTATAAAATTCGTCCACATTGCAGATATGCGCTGTGGTCCCGTAAGTGTTCTTACACAACTGGTTCATGCTTATCACACCCCCGGCATCTCCAGTTGTAGCCGCTCTCGAAGGCCCGACGTAGTGGGGCCCCCACGACTGTTCTACAGGTTGGGCATCTGTGTTCATAGCGTAACAAGAAATCAAACAAACGACTGCCGCAAAGAATGCCAGGTTCCTCATTTTCGCTCTCCTCCGCAATGGTTAACGTTTAGGCGTGACGATGCATTAAACCTCGCCGGACACTCTGCTCTCACTGCAATACAGGCGTACCTCAGCGCTCTAAGTACATTCCATAGGATTCATAAACTCGCCCAAAACGAATCTTTTACAGGAAACTGCTTAAAAGTTCTTTGCCTCTTACACCCTTCGCGCAGTACGGTGTTCTTGAGCGCATACCGTCCTCCTCGTCTGTTTCGACCATCGTCCGGGAAGGCGGCTTCGGCTTTTGCCGGAGGATATCCGCTCTTCCTTGGCCAGGAATTGGACGCTAAGAGTACATTAATTACAACAATTCATATTAATAGCTATAGAGTAATCACCCTATTTCGTCCGATATTTGACCCGATTTTTTTATAGGGTGTGGCAAAATGAGACCTGAAAGAATAGAGCCGCATGAAGGTGTTGTCCAAAAGGCGCTAGAGTCCATCGGCGGCTCCTCCTTGCCACTGATGGCGTCTTTGCGCGGCCGGAAGCTGAGCCATCCGGCGCAGGCCAACAGGATGCAAAGGAGGCCCGGTCCCCATTGGCCGAGGGCAGGAACTCCGACCGGAGCGACCGAAGATGTTCCCCAGTTTAGAACATAGTTGCCGACCGCGCCATTGTAGCCGTCGACGGTAATCTGATAGATTGTGCCTGTCTGCGCATAGAAAGTCAGCCCGTTCGCGTTGTCCGGACTGCCGTTATTGACGTTATAGGCAATTGCGGAAAGTTGATTTACCGCTGTTCCGGCATAAACTGCAAGGAGCGTATCAAATGTGCTTCCCTGAGTGTCAAAAGAAAACCAGCCGGAACTTGGGGCGGTCCATGTGAACCAAACCGAGTGGCCACCAGGCATTGGTCCCCTCTATACTATCTTCTCCAATCCTGTCTATTTAGTGTATTCGCAAATGCAGCCGTTCTGACCGGTGGTTCCGGAAGTCGTTTTGACTTTCACTTCTCAAGACCTTTCTGTTTTTTCTCCGAGAGATCTTTGTAACTGATCAGTTGAATACCTTTCTCGTTGATCACGGATCTCACCTCGGCACTCGACAATGCTTTTGTCTCTGCATCTCTGTGTTTGCCAACGCCTCCCCCTTTGAAGACTTCCCCAGGTTCTGTGTGAATGAGCGCGCCCTGCTCGGGAGAATCGATCCCGGGATGAGCTACCCATAACCATAAGCCAGGTCCCAATTCCCTGAGCGATTTTACAGCAATAGCCGTTTTTTCCTCTACGGGAGCCCTGTAAATATTACCGACGACACGTTTCTCGCCGAAGCTGCCCGATATGGGGAGATTGTAATCCAGTGAAATCTTTTTGATAACTTCTGACAGTCCCGGGTAATCCTGAGGGCCCATATAGTGAGTGTCGATATACTGGACATTCAGGCCCTTCTTTAATGCCAACTTGATCTGAGCTCTGAGTTCCGCCTCGACCTCCTCGATTTTTGGATTGTGCTTCCATAGCTCATCCGGGTAGGCATACAGAAATCCGTCTTCATCAACCAAAGAGGAAACCTTATCCCAGGGGAGTACGGGTCTCCACCGATAGCCACGCCATTCCCCCACAAGAGCAAGATGCACTCCGGTGCACCATGTGTGATTTCTCCGGCATAGATCCGCCGCTCCTTCAAACCATGGCGCACATACCAGTATCGACGCACACGTCAGGACGCCTTCATTAAAGGCTTTTTCAAAAGCCGCCAGTGATCCTTGCGTCATCCCGAGATCATCTCCACGGACTATGAGTCTTATATCCGCCCCATACGCACCGTTTGACGAGGCGGCTATCAGAAGAAGCAGGAGAAGAAAAGCCCAGGGCGTTGCCGCTGACAGTCTGATCATTTCAGTCCCTCCTTCGGTCACAACCGGAAGAATGCACCGAGTTTCGCAACCCGCATCATTCAACGGGCTGTCAAAGACCCCATTGCCTGCATGCCAGCCCAAGGACGGAGCGGAATCGGTCCTCGATAGCCATGAGGTACTTCACGGCGTCCGGCTCGTCTTCCTCAGGAGCCCAATGTGCGAAATCCTTGGCTGTATTGGGATTATAAGGGCCGGGTTTGACCTCGAAGAGGACCGTATTTTCTTCAAGTGCGAAAAACGTGTGCCACAGGCCTGCGCGCGAGTCCACTGCGAACGCCCCCCGCCCGGCATCCAGGAGGATGAACTGACCATCCACCGGATTTCCCCGCTCGTCGAAAGGTACGTATCCCAAAGAACCACGCAGAATGACAATCGTTTCAGCTTTAGGCGGTTCCAAGTGCCGGTGCGGGCGGATGTAACTCCCGGGTTGAACAGCGTTCAGCATGCGCTGCAGGTTATCTTCATTGTCCAAATGAAAAGTATGAATTTCACGCTTGCGCTTGCTTTTCGCGGCATCTTCCGACTTCCTGTCGAGGAGCGCCGTATCAACAAGAAGAACCATCTCGTGGAGAGAGCGTGTCGCAACAGGCGATACCCTCTCTATTTCTGTGTCTTGCATGGATCACCCCTACTGTTCAGTTCCCGTATCTCAAGCAGAAGGTTAGCTGTACAGAAGCTATGCATACTCCAACGTATTGGTCAAGCTTACTCGCAACGGCCTGTTGAAAAAATCGTGTATGCAGCCTTGCGTGGACTTCAGGGGGGCATCGAGTGAGCGATTTGTTCGCAGCTCTGTGAGGGGTATCCTCTCCGATCTGGCTTGGTCGTGAGGTTTTAGAGGTGCAACACACGATCGAACTCCTCCAGGATACTTTCCCTGTGGAATCTGACCCAAGCTGCTCCCTCTCGATTGACTATTGAGGTTAGTTCGTCCAAGAAGATTCGCAATCTCAAAAATTCCCAATCTTCGGGCCATTTCTTCAGCCCCAGCAGCTTCAAGCCTTGCTCTAACGTCAGTGGGGCTTCTGGAAGGCCCTTTTGGATCGACTTGAAGTCGATTACCTTACCCATTGATACTCCTGAATTGCCAGTGTCAGATGAGCCGGAAGCAAATCTGAAGCGTCAGGATGCCGCTATTTGCCCTCGAATCAGTTTATCCGTATTCCGGATACCCCTAAAAATTAAATATTATTGCAACGATGCTGGAGTGTAAAGGGCAGGGTAGGAGAGATAACCGAAAAGAAATTCCCTCGAAACAGCCTTGCTGCCTGGACTGATCAGAGGAGATTCGAGCTTGTAGTTTGGAACTATGGGTTAGCACTTAAGAGAAAAGGGCTAACGGCCATTCCGCTAACCCCTTGATTTGTCTTATGGAGCTACGGGGAGTCGAACCCCGTAGCACATAGAGCAGGAGCCAATTTACAGTGTTCTGAAACACCGATGAAACACCATCAGCGAAAACTACGGATTTAATAGGGTCAACGGATCAGATGAGGGTGAGAGGATTTGAACCTCCGGGACTGACAAATTTTGTCTTTGTTTCGCCATGTTACGCGGCAATTTTGGGCAATCGGACCACTTGCGGACCTCCGAGAGAAGAGACGGAGAGAATCGAACTTGCAGTGATATAGGTGTGCCAAGGGTTTACAGCCTTCTGCACGACTTGTGCAACACTCGTGAACTTACATCCACTTTCTCACCGGGAGCTGGCGAAGAGAGTCGAAGCCTTCGCGAAAAATCACCCTCTTTCATGTTTCTCTTGTATACTTCACAGGAGAAATTGTAAAATTTTTGAGTTTTCCGAGTGCGGTAACTCGTTTTGGGCTAGCAGTTTATGACGGTAAGGCTGTCTCCGTTGATAATAAGAATCGCTGCTACTAGGAAAGGAAATATCGATGAGCGAAGGCGAGGGTAAAAGTCGGGTGAAAGCGTTGAAGGTCTTAATATGGCCTGTTATCTGCATCATCCTAACGGCCATCATCACTTCCTCGGTAAATGATTATCTGGCGAGAGCAAAGCCTTATGCAGAGATTGTCAAAATGGACTTGTCACGTCCTGATAATAAAGATATTAAGATCTATCCCAGTCCGCTTGTTATAAACCTAATGAGGGATTGTGGTATATTTATAGATCGGTTTTCTGCGTTACACTCTACTGATGAATGGCAAAATTTGATAGGTATGGTGGATGAGCAGGCACGTATTTTTCCAAGTGCCGAATCTGCTTTAGTTGAGATGCTAACCATTTTGAAGTCCAGCTTTCTAGATTCTGAAGCAAGAGTCAATGATGTTAGGGTTGAACTAATGAAACGATTTGATTCTGTACCTATGGGTATCCTTGAGCCTATAACGATATCTATTTTTGATTCGAAATGGTATATAAAAAAGTTCCAGACCGACCGCAAGTATGAAAAATATCGATCTCATCTTGAGATATGGAAGTCGCCAGGCCAAGGCAATGTCTTTTATGCTCCTGGCAGGTACTTCAAACTTTATGAAGTTGTAGAAGGGAAGGACAAGCAAGATCAGTTGTCGTCAAACATTTATAGGCGATTATGGATTTACATGGACAAGGATATTATGATTAATGTTTTCTCAGATGTACTTGAAGATGTCAAAAATAAGATAGTAACAGTCGGAAAGGTGGTGGCAGAGATGAAAACCCAGTTGGAGATGCAAAATCCTGTTAGGGTTCACATAGTATTGGGATTATCGAATTTGGGAAAGAGATCCTGCATATTCAAAGGAGATGGAAGATTGGAGTTCCATAAGAGTGATGGCAATGTAAGTTTATCCATTAATTCATTTGCTCATAACCAAAGTGCTGCTGCATATGCGGTGAATGGTGAAACCACGATGCTTGTGGATTATTACTCGACGGATTCGGTAGATCAAATTGAAGCGTCCAAAATTAAGGGGTTCAAGTCGGCTCTTCAAAACAAAATATACGATTGTTCGCTGTCGATATTCAGACTTACTGATGTAATGAAATACGATGAAATTGAGGTAAAGAGCTTTCCCGCCAATTTAAATTAGTTGGATGTACGGAACATGGAAATGGACACCGATATCCGAAATTCTATCCAGCAAAAACGGTTTCCTCGTGACGCGTATAAATCCACTTCTGTCCGAACTTTTTTCGTCAACTCAAACACTTGATCGAACCCAGAATCATGCCCTTTCAACCAGTCCCTAGATTCTGAGCTGAGTGCCCTTCATTCAATGCTTTTGATGCGGAGTATGCAAGGCTAATGCCGGGGATGTGCTTGCAGGGGAAAGTAGATATGGGCTTCGCTATGGGCTGAACCGGGAGCCTCGATTTTGGGCTTCGTGTGACATTGTGATGCAGAGCCATGGGATCAGTTTGGTGCTTTCAGAATGGTTGCTCGTGCTTTACACGTAGATTGGCTTCAGATATTTGTTTCCTGATTGTGTATAGCAAGTGTTATACAGTCGAAACCAATCTGACCACTGGACCCGAGAACCGAAATCGGTAAAAAGTGTGTGACAATGTAAATCACCCACCCAGAGACCCCTGGCCGCTGATAACCGAATTCAGCGGCCCGGCTGAAGTGGCACAGGGCTACAAAAAACGGCACTGATGTTGAAACTCCCACAGATTGCCGGGTCCGCTGGAATGACACGTTAGGCGGGCCGCACCGGCCCCCAGTTGCTCCGCCCGTGATGGAAAGAGCGACCTAGATAAGGGCCGTGTGTCCTTGGGGAGCACGACTTGAGTCGTGGTGCCCTCCCAAGGTAAGACCTCAACGCAATGAGCGTCAAAGGAGCGGGTGGGGATCGAACCCACGCAGGTGTTACCCTGGCCACTGTTATAATGCAGGCGCTTTGCCGCTCAGCCACCGCTGGCAGGGGCAGGATGTCGTCCTGCCCCTGCCACCAATGGCTGACCTACGACGAGAGCCGTATTGGCACCCGGAATATGCTCGTTCCGTAGCGTTTGCCCAGTGTAGCTCCTATGTTGCGCGTCTTCTGCGCCTGTAAGCTTCCCCCTTTCTTGGTGTCAGGTTTGCCGGAGTGTCTTCATCGTGAAACGAGCCACCTATGTGATAGACATGGCCGCTCTCTAGGCTATCTGTCAACGCTCTCCGTATCCGGCGAGTCAACCAACCTTCCTGATGGTCGCGCAGGCCGGACGGCCATGTAGCCAGGGACTCTATTACTGACCCGCTTACCACACAAGTAGCGATCGACGAATCACCGATCTTTCCGTTCAACTGCACCTGTATATTCGCACCACCTGAAGGTGGAGGTTGACGGTCAATCCGGCAATATCGAAGCGAGCGAAGTGTGAATGCTGGTCCAAGTAGCCGATCCAGCTTCAGTTTCAGTCCGGAAATTAGGATCGTCGCCTCAGTCCTGACGGCTGGAGACACTGCATCGAGTCCTGGGTGCCCAGGTCCTTCCGCCCCCTTCGCCACCGCAACGGCCATCTCAGGTTCTCACGCTGTAGGTGTCGGTGACATTGTGAACAGAAAGTTCCAGCCTGTGCATCATCTGCTCCCCATAACAGTGTTTCGATTGATCCGCGTAAGATTCGAATTCGCGGATCTCAGTCCATATAAGAAGCTAAAAAACCGGCAGCCGATATCGATCCAAGCCTCCGGTTTTCAGCGATTTCGGTCTGCATCGCGACTAATCATAGCGACTTACGCCGATCGAGACAATACTCTTCCCTACCCACCTCAAAGAGGGTCCAGGGGACTGTTCACGCCTGCAGGTCCCCTGTTCAGAAACAGCGGTCTAGATCAAAGTCGTCTTGGCGTCATTGTGGTCTTGAATCTCAAGGTCAGGATATGGCCATGGAGCAGTGGCATCAAGGCAGAATTATATTCGAGTTCAGCCGTTCAAAACGATCTTGCCACTGTGTGAAATCTCGATGTGGCCTGAGTGCATAACGGACATGATTTCAATATGTTAACTCGCGAACGCTTGTCTTGGCGTATTTTACGCAACGATTTCCATGCGCAACCCACAGGAGTCCACTGCGGCGATTGCGGGGATTGAAGAGGCTCTGCTCTCAGCGATCCTTTCAGCCGTCCAAAGTGCCGCGAAGCCGTCCAGAATGTCATCAGGCGCACAGCCATAAGGTCTCTGGGCTGTTACTGCTATATTCAGCCACTCGCCGAATTGAGGCTGCAAGAGGATGCGACGTGCTATCTGTCCCGCTTCAGTTCTCTTCGAATCTGGAAGAGCTATCCCGCCATTCATGTAATAGAAGCACACTTCCGGGTGGACTTCGCGGATTCGTGATCGCAACTCTGGATTTTGGCGCAGAAGCTCATCGACTTCACGGACTTTGCTAACTATGCCCCAAGCTTGGCGGGACATTTTCTTCTTTTCGGCATGAAATCGAATTTGGCAAGCCTCATTGTAGGACGTGGCAGCAAGGACGGGGCGGATAGGGGCTGGAAAAACACTGCTGGCCCTGCGGCCAAGCTTACTTCGTGCTTCGAGATCACAAGCCCGTGGGCCTTCATTCGGCAGGCCTATGGGGATATCAACGGCGATGACTTGGGGAGTGGGAGTTCTGAATGCCAGTTGCTCAAAAGTTGGGAAAACGTTCCAGAATACATCCCCTGCATCGAGACCCTTGAAGACCGCTATCCATCCTGCTTTACAACCGTCAACCCCACAAATTAGGGGCATTTGGGAAATCCTGAGGAGCCGTGGATGAGACTTTTGAGGGCATTCTTAAGGTGATCTTGTGCACACTATATGCACACCCAAAGAGAAAGGGGCCAGCGCACTAACGCTAACCCCCTGATTTGTCTTATGGAGCTACGGGGAGTCGAACCCCGGACCTCTTGAATGCCATTCAAGCGCTCTCCCAACTGAGCTACAGCCCCGTATAGCTGCCATGCCGAAATCTTAGTTCAGCTTAGGCGTAACCATACTTCTCTATCCAATTTGAGCGGAGGTGTCAAGCCGATTTGTTAAGTCGATTTGTTAAGCCCTCAAAAGCTGCTCTTACGAAAAGTTTCGGTGGTGGGCTGCCCTCCGCTTAGCCCACCCTACGGGTCTTTCCGTGGTTGCAGGGTGTCCCGAAGGGACATGAAGATCTGTCTTGAGGAGCATGGGAGATGGCGGAGCGGGGATATAGCGGGTGCCGGCCGTCTCGATCGGGGAGTCCCTCTCAGGATAGCTATATGGTCACTACATTTTTTATTCGACTAAATACCATTGGCCGTTGTTATCCGGAAAATGATTGCTGATAGAGCACTCCTCAGGGGCAACAGCCATTGGCCGATATTGAGAAATTGCACAGGTGAAAAAAGCAGTCATCGCTTTATTCGCTTAGCTCACCGCTCCAGCCCGGGTTGCACCGTGTCACCCCGTCTACCCTGTTGCAGGGCGAAGTTCTCGTCTGTCGAAACGCGGTGGGCCGGAAGCGAGCGGTCTGAATTCTAACCCCTGGATTTCGTCGGTTAAATCTTCGGTCCGGCTTTTCGCATTTCCCTTGACACCCGCCGAAGCCCCTGACTAAAATCCAAAGTAAGCCGGAGTGGTGGAACTGGTAGACGCGCTGGACTCAAAATCCAGTGAGGGCAACCTCGTGTCGGTTCGATTCCGACCTTCGGCACTCACTTTGCGGGCTTTGCCCGCTTTTTTATTTCCGTGATTGTGCCCGTTTCTTTTATGGTTCGGATTCGAATTGCCCGAGGTACTCTGCAAGTTTTGTTTTTTGCTCCCCGTCGAGCTGCGGGCAATCATCGGCGTTTTTGCCTCCCTCTGCAACACAGGAAGCAAAGACCATGCATGTTGGCTCACCGCACTCACCACAGTTAGTTTTGGGGAGCAGTTTCAAGATTTCGAGCATCTTTGGCTTTGAAGCACTTTCGAAACGTGGCTGAATTTCTCCTCGGCGCTCCCAGGTATCGTTGATTTTCTCTTTCAGCCATTCAATGATTTTCTCTCCCTCCGATTGGTCACTGGGGGCATTTACGCAGATTTCCCTCGGATGAATCACGACCAGCTTCCCGTGAAGCTTGAAGGAAACGGAACGAGGGTCTTTGGTGTACTGAAAGCCCCCGAGCACGGCATTCAGATAGGGAATCACCTCACTGATATCCTGATTGAGATAGGCTATCAGGTCTACCGGCTGTGCTTCGGCCCCGCACGCGAGGCGAACGAATTCCAAGGTGTAACTATTGAGTAACATAGGACGGCTCCTTAATCGAAAAAGCAGTGACACAGTTCCTTATTTTTGCGGGAGGGGCAGGGCTGACAGCTCCTTTTACCCTGGATATTTCTTCCAATTTCGGGGTCCAGCTTACCGATTACGTTAATTAGAACATATTCGCCGTCCTGCAAGGACTGTTTTATTTGTAATGATCCCCCTGTGCAACCGCTTAGCAACCATTTCCTCGTCCCGCCCCGTTCAGGTATGCCTTATGTTCAGCTTGTCGCCGGCCCCCCGTTGCACAGGGTAGATTTAAAATGATATAGATAGGAACCTTCATGTCCTTCTGGCGAAATGCCCGTTGGCTCAGCAGGTTATGTCGAACCGTAACTCCGTGCTAAGAGGAAATGCAGCCCATGGCTGATCGAGAGAGTTTGAGAAATCGAATTGCCCCGCTAGAGCTCTACAAGTTTACTCCGCGAACCAACTGTGGAGAATGTGGCCAAAACACGTGTCTTGCTTTTGCGACCTTGGCAATCGCCGGACAGCAAGATGTTGACGCGTGTCCCTACCTGGATCGACAGCAGGTGCAAACCCTGCGGGATCGGTTGAATAAACAGCTCCGGTCGGGTATTGGCGTTAGCCGCGAAGGTTTCGAAAAGACGATGGAATTCCTTTCCGAGGAAGTCAAAAAGTGTGATTTCCGCGTAGCAGCACAGAGTCTTGGAGCGGAATTCGATCAGGCTGCCGGTGAGAGCACACTCATTATCCCCTATTTTAGCGACGTTGTCCTGGTGACCATGTCCGATATAAAGAAGCTGTCCGGCGGCGAACTCTCTCCATGGGAAAAGATTTTTATTTTTAATTACGTGATCGGTGGAGCGACCGAACCCTCCGGCGTCTGGGTGGGAATGGAAAGCCTGCCGAATTCGGTTTCCAAGGTCAAGAGCTTGAAGGCACACTGCGAGGAGCCGTTGAGCCGCCTCTATAGCGGGAAAATGCATCTTCTTGCGCGGGCGATTCGTCCGTGGGGGCGTGAAGTATCTCTAAAAGATGACGGGGTGGATTTTACAGCCGAATTCCCTGTTTTCCCGAAGCTTGCAATCCGCGTGCTGTTCTGGGATGAGATCAAGGATGAGGGTTATGCGAGCCGGGTGAAATTTCTCTTTGACAGCCGGGTGTTGCAGGTTTTGGATCTTGAGTCGTTGATCTTTGCCTGCGATCAAATTACGGATCGACTCAGCGCTCACCAAAAAGAGGGATTGAAGGATTGAAGGATTGAAGGATTGAGGGATTGAGGGATTGGGGGATTGGGGGATTGAGGGAATCCAGGTTAGAAGAGGCCTTTGAATACCGGGATAAGCGCCAGTATGATTGGTGCAACGGCGATCGACGGGACGAGATTGGCCAGAGGCAGGTCTTTTAGATCGAGAAGTTTGATCCCGACCCCGATTATGATCAGACCGCCGGTCGCGGTCATCTCCGTTATCATAGCGTCGTTTAGCGCGCCGGGAAGGACACTCGCAGCAAGCGTCAGCCCTCCCTGGTAGACCAGAATGGAAATCGCCGAAAGCCCGACCCCCCATCCCATGCTCGCCCCGAAGGCAATGGAAGCAAATCCGTCCATCACGGCCTTTACGGAGAGCAGACTGTAGTCGCCGCTCAGACCGTCCGCAATCGAACCGAGAACGGCCATGGGACCCACGCAGAATACCAGGCTCGCCGTCACAAATCCTTCGGCGATCTCATGCTCCGATCCTTTTGAGAACTTTGCCTGAAAGAATTGTCCAAGCTGCTCCAGTCTGTCTTCAAGTCTCAATAATTCGCCGATTATGCCGCCAATTAGTACAGCCCCCAGCACTACAAGGATATTCTGAGTCCGAACGGCCATCTGGAAGCCGATAAGAATCACTACCAGGCCTATTCCATAAAGTACGATCCGGCGCATCCTCGCCGGCAGCCGGGAGCCGGCCACAGAGCCTATTGCCGTTCCGATGAGGATCGCGCCCACATTGATGAGAGTCCCGGTCATCGTTTAAACGTCCGTGTCTTTCAAAGCCGCTCGCGCACCGATGAGACTTCCTGCCTCCCTTCCAGCGCCGCGACTCTTTCCGCAACGGGTGGATGGGAGTAGTGAAACCAGACATAGAGCGGATGCGGGTTGAGGTTAGAGAGGTTATCGACGGAAAGCTGCTTGAGCGCGCTTATCATCGCGGCAGCATCTCCGAGCATGGCAACGGCGAAAGAGTCAGCTTCCCTTTCAAAACGCCTCGATATTTTCATGTAAAGCGGCTGGAGGAAAAATCCCGCCTTGCGCCAAAAGGCTCCGGCCAGGAATAGCCCGACGTAAGACAGCGGCGCGCCGAATCCGAATGTGGAGAAAAGAAGCGGCCATTGAATGAAGAGCCATGTGACATAAAAAGCCGCGAGTGAAAAAGACGAAAAGATGAGAAGCTGCTTCAGGACGTGCTTTTTTCTGTAATGGCCCGCCTCGTGTGCGAGCACAGCAAGAATCTCGTCGTGCGTGTGCGATTCGATCAGCGTATCGAAAAGTACGATCTGTTTGGTCTTCCCGATTCCGGTGAAGTAGGCGTTTGTGTGGCGGCTCCGAAGCCCTGCGTCCATCTGCAGGATTTTTTTAACCCGAATGCCGCTTTTTTCCATCTGCGTTCTGATCTTTTCGGAAAGTTCCACGTCCCGGACTGGTTCGAACTTGTTGAAGAGTGGGGCCAGGACCACGGGATAGAGTATAGCCATCACCAACTGCACGGCTGACAGAAAAATAAAACCCCAAAACCACCATAAACGGGGCGACCAGGCGATGAAGAGCAGAAGGACGGAAAGGACCGCTGCAAAGAGGGCGGCCGCTAACAACCCCGCCTTAATGAGGTCAAATATCCAGAGTTTCAGGGTGGATCTGTTGAAGCCGAATTTCTGCTCGACAACGAAGGTGTTATAGTAGCCGAAGGGAAGTTCAACCAGGAAATGAATAAACTCGGGGACAAAAAAGAAAACAAGCCCCGCCGCAATAAGCGGCAGCCCCAGAGTATCGGAGAAACGGACGAGCAGGGGAAGCAATCCTGAGAGCAGGATCACAAAGAGCGTCAAATCCGAAGCGATTTGCTCAAAAATCCCGATCCGGGTTTTTGCCCGCGCATAGGCCCCGGCGCTCGTTAGCTTTGCATCATCGATAAAGCCTTCGAATCCGGCCGGCACCTCGTTCGCGTGTTTCTCAGCATGAAGCAAATTGATGCGGTCAACCCAGATGCTGAAAGCGCTCTGCCCCAGATACAGAAAAAGAAAGCAAAAAAGTAGCCAGTTTAATTCGATCATCTCAAGCCTCACATCTGGGCATTCCTGCATTTCGCAAAAATAAGCTTTCTCCGATAGAAGAAAGGGCAGTCGATTTGCATTTCCTGAATGCGTTCTTAAGTTGATTGTCTCCGATGCAGATATGTTTGTAAATGGTGGAGGCTTTCTGTTAGGTTTTTTGCATACCTTCTATAATGGGGAGAGAACTATGGAAACTTGGAAATGCAACAAATGCGGGAATACGATTGATGTTGTGGCGCCGCCGGAAACCTGTCCATCCTGTAAGGCAAAATGCGAGTTCATCAACGTTAGCTGCTATACCCCTGATTGCGGCGGTCCGGGTTCAGGCAACGTGGACGAAAAGGTCTTCCAGGAAAGCTACAAAACGCAGAAATGATTTAAAAAAAATTGAGGAATTAAATCCAACATCCCCGATTCCCTGAATAGTTTCCATCCGGAAACCAGGCAGCTCCCAAGAGAAGTGTGAAGTTAGAAGAGTGAAATTTTCACCCTTCACACTTCACTCTTGGAGCGAAGCGATTTCTATGACCCCCGTTACTTGCGGTTTTCCTTCTCCTTTTTTATGATTTCCTCGGCCAGGGCTTTTGGGACCACGTTGTACCTGGAGAATTCCATGGTGAATTCAGCCTTGCCCTGGGTTGAGGAGCGCAGCACGGTCGAGTAGCCAAACATCTGCGAGAGTGGTACTTCGGCCTCTACCATCGAGAAAACGCCGTCTTCCGATGTGGACTGGATTATCCCGCGTCTCTGGTTCAGGCTTCCCAGTACTGAGCCCTGGAACTCGGAAGGGGTTTCGACCACAACGCGCATGATAGGCTCCAGGAGCACTGGGGCCGATCTTTGGTAGACTTCGCGAAAGGCTCCGATTGCCGCATGCTGGAAAGCCATGTCGGATGAGTCCACCGAGTGGGATGCCCCGTCGTTTATCGTAATCTTCGCTCCGACGACCGGAAATCCCGCAAATCCTCCCTTGGTCAGACACTGTCTGAAGCCCTTCTCACATGATGGTATAAATTCGGTCGGAATTGACCCGCCGGTGATTTTATTGACAAACTCGAAATCTCCTTCGGAAAGCGGCTCCAGGAACCCTGCGATACGGCCGAACTGCCCAGACCCGCCGGTCTGTTTCTTATGGGTGTAGTTGAATTCCGCCCGGCGGGTGGGCGATTCGCGATAGGCGACCTTCGGCATGCCTGTTTCGATCTCTGCATTGTACTCGCGCCTCATCCGCTCGACATAGACTTCAAGGTGAAGTTCACCCATCCCGCAGATTATAGTCTCGGAGGTTTCCTCATCTAGGTAAACCTTGAATGTGGGGTCCTCTTTGGTAAAGCGGGTAAGGGCTTTGCTCAGGTTCATCTCGGCCTTTTTATCCTTGGGCTTTACTGCAAGCGAAATAACAGGAGCAGGCACGTGCATCGATGTCATTGCGTAGCGCACATTCCCGTCCGTGAATGTATCCCCTGAGGCGCAGTCGATCCCGAAAAGTGCCACGATGTCGCCGGCCGTCGCCGACTCGATTTCCTCCATCTCATCGGCGTGCATCCGTACCAGGCGTCCTGCCTTCACACGCTTGCCCGTTCTCGTGTTGACGATTGTGTCGCCCTTGTTCAGGGTTCCCTGGTAGAGGCGAACGTAGGTGAGCTGCCCGTAACGGCTTACTTCGAGTTTGAACGCAAGCATTACCAGCGGCGCATCGGACACGCTTCCAAGCACGACCCGCTCCTCCTCCTTGTCCAGGTCAAGGGCGTCGTTCTCGATATCGAGCGGGCTGGGGAGGTACTTCAGGACAGCGTCCAGAAGCGGCTGGACCCCTTTGTTCTTGTAAGCCGAACCCATGAGAACGGGAGTAAGCTCCAAGGCGAGGGTGCCCTTACGGATAGCTTTCTGAACCATATCTTCGGATATCGGCTCCTCGGCCAGAATCGCCTCCGTCAATTCATCGGAATACAAGGATACCGCATCGAGCATTTGCTCCCTCTGGGCTCGCGCCAGATCGGTAAATTCCGCCGGTATCTCTGCTTCGATCAATTGCTCGCCATGTTCTCCCCCGAAAGTGAGTGCTTTCATGGACACCAGGTCGATTACCCCCTGGTGATCGCTCTCGAGGCCAATGGGTATCTGAAGCAGCACCGGATTGTGGTTCAACTTCTCCTGAAGTTGCCGGGCTACCCGGAGAGGGTCCGCCCCGGTCCTGTCGCACTTGTTTACGAAAGCTATCCTGGGGACGTGGTAGCGTACCATCTGCCGGTCAACGGTAACCGATTGTGACTGAACCCCGCCGACGGCGCACAGCACGAGGACGGCCCCGTCGAGGACCCGAAGCGCCCGTTCCACTTCGATGGTGAAATCGACGTGACCCGGCGTATCGATGATGTTGATCGGGTGATCTTCCCACGAGCAACAGGTGGCGGCGGACTGGATGGTGATCCCGCGCTCCTTTTCCAGTTCCATGAAATCCATTGTGGCGCCAACGCCATCTTTTCCCTTCACATCGTGAATGGCGTAAATGCGCCGGGTGTAGAACAGGATTCGCTCTGTAAGAGTTGTTTTCCCGGAATCTATGTGCGCGCTGATGCCGATGTTTCTCAGCCGTTCAATTTTTTCTGCTGTGTTGTTGGACATTTGAACTCCAGACGCTTTTCTCTGAAATGGAACTGCTGCCGTATTCTTCTTCAAACATAAGCACAAAAAAGAACGGGCACCGCATAGTGCCCGTTTAGCTTTTCAATATATCCTATATTCTAAAAAAGAAAAGGGCCGGTACACGGGAGTTTACTCACGTTCCCGCCGGCCCGAACAAATTTATTTCTTTGCAAGGGTCGTTTGCTTCCCGGACTTGCCCGTTTGCTTCAAGGCCGCCTTCTTCGCTGCCGTTTTGGCGGACGCCGCAGGTCTTACTTTTCCTTTCGCCGCCGATTTGGAATTCCCCTTGGCCGAGGGTTTTGAGGTAGTGGATTTGGCTTTTGCTTCCGATGCCTTCGAAGATTTCTTGTTCGGCTTAACTGCCGCAGGCTTTTTCCCGGAATCTTTGATCGAGCATGAAGCGTTGCCCAAAGATGGTCTTACAGGCAGATTTGCCTGAGTAAGCTTTATTCTCTGCCCAGGCTTGAGATTGGCGTTGCGGCTAAGTCCATTCAACTGACAAAGGGAGGAAAGCCCAATCCCGGTCTTCCTTGACACGTCGCGCAGGTTGCCGCCCCTGTTCACAGTGTAATAGGCAGCAGTTGGCGAGCCTGGCTTTTTGGAATCGGAGGCGAAGCAAATCGATGAAGATGATGATCCCCCCCTGCGTGCATCGGTTGCAACTGTGCCGGCGCTTGCATAAACCTTCGCAGTGCCGGTTTTTACCGTCACGCCGGGTTTCAGCGGAGCAGCCTTCTTGATCCCGTTCAATTGACAAAGAAGCTTAACATCCAGCCCGTTGCGACGGGCGATCTTTTCGAGAGTGTCGCCTTTCTTTGCTTTACAGGTCCGGAATGCAGGGGCCGAAGTTGCGGTGTGCCCTGACTTGTTTTCCTTCGCAACAGGCTCAGCATCAATCTCATCGTCGGCCGAAAGAGCCGTATCGGATACACTCTTTTGTTCCGATTCGGTGCGAAGAGAAGCCATTCTGACAGCAGGGGCCTGCGCAATGAATCCGGGCTGCAGTGAGCGGGCCAGCAGGACCTGCTCGCTTTCGAAACTCCTCTTGAAGAATACGAGGCAACTGCCCGGAACGAGCACGGTGGAAGGGCTTATATGATTCCACCTGCACAGGTCACCCCGGGTAACTCCGAAGCTGCGGGCAAGTTCGTCAAGTCCCTTCTCAGAACCGTTCACATAGTAATTGACCTTCTTGGGCAGATATGACTGCTGAGCGGCCTCGATAACCGATTGCTTGTCTGTCTCATCGGCTCCAATGTGCGCAGCAAGAGTGGACCATGGAGTGAAAAACCGGACGTGCATATGATCTACGTGATTTGGAATATGCTGAATCAAGGACCCTCGCACATTTCCGAAAACGCGCTCCAGGTACGCCTGATCATAGCCGCGGGTGACCGCGTAATCATAGAGTACCTTCTGGACGCTCCGGTCCAGGAAAATATACTGCACGCGCTGCGAGGCTATCAGGTTTTCGATGAGGCACCAGGTTTTGGCGGCGTCAAGGTTACCCCTGTTCATTGGAACCAAAGTATTCAGGGGCTGGTTGCCCTCGGCGTACAGCCCGATGTCAACGTCCCTCCCATTCTGGTGAGAGCGGTGATGGGCGGCGGCTCCTCCACTCCCGCAGGTAAAATCTGCGAGGAAAAGATCGCACGTATCAGGGAACTGCGTCCGGACAGCCTCTATCGCGTCGAGCAGAGCGCCAACCACTTCAGGAGTTGTGTAGGACCTGCTCTCATCACGTAGATGGTAACCCGGAAACTGATTTGGAAATACGACACCATTTTCCAGATGTCCCTTGTACGGGCAGCCATAAGAGGCGGTAAGCGCTTGACATGTTTGGATAAAAGTCAAAGAAGAGACTACACATACGGCCGTCAGAACCAGGGCATAGTCTAATGCCCTTCGTGATCTGGCTCCCCCCATAAACTTCCCCCTCATGTTTGCCTTTGAAGATTCCCCCACCATTCGCCAAAGCTGTTCAACTATTTTTGGAATTCCACTTAAGTACCAAAAATAAGACGTTTAAGTCAAACAGTTTTTTCATAATCTGCTTTAATTAATTTCAGGTTAGTGTTTAAGCTATTGAAATATCACTATAAAATGTTTGATATGAAGGAATATGAAATTTATTTTCGAAAGGTTAATCATCATGATGAATTGAGGCATGTTAAGCTGTTGATATGGTTAGATAATAATAGCCACTCGTAATTATATATCTAAAACCTGGTAAGTCATGAAGCAAAATTTCCTTTGAAAATATAGTAACTTAAAATTGATCTGAGTTTTTGAGAGAGATGAAAATGACTTTGGAATGAGATTGTCATCCTTTCTGGCCGTCATTTTCTCTCAGAATCTCATAGGGGTCACCAGCGAAGACTACCTGGGCACTCCCCTTGGTGACGACTGGAATATATTCAATAAAGATGGGAATCGGGTGCGAGAGGTTCACAAAAACCTGATTGGACCCGGACCCGGTAACAATCGTATTCATCTTCTCGGCATTCGGGTTGTGATCATCTCTTAGAAGCCTTTCGGCAAGCTCAATGGCTTTATCGACGCGTATGCAGCCATGGGAAAAGTCCCTGCGCGTCCTCGAGAACAGTTGCTTCAGCGGAGTATCGTGCAGGTAAACGGCATAGGGGTTGGGAAACTCGAATTTTACGCGGCCGAGCGCGTTTTTGGGCCCGGGGCTCTGAAAGAGCCTTGGGGTGCCCGAGGGATATCGTGAATTCATGCTGACATAGCCGCGCTTGGCAAACCACTCCGGGTCGGATTTGGACTCAACTTCCAACTCCAGCCTGATCCGGTCCGAAACATACCAGCGCGGATTAAGGATTACCCGTTGGATTTCGCTGGTAAGGGTTGGAGTCTGGTTCTCTCCGACCATCTTACCCCGGAATTTTACCCTCTTCCCGCTCGCCTTGCCGACCACTACCCTGTGAGCTTCCTGGAGTTGCCCATCTTTGTAATACTCCAGCGTGAATTGAGGAATGTTTATCCGGATAAACCGGCTGTGCACACGCGAAGGGCTTTGCCGAATGGCTTCCAAGGCGTGCGCGATCAAGTCGGCCTTGTCCTTGAAGGCGACGTTGAGCCATTCCTGGGTCTGCCGGCCGACAGATCCATCGGGGTCAAGCAGGTGGGCGGCCTGAAATTCTTTCACACCGCACTGAGTAACGTTATCGTAGACCCCTGTGATATTTGAGGAGTAAAAACCTTCTTGCTGCAGTCTTTTTTGCAAGTCCCGTATATGATTTCCGGACTCGCCGATATGCAGCTTGGACGGCATTGTGACATGTTGCTGAGTCCCCTGGGCGGCGAGCTTTTTGTACCTCTGATACGCCGGAATGAGTGCATCATAGTTGAATGTTTGCGGCTCAAGGTCCTTTAGAAACTTCGAAATGGGAACCTCGCCCGAAACCACTTTTTGGTACTCTTCCTTCTGTAGAAAAGGATTCATTTCCCGGGCGAAGAGGAAAAAAGCGGAGGTAAGCCTGATATCCACTTCGCTCGCTGCCCGGAAGGTTGCCTCGTATTTTTTCATGAGGTCATCGGAATTGGAAAGGGACTCGGCCCTGCTGTCCCTGAGGTCGGGGGCAGCGGCTTTGAGCGCGGATCTGGATCGATCCAGCTTTTCGAGACTTTGAGACAGTTCATCCAGTTCGAATGGGCGTGGGTCTACGGCCTCGTCTTCGAGCGTATGGAGGCGGGCAAGAAGCAGCGCCCCTCCCTGGTTCAGCTCGAATTGCGAGTCGATGAATATGGGTTTCCAATCATTTTGCTGGTAAGCTTCGCAGGCAGGGGTGGGCTCAGGGCCATTTAAGGTTTCAGTGGGCAGGCTCTCCCAGATGCTGCTGCGCCAAAGCGTAGATGATCCCCTCTCATCCCGGGCCTTTTCAGGTTCGGCGGCGAGAACTTTTTCGTTCGAAACCGTTTGGCGGTCGTAGTTGTAGGAGTCAGGCGTCTCTCCGGACGATGGTTCGACCACCCCGGAAAGAGCGATAATGTAAACGATTACAAGCGCAGCGAAAACGTGAAAGCACCGGGACCGAGGTAAATTTTTTTTCATTTGCATTTCTTTGTCAGAAGCGGGTCGTTAGCGTTAATTTCATCATACAGTCGAATCTGCTCACTCAAGCTCATTTTGGAACAACTTCCCGTGGACTTTGCGCTTCGGCAGCAATTGCAACGTGCGTCGCTGCAAAGCTGGCAGAAATGACAATCCGGACAGGCGTTCTTTTTTTGAGGCGGCGGATCGGCCTGCGAGCACGCCGGCCATAATCTTGCATTGCCGTCCTTTTTCATGGAAAACACACCCCCCTGTTCCGGACGGACCACGCGAAGATCGGGCCCTAAGCTGGAACTGAAGCGAGACCGTTAACCGGTTTCCATTCCGGATTCCTTGCCATCAACATTTTGAGACGGCCAAAGATCCTTTTCCCTCCTGGCAGTAAGCTGTACCGGTGTTCCAGATGGGAACTGCCACTATTTAAAGTAATAATGCCGGTACCGCCTGCCGCACCAAAATATACGGAAAAGGACTTTTCTATATACTAAAACTGTGCTATTGGCAATCGGTCATGCTGACCGGGCGGATTGAGAGTAGTCTTGGAACGCGATGATTTCTTTATGGGCCTTGCAATCGAAGAGGCAGAAAAAGGTTACTTGCTGGCCGAAGTACCGGTCGGGGCAGTAATCGTTGGCGTGAATGGAGAAATCCTCTCAAGAGCGCACAACAAGCCGATTATATCTAATGATCCGACGGCGCATGCCGAAATCCTGGCAATCAGGGGCGCCTCCACCATCGCCGGCAACTACAGGTTGCCTGGAACCGTTGTGTATGTCACACTCGAGCCATGCGCGATGTGTGTCGGGGCGATGCTTCACGCCAGGGTGCGCCGCCTGGTTTTCGGCGCGCGCGACCCACGGAGCGGGGCGGCGGGAAGTGTGCTGGATCTGACGAGGGTTGTTTGCTTCAACCATCAAATTGATGTTACAGCGGGGGTCCTGGCTGAGAGCTGTGCTCAGATTTTGCGAAGGTTCTTCAAAGAGCGCCGGGGCTGAGAAGGCCGTTTCGCCCTTTAGAAATATGAAATTAGACATTTTGGGGCAAATATCGTTTGAATTGCTCTCCACTTACATTAGAATGAAAGCTTCAGGTTCTTCCCCGCATCGGGGTAAAAAAGAAGGGTCGTTATTGAGGAGAGGTACCGAAGTGGCCGTACCGGGCTCGACTCGAAATCGAGTTGTCCTGTGAATAGCAGGGCACGTGGGTTCGAATCCCACCCTCTCCGCCACAAAAACAAGAACTGGTGGTTTTTGATTTTAGGCTACAGGATAAAGTTTATTTGCGGAGAGATGTCCGAGAGGCTGAAGGAGCACGACTGGAAATCGTGTGTACGCCCAAAAGGTGTATCGAGGGTTCGAATCCCTCTCTCTCCGCCACTCTTTAGCCGTAGCCCCTGACCAAAACCCAAAACTGGCGGTCTTTATATTTTTCTGCCGAAACCCTTGGTACTTTCAGATTGCAAGCTAACAGCCGTTTATGTCCTATCTTGTCATTGCCCGGAAATGGCGGCCTCAGACCTTCGAAGAAGTAATCGGCCAGCCGCATGCGACACGGACGCTCCAGAACGCCGTCAGGCTGGATCGCATAGCGCATGCCTATCTTTTTACCGGAGCCCGCGGGGTGGGGAAAACATCCATCGCGCGAATCCTGGCTAAAGCCCTCAATTGCGAAAAGGGGCCTTCCCCCATCCCGTGCAATCAATGTTCTAACTGCCTCGAAATATCGAAGGGAAACTCAGTTGACGTTATCGAAATCGACGGCGCCTCCAACCGGGGAATCGACAATATACGCGAGCTGAGGGAAACTGTTCGCTACAGGCCTGCGAAGGGGCGCTATAAAGTCTATATTATCGATGAAGTGCACATGCTGACCCCGGAGGCTTTCAACGCACTGCTGAAGACCCTCGAAGAACCGCCCCCGCACGTAATTTTTATATTTGCAACGACTGAGCCTCATAAAATCCCGGCTACTATCCTCAGCCGGTGTCAGCGGTTCGATTTCCGGCGCCTGGGCCTGCAGCAAATAGTGGAACATCTCAAAACAATTACCTCGCAGGAAGGTGTTGATTTCTCGGAAGGAGTCCTTTATGCCATCGCGCGGGAGGCGGACGGAAGTATGCGCGATGCGCAGAGCCTTCTGGAGCAACTTTTGGCTTTCAGCGGCGACGGGCTTCCTGACAGTGAAATCCTTGACATTCTTGGTGTGATCGACAGGCAAAGTGTATTGAGGGCCGCAGAGGCGGTCCTTTCAGGAAATGCCCAGGCCTGCCTGGGCATTATCGAAGACATATACCGGCGCGGAATCGACAGCAGGCGCTTCTGCCAGCATCTTTGCGACCATTTCCGGAATCTGCTTTTCATAGCCATTTCCGATGACCGTGAAACGCGGCTGGATTTGCCCGAAGACGAGATGAAACTGTTGAAGGATCTGGCGGCCACGACTACTCCCGAGTCCCTGCATGTCTATTTCCAGATGCTGCTCAGGGGCGAGGAGGAAATCCGCCGTTCTAGCATGCCGAAGATCGCGCTGGAGATGCTTCTTTTGCGCATGGCCCAGCTTCCTCAGCTCGAATCTATAGATGCTGTGCTGGACAGGATCGCAACGCTTGAACGCAATCTGAAAGAGGGGCATGGAGCTTCTGCCTGCGTTATTTCCGAAAGCCGGCCCGGTTTCGATAAGAACGCGCCTTCTTCGCCGCCGCCCAATTGTGCGCCGCCATCGCGTCCCGTCCAGGATCAGCCTGGCGCTTCCAGCCGCGAAAAACCGGGAGCAAAAAAAGCCGTGCCGCCGTTATCCGGTGTCACTCCCGATTTGGGGCCGGTTCCACCGTCATCCGATTTTACCGAGAGCTACGAACCACTCCCGGCACCTGATCCGGAGTTCCCCGTACAGGCAGATTTTCCTGTTGAAGGGAACCAGAAACTCTCTTTGCCGGTATCGGCCCCGAAAGCCGTCGAGGATTGGCCGGTGTTCGTAGCCTTTCTCGAAAACCACAATCCTATTCTGTGGGCCAAAGTTTCGCACTGTACAGTCAAGGCTTCCGGGGAATCCCTTGAGCTTGAGGTCCCGGACATTTTTGAGAAGAGTGCCAATGGTCCGGAATTTATCCAGAAACTCGGTGATGCCTCCCTGGCTTTCTTTGGTTCGCGGTTGCAATGGATTATAGTGAAAAAACCGTCCCGGACTTCCAGGGGTACAGCGGCTCAGGGGTCCAAAGCTGCTAAACCTTCGGGCACAAAACATATTATCAATCATCCTGCCGTTCAGCAGGCAATTGAGATTCTGGGGGCTGAACTCATCGAGGTGAAACCGCCTAAAGGAGTCGAGCCGAGTAGATTTCAAGGCGGGAAGAATAATAAGTAGATTTGACTTATTGCCGTCTCTAGATTTATGTTTTAAGGGTTACCCTTGAGACTTGCGGTCTCACAAATTCAATCGGAGGAAAAAAGACAATGGCGAAGGGATTCAACCCGCTCCAGCAGGTTAAGGCGCTGCAGGAGAAGATGGCCAAAATGCAGGAAGACCTGGCTTTCAAGAAAGTCGAAGGGAGCGCCGGGGGAGGTATGGTGACATCGGTGGTCAACGGCAGGCAGGAAGTTCTCAGCATTAAGATAGAACCCCAGGTGATCGACCCTGAAGATATCGAAATGTTGCAGGACCTGATAGTTGCAGCCGTGAACGACGGCTTGAGAAAAGCCCAGGAAATGGCGGCCGCCGAAATGGGAAAACTGGCCGGCGGGCTCAACATTCCAGGGCTGGACATGCCGGGGCTTTTTTAACGGTAAATGAACGCATATCCACCGATTTTGAGCAGCCTTATCAGGCAACTGAGCAAACTTCCCGGGCTTGGGGAAAAGAGCGCCACCCGAATCGCCATGTATCTTCTCAAAGCGCCAGGTGGCGAGACCGAGTCGCTTGCGGAAAACATCCGGCAGCTTCGAGACAATATACGGACCTGCTCGATCTGTTTTCATTTTACCGACGAGCCGGTTTGCGCCATTTGCAGCGACCCGGCGCGGGATATCGGGCAAGTCTGCGTCGTGGAAAGCACGGCCGACCTTCTGGCCATCGAGCAATCGGGTGCTTTCAAAGGCCGCTATCATGTACTCCAGGGCGTCCTGGCACCTCTTGACGGGGTCGGTCCCGAGCAAATCCGAATCAAGGAACTTTTTGCCCGCCTCAGCTCAGAAAGAATCAGCGAAATTATAATAGCGACCAACCCGAGCAGTGAAGGGGAGGCAACCGCTCATTACCTTCTGCAAATCCTCAAAGACCGCCCAGTGCGCGTAACCCGGATAGCATACGGCATTCCTATGGGGGGCGACCTCAAATACACCGACCGCGTAACCGTCGAAAGGGCGCTGAAGGGAAGACAGGCTTTTTAGTGCGGCGGCTCTTAGCCCAAGGTTCAAAGATGCCCTGGCGTTTGCTGTCTCCAGACTCACATTGGACCGTCGAACTGACGGGGCGGGGGAAAGTTTGCGTTCGTTTTCACGACACGCATTCTGCAGATGTTCAGCTAAGGTAAAGCTGGTCATCGTTAAGGTTGCAACGTTTCAGAGACCCATTCCTGGTTAATAAAGGTAAGAATCGCTTCTTTCCTATGTCAAACAGCGGCTTTACGGAGATATGCGCCGGCCCTGCGGTATCAGCGACGAGACGAGTGCCTCGCGGCAGTTAGAGGAGCAGACGGAGGCTGATTCGGGCATGTGCTTTGTCCAGGGCAAGGCGATTTTGTTGTGCTGATATGCAGTTCAGGACCACCCGCTTGATAATGCAAAAAACCAAAAAAAGCTTGACTTTTTTTTCACAAAGCATGATAAATCGATGCTTAGATGGAAGATGAGTGGTTCGCCGTAGCTTGCTCAATGTTGAAGGGCTTCCTGAGGTGAGCGCTATTTGACCTGCAACGCTAGTGTGGAGAAAAACTATGGTTGAAATTCGATTTCATGGACGTGGAGGCCAGGGGGCCGTGACCTCTGCCGAACTTACGGCCCTGGCAGCAATCGGAGAAGGGAAGTATGCTCAGGCATTTCCAAGCTTCGGCCCGGAACGACGCGGCGCTCCAGTTATGGCGTTCGTTCGGGTGAGTGAGACCCCGATAGTTACCCGGGAAAAGGTGTATGAACCGAACATAGTCATCGTCCTCGACCCCACGCTCCTCAAGATCGTCAATGTCGAAGCGGGGCTGCAAAAAGGTGGGATCGTAATTCTGAACACCACCAAGAGTGTGGAACAGGTCCGCAAGGAAACCGGCATAAAGGCCAAGCTCGCGACCGTTGATGCTTCAAAGATTGCCATGGATACCATGCGGGTTCCCATCACCAACACTACTATGCTAGGTGCTCTTGTCAAGGCAACGGGAGTTATTCAGATGAGCGGTTTGCAGGAGCCGATCAAGCACCGCTTTGGACCCATTGCAGAGAAGAACATTAACGCGTGTAACCGCGCTTTCGAAGAAACTAAGGTAGTGGAGGGATAACAGTGGCTAAAGAGACCGGAATCAAGAGTTGGAAAGAATTGACCTATGGGATCGCCATTACCAATCCGGGCAACGCAGCAGAGCTGAAAACCGGAGACTGGCGGTCAATGCGGCCCGAAACGGACCGCGAGAAGTGCACCAAGTGCGGTCAGTGCTATATTTTCTGCCCCGATATGGTTTACAGCAAGGACGCTGAGGGCTACTTCCCTCAAAACTACTATTGGTGCAAGGGCTGCGGCATTTGCGCCAAGGAATGCCCTGTTGACGCCATCACCATGATTCAGGAGGTCGACTAACATGTCCAAGCCTATTGGTATTGAAGTCTCAATCGCTGTTGCCGAAGCGGTAGGACTGTGTGATGTCGACGTTGTTGCGGCTTACCCGATCACTCCTCAGACGCACATTGTCGAGCACCTCTCCGAACTTGTAGCCGACGGCCACCTGGATGCCGATTTCGTTCCCGTCGAATCCGAGCACAGCGCTATGAGCGCCTGCATAGGCTCTTCGGCTGCAGGAGCGCGTACCTTTACCTCAACCTGTTCCCAGGGCTATGCCCTGATGTCCGAGCTTTGCTATATCGCTTCGGCCCTGCGGCTCCCGATTGTAATGGCCGTAGCAAACCGCGCGTTGAGCGCACCGATCAACATCTGGAACGACCATGCCGATCTGATGTACGCAAGGGATACCGGCTGGATTCAGCTCATCTCGGAAAATGGGCAGGAAGCCGTCGATATGTCTGTTCTGGCTTTCCGCATCGGTGAAGACAAAAGGGTAAGCCTGCCGGTGCAGGTGAACCTGGACGGCTTTACGATGAGCCACGTAATCGAGCCGATCGAAATACCCGATAGAAAAGACGTCATGAAATTCCTGCCGCCTTTCAGGCCGACGCTCCGCCTCGATCCCGACCATCCTGTCACTTTTGGTCCCGTGGGCATGCCGGACGTGTACACCGAAGCCCGCATGGCACAGGATCAGGCGCTCATAGCGACAAAGCCTGTGATCCAGGAAATCTTCAATGATTTCGCCAAGCAGTTCGGACGTCAGTACAAGCTGATCGAAACATACAAGACCGAAGACGCCGATACCATTATCGTCGCGATAGGCAGCATAGCCCAGACCGCCATGACCGCAATCGACGCGATGCGGGCAAAGGGCAAGAAGGTCGGGATAGCACGCATCCGTGTTTTCAGGCCTTTCCCCGGTGCAGAGCTTTTCGAGGCGATCAAGGGCGCAAAGAATCTGGTCCTTCTCGACAGGGTCACTGCCTTTGCCGGTGGAGAAGTGTCCGGGCCCGTTGCCCTCGAAATCAAGTCCGTCCTTTACGACAAGAAGCATCTGCCGAAGGTGGGGAACTTCCTGGTTGGCCTCGGTGGCCGCGATGTGACGGGGCAGAACTTCGAGGAAATGGTCGAAAGAGTGGCCTCCGCGAAAAACGGTGACCTTCCAGCCTACGAATTCATCAATGTGAGGGAATAAATGGGAATCGCATCTGACGCTCTGAAGAATTTCAAGGGGTTTAACCTCAAGAACATGCCTGAGGTGGAACCCGTATCACCCGGTCATCGCGCGTGCCAGGGCTGCGGAGAGGTACTGGCGTTGCGGCAGGCAATGAAAGCAATCGGAAACAACGCTGTCGTATGCAGCGCTACCGGGTGTATGGAAATTATCACATCTCCTTATCCGCAGTCCGCGTGGCGGGTACCCTGGATTCACGTGGCATTCGAAAATGCCGCCGCCGTGGTAAGCGGCGCGGAATCAGCTTATAAAGCGATGAACCGCAAGAAGATAATCAATCAGCCCGGTGTCACCTTCATCGCTTACGGCGGTGACGGCGCAACCGCCGACATTGGTATGCAGGCACTGTCCGGCGCCCTCGAGCGCGGCCACAACTTCATCTATTTCTGCTTCGACAACGAAGCTTACATGAACACAGGTATTCAGCGTTCTTCCTCGACTCCTTTCGGGGCTTCGACCACGACCTCTCCCGCAGGCAAGCAAAGCTCGGGCCAGTCGACCTGGAAGAAGAATATGGCGGAAATCGCTGTAGCCCACGGCACACCCTACGTCGCCACCGCGACCCCGGCTTACCCGGTCGACCTTATGAACAAGGTGAAGAAGGCTTCGCTGGTCCCCGGCCCCGCCTATATCCACATTTACTCTCCATGCCCCACCGGTTGGCGGTGCGGGATAGACGAGAGTATAGAAGTGGCAAGGCTGGCCGTGCAGTCGAAAGTCTTCCCGCTCTACGAAGTAATCGACGGGGAATTCCATCTGTCGCGCAAAGTGGCGAAGCCAAAGCCGATTAGCGAATACTTCAAGCCGCAGCGCCGCTTCCGCCATCTGACCGAAGCCGAAGTTCAGTACATTCAGGGCAGGGTGGACGAGCAGTACGAAAAGCTGCTCGAAAAGTGCGTTGTAGAAGACAAGAAGAAAGAAAAAGAATAATAAAGGCTCGATGCCGGCGGAAGTTGGTCCGAATTCGACCGCCTGCAGCGTGATTTAGTGTAGATCCGGAGGCAGCATGGGTGAAAATCGCTCATGCTGCCTTCTTGCGTTTTATGAACAGCTCCGGTTTTTAAGACGGTTACCTGCGATTGAAACAAAAATCCCGATATCGGGGGACCCCGGCTGCCGGGACTTGAGTTGTTTATAAAAAAATTGCGAATCGGTCAGCAGAATCTGTAATCCGCGTTTAGCCCACTGTCAGTACCGTAGAAACAAGAGACGCAAACGCTGAGTTGACCCGGGGCATTCGGCTTAAAAAGTGTTCACCCTGCATTGCTGAGGGCAAGGAATCCATTCCGGGAGCCGTACATGGTTTTCGGACGGGGGGGCACACTCAAATAAAGAAGTGAATCGCGTAAAATCAGGGCCTGACATGCACCTGGGTACCAATGGAGGCGATCTTGAAAAGCTCATCCATATCGCTGTCGTAGAGGGCGATGCAGCCTTGAGTCCAGTCCTTGTGCGCGCCTCCTGCGTGAATGTAAACCTGGCCGCCCAGTTTGGTGTACGAGGGAGGCGAAGCCTTGCGTTCGGCGGCTGTAAGTATCTCTTTTAATTCCGGAGATGAAAGAATGCCCGCGAAAAACGCTCGCTCGGCATGTGTTCTGTCCGGGTAGTTGAGGATGAGCGCCTTGTTGAATCGGCTTACAGGGTTTTTCTGGCAGATGAGAAAGTCGCCTTCAGGCGTGCGGCCGTCTCCCTCGCTTTCCTTGTCTCCGGCTGGACGAAACCCAAGGCCTATTGGATAGTCCCGGACCAGGACATTGGACTGAATTACGTACAGCCGGCGCTTTTCCTTATAGATATAGATTTCGGGACTTGCGATGTCGGCTAATGCAGTGAGATAGTCGATCCTGACAGGTTCTTTTTCCCTGGGTGGTTGCTGAGCGATGCCGTTTTCGGACTGTTTCTTTGTATTTGATTTTGACGAATCGAACTGGCTGTCCGGTTTCTGCATGGAACATGCTGAAACCATGAACAAAACCAAGCACAGGAAGATTCCCCCGAATCTTGCCCGCACAATAAGGCCCTGCATAACCGCCCCCTCGGTTGAATTTCTCTCTACCCCGCGCACGAGATATTACACGCCCATATCTGCAGGGGCAAGTCTAAAATCAGTGTCTGCTTAAAATCAGTGTCCAATCAGGTATTGTCCTGAGGGTTTGAAACCTCCACTATTTTGGGGCTTATGAATATCAGCAGCTCGTCTCGGATGTCTTCGGTTTTGTCGTTCTTGAAGAGCCGTCCCAAAATGGGAATATCGCTAAGCCCCGGAGTATCCGACTTGTTGACCGTGGACGAATTGTTGATAACGCCGCCGATAGCGATTACATTGCCGTCGTCGACAAGCAGTTCTGTCTGGATCTTCCTTGTATCGATGGAAGGTTCGCCGTTGTAAAGGACCGTATTGTCAACCGTATCCTGCTTGGCGTTTATCAGCATTCTTATCTTCCGGTCCGGAGTGATATGAGGCGTAACCTGCAGCTCGAGGGTGGCGTCCTTGAATTGCGTGGCTGTAACATTGGCCGCCGTATCGCCAACCTGGAGGTACGGAACCTCCTGGCCCTGAGTCACAATGGCTTTGACATTGTCGAGAGTAAGGACACGGGGCGCTGCCACTATGCGCGCCAGCGCTACCGATTCGAGCGCATTTATCTGGACATCGACATTTATCAGGCTTTTACCCACCATTTGAAAAATGTTGGCGATGAACTGCGGAGTCCCGGGTACCGGGGGATTGACAAAAAAATCCTGGCTATTACCGCTCCCCGCTGGAGGGGGGCGCTGCGAGGAGAATGACAGTTGCATTCCAAGCTGCCGCTGGGTGTCACTGTTGAGAGTAACGATACGGGCTTCGATCAGCACCTGCGAAGTGGGGCGGTCGAGCCGTGTCAGCAGTTGCCGGGCATTTGCGATCCTTTGCGGGTAATCGGTGTAGATGATGAGGCTGGTACGATCGTCAACGGAGACTTTCCCTCGCTCGCTTTTGCCATCCGTGATTTTTGTTGCTATTTCGGATGGTTTGCCAAAATTTACGGAGAAATAGACTGTCGAGAGTTCGCCCAGGTCGCGGGTGGACTCGGCAAGGTTCTGTTTCGCCTTGATGGCCTCCACCTGCTGCATGTACTCCTGACGCAGCTTAACCTGCTTGGCTACGCGAATGACATTGCCCACTTGTTCTTTGCCAAGATCATTCATGGAAAGAACCATGTCGAGCACCTGGTCCCATGGGACCTGCTCGACTTTCAAAGTTACTTTACCCTGGACGTCGGGCTCTATGACGATATTTGTCCCGGTGAGGTCGGAGAGGAGCCGCAGGACGTTTCTGAGGTCAGCGTCCATGAGGTCGAGGCTGATGCCTTTTCCAGTGTACTCCTTCCTTGCGGCTGCCGGCGTGCCGATTCCTTCGGGAACCTGACCCGGGTCTGCGGGTTGAACTGCGGCAGGCTTGGCGGGAGTGGCCTTAGTTTTGGAGCGAACGGGTTTTTTCGGGGTTGGCTCCATAACACCAGCATCGTCGGTCCCAGTGGTGAGCGACGTTGCCCCGGACTGTGTGTCCGCTCCCTGTAAAGCCTCCGTTTGAGTCCCCTCGGCGCGCACTTCCGCTGAGCACACAAAGCAACCGAGCAGAAGCGCCAGCCCCAGGACAAAAGGAAGAGTGCCGGTCCAGATATTTCCCTGCCTTCGCATGCGATCCCCCTGAAAAATCCATTTCGTTGTCATTATTGCCCCAAATAGCAAATCAGAGTATTAAAAGGCGACGCGACCCTGTTATTTCTTCTTCGCGTTGGCCTTGGGTACGGGCTTTTCTAAAAACCGGTAAGTAACGATGGTGCAGGCCACCTGAAGCAACGAGGCCTGCTTGTCCTTTTGCCGAGTTAAAGTGAGAGACTGGACTTTTAAGATTCTGTTCAGCTTGGAGACACTGTCCAGGAAAACCCCGATGTCATTAAAGGTACCCAGAAGATCGAGCCGGACCGGAATGGTTGCATAAAATTCCTGAGTCACTTCAGGTTGAGGCTGGAAAAGAATATTTTCGAGGCCCACCTTGGCGCCAAGCCTGGAAACATTTTCCAGAAGGCCCGGGATTTCTTTCTGATCGGGAAGCATCATGACAAGAGTTGCCAGTTCTTCTTCGGCAAGGGCGATCTCTTTTTCAAGCACCGGCACCTTGGCGGCCGCTGCCTTAAGAGAGACAAGCCTTTGTTGCTGCGAAGTAATCTGACTTTTGAGCTGGTTAAGCCTGTCATACTGACTCTCAAACTTCAGAAAGTAGAAGGCAGCCCCCATGAGCAGCAGAGTGCCTGCAAACAGCAACGCCTTCTGTACCGGGGTCAGGAGCGAGAGTCTTTCCTGGAATGCAGTAAAAGAGATATTTTTCATGGCTACATCTTCAACTTTTTCTGGACTTCGGAAAATGGACAAAAATGGTATGACAACTGAAACTCCCTCAGTTTCATTTCCCTTACGGCAAACTGCTTCGACTGGACAAGGTTGATACTTCCTTTTTCGATGTAAGGGGAAGACTCGAGATTGCGCATGAACTCAACGATAGCTTCGTTGCTCTGTGCCACACCCTCCAGAGTGACCGAGTTGCCCGTCTGGGTCAGCTTGTCGAACCACATCTTCTGAGGTGGGATCTGGATGGAGAGAAGGGCAAGCATTCGGACCACCGCGTCGCGGTCGTTCTGGAGGTCTTTTATGACCTGGCGTTTCCTGTCCACGAGTTCCTTGTGTTTCGAAAGTTGCTGCAGAGTCAGCTCAAATTTGGCGTATTTGCTCACCTCCTGCTGCACGGAGGCAAGCTCGGTTTCTTTTGAGCTAATTTGCCGATCGAAAGACATCCATAAAAGCCCAATAACCGCCCCGGCAAGACAAATAGTCAGAAGGTAGATGGAGGCTAGTTGCCGGGCGCCTTCCTTTTTCTTTTGTACTCGGACTGGCAGCAGATTTATCTGGATCATTTTTCTTTCGTCTTTCTTAAAGCGAGTCCCAGAGAGATGGCCATTTGTGGACCTATGTAATCGACGTAAGCCGGGTCGAACTGTTTCACATCGTACTGGATACGGGAGATTGGATTGAAAATCTGCACCGGAATCTCCATGTGTTCCTTCAGTACTTTATCGAGGCCCGGGATACGGCACGAACCGCCACTGAGATAGAGCGCGTCGATATTTTGTTCCGGGTAGTTGTGATAGTAAAAGTCCACCGCGCGCCGGCATTCGGTCACCCAGCCGCTCACAGTCGAGACGAAAATCTCTTCCAAATCGCGGGCGGGATATTTTCCCGTCACTTCACCCAGCTTGACCGATTCAGCCTCTTCAAAGGAGATGTTAAAAGCATCTTTTATGTTATCGGTTATCTGGTTTCCCCCTATTGAGATGCTCCTGGTGAAGATGGGTACGCCTCTGTGGCCAATGTTCATAACCGACTTGTTCGCCCCTATGTCGAGCAAAGCAACTCTGTCATCTCCAAACCCGTAGGAAGCTTCAAACGAATTGCTGAGAGCGAAGAAGTCCACATCCACGACAAAAGGATCAAATCCGCAAAGTTTCAAAAGATTGGTGAAGTCGGATACGGATTCTTTTTTGGCGGCGACAATCAAGACATCCATGGAATCGGGGCGGTCCTTGGAAACGTCGATGACCTTATAATCTACATCTACCTCGTCAATGTTGTAAGGTATGTACTGGCCCAGTTCGGAATGCATCCGTTCGTCCAGTTCACTCTCGGTCATTGTGGGGAGCGGTATCTTTTTGAACATTACATCGTAGCCCGATATGGAGATGGCAACCGTCCTCTGCTTTATTCCCAGATGGCTTGCGAGCAGGCGAATAGCCTCTGCTACGAGTTCCGGCTTGGCCACTCTCCCCTCAACGAATGCGTCTCGAGGCAGAGGAGCAACTCCCATGCTTATGAGCCTGGGCGTGACATTAGAGATGTTGGCCTGCATGATTTTAACACTGTGGGAACCTATGTCGAGGCCGACCAGGTTCTCAACTTTTGAGAATAAAGAGAGCATATCAGACAATTTCCCCATTATTTCCATTATTTCTGCCCCGCGTAATTCCGAGTTTAACATCCTTGCTTGAAAACACGCAAGAAAGTATTTAATATGTAAACTTATGTCAAAATCCAGACCAAGAGGAGCTACAGTTGAAAAACGCCGTTGAAACTCCGAGCGACCGGGTCAAAAGCAAAAGCCTTGTTCGCGAATACAGTGAAGCCATTATCATAGCCGTAATACTCGCCCTTTTTATCCGTGCTTTTGTTGTTCAGGCTTTCAAAATCCCGTCCGGCTCCATGGAGCCCACCCTGCT
>JBKQLC010000209.1:0-11465 GCA_052147195.1 Syntrophobacteraceae bacterium
GCCCATTAAGCTGCCAGTTCTGTAATTTTTTGGGCTCCGGCGCCGTGTTTTAGTGAAAAAATGAATCCGAAGGGTTCGATAAGTAACCTCGCTCAATTTGAGTTCACGGATTCAGGAAGATATTAAAATCATTTCCGTTGTGCTCCGCCGCTTATTAGGGCCTCAAGGTTCTGGCAAGTAAGTTTGACTTTCTCTGAACAAGAGCAGACGCCTGATTTCCTGAGTTTATTACGTACAGTGGCGCAAGTGTCGAGCCTTCCATAGACTCGATCATCAGGCATCTGGTAAAGGTTGGGGCAAGGGTGGTCTATCATGCCAGGAAGTGGCATGCGCATGTTGCGTCGGCTTTTTCCCTCGCCCGCTATTATCGCATCTTATTCGCCTGAACCCCTCAAGGCGGACAGGCGGGAACCAGGTTATACAAAACTCCGGGGACGGCAGTATGTCCTCAAATTGCCCAGATTGGTCTGATCGGCATTTTTTCTTGCGGGTTTTGATTGGAATATCGTATGATTTAGGGACATTCTGCATGATACTTTCCCTCAGATTAGACATCTGCGGCCTTTCGAAACGAGAATGTCCTCGATAAAACCGGAAGAGGAGAAGAACGCATGTACGACCAACGACTCGCGTCACTACTCGCAAATCTCGACACCCTGCTTCCAGAACTGGAGGCCATCTACAAAGACATACATGCTCACCCTGAATTGTCGATGCAGGAGACCCGGACGGCTCGGATTGCGGAGACTCATCTGAAGACCATGGGGTTTGAGGTGACCACCGGAGTCGGCAAGACCGGGGTTGTCGGTTTATTGCGCAACGGAGACGGTCCCACCGTCATGCTGCGCGCCGATATGGATGCTTTGCCTATCGAGGAAGCGACGGGCCTTCCTTACGCCAGTAAAGTCGTAGGAACAAACCCTGAGGGCAAGACCGTGCCGGTCGCGCATTCCTGCGGTCACGACATGCATGTGGCCTGTTTAATCGGGGCTGCCAGCCTGTTTGCAAAGAGCCGTGGCGACTGGAAGGGGACGCTTATGGTGGTCTTTCAGCCAGGGGAGGAGACCGCGCAAGGCGCTAAGGCGATGATTGATGACGGGCTGTTCAAACGATTTCCAAAGCCCGATGTTGTGCTCGGTCAGCACGTGATGAGCTTGCCTTCGGGAAATCTCGATTGGCGAGACGGGGTAGTGACTTCCGCCGCCGACAGCCTGCAAATTCGAATGTTTGGGCGTGGGGCGCACGGGTCAATGCCCGAGGCCAGCATTGACCCTGTTGTCATGGCCGCTTCAATCGTGCTAAGGCTGCAGACCATCGTGTCGCGAGAGGTCGCGCCGACGGATTGCGCCGTCGTAACCGTTGGATCACTTCAAGCGGGTACGAAGGAAAACGTGATTCCGGACGAAGCGGTCATCAAGTTGAATGTTCGCACGTTCGATGAAAATGTCCGTAAGCATGTTCTCGCGGCAATTGAACGGATTGCGACTGCGGAAGCAGCGGCATCGGGCGCTCCCAAGCCGCCTGAGATCACCCCACTGGACCGATATTCCGCCGTAAAGAATGATGTTATGGCGACCAAGAAAGTGGTTGATGCGTTTCGCCAGAGCTTCCCTGACGGCTCCGTTGAACAAACGAAACCCACCATGGCGAGCGAGGACTTCGGGTGTTTTGGAGCACAGTGGAACGCCCCGGCGGTGTATTGGTTCTTTGGCGGAGACGACCCTGACGAGTACGCCAAGGCCAAGAAGGAAGGCAAACTTAATACACTGCCGACCAATCACAACCCGCGCTTCGCACCGGTTTTGCACCCCACTCTGGAGACAGGAGTCAAAGCTCTGGTAGTTGCGGCACATGCTTGGATGGCATCATGAGCGGAGTTCTGGCTGAAGGGCAACATCTGTTCGGGACATTCGCGGTGGTGCTCGATCTGATCGGTAGTCTCGTCTTTGCTTTGAGCGGAGCCGTAGCCGGCGTCAAGAACAGGCTTGACTTGTTTGGACTTATGGTCCTTGCCTTTGCGGCGGGCAATGCGGGCGGAATCACCCGCGACCTGCTTATCGGCGCTGTGCCGCCCGTAGCTCTCACCAATTTGAACTATCTCTGGATTTCTATCTTTGCGGGGTTTGTAGCCTTTTTCTGGTATCGCAAGATCAACGTTCAGGGCAAGCCGATACTTTTTTTAGACGCCGCTGGCCTGGCGCTGTTCGCTGTCACCGGGACGCAGAAAGCTCTGGCTGCTGGATTGAATCCGGTGATGGCGGCGCTGCTGGGTATGTTGACCGGAATTGGGGGCGGCATCGTACGCGATGTGCTCGTGACTCAAACGCCCGTAGTCCTCCAATCAGATCTCTATGCTGTTGCGGCGCTGGCAGCCGGCGCTGTCGTCGTGATGGGGCACTTGCTCCACCTCCCTCCGTTTGTGGGAATGCTCATCGGCTCGGCGCTTTGCTTGGGAATCCGTCTGATGGCGATACTGCGAGGCTGGCATCTTCCCATGGCAAGGCCGCCACAGTGAAATATGCCTCGTCATATTTTTTAAGCCAACCCTAAAACGCAGTCGGACATGATTTACGCACGTTCGGCATTCCAAGAGGTTTTTTCGGATGGATTCGACCCACATATTGGTATCATTGTCGTTATGCACCCCGGCCTGAGTAGAATTCTCCATGTTGGCAAGGAATGCTTTAGCTCACGTTACTCTAATGGCTTGTTTTCCTGCTTCGAGAGAGAATCCCCGGGACCCCTGTCACCATCACAACAAAACACATCGAATCGGGCATTTTGATTGACGCCAATTCGATGCAGCCACATTCTAAATAAATCAGGAAACCGTGTTAAACCGGATTGGAGGTTTCGGATGCTGTTGGAATATATTCAGGCGGCGCTTCGCCATGTAAAGTACGAGATCTTGCCGGATGATGGCAGCTATTATGGAGAGATTCGCGAGTGTAACGGTGTTTACGCGAATGCAATGACACTCGAAGAATGTCGAGAAGAACTCGGGGAAGTGCTGGAAGAATGGGTCCTGTTTAGGGATCACAAGAACCTCCGATTGCCGGCCATTGATGGGATTGAACTTCTTATAAAAGAAGTCGCCTGATGCCTCCTTTTGGACGAGTCAAAAGGAAAGACCTCATCAAATATCCGAGACAGCCGGGATTTGAAGGTCCTTACTCAGTCGGCAAGCATCAGTTCATGGTCAAGGGCGATATCACCATACGAATTTCCAATCCTCATCAGGCTGATATCGGAAGGGAACTTCCGCACAGAATCCTCCACCAGGCCGGAATCAGCAGGGATGACCGGGAAAAGCTTCAGGCCGCCGGCAATAACGGTGTTCGGTATCCGCGTGTTCTCAGAACGCCGCCGCAGGGAGCAGGGACTTTGTTGACGTTATTAAGCGCGGACTCGGAGTGAAGGCTTCCATCATTTTGCATCTTGCCGGATCTGCGATCAAAGACGCGGTCACCGGGAAAGGTTGAACCCCGTCGGATATGGCCGCCGTTAAAGTAACCATTTCGTGGTCGAAAAGAGTTTAAGATTTTAAAACAGCTAATCAGGACCTCTCTTTCCTTGAGCAGTAACGCTTTAGGATGGTCCGACCCCGAACGGGCAGGTTGGCAAGGTGTAGAGAGTTTCCAGTCGGTAATCACCCACTATGATTCTGCGCCGATCTCGGGTATTATGCCAAGGGATCGTATTCAATAACGGCAGCCGGCAACGAAAAGGCCGACGTCCCGCAGGCAACGATGGCCAGTATCTCAAAACGGGCCGGTAGCGATGACAAACTATGACTTCATCGTTAAAAGGTTAGTTGATCCTTCGTACTTAGAATGGGGAGAGACACTTGTGAAGAAGCAACTTACAGCTATTATCGAGCGTGAGGGAGACGGGTATGTGTCGCTCTGCCCTGAGCTGGATATTGCCAGTCAAGGCGATACGATCGAGGAGGCTCGAAATAATCTTCGCGAAGCGATTGAATTATTTTTCGAAGCTGCTTCTCCGAATGAAATTCAGACACGCCTGCATGAGGAGGTGTACGTGACCCAACTGGAGGTATCTGTTGGGTAAGCTCCGTGTCCTCTCCGGGAAGCAGGTCTGCAGAATCCTCGTGCGCCACGGGTTTTGGAAGTACATCAACGGGGCAGTCATATCGTGATGCAAAAGCGGCTTTCAGAAACAACTGTTACCGTCCCGGTTCCGAACCATGACGAACTGCGTGTCGGTACACTTCAATCGATTATCCGCCAGTCAGGTGTGCCCAGGAGCGAGTTCGAGTCATGAGAAGCACTCCCGAAGCATCAGCAGCTCGAAGAATCGGATGCACCAGATGGCCGTGGTTAAAGGGGCCATTTCCAGGTCAAAAACAGCATTTTAACGACTGAATGGCCAATTGTGATCACTCTCTATTTGGCCAGAAAGGTTTTGACGTGGTCCCACCTCGAATCCGACATGCCTGTGGTGTTAGCACTATGATTGGAAGTCTAAAAGGGATCGGGGATTTGTTGAGATTATAAAGGGCGGGACTTGGGACCAGGGCGAAGCGCGCGGGATTTTCGGAACGTATGACGGGGCCACCCGTCGAGAGCCTCCCATGCGCTTAGAACGATGATTACGTGGTCAAAAACGTGCTTCTAAGCGTTAATAATGCATGCTTTTTTGACATTTTCTTATGGAAATCGCTGTACTACCTGGTCCGACCCGTTTTGGCAGTGGTCGAAAACCACAGTTTAGGATTTTAGAACGGCTAATCGGGACCTCTCTTTCCTTGAGCAGTAACGCTTTAGGATGGTCCGACCCCGAACGGATGGGACCCCGAACGGAACTAAGGAAGCACCCCTCACCCCGAAGTTCCATGGCAACTTAGAATTACTTGATAGAACGGTTAAATTGAATGAATAATGAAAAGAAAATAAAGCTCTTACAGCTCAGAAAACACAAAACTAATTTTGGATTTATGTCCTGTTATGAAGGCACATTGTTCACTAAGAGGAGCGAAAAAGGTAAAACTTCGGCTGAAGAGATAAGATCTAATTTCCAGAGAGATGCAGATGAATTTCATTGGAAAGCACCACCCAAAGCAAGGATTGCGATTAGCTTCCACATTTTTTGTAATCAGAAAAATCCACCTGAAATCTATCAAATAGTTAAGAATTATCTAGATCTATTGCGTGGGCCCGTCTTCAAGGATGACAGACAGGTACACTTTTTAGAAGCTTCGATATGGCGATCGAGTAACGAAAAATCGAAATCTAAAATGTATATCCAGGCCAGGAGACTCATTGAACAATACAAGGTTTGGGACATCTACCAGGACATAGACGAATACCGTCATGAAAACGACGAGGAAGTTATGTTCCCTTATTTGCATTCTATTGATCCATCTTTGTTTGGTATTGCTCATAAACAATATGACGTATTGAAAATCGAAAGAATCTCCCCTTATGACAGGCCTGGACTGAAGCAACATATTAGCCCAACAATGATGAGTCGATTTTGTGGTATCTGTCCATTGATTATTGATATAGGCCATCTTCCTAGTAAAGGCGAATCGAAAGAGTTTAAAGCACAACTGAGAAATACGTTCAGTGAATATGGTAACAAGTTCCCATTATTTAAGAAGATATATCTGCCAATAGAAATAGATCTCCAAGTTACTAAGTTTACGCAAAAGTATTTCACTGACCTAGATAATACAATAATTAATATATGCATAGAATTAAGGAAAACTATTCTTTACTATAAGGTTTATATTAATGGATTCCGAGCTTATGTGGTTGATGAATTAGCAAGCGGCATTAAAGCTGATCTTAGACTAAAGCTACTTCCGGCAGGTGAAATTCAAGCCTACAATAAACGAACGGAAAAGGCGCTGAATTGTATTAAAGATAAGCTTGAAGATGAAATCTGGCTCTAAAAAGGCTAATTCAGCCGAAGGGAAAAAGCTGCGACTGGCTTTCTCGTTCAGTCTAATGAGCAGCCCCCGAAAAAGTTCATACATCTCCTATGTGGCATTATGGAGGGGGCGGTTGCCGGATTAACATATTGGTATCATTGTCGTTATACACCCTGGCCTGAGCTGAATTCTCCATGTTGGCAAGTTGCATTAATTTTTTTGCTGGCCCTGTCGAGTACCTCTTGAATCAACCTGTTAATTCTTGTCTTTTGGATGAGACTGCTGTGCTATATGTTATCCGAAAATCTCACTATTATTTAAAACGAAGCGAAGTTGAAGATCGGAGCTAAGTGGTTATGGCGAACCAGGGTTCTGGCGGAGGGGCGGCTACTGCTGGCGGTATGGACTTTCAGCATCGAATAGCCGCCTGGATAGCTGTCACTATTCTCGCTGAGAAAGGTACTACCGTGCCCTGGGAACTTGGCAGTTCCTCCACACTGGAAGCTATAAGCTGCGAAAGACCATTGCCTGTAGATGATATCCTTGCAAGCACGTCCCAAGGCGGACTGGTTCTTGTTAATGTAAAACGCAGTCTCAGTCTCTCCCGACAACCTGATTCCGAGTTAGCATCCGTAATCGGACAATTTGTGCGGCAGTTTCTAGACTTCAAGAACGGGACAAGCCAGTTCCCCGACTTTAATCGCTCTATGGAAGAAAGCAGAGATCGACTGATTTTGGCCACTGGGCCACATTCATCCGCCAAAATCAGAGTACATTTGAGTCAGATCCTGGAAAGATTGAGACGCCCTGGTCCAACCATTGATCTGGCCAACATTCATCACAATGATGACGAAAAAGAGACACTTAAAGCTGTCGTTGAACTGATTCGAAATGCCTGGGTAGCTTCCGGTGCCAGCGAGCCTATCAATGATGAGATTATCGAACTACTTCGGTTAATTTATGTCCAAGAGATGGACATCGAGGCTGAAGGGCACACGGAAATACAGGCAAGGAACACGCTTCGAACCATAATTCTCCAAGACCCGGATCAGGCTGATGGGGCTTGGGGTTGCCTCATTAGTGTGTGCTCAGGTCTGGCGAAAAATCGCGCCGGTGCTGATCGTTCTACTCTTCAGCGTTTGTTAAACGATAAGAAATTCCCCCAGAAAGCCACATTCAGCTATCGGCCTGATATTGAGCGGCTGAGACAACATTCAAAACAGACGCTCTCTAGCCTTAAGCCATACTCTGAGATCGCTGTTCAGAACCAGACGGTCAAAGTCATTCGCGATTGTCAAAGCGCGTTTTTAAGTGCTGCGTTGGATAGATCCGTATTGGTAGTGGGAGAACCTGGCGCCGGAAAGTCCGGCGCAGTGCATGATTTCGTTCAATCCCTGGAAGATGGTAAAAAAGACCTCATTTTTCTGGCAGTTGATCGCCTTTCGTCAGAAAGCCTTGGTGAGCTGCGGCAGGAATTGGGGCTCCAAAATGAGCTTTTTGATGTCATAGACCATTGGCCTGGAACTGCTCCGGTTCTTCTTGTCATTGACGCGCTAGATGCAGCCAGAGTTGATCCGAAAATGAAGCTGTATCGTGACCTGATCAGGAGGGTCATGACCCGGAACGCCAATTGGCGTGTCGTTGCGTCAATACGGAAATTCGATCTCCGCAATAGCAAGGAACTCCAGCAGATTTTCAACGGAGCTCCGGTGACCGGTTTTTCAGATCCGGAATTTTCACACGTGCAACACTTAAACGTCGGTCAATTAACAGATATAGAACTCGGACAGATTGGAGCGCAGTCACAGGAGCTTTATCAACTTGTCCAAATAGCATCTCTTGAACTCCAGAAGCTCATCCGGACCGTGTTCAACCTGAGATTGTTAGCTGAACTACTTGACTCCGGTGCTGCTCCTTCCGATCTCACCCCTATCAGAACGCAAATTGAGCTTTTAGAAAAATACTGGTCCTACCGAGTGATAGGGGAAGATGGCAATGGGTATGCCCGTGAGGGGTTGCTGGCGGACATTGGCCGTGTTATGGTTGATACCCGGACGCTCAGAGTCGCGCTCCGTCAGTTGCCCACTCAGGTTGATTCTCGCTCGCTCTATGAACTTTTGAGCAATCATGTCCTTATCCAGTGGCAAGCCGCCTCAGCGGTTACACCCAACAGAAATATGTTAGTGTTTGCTCATAACATTCTCTTCGATTACGCGGTATCGCGTCTCCTGCTGAGTGACGAGCCGGAGACGCTTCTCAACTATTTCGCGTCTGATCCCGACTTGTTTCTCATCATTCGCCCCAGCATTTCCCTTCATCTCCAGCATTTGTGGATCAATGAACCGGTCCACCATGACGCCTTTTGGCGTGAGGCATTGCTCCTCTCACTGGACGAAAGAATTCCTGAAATCGGTAAGCTCATCGCTCCATCAGTCGTCGTCGATCTCGCCTGCGTTATAAATGACCTGCAAACATTTCTATACTCGCTAACCAGCGATGACGCTGATCAGCGTAAATCAGCCGAAGTAACCTTAACCCACCTCGTCGGTTCCCTTCTCGCCAGACCGAATGAAGATCTCCTTGTTGGTTCTGAAGCAGATCCATGGTCTGAGTTGGCCGTGCATGTGAGTCAAGCACTTACTACCGCCACTATTTTCCCACTGGCGAGACTCCTTATGTCAGCCTGTGAACACTTCACCGATTTCACTCTGGAACAACGAGCCCGGTTCGGTTTGGCGGCCCGGCGGCTACTGGAGTTTGCGTGGAATCAGCCTTCTCCTCATAACTGGTTAGTGATACAGGGGATAAAGGCTGTCTCTCGCACTTTTGCGAGTGATCCTACCGGGTCCGCAACTTTATTACGGCGCGCCATAGAAACAGAGCACTTAGAACAATATGGTCATCAAGAGCTTTCATGGCTCGGGCGTGAGGTCGGAAAGATCTTTGCTTACGATCCGCACCTTGTCAGTGAAATCTATATGGCGAGTTTCGGCTTCCAAGATATTTCTGAAGAAAAGACAGCCATCGGAGCAAGCCAGATTTTCTCCCCATCTTCTACACGGCGACAGGACTATCGTATGGGCCGGTGGCAGCTCTCAGAAGCATATCCCCAGTTCCTTACGCAAGCTCCCACCCAAGCTATCGAATCGCTCATTGCCGTTTTAGAGGCGTACGTGGAAAATGAACGCGCTTCTGGCGATCAGGCGGTCCAGCGATTTGATTTTAATGGCCAGGCGGCACGCATTCAGATGGACCGCAGCTCGACATGGGACAGCGGCAATACGTACCGGCATGACGAGCACATCAAGATGCTGGACGCTTTTACTGCGTATGTAAAAGATTTGACGGGCAAAGATGATACGCAGGAGAGGATTCAAGCGATCATCGACATATTGGTGAAAAAGAATAAGATGGCCGTTCTTTGGCGCCGGCTCCTCCTTTTAGGGGCAGAATTCCCTGAGAAATTGGGCATTCGTCTGGCGCCTTTGGCACGGGCACTCCCCATCTTAAAAGGATATGATTCTTCTCGTGAGGTCGGTGCATTTCTAAAAACCGTTTTCTCCCGGTTGCCATCTCAAGACCGGGAGCAGATCGAGCAGGCCATTCTTTCCATTCCCCAAACCGTTTCCCCTGAGCGTCTGGGATCGGCTGAGCAAGTCCGAAATCGGCTACTTGGCTGCTTGAATTTGGAAGATATCGTAACGCCAGAGGCGAGAACACTTCTCTCTGAGTTACAGGCCGCCAAAGACGTTCCTGCAAATATTCTGCGTGAAGGAATAGTGGTCACTTCCAGACGCTATGAACAGGAAGACTATCTAAGAGGTGTGGGAGTGCCAGTAGACGAAGAGCCTAACCGTCGAATACGGGACCTTGAGGCGCCAGTGAAGGAGTTTGTTGAAAAATACAGGAATACTGTACCAAATTCAGGCGACGCCGAGTCGATTATGCCAGCCCTGAAGGAACTCTGCCAAGCCCTCAAAAACGCTGAAGTAGACGGAGTACATCCCACTCTGAGTGAACATGGCTGGGGAGAACTCGGCGCAGCATGCGTTTTGATTGCTCGGATGGAGGATATTGATTGCGAAGATGAAACGGGGCGCTTCATTAGGGATCTGCTATTAGAGCTCAGTACCAATCCCGAGCCGATTTACCGGCCAGAATCCGATGAGCACTTTGATGAATCTCCTTCCTGGAGCCAGGCGCCAAGGATTAAAGCCGCTCAAGGGTTGATCTTGCTGGCGCGGAAGGAATGCTGTGCTGACGAAACAGTGCTTCGTGCCATCGATCAGTTGAGTCAGGATGACGTAGCTGCAGTCCGGCTTGAGATAGCGCATCGCCTTCGCTTTCTCTACACCACTGCCAAGGATCTCATGTGGGACATTGTAGAGAGGATGTCCCGTACTGACCCAAGCCGTGGGGTACTTCAGTTTCTGCTGGGCGATACGCTCTCTGCGCTCTCTGAAGCTGATATTGAGGGGGTTGTTGATCTTACCCTCACCATCTATAACCGCATTACCGACGGTCCCGGTAGCCGGAAGGTTCGTAACGGCTGTTTGGATGTATTTAACGGACTGTATCTCTGGAAAAATAACGCTCGGTGCTCCTCATTAGTGAAAGCGCTGGCCGTCCAACCCGATCAGTATGATGATGTCCAAGAACTCTTGCGCCATTTTAGTGCGGCCTTAACGTGTGGCCTGGACAAACTGGATGACACGGACGCGAAAGCGGTGAGGCGACGGGCGTACGAGCTGGTGGAGAGCATACTCGATACGCTCCTAACAAGTTACGAGGAATTGGAAGTCCTCGTGCAGCGAACCAATACTGATTTGTCCGCAGGGGAGAGGGCACGGGCACAAAGCATCGTCCAACTACTCGACCAGGTGGCGCGCGAAATCTATTTCTCCTCAGGCGCGTTTGCTGAAAAAAACGCTCAGACCAGCGGCGCCATGCGTGATAAAAAAGCTGAGCAGTTTTATTGGGAAAGCGGCGCGCTATTAGACAAGCTATCGGCGGTCGCCATGCCCATCGTAACGCATCAGATCCTTGAGACGCTAGAATTCTTTATTCCTTCTGATTCCAGAGGAGTTCTTCTTCGAATCGGGCGTGTTTTGGAGTCTGGAAAGAAAGGAGGTTATCAGTTCGAATCCCTGGGAGCCCAACTGCTCGTAAAGATAGTGGAGCGTTATTTGGCAGAGTATATTGATCTACTCCAAAAGGATGGAGAATGCCGTCAAGTTATCCTGAATGCACTCAATATTTTCGTAGCATGGCCGGAGGCACAGCAGCTCACATACCGACTGGAGGACATCTTTAGGTGAACGGAGCTGTCCATTGAATCAAGCCGCGCTCTTTTCAAGCACACCTTATTTGCTGCTCATCTTGATCAAGACAGCTCTCCTCTGGCGTTCTACAGCGGACCATTCGGAAGCTTTCTATGTGCAGATCATGAACTAAACGCTTCGCGTGGGCGTCATCCCTGCGATTTCGCTTCCCTCCCCCAGTCTTCGTAGTGGTTTCTACTTGCCTCAATGACAATCGAGAGCATCCTTTTACCTCGTATACTCGCCAG
>JBKQLC010000210.1:0-58710 GCA_052147195.1 Syntrophobacteraceae bacterium
ATCCGTACCTTCAGATGGACTATTGCGATACCTATTGCAAGTGCGGAGATGGTTCCCAGCTTAAGATATGTTGAAAGGTAATCGCGGGGAACCAGGAGCAGCCAGACCGGCAAAGCTGACGCCGCAAAACCGTAAACCGGGATGAGAATGGCGCATTGATCCTGGGACAGATAGAACAATTTTGAGAGCACGGGATGAGCGGCTACAAAAGGGCCGGTTATAATTACCATGGCAAGGAGCACAACACCGATGACACTTCCACCCGCCACGTCTCCAGGTCTGATCTTGTGCATCCAGATACCCATGATTATGGCGATAGGCAGAGTGCAGATGACAGTGTAAGCGCTCCAGGGGCTCTTCATCATAGCATTTACGACAGCGAGGGAAAGCCCCGCAAGGGTCAGGATCAGAATGAACAATACGGCAAAGCTGGCTACGACCCCTGCCGTCTTTCCGATCTCCGACTCGGCGATGAGCGAGATACTTTTCCCTTCATGGCGAATCGAAGCGAAAAGGATTACCATGTCATGGACCGCCCCGGCAACTACCGCTCCAACGATGATCCAGATGGCGCCGGGCAGATATCCGAACTGGGCCGCCAGGACCGGCCCGAGCAGGGGACCTGCGGCTGCGATGGCAGCAAAATGATGTCCGAAAAGGACATATTTGTTGGTCGGCTGGTAATCCAGGCCGTCCTCAAGTGTGTGAGCCGGAGTAGGCCTGTTGGCGTCCACTCCGAGGACCCTTTTTGCTATGAATAAGCCGTAGTAACGGTAAGCCAGGGCAAACACACACAGGGCCACGAATACAAGGGTCAGGGCGTTCATTCAAGTCTCCTTCCCGTTGCCAAATGTTTGAATGAATATCCGCAATGAATTGCGTTACATGAAATGGCGAATTCCAGGGGAGCTGGATTGGATAATTGGATTGGATGAGGAAAGCGCGATGAATGAGCTTCCATAGATCCTCTGATCCGAAGAGGGTGTATAACCGCTATCCATCCGATATATGTATATAAATTCCTAAAGGCCGATTCGGCCGAATCGATTCCCCGATAGTTGGTTGGTAAGCTGAATGGAACTCTTCTTTACCCGGTAAGTCAAGTAATTTGAGCGGGGATAAGAAACTTTCTTCGACTTGCGCAGAGGTTGGGCCGTCAGAGATCCGGCAGGCAAATAAAAGAGGCCGGAGAGCGGTCGCGCCGCTGTCCAGCCTCATAGAATACTTTCTGAAAACTTACTGCTTTTTGGCGGGGGCCTTTTTCTGTCCCTGCTGAGGCTGTTCACTGGCCACGGGTGGTTTGGCCTTCGTATCAGGTTGTTTGGGCACTTCGGTGGATTTTTGCGTGGCCTCGGGGGCCGGCGGTGCCTGAGAAGGTGTCTCGGGCTGTACCGGGCGGGCTTCAGGGACTGCCGGCATCTGCTGGACAGGAGGTTGTGCCTGGGGCTGTTCGATCGGAATGTCGGTCATAACGGACCGGCCCCCCCGGAACCCCGGCCTGTACATATATGAGAGCAGCAGCGATGTTATCATAAATACGATGGCCGCTCCCGTTGTCAACTTGCTCATAAAAGAGCTGCCGCCCGTTCCGCCGAAAAGTGTTTGCGATGCGCCGCCGAATGCCGCTCCCATTTCTGCGCCTTTGCCGGTCTGGAGCAAGACGATCGCAATCAACGCTATACAGGCCGTTAAGTGAAAAAGGACAACCAGGATACTCATTATTCCAAAACTTTCCTTCTACGAGTTGAACTGAATGATGCGTTTGAAAGACCCGACCTCGAGACTCGCTCCTCCAACAAGCGCTCCGTCGATATCCGGCTCAGCCATGAGCGCATCAATATTGTCAGGTTTAACCGAGCCACCATATAATATCCTGGCCTTCTTTTCAACCTCTTTGTTGAAAATAGACTTGACTCTCTCACGAATGAAAGCGTGAACCTCCTGCGCCTGTCCGGGTGTGGCGGTCCTGCCCGTACCTATCGCCCAAACCGGTTCGTAGGCGATGACAAGCTGCTCCGCCTGGGCAAGGCTCAAGCCATTGAGGGCGCCATCAACCTGGCTGCCAATGACTTCAAATGTTTTGCCCTGCTCCCGCTGATCGAGGACTTCCCCGACACAGATCACAGGTACAATCCCCTCTTTGAAGAGAGAAACCGCTTTTAAATGCACCGTCCGGTCCGATTCGCCGAAGAGCTGCCGGCGCTCTGAATGGCCAACGATCGTGTACTCGCACCCTATGTCTTTCAGCATGACCGGTGAGACCTCGCCGGTGAAGGCCCCCTTTTCTTCCCAGTGGGAATTTTGGGCGGCCAGGCTGTAGCCCCGCTGTTTTAGGATATCCCGGACCGCCTTCAGCGAGGTGTAAGGGGGTGCAATTACAACTTCGCGGTCATCGCAGGGCCCGGTTTCCTCCTGGATCATTTTAATAAAAGAGATCGCCTCCGCTATGGTCTTGTACATCTTCCAGTTGGCGGCGACCAAAGGTTTCCTGTTCGGGTTCATTTTAGAATCCTCCAAACTGAGGGAAAATCGCGGGCAAGGGTCTTTCGCTGGGAATTGCGGGCCGCGGTAGATTTCCCAAATCGGTCTGATTTAACATCTCTCCAGGGCCGAGACGCCCGGGAGATCTTTTCCCTCCAGCAGCTCCAGAAAAGCGCCCCCCCCGGTCGAGACATAACTTACCTTGTCTTCGGCATTGGCCTGCCTTATGGCGGCAGCCGAATCCCCGCCGCCGATAATTGTGAGCGCGCCAAGCGACCCCATGAATTCGGCGAGGGCGAAAGTGCCTTTGTTAAACGGCGGGGTCTCAAAAACTCCCATTGGGCCGTTCCAGATGATTGTCTTGCAGTTTTGAAGGACCGACTCGAAGACCTGGACAGTCTGTGATCCAATGTCCAGAATCTGCGTATCCGCAGGCACCTTGTCGATCGAGACCTGCCGCACATCTCCGCAGCTCTCAGCGCTGACGGAAACAACAGAGTCAACCGGCAGGAAAACTTTCACTCCTCTTTTGTTCGCCGCCTCGAGGAGTCTGGCGGCTGTTTCGATATAATCGTTTTCAACCAGTGATTTACCGACTTCCTTTCCCTGTGCCTTGAAAAAGGTATTCGCCATTGCGCCGCCGATGATGAGGTAATCGACTTTTGGAATGAGGTTTTCGAGCAGCCCAAGCTTTGACGATACTTTCGCTCCGCCGACCACAATCGCCAGTGGCCGCTGGGGGTTGTCCAGGGCCTTTTTGAAATACTCGATCTCTTTTTGGAGCTGATATCCGGCGGCACATACGGGCACAAAACGGGTAATTCCTTCAACAGAGGCATGAGCGCGGTGAGAAGCGGCAAAAGCTTCGTTTATGTAGATATCGGCCACCTCAGCCAACTGCGAGGAAAACCCAGGATCGTTCTTTTCCTCCTCCGGATGAAAGCGCAGGTTCTCCAGAAGGAGCGCTTCGCCTTCCTTTAGCAGCGATGCCTGTTTTTTCACTTCTGTTCCAACACAATCCGGGGCAAGGGGTACAGGTTTAGCCAGCAGGTTGGAGAGGTACTCAGCCACGGGCCTCAGTGAAAACTCATCGGCCACTTTGCCCTTTGGTCTCCCCAGATGTGAAGCAAGGATGAGCCTGCCTCCCGAGCCGATAACCTTGTGGACGCTAGGCAGAACAGCGCGGATGCGAAAATCGTCATTTACGTGCCGCTGCTTATCCAGGGGCACGTTGAAATCGACTCGCATGAAGACGCGCTTTCCTTTGAGGTCAAGATCATCAAGAGTCTTCATACTCGAGCTCTCCTTTTACGCCGCTAATCCAGTGATTTGCCCACCATAACGGCCAATTCGGCCACCCTGCTCGAATAACCGGACTCGTTGTCGTACCAACTGAATACTTTAACCATGCGGCCGGCCATGACACTGGTCAACCTCGAATCTACGCTCGACGAGTAATAGGTATTATTGAAATCAATCGAGACCAGCTCTTCGGTCACATATTGGAGAATCCCCTTAAGCGGTCCGTTTGCGGCCTCTTCAAGGACACTGTTCACTTCTTCCTTCGTCACATCCCGGCCAACCCTGCACACGAGGTCCACAAGCGAAACGTTCGGGGTGGGGACGCGAATAGACAGGCCGTCGAGCTTGCCCTTGAGGTCCGGAATTACCTCGGCTACGGCCCGAGCCGCACCGGTCGTGGTCGGAATCATCGAGAGTGCGGCGGCCCTTGACCTTCTGCGGTCGCTGTGCATCGAATCGTGCAGGCGTTGGTCCATTGTGTAAGCGTGAATGGTCGTCATAAGTCCGTGCTCTATGATGAATCTGTCGTGGAGCAGTGCGGCGACCGGGGCTAGGCAGTTGGTAGTGCATGAGGCGTTTGAGATGATATTATGGGTGCGTGGGTCGTAGGTCCCATCGTTTACTCCAAGCACGAAGGTTGCGTCCATACCTTTGCCGGGAGCGGTTATGATCACTTTTCGCGCTCCGGCGCTGAGGTGCTTCTCAGCCCCTTCGCGGCTGGTGAAACGGCCGGTGCCTTCGAGAACCACGTCAATTTTGAGGTCGCGCCAGGGCATCTGGGCCGGGTCCGTTATCTTGAGGCATTTAATCGACTTGCCGTCGACGATCAATTGATCTTCTGTCCCCTGGACTTCGTGGGGCCAGACGCCATGAACGGAGTCGTATTGCAGAAGGTAGGCCAGTTCTGAAGGGGCCGCCAGATCGTTCAAGGCGACAACTTCCAGCGGGAGCTTCCTGTCTTTTATAATTTTGTAGATAGTGCGCCCAATGCGTCCGAACCCATTCAGCGCGATGCGAGTAGCCATTTAGTTTCCTCCCTTGGAGTCTTAAGATTCTTGCGAAAAATCCTCTCAATAGAATAATCAGCCTTTAAAGTAACAGCATCCATGGAGAAATAAACCCTTACTTGAGGCGAAAAAAGGAGCGCAATCTAGGAATATTGAACAATTTTAAATAAATGCTTTCTCTATCGAAGAATTTACAAAATGGTTCACCAGGGGAGAGGGGCAAAGAAACCATTGACAGGCAAGGTTTGGCCTGGTGATTATTACGATTTTGAGAGGCGGAATGTTACCTTCGTTCCCGAGCGCAGGCCCAGTTCGGATGCCGCATTGCCATGGTTGACCGCGATTTCAATAAGACCGCTGCTTCCGGTCAACGCGAGCGCTTTTCCGGCTGAGACCCGGCCATAGGTCTGTTGTATCGAATGGATTACCGTTTTGCCTGCGCTGGTAGTCCACTTTTCCGCAGGCCCCTGTTTCTCCAATGTTTCGCGCATGACATTGATAATCGCGTTGCCGAAGTGATCGATATGGATCACCTCGCCTTCCACCTGGCCTTTTCCGACGATGGGTTCTCCCCATTGTGCAAGGACCGGATCACAAGAGGGGCCAAGATCGTCAAAATGTGCGCCGCGAGCGATATGAGCTGCAACGGGCGCGAAGAGGTCTCGGCCGTGAAACGTACTGCTCAGTTGGCTTTTCCAGAATTGCCGGTTTTCCAGCCTTCTTGCCTCCCAACCGGTTTCCTTTAGTACAAATGAGAAAAGGCCGTTATCCGGTCCAACAAAAAAGCAGGACTTGGCGCGAATGGCGATGGGGCTGCGTTCGGTTCCGACCCCGGGGTCGACCACTGCCAGATGAATGGTCCCCTGCGGGAAAAATTCATAAGAAGTGTAGAGCACAAAAGCCCCGGACCTGACATCCCGGGGGGCGACAAGGTGAGATATGTCCACCAGCTTCGCATCAGGACAGATTCCGAGAATTACTCCCTTCATACTGGCCACGTATCCGTCCTGGAGTCCGAAATCGGTCAGCAGAGTGATTATTGGTGGATTCAAGTGATTGAACCTCCAGCAGAATGCGCATAAAGAAATAATGCAAAATTCTCAATATTTTGCTAATGATTTAGAAAAGGAGTCAACACTTGTTTGCACTTACAGGTCTTATAACCGTATTTTTATCCTGACGAGGAGGCGCAAATGGCGTTTCGGGAAGAAAATCCCGGGATCGAAGAGTTGTTGTGTTTTGCCAAAGATATGGTTTCGAGCGCGGGCGATAAAGCTATGGGGTTGTACGGGAAGGGCAATCCGGAGGTCAAGTTCGACGAAGAGCTTGTAACCTCGGCCGAGCTTGCGCTGGTGGACTTCTTCAGGGACCGGCTCAGTTCCACTTATCCCGGGCACGGAGTTTTCGGGGACCCTCTCCCTGCTGAAGACTACGTTCACGGTGAAAAAAGGTATCTCTGGATTTACGATCCGCTTGACGGAGTAGCCAACTTTCAGGCGGGAATTCCAATATGGTGCACATCGCTTGCGCTTCTCGAAAATTTTTGGCCGGTTTTCGGACTTACCTACATGCCGGTAACCGGGGACCTCTTCTACGCCATCGCAGGGCAGAAGGCCTACTGGGGCGAAAAGCAGATAAGAATCCCGGACACGGGCGAGATAAGCAACGATAGCGTGCTGCTTACCTACTCACGGTTCCATAATCAATACCGGTCCACTTTTCCAGGCAAGATTCGCAACCTTGGATCGACCGCTGCGCACATAACATACGTGGCCAGGGGGCGTGCGGAAGGTGCGTTTCTGGCAAATGTTTCCTACCGCGATCTTGCTGCGGCCCAAGTTATCCTGATGGCCGCGGGCGGCAAGATACACCGCCTCGACGGCCGGGAGTTTCATCTGAGCGACTATTTGAGCGGACAGCGTATAGAGGAGCATCTTATCGCAGCTCCTGCGGGTTCTTTTGACTCCATACGGATGTATTTGAAAAGAATGGCCGAAGAGTAATCTCGCGGTTTCATCCGTATAGATACCGGCAAATGGCCACAGCAGCTATCACAGCTATGAATTCAGCCGTTAGACCGGCAAGGAGAGCCTGGCGTATTCGTCTTACCTGTACGGCGCCGAAGTAGAGGGCCAAAACGTAAAAAGTGGTCTCGCTCGACCCCTGGAGTGTAGAGACAAGATAGCCCGTATAACTATCGGGGCCGATAGAGGGGTTTTTGATAATCGAAGCTAAAACTCCGTATGCTCCGGAACCTGAAATCGGCCGAATCATCGCCATCAAGAGGCCTTCGGGTGGAAGTCCCACCGCCGTAGTCCAGGCGCCCAGCGTATTGGCGGCCGCATCGATTGCCCCGCTTGCCCTGAGCATTCCCATGGCTACAAGGATTGCGACAAGATAAGGGATGATTTTCACAGCAACCTGAAAGCCTTCCTTGGCTCCCTCGACGAAGACTTCATATATGTGAACCTTCCTGGCCATTCCGAATGCAAGAAATCCTATCGTAAGACCCGGGATAAACCAAGGTGAGATGACCCCTGCGAAGATCACCGTCAGGGGGATAATTATAATCAGTAAGCCAAGAGCCAGACAACTGATCCAAAGCGGGTAAGCTTCGTAAGATTCGCTTTGGAGCGTTGGTTCACTTTTTTTACGGCCGGCCCCGATGTGGTTTTTGATTTCAACGTGGTGGCCTGCGGCTCCCTGGAAAGGGAAAAATCTCTGATACGCTTTTGTGGCCAATACAGCGAAAAGTGTCGCGCAAAAGCTTGCAAAAAGGGTCGTGGGAATGATTCCAGCAGGATTCACCGAACCTGCCGCTGCCCGAAGCGCAATGACTCCCGTTGGTACCAGGGTTATGCCGGCGGTATTGATGGCAACGAAAAGAACCATAGCGTTGGTGGCTGTGCCGGGACAGGGATTGAGCTTTTCAAGTTCCTGCATGGCCCGGATACCAAAAGGCGTAGCAGCGTTGCCAAGACCCATGAGGTTAGCCGAAAAATTCAGGACCATTGCTCCGGTTGCAGGGTGGTCCGGGGGTAACTCGGGGAAAAGCCATTTCATCAGAGGGCGTATCAGACGAGCGATCATCACGAGCAGGCCGCCCTCTTCGGCCACCTTCATTAATCCGAGAAATAGTGTCATCACGCCGATGAGACTGAAAGCTAGTTCAACGGAATTTCCCGCTGATTCGAGAATTGCTTTGGACAATTTTTCCATCGGAGCGACAGCATCGCCTGTTGGAACCCATATGAGCTGGCGCCATCCGACACTGATGAACCCGATAAGCGCAAAAGCGAAAAAGATGAAATTCATGACAGTAGAACCGCCTGGACCACGACTTGCTCTCTCAAGGTGCTTGAAGAGTATTTCCTGCTTTTTCAATCGAGTACCAAATTATTTCGCCCCGCAGCTTAATGCAATTCAAAATAGCCGGCGCGCATTGCTCGATGCTCCGTTCAATATTATCGTGTAGACACAAACCGGCAGATCGCGAGTCTAAGTTAACATAGGGACGGCATACTTTTCGATGTCTTTTCGGTGAGAAGATATTGATGGAATGAATCTGAATGTGTTGGTATAAGTTATCCGGATATGGTCCCGGCAATCTCAAGACCGAAGGGAGGAATCCATCGGGAGGGTTCCGGCCTATCAATCAGAAAGCCCGTTGCCGTTCAAATTATACTCGAGATTATGGCCTATACAGACAAATTGCGGCCTGCCGTGGCAACATACTTGGGAAAATAACAAATGGATATGCGCGACCTTAGCAAAATTAGAGTGCTTCTCATCGAAGACGATGAGGACGACAGTATCCTGCTCGAAGGTCTGCTGGCCGAAGTCGCTTCGGTGAAATATGAAGTTACCTGGAGCCAGACCTATGAAGAAGGCCTGCAGGAACTCGAAAAGGGAATCTACGATGTGTGCCTTCTTGATTATCACCTCGGGTCAAGGGATGGGCTGGAGATTCTCAGCATAGTGGAGGAATCAGCGGAAAAGCCGCCGATAATCATCCTGACCGGCCAGGGAGATTACATGATTGACCTGAGAGCGATGAAATACGGCGCTGCGGATTTTCTGGTCAAGGACCAGATGAGCGGACCCATGCTGGAAAGAGTGATTCGCTACTCGATGGAGAGAAAGAAATCCAAAGACGCACTGTGGGAGTCGGAAAGGCAACTCAAACACCTTTCCTCCGCGCTGCTGAAGGTGCAGGAAAATGAGCGAAGGGCGGTTGCCGCCGAACTGCACGATGACCTCGGCCAACTCCTTACGGCCATCAAATTTAACATCGAAAGCGTTCTGGTGCGAATGGAACCCGAAGAGAGCTGTACCAGGGACCTTCAAGCACTTATACCGACGATCCAGGCGGCTGTCGAGCAGGTCCGCAACATCTATACGGGGCTTATGCCCACAGTACTTGACGACCTCGGTATTCTGGCGACGCTAAGCTGGTTTTGCAGAGAATTTCAAAACGACCACCCAGGCATAGAAGTGGGGATTAATTCCGAGGTCAGCGAGCAAGATATATCGGCGGATTTGAAGCTGGAGATTTTTCGAATCGTTCAGGACGCCCTCAACAATGTGGCGGTCCATAGCAAAGCAGATCACGCCCGGGTCTCGCTCATCGGAGAAGACCGATGCATCTGGCTTGAAATCTGGGACAATGGGAACGGTTTCGACGTATCTCACACCTTGTCTGGAAACCAAACTTGCGGGCTTGGACTGATGAGCATGAAAAGAAGGGCTGAACTCTCAGCAGGTTCATTTCAGATTGAGTCCGCTGTGGGCAGCGGGACCCTCATCAGGGTTAAATGGGCGCTGGCAGACTAACGACTAGCACGAGTCGCGCAGATCTGAACCGATCAGGCCCGGCTGCTTTGCCCGCCTTCGGATGTGTGACTTCCGTCCGGAGACTCCTCGGGCGGCTGTTCTTTTCCCATCTCATTTGCTGTTTTCAAGATCTCGGCGGTCTTGAATCCTTCGAACCAGAGATAGATCATCGCGAACGCCACGGTAGGGGCCACCTCGATTGCGTGCAGCGCAACCGCGCAGCTAAGAGCTACTTCTATTTCGACTGAAAAAAGCTGGTTCAAAGTTCCGGCAATTGCGATCTCGAATCCTCCGAGGTTGGCGGGCGTGCTAACCAGGGCGATCCCGAAACTGAGCAGAATCAGAACGATCGGGGCCGCCATAAATGGCAGGTCAAGGGAGAATGCCTTGAATATGCTCCAGAGCATTAATGCTCTGAGCAGCCATGACAGGGCCGAAGTTATGATAATCGGGAAAACCAGCCCGGCGTTTCGTACTACCGAAAGGCCGTTCATGAATTTGCTTACCTCTTCGGCGATCCTGCGCCGGATTTTTCCGGAGGAGTTGCGCCCCAGACGGCTTCCAAGGCCTGCCAGGGCAAAGATTGCCGCTATGGTCGCAGCAAAGATGACACTGGCGGTCAGGCCTGTCTTGGTAACTGATGGAGGAAAGGGGTAGAGGACTGCTGTGATTGCCATCAAGGCGAAAAAAAGCACAAAATCCGCGATGCGGTCCAGCATGAGGGCGGAGAAAGAGCCGGCAAGGCTTATTTTTTCGGTCTTTGCGATATAATAGGCCCTTGCTCCGTCTCCGAACCGCAGGGGTAACATGATATTTCCCATGATGCCTACCAGGACGGAGGTAAAGCAGTTGCGAAGCTCAAATCTTGCGCTCACAGGCAGCAGTATTATTGCCAGCCTGAGGCCCTCGACAAATGTGTTTGCGAGGTTGAGTAAAGGAACCCATATCGCCCAGCGCCATTTGATTCCGATGAACGCATCGGCCATTTTTTCGATGTCCGCAAAGGCCAGAATGATTGCGAATATAGCAAGGATCAGGACAAACGAGCCGACGCGTGCAGCTTTGAGCAACTTCTTCACAGGGTTGGCTCCATCATGCGCGAAAGCGTCAGAGGCCGGAAACCGCGGCGATGTAGTTCATCAATTATCAGGGGAAGCGCCTCAACCAGTTGACTTGAATCGGCCCCTTCCTCGACGCCGCGTCCGTCATGCAGCAGGATGACGCAGCCGTCACTGACGCCTCTCAGAGTTCTGCGCGCTATGACTTCGGCACCAGGGCGATCCGTATCCCAGACTCCAAGCGTCCATGCAACGGGAATGCAACCGCATTTTCGGGCAATCGCGTTTGTCCAGGGATTTCTCCAGCCATGCGGGGCGCGAAAAAGAGTCGGCCGTTTTCCGGTGTTCATTTCAATGATGTCGGAGGTCTTCCTTATTTCTTCCTCTATCCGGAAAGGCGGCTTTAGCGGGAGGACTTCATGCGTCAGGGTGTGGTTTGCTATTTCGTGCCCGTCCTCTTGAAGCCTTTTGAGCACACCGGGAAACCTCCGGCAATTGACCCCGGTCACAAAGAAAGTTGCCCTGACCTGGCGCTCTTTCAAAATATCGAGTATTTGCGATGTAAATGGTTCGTTTGGACCGTCATCGAAGGTCAGTGCCACAATGTTGCGGCCTTTCTCTCCTTTCCAGAATACGGGTCCGAAGATCGGCGAGCGACGCTCGAAGACACCAAATCCAAGGATGGCTTCGCTGACCATCAGGGTCAAAAACCAGATCAGAATGATTTCCCACGGAAAAAGAGGCGATAAGATGGCTAAAAGGGCCGCAGCCATGGAGGCCGAGATTAGGGAAATGAACGTTATGACTGCAATTATTTTGAGAATCATCAACCGTTTAGAATTTCCTCATAAAACCCGTATATCGCATCCGACACATTATCCCATGAATAGCGTAAGGCTTTTTGTCTGGCGTTAATGCCCAGTTCGTCGCCATGCGCGGGGTTGTGCAGAATTTCCAGGACTGCTTCGGCAAATGCGGCCGCGTGGCGGGGCGATACCAGCACCCCTTCCTCCCTGCCGAGGATCTCGCGGTATCCGGAGTTCTCCGTAGCCACAATCGGCTTGCCGGAAGCCATGGCCTCCAGGAGGGTAACCCCGAAGGATGCTTTTTCAACCGGGGAGCAGAAAATATCGCATGTGGCATAGTATCGGTTGCGCTCTTCGAGCACGGGGCCAACGAGATGAATGTCTCCCAACAGGCGTTCAGGCACGAGCCGCCTATAATATTTCCTGAGCGGGCCGTCTCCTACAACGATCAGCCTGATTTCCGAAAACCTGGACTTGATTATCTCGAAAGCCTTCATCATGAAGGAGAACCCATTTCGTGGATCGAGCCTTCCAAGAAACAGCAGGTTCTTTTTACCATCGCCGAATTGAGGCAGTTTGAGTATATCAGGACTGAATTCGGTGATGTCGACTCCGTTTGGTATAACCCTGGCGTTTATCTTGAAAAATGGGACGAGAGCGTCCACACAGCTCTGAGAAACGGCTATCTGCCCGTCCAGCTTGTCTATGAGCTTCTTCTGGACTGCGTTCTTCAGCAGCGAGTACCACAAGCTTCTGTCGAAATAGGTGTGAAAGGTGCCGACAGTCGGGCATTTTGCGTTGAGCAGGGCAAACATGGGCAAGGTTGGAACGAGCGGCGAATGAAGATGAAGCAGGTCGAATCTTTCACTCCCCAGGACCTGTTTCAATTCATTGATGACATGTTTTCCGACTGTAACATGCGCAATCGATCCGTTGCTGAGGATTGACGCGCTTCGTCCCACTCGTATGACGTCCGGTGCGCCTGCGCCGTTTTGGCCGCCGCTCAGGTCAGAGGTGATTATGCTGACCGTATTGCCTTTTTTCCGAAGCCGCACGGCAGTATTGTGAACGTGTTCGGAGATGCCTCCCAGTAATGGATAATAATATTCGGTTACTATGCCTATTTTCAAATGCATCCTCAGGCTATCGAGTCCAATCAAGCCTCTGTGCGCGGTTGCAGATAAAAGGGCCGATCCGCCGTTTCTGAAACTAAGTTAGTGCAGAACTTGATTCGCCGAAATTAGAATGGCGCATAAAGCAACCGGACTGGAACAGCAATCTGAAACCCCACGGAAACAGCCATATTTTTATCAGCTTACACCTCTGAAGTGCAATCCAAAAACTTCAGCGGATCATTCGGCGCAAATTGCGATTCGACGGGACGTTGTTTCAGGCGACACGGCAAAAGACCTCCGTTAAAGGGATAAAATGTTTGGAGCAGTGCTTTTTGACTTTTCTGTGCCATGGATGCGGTTATAGAATAGGAGAGATTTGAAGCGGGAAAATAAAAGCGCAATGAGCGTTTATCGGGACTTCTTCCGGCTTAGGTAGGTTATCATTACGCTGTCGAAAGAGAGGGCCAATTGAGACGGTACGGACTTGCATTACCTGGTTTTTTTGTGTGTTTTCTGCTGCTTCCGCAGGACTTATGGGCAGCGCAGGCACCGGCGGGCGTCGGCCTTGGCATGTTCTGGTCGATTTTCTGGGTCTTCATGGGAGGAATGGCCCTCAATCTCACCCCATGTGTTTATCCGCTGATTCCCATTACCATATCCTATTTCAGCTCGAAATCGACTGATCTGAAGGCAGGGCGCGGCTCAACCTGCATCAATGCTCTCCTCTATGTTTTGGGAATAGCGTTAATGAATTCTATGCTGGGGGTGTTCGCCGCGCTTTCCGGGCGTCTTATGGGAACACTGCTGGAAAATCCCGTAACTCTCGTCCTGGTCGCCCTGGTTATGTGCCTGTTCGCTCTCAGCATGTTCGGCGTCTGGGAGATCCGGCTGCCCGCATCGCTAACAAATGCAGCAGCTCGAAATTACGCCGGTTACTTCGGAAGCCTTGTCATGGGGTTGACCCTGGGCATAGTCGCTGCTCCGTGCATCGGGCCGTTCGTGGCCGGAATCCTCGTCATGGTTGCAAATACAAGGGACCCTGTTTTCGGTTTTTGGATTTTTTTCAGCCTGAGTCTGGGAATGGGGTTTCCGCTTTTTATATTGGCCCTGCTTTCCGGCCGATTAGCGGTTCTGCCCAAATCCGGTGAATGGATGCTCTGGGTGCGGAAGGGCATGGGGTGGGTAATGATTGGAGCAGCCGCTTATTTCGTCGCTCCCATAATGCCTGATGCCCTCGGGGTAGGACTGCTTTGCGCGATAGCCCTGGCAACCGGGATTCATCTGGGCTGGATAGATTCGACAGGGGGGCGGTCCGTTGCGTTCAAATGGATAAAAAAGGGGGTGGGGGTTGCCTGTATAGGTATTGCATGCGTGCTTATCTGGAATGCCTTGCCGAGCGAGGGCGTAAAATGGACACCCTTTTCGGAGGGCGCCCTGGCGGAAGCCAAAGCGTCGGGCAGGCCCGTCGTAGTTGATTTTTACGCCGACTGGTGCTCGCCTTGCCGGCGTTTGGACAAGCTTGCCTTTCATGATCGATCAGTTATCGGGGCAGCAAAAGATTTTGTTATGATAAGGGTAGATTTCACCAAGAGTGGGGATCACGCAAAGGAAAGCCTGGCTCACCAGTATGGTGTCAGCGGGGTTCCGACTGTCATTTTTCTGAAGCCCGGGGGTGAGGAAAGGGTCGATTTGCGCGTTATGGATATCTTGGAGCCCGATCAGTTCCTGGCGAGGATGAATGAGCTGAAAAATTCGAACGTCTCTGCATCCGGGCAGTAGTCCGCCATTCACTCGGATCTTGAGGCGGGGCGGTTTCTGAGTGCCTCGATGGACACGAGTATGTCTGCAACGGCCCTGGACCTGGCAACGGGTTCCTCATAACCGTGTTTGTACTGGTATTCCTGGAAAAGATCGATCGTCTTCTCCATGAGTTGCTGAAGCTGATCGGAATTGAGCAGGTATTTCTTCATATCTTCTTCTTTGCGGTTCGAGTTGAAAAGGATACCGTCAACAGGGTATCACATGCCAGGGTTTCAGTTGCCTGCTATTATACAATCGCTGGGCAAAATCGTCGATTATCCGATTTTGATTTACGAGCCATCCGGCGCCAAATATCAGCTTTTTTACGTTATATCGGCATTTTGATGGAATCTTGCAGGAGTTAGAGATGCCACTTGAAAGAAAATACAGGCTTGGAGTTCTGGTTCTCGGTTCAATGCTGATGATCGGGTTCTATGGGGCGGGGAGCTGGGGCGTGGTCGACCCCAGGCCGCCCATTACGACGTATAATGTTCCTTATTTTGAACTCCCGGCAAGCGCCGAGCTTTGCGGAGAAACTGTGCCTCTCGAGTCTTCCGACGTTCGCGAAAGGTTCGACCGGGAGTTTACGATCATAGTGCAAAGCCATGCGCAGGTTTACCTTTGGCTCAAAAGAACAGAGCGCTACTTTCCGTGGATCGAGAAACAACTCGCATCCAGGGGGCTTCCGGACGATTTGAAATATCTGGCTGTTGCGGAAAGTGATCTGTTGAACTCAGCCGTTTCACACGCCGGCGCAGCCGGCCCCTGGCAGTTCATGTCAAACACGGCTAACGACTACGGCATCACTCAATCCACGGCCATAGACGAGCGCTATGATTTCGAGAAAGCGGCCTCCGCGGCATTCAGATATTTAAAAGACCTGCACGAGTCGTTTCAGAACTGGACTATTGCCATTGCCGCTTATAATTGCGGAGAGAGGCGTGTCCGGGACGAAATCGGAAATCAGAAGTGCAACCGCTATTACTTTCTCAAGTTGCCCCAGGAAACTGAGCGCTACGTTTTCAGGATCCTTGCCATAAAGGAGGTTTTAGAGAACCCTGAGAAATACGGCTATCACCTTCCGAAAGGGGCCGGTTATAAGCCGATCATTTTCGAGAGGGTAAAAGTCAACCTTCCATGCCCGATGCCGATCGCCTCAGCAGCAGAATCCGCCGGGATTACGTATAGAGAGCTTAAGGTACTGAATCCCTCTCTTGTTTCGGATGTAATCCCGAAGGGAGATTTTACGCTACGGGTTCCCGAGGGCAGGGGAAATGAATTCGAGAAAGAAGTGGAAGTTTGGAAATCGGCGTATAAGCCAGCCATTTTAATGCACAAGGTTTCGCGGGGTGAAACGCTCGATTCGATTGCCAGAAAGTACAATTTAACGGGACGGCAAATTTGTAGCTGGAACAAGATCTCCGGCAATAAAATACGCACTGGGCAGACGCTCAAGATTTACAGGTAGAATTACTGGAAGCGGAGATCTTTGCCATTAGTATGGATAGCATCTTTTCGCGTTTTCAGCGCGATTTGCGGTGCTCTTAAATGCCTTGACAAGCATTGCAGGGAGAACTACCATAAGTGGCTGATTAAGTTCGAAAACTCAATGATTTTGGGTATAATATGGAAAAATACCATAGATTCTCGGAACTGCTCATCGATAGCCGGTACGCGATCGCTCTGACTGGCGCTGGGATATCGGTGGAGAGCGGTATACCGGATTTCAGGGGGAAGAACGGTATCTGGAGCAAGCGAGATCCCTTTGAATACGGGCATATCGATTCTTTCCGCGCCAATCCCGCAAAGGTATGGAAAATGCTAATGGAGATGGGCGCCCTCGTGGAAAGTGTCAATCCCAACGATGCGCACATTGCCTTGGCCGAGCTCGAAAAGCTCGGTATAATAAAGATGGTTATTACCCAGAATGTGGACAGCCTTCACCAGAGAGGCGGGAGTTCCAGTGTCGTCGAGTTTCACGGCAATTTCCGGAGGATGCACTGCAATAACTGTCAGAAGTCTTATCTTCGCGAAGATATATCTCTGGTGAGATTGCCACCTTTATGTTCATGTGGGGGACCGATTCGGCCGGACATTATTTTGTTCGGGGAGGGAATACCTCCAGGCGCGTATTCGAGAGCATTCGAAGCGGCGGAGAAGTGCGATCTGATGCTTGTAGTAGGGACTTCGGCAAGCGTTGCGCCTGCTTCTGAGCTTCCATGGATTGCAAAGAGGAAGGGGGCGCGTGTCCTGGAGATAAATCCTGTTGCTTCCGAACTGACCGACAGGATAACGGAAATACACATAATGGAACCGGCCGGAGTGGCTCTCAGAAACATTCTGAAAATTGTCAGATCGATGGTAAAGGATACAAATTGATGTTCATGCAATTGTTGACAGGAATTGCTTATGCTGCCCCCGACATAGCGGCGCCTTATCAGCGCACGGGGGACAGCGTGATGGATATGATTTTCAATGCCGGACCGATGGTGAAATTTGTACTGTTGATCCTTATGGCGCTTTCCGTCGCGTGCTGGTGCGTAATAGTGCTCAAATACCGCCTGATCCGCCGTGCAAAGCGGGAATCGAATGATTTCATATCCCTTTTCAGGCAACGTAAGAACTATTCGGCGCTATACCGGGACAGCGAAAAGCTTGGAGACAGTCATCTCGCTCAGATTTTCCGGGTCGGCTACGCTGAGCTGAGCAGGCTCGGGAAATCCCTGGAAACCAGGAACCTCATAGAGCTCTCGTCAAACCCTGAAATCATGCTGGAGAACGTGGAGCGGGCGATTCAGGGAGGGATGACTGCGGAGCGGCAAAGATTTGAGCGCTTTCTGCCTCTGCTCGCCACAACCGGCAGTACAGCCCCGTTTATAGGCTTGTTCGGAACGGTCTGGGGCATTATGACGAGTTTTCAGCAAATCGGCATCAAGGGCGCCGCCAACCTGGCCGTTGTGGCCCCGGGAATTTCGGAGGCGCTGGTTGCGACTGCCATAGGTCTGGGGGCGGCTATTCCCGCCGTTGTGGCCTACAATCATTTTTCCACTAAGATCAGGGGAATAGAAAACGAAATGAGCCATTTTTCCTCTGATTATCTTAATATGCTAAAACGCGACATCATGCGGAAGGGCAGGCAGGAAGAAACGACGTCGAACCCTTCGCCGGAACAAAGGTTAGCGCTTCAGGACTAAAACCAGAGGATAGCGGCTGATGCAAGCCAACGGAAACAGCTCCAGAGGGATAGTTTCGGACATTAACGTTACGCCCCTTGTAGACGTAATGCTTGTTTTGCTCATCATATTCATGGTTACGGCGCCAATGATGACCCAGGGAGTAGACGTGAAACTTCCGGAGAGTTCAGCGCCGGCCATCCCGTCTGACGATGAACGGTTGGTGGTCACGGTCACAGAGGACCGTAAGGTCTATATAAATGAGAATCTAGTGGAACCTGGAGAACTCGAATCCAAACTGGCAGCCATTACTCAGAATCGGCTCGATCACAAGGGAGTTTTTCTGCGGGCCGACGAGAAAATTCCATACGGCTACGTGATGGAAGTCATGGGACTAATAAGACAGGCTGGAATTGACCAGATAGGGATGGTGACCGAGCCGGCGAAAAGTCCTGCTCCGAATCAACCAAAGGGTAAGGCCAAGTTTTGATTTCTCTTCACAGTGAGCTGTCTGTTCTCTACGCTCTGCGAGGTGAGGGGGTAAAAAATGGAATCCCTGGCATTAGCTGAGAAGAAAATTCCCAGAAAAGACCTGATGACCGGGATCGGGGCGTCGTTTCTGGTACATATCCTGGTTTTCAGCTCCGCCTTTGTATGGGCGTGGGTGATGCCTCAAACAACTTTGAAGCCTCCTTACTGCACGGTTAATCTGGTGTCTCTGAAAGATCTCGGGATGGGTTCATCGGAGCCCAAGGGCCGACCCAAAGCGGCTGAGGAGGCGCCAGCTTCCGAGAACCTAACCTCTTCGGCAAGGGCGAGCCGAAAATCCGAGCCGGTTGCGCCGATAAAGCGCCTTGCTGTTGATGAGGCGGTAACAAGGCCCGAAACGCAGATCAAGAAAATCGAACCAAAAGAGGTTCCAATAGCGTCTGAAAAGCCACAGAGTCTTGAAGCCATCGAAAAGAACCTGGATAAACTGATTGCCAAACCGAAGGTAATTCCGCACACTTCTTCGGCGGCTGCAGAGGTTGCCGAGCCTCAGCCGAAAACCGCGGCGCCTCCGGCTCAGGCGCCTGCCCCCGCGAAGAACCAGCAGGGAAACGAAAAAGTGGCCCGTGGAACTCCGACTGGAACTGCGGAAGGGGGAACCAAGGGTACGGCTCAGGGCAGTGTCTTCGGGTCTCCTGACGGAAGTGGAGCTATTACCGCTGCTGCACAGTTTTATTACGCAAGAGTTACAGAAGCGATAAGACGGGAATACAAACTCCCCGATCAGAGCTTTGCAAGTCTGGAGGCGAAGATCTTTTTCGTGGTGAACAGGGATGGGAAAGTCGTAAACTTCCAGATCGAGAAATCTTCGGGAAACAGTCTCCTCGATGCTGCAGCGATGCGAGCAATTCAAAATGCAAATATACCCGCAATGCCTCCGGCCCTGGAGCGTCAGCAACAGGACTTCTCCCTCAAATTCAACTCACGGGGTGTATCGTAAATAGAAAGGTCTTTGGTCCATAGTCATGAGTCAACGGTGCTTTTTTAAGATTGCTGGAACTTTTCCTGCATTGTTTCTGGCTTTAATTTTTCTTGGTTTTACTCAAACTGTATCAGCCGTGGTTGAGTTACCGCCGATCAGCCCGTCGGCTATCCAGAGAATTCCAATCGCCATCCCGGATTTCAAATACATGTCCCCGGAGCAGACCCAACTGGCCCGGGAGATGAGCGAAGTGCTTTCAAACGATCTCAACCTCTCCGGTGTTTTTCGGCCGCTGGACCCGAAGGGGTTTCTCGAAAGTCCGCAAGCGATTGGGCTTGAGGCTTCCGAGATCAAGTTCCAGGACTGGAGCAAACAGGGGGCCGATTTTCTGGCGCGCTGTTCTTACCAGGTCCAGGGGAATGCAATGAGGCTGGATGGCCGGCTCCTGGATGTGACCGGCAGGAAACTGGTTGGAGGCAAGAGCTATACCGGCGACCTGCGGGCCTGGCGGCCGATGGTGCATGCCTTTGCCGACGACATCATGATGATGGTAACGGGTGAGCGTGGAGTATTCGACACAAAGATAGCTTACGTCCAGACTGTGGGGAGCGCCAAGGAGATTTTTTACTGCGATTTTGACGGGAGCAATCCGGTGCAGGTTACCAGGGACAACAACATCGCACTTTCTCCCTCCTGGAGCCCCGATCAAAGCCAGATCGCGTATGTGAGCTTCCGCGACGGCAAACCCAAAGTTTACGGATTCAACGTCTCCAATAATTCCAATTACCTGATCAGCGGTTTTCCAGGGCTAAATATCACTCCGGCGTGGAGACCGGGGAAGAATGAACTGGCTATTACCCTGACCAAGGATGGGGGCCAGGACATTTATCTTGTCAGCCCGAACGGCCAGGTGCTGCAGAAACTCGGGGCCGGTTCCGGATCTTCGATAAGTGTCTCTCCCGATTGGTCGCCTGACGGCAAAAAGTTTGCCTATGTTTCGAACGAACCCGGAAATCCGCAGATATACATCTTCGATGTGACGACGGGCCAAAAAAAACGCCTGACCTTCAGCGGCAAATATAATACGTCTCCATCCTGGTCGCCCAAAGGCGACTGGATCGCCTACGCCGCAGGGGATGGAGGCGAATTCAATATTCACATTATTAAACCGGACGGAAGTCAAGACCGTTCGCTCACAAGCGGAGGCCGGAATGAAGGCCCCTGCTGGTCGCCGGATGGGCGGATGATTGCTTACAGTTCTACAAAGCAGGGGGGGCCCGCAATTCGGATAATGTATTCGAACGGGACTGGGGACTGGCAGCTTACGCGGCAGAGCGGGGCGCAGGAGTTGCCTGACTGGTCACCCAGAAAAAATCGCCAGTGAGTCGAATCGCCAGGAGGGAAAAACAAATGAAAAACAAACATGGTGTGCTTCTTGTTTTGATGATTTTCACGTTAATAGCCGCAGTGAGCGCGTGCACGAAGAAAAACGTTCCTCCTCCGCCCGGCTACGGCGGCCCTGAACAGTACGGCCAGGGGGCGTCTTCGGGGCCGGGCATGGACGATGCCAAGTGGAGAGAGCTGGGCATCAACTCGGAAGCCGAAAAAAGAGAGTTTCTGGATAGAGCTAAAGCCTTTGAGAACCAGGATGTCTACTTCGATTATGACGCTTATACGCTTACAGATCCGGCAAAAAAGGTTCTGGACGAAAAAATGGCCTTTCTGAAAAGATTCCCCAAGGTGCAGGTGACTATCGAAGGGCATTGCGACGAGCGTGGGACGACCGAGTACAACCTGGCGCTGGGGGAGAGGCGCGCACATGCGGCACAGCAGTACATAGCGAGTTCGGGCCTTTCGAACCTGAAGCTTACCACTGTCAGCTACGGCAAGGAACGCCCAATTGCAACCGGACATGATGAGGCCTCTTTCGCAAAGAACAGGCGAGCTCATTTCGTTTTGAATTATTAAAAGTTTCTTTTCTCCTTTGTTGGGTATTTAAAAGACCGGTCCTCATGTTGTATCATGAGTCCGGTTTTTTAGTTTGCGGAAGACCAAATCCCTTTTTCCCGGTAGTTTGAGAAAAAATTGCCCGACAGGACGTCCGGGAATGGCCGTCGCCTTCCTGGATCGAAGGAAAGGGTCTGTATGCGAGATGTAATCGAGTTTCAGTGGTTGAGGTATTTCGTAGTGGTTCTTTTCTCAGGACTGCTTGCGGGGTGCGCATCTACGTCGGAAACCACGACGCTTCAGGAAAACCTCTCTATTTTGAACGAGCGGCAGGCAGCAATCGAGACGCGCCTTCAAAGCACCGAAGGAGCATCTCAGAGAGGCGGTGACCTGTATGCGAGGATAGAAGAGTTGCAGACGCGTATGAGGAATCTCAACGGCAAAATTGAAGAACTGGAGCATAAACTGGACCTGCTTCAGCGAGCTCAGGCATCCGCCGCCCAGGCGCCGCAACCCGCGCCGCCCTCTCCCGGCGCCGTTGTGATCGAAGAAGCGCAGCCGCCGCAGCCGGCCAGGACGCAACCGCAGACCGCATTGGCTTCTTCGCCGCCTCCCCCAGGTGAAGCTCATCCACAACCGGCTCCTGTGCCTTCCACCGCCGCTCAAAACAAAAGCTCCGAACAGATGGAATTCGATGGAGCCGTCCAATTGATGCATCAGAAGAAATATGAAGCTGCAAGAAAGCAATTTCAAGGGTTCGTCTCCAAGTTCCCGAGGTCTGATCTCGACGAAAGCGCAATGTATGAAATAGGGGAGAGCTACTTTTTGGAAAAGCGCTATGAGGATGCGATTAAAGCTTACCAGCAGGTGCTGGACAAATACCCGAAAGGAGCTAAAACCGCCAGCGTTCTTCTCAAGCAGGCAATGGGATGGCAGAACATGGGTGAAACCACGATGGCTCGGATCATCTACACGCGGCTTGTGGAAAAATATCCCGGTTCATCCCAGGCTCAGGCCGCTGAAAAGAGATTGCAGCAGATGTAGACGGCTGTTTGAAGTTGGAAATCGGGCTTGAAGTTTCTTACGGAGTTATATTCCGATCAGGTCCTGAACTTCGGTGTGTTTCCTTTCACTATACGCAGGGTCAGCCAGGAAGGGTTTTGGATCACAGATTTTCAGCCAGGGTCTTTGTATTCATCCTTCTGCCGCTGCTTTGGGCAGGCTGCGGATTTGCCGATGAAGTTGAACAATCACAAACGCCTGAAAATAATAGGAAACCCCAACTCCAGGTCAGATCGATCCAATTCGAGGGAAACAAAACTATCCCCTCCTCGGATCTGAAGAAAATCCTCTCCACAAAAGAGATGAAATTTCGCTGGTTTTTCAAAGCCCCCTTTGACGAGGAAGTCTTTTCGAAGGACGTGGAAAGAATCCAGCAATTCTACGTGAGCCAGGGTTTCTACCATATGCGGCTCATATCCCATGAAATCCAACCGCTGGTTGGAAATAACGTGAGGATACTAATCCGCCTGGAGGAAGGGCCTCCAATGATGGTTTCGGGACTCGATCTGAAAATCGATGGCCCGTCTCCCGAAAAGTGGCGCACGGAGATCGTCAAAATCCTTCCCATTCAGGCAGGGAAGAGGTTTACAACGCCAGGGTACAAGGACATCGAAAAAGCCGCGAAGAGGTATCTTGCCGAGCGTGGCTATCCTAAAGCGAAAGTGGATTTACGCGCCCGGCTCGATAAGGGGTCGAACCTCGGGACGGTACTGGTAGAGATCGAGGCCGGTCCCGTTTGTACCTTCGGTCCAGTGCGTGTGGAAGGGAACGATTCGATTTCCGGCAATGTAATCATGCGAGAGGTTACATTTTATGAGGGTGAGCGGTTCGATGCCGCCAAAATTGAATCGACCCGTCAGCGTCTGTTTGCACTGGACCTCTTCCAGTTTGTCGACATTTCGGTGGAGGACCTGGAGAAAGAAACAACAGCGCCTCCAATCCGGATCCTTGTAAAAGAGGCGAAAAAGCAGACCACTCGCCTTGGGGTCGGCTATGGCACCGAGGACCAGCTTAGAGGACAGGCGCAGTATGAGATCAGAGACTTTCTGGGCGATGGCAGGAGGCTTCAGATCAACGTCAAGGCAAGCTCTATTGTGCAGATGGTGGAAGGTAGATTCATACAGCCCTATTTCATGGATACGAATGGCTCTCTGGTTGTAGATGGCGGCGTTATGCGAGAGACTGAGGTATCTTACGAAAACTTGAAAGAGTACATTCGGCCTAAGTACGAGTACAAATGGTTCAACGGGCTGGTGTCCTATGCGGGATACAATTTTGAGGCCAACTACCTGGGTAATGTAAAGATCCCGCCCAGTCCCGAGGACCAGGAGCACCAGGCATATTATGTATCTTCACTCATTGCAGGCACCACCTGGGACAGGGTCGATTCCATACTGGATCCCAAGAACGGCTGGCGCATTCTGCAGAATATGGAATGGGCCAGTTCTTTTTTCGGCTCTGAGGTTGATTACTTCAAGTTCACCCTGGATTGCAGGGGGTATGTTCCGGTATTGAACTTCGGCTCTCTGGCAGCAAGGATACGATACGGTGGCATCGAGCCCCTTGAGGGCACTACAGAGGTCCCTATTTTCAAACGGTTTTTTCTGGGTGGTACTGACACAGTCAGAGGCTACCCCTACCAGAAGCTTGGGCCTCTCGATGCCCAGGGAAATCCGATAGGGGGTATGGAGCTTCTGGAGGGCAGCCTGGAGTGGAGGTTCCCGATAAAGGAGCCTCTGGAAGGAGTCGTTTTTACCGATTTCGGGAATATTGCGCCTACCGTGGGAAACCTTTCCTGGGCCGAGACACGGTACACCGCCGGAGTCGGGCTGCGTTATATGACGATAGTGGGGCCGCTCAGGTTCGATTTCGGCTACGAGCTAAACCCGCCGGAGCCCCAGCCCTTTGTACCCTATGAGTTCCATTTTAGTATCGGGCAGGCGTTTTGATCGACTCAAGGGTTGGAAGCCGGAGATCTGCGTTAGGGGCGGCTTGCGGGGCCAACAGATCGGCCTGTCTGTTTGCTGCGATCTTCGACATCAGATCTAATGCATTCGATTTCCGACACCTGCCCTCCAGTCTCCACCATTCCTGATTCAACTTTCGGTTTCTGAGATAGGAACAGAAGAGTGCTTGCCGCTACTGCCAGCGCCGTGCCGGTGAGAAAGGCAGCCTCTGCGCTCAACGTTTGCCACAGGAAGCCGAAAACAATGCTGGCCGGTAAGGCCCCAATACCCACGATAAAGTGATAGCAGCCGAAAGCGGTTCCTCTGAGATTTGGAGCCACCATGTCGGCTACAAGAGATTTTTCCGCTGGTTCGCTCAGCCCGAAGTAAACGCCGTAGAGCAGGAATATTGCTACAAGGACATTTGGAGTGCGTATGAACGCAAATGCGGCGTATATGAGCGCATAAAAAATCCAACCCGAGATTATAAGTTTCCGCGAGCCGAACCCATCTGCAAGACGCCCCCCGGTATAGGTTGATATCATCCTGATTACGTTATGGGCAGACCAGAGCATCGCGATATGGGAGGCTGAGATGCCCGCGTTGGACAATCGCAGAATCAGGAAGGCGTCCGTCGAGTTTCCAAGCGTGAATAAGAGCATTGCTGCAAGAAAATACTTAAAACTACGGCCCAGGTGCTTCCATTGGGAATAAATATTAAGAGGTCTGTCTATTTTTATGGCTTTGGGGGCGGGCTCTTTTACGAAAAAAAGAATTATAGCCATCACCAAAACGGATGGGATTGCGGCAAGAAAGAAAACATGACGGAGAGAAAGGGCTGCGAATCCAAGCAGAGCGGCCGCCACCAGGGGACCAGCCACAGCCCCCGCATGGTCCATGGCCCTGTGGAGTCCGAAAGCGACGCCCCGCTGTCCCCGCTGTGTTATATCAGCTACCAGCGCGTCTCTGGGAGAGGTTCGTATTCCTTTGCCCATGCGGTCCAGGAAACGCATTACCAAAACAAAGGGCCAGCCGGCTGCAAACGCGATCAGAGGCCTGGCAAGGCCCGACATTCCATATCCGGCAATAATAAAGGGTTTTCTGCGCTCCGTTCTGTCCGTCGAATATCCTGAGAGAACTTTAAAAAAGGACGCAGTGGATTCGGCGGTCCCCTCGATGAGGCCCAGCGCGAGTGCGCCGGCGCCGAGAACGCTGGAGAGAAAAACTGGAAGCAGGGGGTAAATCATTTCGCTGGAGAGGTCTGTGAAGAAGCTGACAAAACCCAGCACGAGTATGCCCTTGGGGAGTTTATTCATTTAAAAAAAGTAATCACAGCTCAACAGGTTAAGAAGAGCAGCGTTTCGAAACAGACCGTCTGAGGACACGGGCGCATTGGGAGTAAAGCTACTTTATTGCTACCATAAAAATACATCCTTTATTTCAGTAAATACTTTGTTTACCCCATGTATATCCGTATTTGATTGTTGTATTCGTACCTACGAATACAGTTTTGTTTCAATAAGTTTGACAATCGTGCGTTACATCTGAAAATCAGGGTTTTCCGGAGGGGAAACATGGAAGGCGCTTCGATTCAAACATTTATGAACCAGTACGGAATCTCCATGCGATTGATGAAGGTAAATCAGGCCAAACCCAGCCGAGTCCATCAGGAGACTGATGTGGAACGCTACAGATGCCGGATTACCAGGCCTGGAAAAGAAGTATCCCTCTACGTTGCCGTTCCTCCGGAAGAAGGTTCCCTCACGCCCTCAGACGTTCTGTTCATGCTTGTTCTGGATGCCTCCGGTTGTGAGATGTTCAAGGAATATTACGGGAGGCAGGAAGAATTCAACCAGATTTTTACAGGCTCGGATGCAAGACTGGATGGATTTGATGAATTCTGGCTGGAGTACGAATCCAGGTGCGAGCAGAGCCGGAAGCTCAAGGCTTTTCTTGGTGCAAATCTCTACGAGAAGCTGATAACCCAGTTCGGTTTCAATAATTAGATCAATTTAGAAATCCTTGGCCTATTGTGTAACATGGACTGGCTATGCCGGTCCATATGGGGCAACTGCCCCACGCGCATTACGCGACGCAACTGAAGCCCCGCCCTGCAGGCGGGGCTTTTTGCCGTCAAGCCGGAAAAACGGGACACAGGCAGTTTCCGATCAGCAGGGCTGACTTCGGGCTGCCTTTTTTTTATTTTCACGCCTGATATTCAGCTTTGCAGACAGAAAACGCGAGAGTTTCGCGCGGATTTGCCGATTAACAAAGATGGAGCAGCGGGTATTATTTCCGTCTGGGGCATTATATTACTCGAGCCGACATGGAGAAATAAAGGTAATGATTGCGGCACAAACTGATCAGAGCGTCAACACCAGTGGATTAAACTTCCGAACCATTCTACGATATCTGGTTCAGGACGGGATCATTACGCAAAAAGATGCGAAGAGAGTTGTGGAGAGGCCAGTATCGAACGATGCAGAAAATCTGCATCCACTGGAGTTGATCGCACAGGTCCGTATCAACCGCGCCTCACCTCCTCACGAGGCTCTCTCGATGGAATCTCTTCTGCAGTGGCTTGCCAAGAGAACCGGTCTTACCTACCTGAGGATCGATCCGCTTAAAGTCGATGTGGCCGCCGTTACGAACCTCGTCACATATGCCTACTCCTCGCGCTATAAAATCCTGCCCGTCGAAGTGACGGCGGACATGGTCATCATTGCCACAGCCGATCCTTTCGATAGAGAATGGGAAGAGGAACTGAGCCGTATTTTGCGGAAAAAGATATGCAAAGTCCTTGCGAATCCGCATGACATAAGCCGGTATCTTATTGAATTTTACGCGCTCACGGACTCCGTGCGAAGAGCTTTCGGAAAGGCGGACGGCAATCGCTTTGGCGCAAGCATGAACCTCGAGCAGATGATAGAGCTCGGGCGGGCGGGGAAACTGGACGCAAATGACCGTTACGTCGTCAATATCGTCGACTGGCTGCTCCAGTATGCATTCGAACAGAGGGCCAGCGACATTCACCTTGAACCGCGCCGTGACAACAGCGATGTTCGTTTCCGGATCGATGGGGTCCTTCACCCTGTCTACCAGTTGCCGACAGTCGTAATGAGCGCAGTAATCAGCCGCCTGAAAGTACTCGGTAGAATGGATCTTGCTGAGAAAAGGCGTCCTCAGGACGGCCGGATCAAGACAAAGGGACCGTCGGGAGGTGAGGTCGAGTTGCGCCTTTCAACGATGCCTGCAGTTTTTGGTGAAAAACTGGTAATGCGGATTTTCGATCCGGAAGTAACAGTGAGGAGTTTTGAGGACCTTGGGTTTTCAGAGCGCGAACTGGCGCAATGGAAAAAAATCATAAAATCCCCGTTTGGTATTGTACTCGTTACCGGGCCTACCGGGTCCGGGAAGACGACGACCCTTTATTCAACGTTGAAGTATCTTGCCAAACCGGAAGTAAATGTCTGCACGGTCGAAGATCCAATCGAGATGGTTGAGCCCAGATTCAACCAGATGCAGGCGCACAGCGCAATCGGACTGGATTTTGCCAGTGGCCTTCGAACTTTTCTCCGCCAGGACCCCGACATCATAATGGTCGGAGAGATACGGGACCTCGAAACTGCGGAAATGGCCATCCAGGCAGCATTGACAGGCCATCTGGTTTTCTCGACCCTCCACACCAATGACGCTCCGTCAGCCATTATCAGGCTGATGGATATCGGATTGCCGCACTATTTGATAAGGGCGACCCTGCTGGGGGTAGTCGCCCAGCGACTGGCGAGAACTCTTTGCCCTCATTGCCGGAAGGCCGGGACTGTAGATGAAGAGCTTTGGCAGTCATTGATCAGTCCATGGGATATTAAGCCAACAGATTTTATCTACCGGCCTGCAGGCTGCCTGGAGTGCAGAGAAACCGGCTACCTCGGGCGAGTAGGTATCTATGAGATGCTTACTATCACCCCCGCCATAAGAAGCCTTATCAGGCCTGATTCGGACCTGTCAAAGATCAGGGAAGAAGCGGTCAAGCAGGGAATGGAGCCGCTGCATATTGCCGGCGCTCTCAAGGTTTGCTCCGGACAGACCTCAATCGAGGAAATCTTTCGAGTTGCCGCACCCGTCGATTGCGTGTAAATCTGGAAACCACCACAGATTTCCATTCACTAATACCGTACAGGTGAAGTTAATGACCGGGTTCCTCATTGCTTTTTTTTCAGTTTATTCGCTTTTGCACGCATTCTGTTATTTCAGAGTAAAAGTCCTGTTGCCCGAAAAATGGCCGGCTCATGTTCTGCTGATTTTGTTTTTTGCCCTTATGGTTTGTGCCCCGATTACGACTCGATTGCTCGAAAGAGGCGGTCAGGACGTCCTGGCCCGGATAAGCGCTGTTCTTGGTTACAGTTGGTTGGGATTTCTCTTTTATTCATTTTTGGGTTTTTTGCTGACTGGGGCTCTCGGACTCATTTTCAGACTCGTCAATCTTGTTGCCGGGTCTTCTCTGCCCACTTTCACCGGCCCCGGGGCAACCGTTTGTGTCCTTGCGGCAGCGCTTGTTATAAACATCTATGGGTATTTTGAGGCGCGGTCCATACGCGTTGAAAGAATAGTTATAAAAACGGCAAAGCTTCCAGTGGGAACCGACCGGTTGAGAATAGCTCAAATCTCAGACGTGCATCTCGGGCTTCTGGTTAGAGAAGATCGCATGGCTGCGATCCTGAGCAAGGTTGAGGCGGAGAATCCGGATATCCTCGTAAGCACGGGCGATCTTGTCGATGGAAACATGGCTGAAATTGACGCTCTTCCGGCTCTTTTCGGGAAATTGCGGCCACGGCTCGGCAAGTATGCCATAACGGGCAATCATGAAGTCTACGCCGGGCTGGCTCAGTCGCTTACGGCTGAAAAGGCTTTTGGTTTCACGGTGCTGAGCGGCCAGATGATAACAGTGGATAATATTTTGAACATTGCCGGGGTTGACGATCCGGCGGCGGGTCTGCCGGAAGATGAAAAGAAGATCCTGGAAAAGGCTCAAAACGGTCTCTTTACTGTTTTTCTAAAGCACCGGCCTGATCCGCTCAAGGAGAGTATGGGGCTTTTCGACCTTCAGTTATCAGGGCACACTCATTACGGGCAGTTGTTTCCGTTCCGCTACATTGCCGGATTAGTCTACCCGCTTCAAAACGGGCCGTATTATCTTCCGAAAGGCTCTATCTTATACACCAGTAGAGGTACCGGCACCTGGGGTCCGCCCGTACGCGTTCTCGCACCGCCTGAGGTTACAATTTTCGATATCGTACGGGAATGAAAGCTTTACGGGCGGGTTCTTCTGCCTGGCCTGAAGGCAATCAGACATCCTGATAGTCAGGATATCTTGTGGTGTTTGCGGAGGCGGTCCATCTCGCGGGACTCTTCTTTTCTCTTCAGGCTTTCCCGCTTGTCGTATTCCTTTTTCCCTCTGGCAAGAGCTATTTCCAATTTGGCCTTCCCGTCTTTGAAATAGATTTTCAGGGGAACAAGTGAAAACCCGCGTTCCTGGGTTTTGCCAAGCAGTTTCTTTATTTCGGCTTTATGCAGGAGGAGCTTTCTTATCCGTTCGGGTTCGTGGTTATCAAAAGAGGCGTGAGTATACGGGCTGATGTGGAGACCGTAGAGGAACACCTCGTTGCGCTTCGCCCTGGCATAGCTGTCTTTAAGGTTGGCGCGTCCTTCCCTGAGCGATTTCACTTCGGTTCCGAGCAAAACGATACCGGCTTCGAACCTTTCACCTATTTCGAAGTCATGGAATGCCTTCTTGTTCTGGCTGATTATTTTGATTTTTTCTTCAGTCTCTTTGGCTTTGGACATAGATTTGACGGGACTTCCTTTCCAATATTATTGCTGCGTGCCAGGCTGCCTTGCCGGCGATTCCCCGTTAACTAGCCAATTTGGTTCGAATACCCGGAATTCCTCCGGGAACTTCTTCATGACCATTTTTCTCACTGACTGGTTTATCTCTTTTGCCGTCCTCATGCGAAGCACTTTGCGGGCAAACCGGCAGCATTCCTTCATGGAAGAACGCCTGACGAGATTCTTGACACGCGGCAGCGACTGCGGATTCATGCTGAAAGAATCGATTTTAAGGCCGAGAAGGATTGGTACGTACATCGGTTCTCCAGCCATCTCTCCGCAGAGGGCGACAGGAATTCCTGCTTTGTGGCCGGCATCCACTGTCTGCCTTATGAACCTGAGAACGCCGGGATGGAGCGGTTCGTAAAGATAGGCGACGTGTTCGTTTGATCTATCTATCCCGATGGTGTACTGGATGAGGTCATTTGTCCCGATGCTGAAAAAATCGACCTCGGGCGCCAGCAAATCCGCTATGGCCACGGCGGACGGGACTTCTATCATTACTCCGAAAGGCATATTTTCATCGAAGGGGATTCGTTGTCTGGACAGCTCCGCCCGGACCTCATTGAGAACGTGCTTTGTTTGAAGAACCTCCCCAATGCCCGAGACCAGGGGCAACATCAGCCGGAGATTGCCGGCGATTGCGCTGGCTCGCAAAATAGCCCGGAGCTGAGTCTTGAATAATTCCTTGTAATGCAGGCACAGCCGGATTGACCGGAGTCCAAGGGCGGGGTTTGTTTCTTCAAGCCTTGGGAACCATGAGGTGAGTTTCTCAGCGCCAAGGTCGAGGGTCCGGATAGTGACCGGGCGAGGCGCCATCAACTCCGATAAATCGCGGTAATCTCTAAACAGGGATTCCTCATCCGGGAGTTCCACCCGGTTCATGAAGAAGAATTCCGTCCTGTAAAGCCCAATGGCTTCGGCGCCGTTGTCTTTAGCCGCTACTATTTCTTCGAGGACTTCGATATTGGCTTCAGCGCCCACCCTGTGACCGTCACGAGTCTCAGCGTGCAAATGAGCATGGCGGCTTATCTGCTTGACATAAGCCTCCAGTTCTTCCTGGCGTTCGTAATAGAAGCGTAAGTCGTTCTCGGTCGGATTGAGGATGATAGTTCCGGTGGTGCCGTCGATGATAAGAAGATCACCGGTCGAGATGAGACGGCCGGCATTTTCGGCCGCCACGATCCCCGGGATGTTGAGCGAACGGGCAACGATAGAAGTATGAGAAGTAACACCCCCGATTTCGGTAACCACGCCAAGCGTGCGCCCTACCTGCAACTGGATGGCGTCGGCCGGTGAAAGATCGCGGGCAATAATAATGACCCGTTCGCGAATATTCCCCAGGTCGGTATGGTTCTGCCCTGCAAGGATCCGGACCACCCTGTCTCCGGCCGCATCCACATCTGCTATTCGGTTCCTTGCGTATTCATCATCGAGAGCGCTGAAAAGCTCTCTTGCTCTCCTAATCGATTTTGTGATGGCAAGTTGTGCGTTGTAGCGTTCCTTTTCGATAGAGCGCAGGGTTTCGCCATAGATCGACGGGTCCCTCAGAATCATCTGTTGCACCTCGAGCAGGCGCGAATGTTCTCTAAATTCGGATGGGATGCTCTTCTTTATTGCCTCCAAATCGGACTCGGCTTTGGCGACCGCTTCTTTGAACCGCTTGCATTCCAGAGCGATGGCCTCCTCGCCAAAAAGCTTATAGCGCGGAACAGGGATACGGCCACGTTCGAGCAGATACGCCTTCCCGATAGCGATTCCCGGCGCAGCTCCGATGCCCTTAATGGTCAATGAGGAGTTGTTCATCGATAATCAGGTCTTTCTGAAAAAATGGATAAGCCGCAAGTTTTCCTCTTATTAGTCCATTTTTGCGGCGGAGGGAAGAGTCTTCAGGGTTCGCCGAATTTGGTCTGAAAGAGGGCAGCCAATGAGCTGAGCGCTTCGGCTGCGTCAGGGCCTTTGGCTGATATGTTGATTTTAGTTCCATAAGGGCATATGAGGGTCATCAGATCGAGAATGCTTTTCCCGTTAATGGTCACTCCGCACTTGCTGATGAGTATTTCGGATTCAAATTGGGTGGCAACTCTGACTATCTGGGCGGCAACCCGCGCATGGATTCCCAATCTGTTGGCAATCACGAATTCCTGCACTAAAACAGGTGTATCTTTGGCACTCTGCTCCAAAGCGGTTTCCCTCCGATACGAAAAATTTCGCCGGTTTATTAGCATATGAGCGCCTTGTAAGTCAACTATGCAAAGGTTTCCTAAGATATGAACATCGGTAAATTGATCGATTCCCTTAAGTACCAATTTAACAACAAAATCTAAAAAAATGGGTAAAAAGTGATTTTTCTCGAAAAATTTAGAACGGGAGCAGGAATCAAGCCCCGTTCATTGCGCGGGCGTCTTGCCCTGCAGGATTTCGATCACCATTTTTGCTGTGGATTTTGAATAGATCATGGCAGTATGGCTCTGCGGGCCCGTTTGATAGTAGACCCACCCCGAGTAGGGCGCTTTGAGGGCTTCAGAGGGCAGCACCATGTTATCGACCGGTGAAAAGAGGGCAACCCCGGTGCATGGGAGCCTCGCGGGGCTCAGCGATTCATGTTCTGTGAAAATAGGTCCGCGATAAAGTAAACTTGAAGCCAGCCTTCCCAGGCCAAAAGCCGCGATTTTGGACCCCTGGTGTGGGGTTCCCAAAGTTATTACGGTAGCAGGAATTGCTCCGCCCCGGGATTGTTCCGCATAAAACCTGGATAAAAGTCCCCCAAGACTGTGACCTATTAGATATACCGGCTGGTCTGGGACCGTCTGCCTGGCGTTGGCGACAAATCCTTCGAATTGCTTGAGGGTTTGCTCAAAGGAGGAAAAAAAACTCGGGTAATTCATGACGAAAATATTTTTGAAGCCGGCCTTTTTCAGCCGTCTTCTGAAGAGCAGCCAGGCGCTTGCATTATGATAGAGTCCGTGTGTCAGGATAATCAAGGGTTGCCCGGCACGGATGTCCTTCGGCGCCCAAATGCGCCGGATCGGGCCAAGCGGGTAGCAGACAAAAATAAAAGCGACGCTCGCTATGGAGGAAAGCAAACCTGAAAGGACCATCCATTTCAGTTTTGCGCCGCCGTCCGGCGCAAGTCGAGCGCTCCACGCGTTTTCGTACCAGAAAAAAGAATAGGTTACCAGCGACGCCCAGATCACGACGAGCAACAAAATGCAGACCAGCAGAAATAGAGTAATCATGGCCATTGATCCCTGAGAATATCTCCAAAATTTTTGATATCTTCGGCTACTATTTCAGGAGGGGTGATAATTCCTTGAAGCATGCGGCTTATCGTCGTTTTTTCTCTTTCCGTACTGAAGAGAATCCATGCGCCCTGGCATCCGACCATCCTTGCCGGTTCAATGTCAAGCTCAAAGCTGTCTCCCACGACAAGAGAACAGGAGGCTGGAGTCGCCGCGACATCGAGAGCGCGTTCGAAAAACAGCGGAGAAGGCTTTTTGATTCCAAGTTCAAAGCTGAGAAGGTTGAAATCGAAAATCTCGGCCATTTCCGGACATTCCCGGCAAAATCCCAGATAATAAGGACGCCAGGTATTAGAAATCAGACCCAGAATGAAATCCGAACGCTTCAACTCTTCAAGCAGGGCGCTTGCTCCATCAATCTCCCGAACGGAAGACTCCTGCTCGTCCCAGAGACTTGAGACCACGGACTCGATTCTTGTACGGTCTTTGTCCGGGAGGATATGTTTTAGCGCTTCGGCCAGTTCGATGGCTTTATAGGCGTGGAAGGTCATGAGCAGGCGGCCCGCCTTTTTGGCCTGCTTTTCTGTGAGGCCCAGCCTCTCGGCGAGCCGGTTGTGCGGTGTATCGGCAGTTGACGTGACCAGAGTATTGCCCAAGTCGAAAAGAATGACCTTCGGTTTGCGCAGAGGCGAGCGGATTATCTCCGGAGAAATATCAGGCATGACGGCGCCTAATAAAGCAAGCGGAATAAAAAAATGATAATGATAGAGACAACATACTGTCGCTGCTCACCTTGGCGGATCATCCCCAACTGCCGAATCCAATTGTATTCCGTCGGGTTTAAACCCGTTGTGTTTCCGCCCCAGTAACTCCCTGACTGTGGGGAAAAGCTCCATATCAGTATGAGGCAGAAAGAGTGAAGCTATGAACTCGTCCATGAATTGAGGATTTACGCTCAATTCTATGTAAGTCATGCGGTTTGCGATTTCCTCAGCCCTGTGAAAGGCATTAACGGAGAGAAGGGCAAGCCTCGCCCCCGCAAGGGAGCTGTTTCCGATATAGCGGATTCGCTCCCTGGGGATGTCGGGCAAAAGGCCGATGAAGATCGCCTTTGCGATATCCAGATGAGCGCCAAAGCCACCGGCGACAAAGACCTTCTCGAGGTCTGCAAAATCCAGTTCCAGGGTTTTGAGCAATACCCTCACAGCCGCAAGTACTGCACCCTTGCTCTTGATAAGATTGATGATGTCATCCTCGGTGATAACAATCGGCTCCTCAGTGCCGGTTTCATCAGCGTAGGCCACAACGAATTCGGGAACTTCATCTAGCACCCGGACCCTTGGATGTTGCAGAAGAGCGAACCTTCCGCTTTGATCTATGATACCGGCAGAGAGGAGTTCAGCAATTCCGTCTATGATGGCGGAACCGCAAAGCCCTATGGGTAGCTTTCCTCCTATGGTCTCGTAATGAACGCGGTCCCCGTCGATAACTATCTTCTCAATGGCTCCCAGTACTGCCCTGGTTCCGCATTTGATCCCTCCGCCTTCAAATGCCGGACCGGCCGAAGACGAACAACACACAAGCCATTCGTTATTGCCGATTACAATTTCCCCGTTCGTTCCGACGTCGATAAGAGCGCTTATTTCATGGTGATCATGCATCCCGCAGGCATAAACGCCTGCGGTGATATCGCCTCCGACATAGCTGCTTACGCAGGGCATCGTATGCACAAGGGCCTTGGGATTGGCCTTCAGCCCGACCTCTGCGGCTGTGAACTGGGGAAACCGCGTGGCTACGGGTATATAAGGGGCCATACGGATGTTGCATGGTTCAAGGCCGAGGAGCAAATGACTCATGACCGTATTTCCGGCAGCCACAAGGGAAGTGATATCGTTATGCCTGATATTGTTATTCTCGACCAGAGAATCAATCAGAGCGTTGATTGTAAAGGTTACTGCTTCGGTCAGGGGCCCCAGGCCGGCCTGGGTGCAGGCAAAGACCATTCGCGATATGACGTCTTCTCCATATCGCGCCTGACTGTTATGGCTGGCCTGCGATCCCAGGATGGCTCCGGTGTGCAAATCGATTAGCTGGGCGACAATAGTGGTGGTTCCGACATCGATCGCGACCCCCATATTCCTTGAAGTGGTATCACCACCTTCTATTTCACGTATCATCGGGCAGTCGACATCACGGAAGTGCACAAGCGCCGTTATTTTCCATTTGCTTCTGCGCAGCAGCGCGGCAAGGCCCCACAGGCATGAAAAATGAGCCTGGATATGGGGGAATTGGGGGATGTTTTTCCTGATCTCCCGATAAACGCGGTCCAGGTCGGAAAGGCTGTCGCGAATTGAAGGCTCAGGCAACTGGAGATAATATTTCTGGCACAGGGGCCTGACCATAGGGGCGGGGCCGTAATCCGGGCCGTGCGCGTGAGTAGGCTCATCATAGGAAACGATGTAATCCGAAATCTGGATCTGAATATCGCTTCGCGATTCAGGTGGAATCCAAACTTCGACGTCATCTTCAGCGAGTTCCGTCTGGCAGGCAAGCGTATAACCCTGTTCGATTTCTTTGCGGGTCAGCTTGCCGATGACTTTCCCGGTTAGATTTACATTGCCCTGTTTGATCTTGACACGACATCTGCCGCAGACCCCCTGTCCACCGCAAAGGTTGCTTATGTCAATGCCGGCATAGGATGCTACGTCTATCAGCTTTTCGCCTGATTGCGCTTCGGTCCGAGTGGATTCCGGCTGGAAAGTTACCGTTATTTTGGCCATTATGGTCTCCACGAGGAGAAATTATGCGCCTTTGGGTTCAAAATGCCAAAAGGCAATTGAAGATCGCTGGAGCAAAAGATAGAGAGTCTAATTGCCGCGTTGAAATTTCTGAACCCGAATACACCTGAAATATAGCGGGTTTCAGACAAACCTACAAGGCTTGCTGAGTAGACCGGCGAGCAAAACGCCGGGCTGGGTTTTAAGATTAGTCGTCGGCTTCAGTCTGCTATTTCTTTCATTCATCTTTCCGACACTGTCTCGCCGGCCGTGTAGCTTATCCACTTTTCCTCGAAAAGTGCTATGATTTAAATCTTACGAGGTTTGGTAATCAGACAATAAGACGCGATAAAGATAAATATGTATATAACTTCATTCATTCACCGGGGGGAGTTGCTCAGCATTGCCGAGCGCTGGCTGTGCGGAAAGCCGCTACCTTCGGACGCCATGCAACTAACGCGGATATTTATCTGCGATGGGTATGTCCTTGGCCAAACACTCGAAACGCTGACAGAGAAACTTGTCGGGAAGTCCTGTTCCGGGGAGTGCAGAAAGGTTCGCATCCGGTTCAAGGGAGAGCTGAGGGATGCGCTCTGCAAATGCAAAGGCCAGATCAGCCCCAGGATGGAGTACCTCTTCGAACGCTATCGGAATAATCGGGAGTACTTCTATTATGAAACCCCGATCAACGGGGTGCTGTGCGTTGACGATGGTGGCCGGCTTATCGCCTCGTACAGGATCAAACGGCCCAAGAGAATTGCCGAAAAGGCCAACAGGCGGATTGCCAATTGGATTTTTCAAACCGTTCAGGAGAAAGCCCTCACAATGGCCCGAGCGCGCGCGGAAAAGTCCGGGATTCCGCTCGAGGCGCTGATTACCCCCCGCGAGGAGATGGACAGGGAATTCATTGAGGCCGAGGAAAGCATTGCCAAGAGCTTCCGCGCTGGTACCGTGCGGTTTGACCGGTCCTCAATTACTTTAGACGATGTGGGTGGGATCAAAATTCTGGGGACCCAGGAGCAACTTACAAAGATTGAAAATGCCCTCAGAAGCGATCCATCGATCCAGGTGGGAGAACGGGAGAATTTTTACGGGAGCTATGAAGCAGCCAGCCTGATTCTCGATATTCCATGGGACCGTGAACAGGTGTGCCGAAAGTACCGGGCAAACTGGCAGAATTACACTAACCGCGGCATTTCGGCCTCTGAACTGAAAAAGGGGATCGAACCCTACATGGAAAATTCGGAGGCGCGAATCAAGATCGAGTTGATCCTGTCGACCACTGAAGCAATGGCGGAATCCGAGCTTGGCAACAGCATCCATGAAGAGAGGATAATGGCGCAGCGAGACTTTAAGCCCTACAAGGGATACATTCCCATGAACGTCGAATTTCTTCTCGAGTACCTGTTTGCTGTGGGATTCAGTCCCGCGGCCAAGATCGGGGACGTTCCCATAAAGCTGTGGGGAAGGTATTTGCCGGATACGCTCGTGATGTACATACGCCAGCTCTACAAGCTTCCTCAACACGATTTGTTTTATTAATTTCGTCTGCTCCGAGTCTGCAATCTGCGAGATGAAAAGGAATGTCTTTCCGATAAGTTACACCGATTTGCCCGGCCTGGGCCGCAAAGCTTGGAATTCGCCTTAATTCAAAGTGCTCGACAAAATCTTTTTTTTTTATATGATGTGGCTTTAAGGCTTGTGAAAGTTTTTCCAAATTAGCGCGCGCTTATTTAACTTGCTGCTGCAAAAGGAGTTGAAAATGCCCGAGTTCAGTTACCAGGACCCTTTTCCAACTGGAAAAGATGACACAAAGTACAAGCTGATCGCCAAAGGTTATGTTTCTGTTGCAAACTTCGATGGAAAGAAGATTCTGAAGGTGGAACACGAAGGACTCGAATACCTCGCAAATCAGGCGATGCGAGCGGTTTCCTTTCTGCTTCGCCCAAAACAGCTCAAGCAATGGGCTGCAATCCTGGAAGATCCCGAATCCTCACCGAATGACCGGGGCGTCGCGATAGCGCTTCTTCAGAACGCGGAAGTATCATCCAAGTTCGTGCTGCCTCTTTGTCAGGATACCGGGACCGCCACAATTGTCGCCAAAAAGGGACAGCAGGTCTGGACCGGCGTAAAGGACGAGGAATACCTTTCCAAGGGCATCTATAAGACCTATACAGAGGAAAATCTGCGCTACTCGCAGACGGTCCCGCTGACCATGTATGAAGAGAAAAACTCAGGGTGTAATCTCCCCGGTCAGATCGACATCTATGCGACCGAAGGGGATGAATACAAGTTCCTGTTCCTGGCTAAAGGCGGGGGTTCGGCCAACAAGAATATGCTCTACCAGGAAACGAAGGCTCTTTTGAACCCGGTGAGCCTCGAAAAATTTCTGGTCGAAAAGATGAAGTCCCTCGGTACGGCCGCATGCCCGCCTTACACCGTAGCCTTCGCAATCGGCGGCACATCGGCTGAGGCCTGTCTGAAGACGGTAAAGCTTGCTACTACCGGATATCTCGATACCCTTCCCACTACTGGAAACGAGTGGGGCCGGGCGTTCCGGGATTTGGAACTGGAGGAAAAGATCCTGCAGGCTTCCTACAAGCTCGGATTTGGCGCTCAGTACGGCGGAAAGCACTTCGCCCTAGGTGTAAGAATCGTCCGGCTCCCGCGCCACGGAGCGTCCTGTCCGGTTGCAATGGCAGTTTCGTGTTCAGCGGACAGAAACATTAAGGCTAAAATCAACAAGGACGGCATCTGGCTCGAAGAACTCGAAGCGCATCCGGAGAAATACATACCTGCAAAGTTCCGTGGAAAACATGAACACGGGGTTGTCAAGGTCGATCTGAACAGGCCGATGAAAGAGATCCTGGCCGATTTGACAAAGTACCCGATAAAGACTCAGCTATCTTTGACCGGAACGATTGTCGTAGGCAGAGATATTGCTCATGCCAAGCTCAAGGAGAGAATCGACAAGGGAGAGGGTCTGCCTCAGTACTTGAAAGATCATCCTATTTATTACGCAGGCCCGGCAAAAACCCCCAAGGGAATGGCTTCGGGCTCATTCGGCCCGACAACCGCCGGCCGGATGGATTCCTATGTGGACCTGTTCCAGTCTAATGGCGGTTCGCTCGTTATGATCGCCAAGGGTAACCGTACAAAACAGGTAACCGACGCCTGCAAAAAACACGGCGGCTTTTATCTCGGTTCGATCGGCGGTGCTGCCGCTATTCTGGCCCAGGACAACATAACGAAAGTCGAAGTGCTGGAGTATCCCGAACTGGGTATGGAAGCCATCTGGAAGATAGAAGTGGTGGATTTCCCCGCTTTCATTCTCGTGGATGACAAAGGCAACGACTTTTTTAGCCAGTTACCTGGTTGCTAGTAAGACTTGAGAAGCTGACAGACATCAATCGTTGGATGACTCGCAGAACCGGCCGGTCTTTTCTTTTGAATCTATCGTGTTATTGCATCCACTCCTCAACCACCGGGTTGCTCAGGGTGCCGATCTTCTCTATTTCGATTTCTACAACATCTCCATGGCGGATTCGTCCCACTCCGCTCGGAGTGCCGGTTGCGATGATGTCGCCGGGCACGAGCGTAAAGTTCTTTGATATGAATGCTATCACCCGGTCAACCGGGAAAATCATCTGGGCGGTACTGGCATCCTGAGTTGTTCTACCGTTTAGCCGGCATTGAATGCGCAGGTTCTGAGGATCGCCGATGTCCTCGTGCAAAACGATCTGCGGCCCGATGGGGCCGAAGGTATCAAGAGATTTGCCCCGAAACCATCCCGATCGGTCGCCGGTTTGAATATTGCGCTGGCTTACGTCGTTCATGCACGTATAGCCGAGAACATGATCCAGCGCTTCCTCCGGCGCTATGTTCCTGCACGTCTTTCCTATTATTACAGCAAGCTCGGCTTCGTAATCGGTACGAAGATCCTCGAATCCGTACTCCAGCAGGAACTTTGGTATCACGATGGGTTCGCCCGGCCCGATGAGAACGTTTGGGGTCTTCGGAAACAGTATGGGTTCTTCCGGAACCTCATCTGTAAAACCTCGGACCTTGACCGAGTGGCTTTCCGCAATGTGGCTGCGGTAGTTCAGGCCGAGTGCGATTATTTTTGACGGGCTAACCTGGTATGGCGTCGATTTTCCTAAAACCGGTAAATGGAGCATTTTTTTATCCTTACTCCTTTTGTGGAATTACCGGCATAGCCGTCTTTTCGTATCCTGACGGTAGTTCGAAAAGCGAATCAGGAAGAGGACCCAGCTTGATGTTGCGGTATTCCATTGTCACTTCGGAGTCTTCAACTTTGATCGGAAATGGAAATTGCGTGGAAACCCATAAGATAGTCTTCTCGCCGTCCTCGACGGTTTCGAATTTCTTGCAGGCTATTCCCGAAACGGTTTCCTGGCCGAGCAATTTCGCCTTCTTTTCCTTTTCGGGAGTCCATTCTGCGAAGGTCTTATCTTCAGACTGGTAGGGCATCTCCATATATGTCTTGTCTTCAGGCGTTATCATCCAGGTCAGCTTCTTATCGGGCCGGATAATCATGATCTGAGTCCCGTCCTCCTCAGAGGTTTCCTGTCTGATCTTGTCGCCCTTAACGAATATCTTGCCCTCCATCGGTTCATCGCCTTTGGGCACTATGACCATATCGGATGAAAACTCGACGGCTTTAGCCTGCCCCGGCCCCAGAAGTGACAGGGCCACGAGCGACACGGAAAAGATAACAGAAAAAAGCAGGATTCTTCTCATTACATACCTCGCCGGATTCGGATTTTTGAACGGCAGGCGGGAAGGCCTCGCCCGCATCTGGATTTCGGGAACTGGTCCTTTTTACTTCTGTTCGATTGCCCTGAGATATATATTGTACTCGCTAGAGTGTCAATAACTGCGACACGACCGTGACCTGATGTTCGCCTCGTTGCTAAACTCAAACCGGCTGGGATGAACCGTGGTGCAGGAAGGTTTCACTTACTTATCGGAGAAAGCGGGAGAAACGGTTCTTTGCGTTTACGTCCAGCCCAGGGCTGCGAAAAGCGAGTTTTCAGGGTCTTTCCGCGAAAGGCTGAAAATACGCATCAGCTCACCGCCGGTTGAAGGGGGGGCAAACCGCGAGTGCATCGGTTTCCTTGCCGCAAAACTTGGTGTTTCCAAATCCGAGGTTAGACTGCTCAAAGGTGAGAAGTCGCGTGAGAAGACCTTTGTTATTTCAAGACCGATGTCGTTCGTTCTTGAGAAATTAAGGGATGCGGGTATCGGGGGTGTTTAAGTGGCTGTTCCGGTCTTTAACCGCCACATTTTTTTTGTCAAAAATTAACACTTCTGTTAGAAAGAGCGACGAAGCACCAAAAGGAGCGTACAATAATGTATGTAGCTGCTATCTCGAAAAGTTTCGGTGGGCTTCGCTGCGCTTAGCCCACCCTACACGCTGCATTGTAGTTTTACGCTATCCTTTTTTGCCGGTCGGCGGAGTGGAATGCCACCTCTATCTGATAGCCGCATAAGGTGCTCAATTCATGGTTTCCGTGACTCCAGGCTTTTCTGCGCTCCTTTCCGCTAGCCTATCCAGCGAACGTATTGCATTAAGAATTTTGGCCTTTTTCAAAATGAGGAGATTGCCATGCGAGAAGCCGTAATCGTTAGCGCCGTTCGGACCCCGCTGGGGAGCTTCAATGGATCGCTCAGTTCCATCGGGGGCACCAAGCTGGGTGGTATCGTAATCGAAGAAGCTGTTAAACGCGCAGGAATAGGCAAAGAACAGGTAAATGAAGTGATAATGGGTATGGTGCTCCCCTGCGGCTATGGGCAGAATCCGGGCAAACAGGCTGCAATTGCCGCCGGCATGCCCTGGGAGGTTGAAGCCATCACGGTGAACAAGGTCTGCGGTTCGGGCTTGAAGGCGGTGATGCTTGCCGCTCAGGCTATCCAGTTGGGCGATGCTGATGTTGTAGTTGCAGGGGGAATGGAAAACATGAGCATGGCTCCATACTATTTGGAAAAAGCACGGACCGGCTACAGGATGGGCGACGGGGCCATAGTGGACCACATGGTTCATGACGGCTTGTGGGACATAGTAAATGATTTCCACATGGGCATTTCAAACGAGCTTTGCTGTGAAAGGTACGGCGTAACGCGTGAAGATCAGGACCGATATGCCCTCGAATCGTATAATAGGTCCCTGGCCTCCATTTCCACCGGTAAATTCAAAGATCAGATCGTCCCGGTGGAGTTGCCGCGCCGTAAAGGCGAGCAGGTTATTTTCAGCCAGGATGAGTGCCCCAGGGAAACCTCTTACGAACAACTCGCGAAGATGAAGCCTGCCTTCAAAGAGGGGGGTGTCACGACCGCCGGGAATGCCTCGGTAATAAGTGACGGGGCAGCGGCGGCAGTTATAATGTCCAGGGAAAAGGCGACGGCATTGGGTTGCAATATCATGGGCACGATAGGGGCACAGGCGTCGAGCGGCATCGATATGAAATACGTTCTGGTAGCTCCGATCTGGGCCATACCCAAATGCCTGAAAAAAGAAGGTATCGGGCTGGACAAGGTCGATATTTTCGAGGTCAACGAAGCCTTCAGCGGATCAACCGTATGCGTGATGAAAGAGCTGAAACTGGATCCCTCCAAAGTAAACGTGGCAGGGGGCAGCGTCTCCATGGGTCATCCTATAGGGGCGAGCGGCTGCCGCCTTCTGGTCACCTTGCTCCATGAAATGATACGTTCCGATAAGAAGACGGGGCTTGTTACCCTGTGTCTTGGAGGCGGCGAAGCGGTGGCGATGTTAGTCAAGAGATAAAACACGACCAAAGGGAGGAGGCTCGAGATGGAAATAAAGACATTTGGAGTGATCGGTGCCGGCCAGATGGGGAGCGGGATAGCACAGGTTGCCGCGATGTGCGGACTTCAGGTTGTGATGAACGACATAAAAGACGAGTTCGTTCAACGCGGCCTCAAGAGCATCACGACTATACTGACCAAAAATGTCGAAAAAGGGAAAATGGCCCAGGAGGAGAAGGACGGCATACTCGGGCGGCTTAAGCTCAGTACCAGCCTCAAAGACATGGCTCCTGTGGATTTCCTCGTTGAAGCCGCAAGCGAGAACGAAGCAATCAAATTTGGAATTTTTCGCGATCTGGATTCAATCTGCCGCCCGGAAGTGATCCTTGCAACCAATACCTCCTCTATTCCTATCGGCCGGATTGCGGCCCAGACGAAAAGGCCCGATAAGGTGATCGGCATGCACTTCATGAACCCGGTGCCGGTTATGAAGCTCGTCGAGGTAATTCGAGGGCTTGCCACTTCCGATGAGACTTTTCAGACGACATGGGACCTGTCGATCAAGTTCGGCAAGACCCCGGCCCTTGCCAATGACTTTCCGGGTTTCATTTCCAACCGGGTTCTCATGCCCATGATCAACGAAGCGGTATATGCGCTTTATCACGGAGTGGGAAAGGTCGAAGACATTGACACCGTCATGAAGCTCGGGATGAATCACCCGATGGGCCCTCTTGCACTTGCCGACCTCATTGGTCTGGATACATGCCTGGCAATCATGGAAGTGTTATACAACGGGTTTTGCGATTCAAAATACCGTCCGTGTCCACTTCTCCGGAAGTATGTGGAAGCCGGATGGCTGGGGCGAAAAGTGGGGCGTGGGTTCTATACCTATTGATCAGGCAGGGTGGATAAAATGGATTTCGAACTGACGGAAAAGCAGAAAAGAATTCAGAAAACCGCCGCAGAATTTGTCAAAAGCGAACTGGAGCCCATAGCTGCCGAATTGGACCGGACCAAGAACCGCGAGAAGCTGCTGGCTGTTTTGAAGAAGCTTGCGGGACTGGGTTTTATGGGCATCACCATAGATCCCAAATACGGCGGCACCGGAGCGGAGACAGTGTCCTTCTCTCTGGTCATGACTGAAATCGGCCGGGCCTGCGCTTCAACGGGCGTGACCTCATCGGTCACCAACATGGTGGCCGAAGTGATCCAGGGCATGGGGACTCAACAACTGAGAGAGAAATATATCCCGCCCCTTTGCAGTGGCGAGTTTGCCGCGGGTGGTTTTGCCCTGACCGAGACGGTTGCGGGTTCGGACCCGGCCGCGATGCGCATGAGCGCGGTTCTCGACGGCGATCACTGGGTGCTGGACGGTCAAAAGATTTTCATTTCCAGCGCCGAATTTGCGGGTGTTTTCGTGGTGTGGGCGGTAACCGACAAGGAAGCGCGGAAGGGCAGAGGCATCAGCGCTTTTCTGGTGGAACCATCGTTCCCCGGGTTCCGGGTGGGCCAAGTCGAAAAAAAGCTCGGGCAACTTGCCTCTCCGACCAATGAAGTGATCTTTGACAAGTGTCGCGTCCCGAAGGAAAATCTTCTGGGTGTCCAGAATGATGGTTTCCGCATTGCCGCATCTGAACTGGCGGGCGGGCGGATCGGCATAGGTTCGATGGCAATGGGTGTCGGGCTTGCGGCCATGGATTTTGCCGCACAGTATGCCAAAGAGGCGCAGGGCAAGCGGACCTCGGCCGACAGCCAAGGTATTCGATCGATGATAGCGGAGAACTACACGAGGCTTGCAGGTGCGAGACTCCTGCTGCTGCGCGCGGCGTTCCTCAAGGACCAGAAGAAGTTCTACGCCAAGGAAGCTTCGATGGCCAAGGTCTTCGCTACCGAATCGGCGAACAAAGCCTGCCACGACGCCTTGCAAATCGTTGGCGAATATGGCTACACCCGGGGTTGTCCGACGGAACGTTTCTACCGGGATGCACGCGTCACCTCAATTTATGAAGGAACCAGCGAGATACAGCGCCTGATCATTGCTCGCGAACTGTTACGGTAACCGAGAGGATTTGCTATAACGTTTACTCTTCCCGTGATCTGGCGACGGTGCAGAGTTTACTCGTATGCCCCCCCGCAGGGTGGCGTCAGGGAGCTTGACTCCGAGGCGCCGTTATTTGCGTGGGGGTAAGTCTCATAACTGTGTTCGGCTGGATAAGAACGGGTGGGCGCTAAGGTGATCAGCGCGCCGATACCGCGGAAATTCCATGAGTCCGCTACCAAAGCACCGCAATGGGGGACGTCGCTATGAATTTCGAATTGACGGAAGAACAGGAACTGGTCAAAGCCAATATGAAAGAGTTTTGTGAAAAGTACGTTGAACCCATCGCAGACCAGATTGATCAGGAAGCGCTTTTTCCTGCCGAGAATATCAAGAGATTGGCCGAGCAGGACATGTTGGGTGTCCCATATCCCGAGCAATATGGTGGGGCCGGGTCAGACTATTTAACCTATATTATGACCCTCGAGGAGCTTTCCCGCACTTGCGCAGCCACGGGCCTTATCGTCGAGGTACATACGTCCCTGGCGTGCAACCCCCTGTATAAATTCGGCTCCGAAGCCCAAAAGAAAAAATACCTCGTTCCCCTTTGCAAGGGAGATATATTGGGCGCCGTGACTTTAAGCGAACAGGGAGCAGGTGAAGATGAGGCCGCAACTGCTACTGCGGACGGCAATGAATACGTGCTGAACGGAGTCAAATCCTTCGTCTGGAATGCCCCGAATGCGGGGGTCTTCATCGTGTTTGCCAAGACCGACAAGTCCAGTGGGACTGGCGGAGTCAGCGCTTTTATAGTGCCTGCGGGCACCCCTGGAATTGAAGTGGGTAAGCACGTCGATAAAATGGGTTTGAGAGGTGCGTTGGGTTCCGAAGTTTTGCTGAAAGACTGCCGCATCCCTAAAGAGAATCTGTTGGGTCAGGAGGGACAGGGACCTGCTATCGCCGCGGCGGCCCTTGACGGAAGCAGGGTAGGGATCGCTGCCCTGGCACTGGGTATTGCTCAGGCTGCTATGGATGAGTCCATTCGTTATTCAAAGGAAAGAGTCCAGTTCGGCCAGCCGATCAGCAATTTCCAGGCGATCCAGTGGATGCTCTCCAATATGGCGATAGAAATAGAGGTTTCAAGATATTTGACCTATTACGCCGCCTGGTGTTACGATCAAAATCTGCCTTACAGCAAGGAAGCCGCAATGGCAAAGCTCATGGCTTCGGAAACGGCGGTGCACCAGTCTGATACTGCTGTGCAGATTCACGGCGGTATGGGTACAATAAAGGGTCAAAAAGTCGAACGGCTTTATCGTGACGCCAAGATAACCCAGATTCATGGAGGCACATCGGGATTCACAAAGACGGTCATCGCCGACAACGCTCTGAGCTGGTAGTCCTCCGGAGACTCCGGACGAGAACTCCACGCCCCGCGAGGTTTGCGTGCGGAATTCTTTGACGCCGGAAACCGGCTGGCAACGTTCCTGGAAAGGAAAGGAAATGCTTAAGATTTTAACTTGTTTCAAGTGGGTGGTAGACGAAGCGGACATCAAGATCGATGCCGGTTCGCGCAGGTTAATACTTGACAGGGTCAGTTACAAGATAAGCCCCTATGACCGCAATGCCGTTGAAGAAGCCATGCATCTTCAGGAACTGCATGGCGCAGGCGTGGCCGCCGTGACCGTTGCTCCGCCCACGGCTAAAAGCTGTCTGAAAGATGTTCTGTCTCGTGGTCCGGAGAAGGCATATTTCATAAACGATCCTTCGTTTGCCGACTTTGAGCCTTTGCAGACGAGCGGCGTGCTGGCGGCGGCGATCCATGGGAATATCGAGTTCGATCTCATCATCTGCGGTGAGGGTTCGAGCGATCTCTACACTCAGCAGGTCGGACCGGTTTTAGCGGAGAAACTCGGAATTCCATGCGCCACATATGTCAACAAGCTAACGTATGTTGAAAATGAAAACAGAATAGTGGCTGAGCGGAAACTCGATGACGGGATTGAAGCCGTATCCATTCCGCTGCCTGCTTTGATCACGGTTTTGCCGGATATCAACACCCCGAGGATACCTTCTTTGAAGCAGGTCCTGGGAGCGGCGAAAAAGCCTGTGGAAAATATCACCCTTGATAAGCTTGGCCGAAGTTTCGATGCATGTCTGCAGACAACCGGCGTTCTGGCAGCGACCATGGATCGGCGGCACTTGAAGTTTGCCGCCCAACCGGAGGAGATCGGTTCGCTCATAAAAGCTCTTGTGAAAGATGGTGTGATTGCCTGAGGAGAATTCATAAATGGCTGGAATTTTTGTTTTTGCAGAAACGCGTGAACATACTCTGGAACTTCTCAATGCGGGTGCGAATATTGCCCAGGGATTGGGGACGAAGCTGGTATCATTCGCCATGAGCAAGGAGACTGCTCAGGAATACATCAGCCACGGCGCCAACGAGGTCCTTCTGCTGCAGCCGCCGGCGCAGGACCAGTCACTGGAATCCTATGTGCCCATTTTAGCGCGGGTGGCCCGTGAAGAGGACCCCGACGTCTTCCTCGTCGGGGCCACTCAGAGGGGAAAGGAAATTAGCGCTCGTCTTGCCGCGCAATTGAACACCGGGTTGTGCAGCGGTTGTATCGGCTTCGAACTTGACAATGAAAAAAAACTCCTGCGGATGGATCGGTTGCTTTACGGTGGTTTGGCAGTCCAGACAGTGATTTGTACGACCCGGCCCCAGATGGCCGCCATTGCTCCGCGAGTTTTCGATCCGGCGCCCATGGTGGAGGGAAATGAAGGGAAGGTCCGCGAAATTTCCGACATGCCGTCTTCGGCGGTCACGGTCATCAGCCGGACTGCCAAGTCGCGTGAGGCTGTAGATATAACGGAAGCAAAGATCATCGTCTGCATCGGCCGTGGTTTGGAAAAAGAGGCGGACGTCAAGTTGGCTCGAGACCTGGCGGATGTCCTGGGGGGCGAGGTGGGTTGTTCCAGACCCATTGCTGAAGAATTACGCTGGCTTCCCGAGGATGTGTACCTGGGGATATCCGGAAAAAAGGTTAAGCCGGACCTCTATATCGGCGTCGGGGTTTCCGGACAGATCCAACATGTAACCGGTATTCGCGACAGTAAGATCATCGTCGCCATTAATCGCGATGAGAACGCACCCATTTTTGAAGCCTCCGACTACGGGATAGTGGGCGATCTCTATCAGGTCGTCCCAATGCTAATCGAAGAACTGAAAAAAACTCTTAATAGGTAGGACGTGTAGAGCCGGACATTCTTAAGTAAATCTCTAACGTCAACTAAGATTGCGTGGTGCTGGATATGGCAGAGGAAAAATCTACTGCGATTGTAGTAGGCGCCGGTCCTGCCGGCAGTACGGCCGCTTATGTTTTGGCCAAAGAGGGCCTCGATGTGGTGCTGGTCGAAAGAGGAACGGCTCCCGGCAGCAAGAACATGTACGGCGGGCGAATGTACAGTCACGCTCTTAACCGCATTATGCCGGAGTTCTGGAAAGAAGCGCCGGTCGAGCGGCCAATCGCCCAGGAGACCATCACCTTTCTCAACGGCGATAAGAGCGTATCGATCAGTTGCCAGAATATGGACTGGGCGGCCAATCCCTATCATTCCTTTACATTGTTGAGGGCTGAATTCGATGCCTGGCTCGCAGCGAAGGCCGAGGAGGCCGGCGCGATGCTCGCCTGCGGCATACGCGTGGACGATCTGCTGATGGAGGGCGGACGGGTCCTGGGCATACGGGCCGGCGAGGACGAAATGCTGGCGGACGTGGTGATTTTGGCGGACGGCGTCAATTCGATACTGGCCCAAAAGGCAGGCTGGGCAAAGATGTTTACTCCGAGCCAAGTGGCTACAGGGGTTAAGGAGATCATCGAACTGCCGGCTGAAACCATCAGCCAACGGTTTCAACTCGAGGGCAATAACGGCGCGGCGCGGCTCTTCGTTGGCGACTGCTCCAACGGCATGCAGGGAGGCGGCTTTCTTTACACCAATAAAAGCAGCATCTCTCTGGGACTGGTCATCAATGTGGGGGAACTCCAACGCACCAGTGTAAAGCTCTGCGACATCATGGAGGATTTCAAAAGCAATCCCCATATCGCTCCTTTGATCGAAGGCGGAGAGGTGGCTGAATATTCGGCCCACCTTGTGCCCGAGGCCGGTTTGGCTATGATGCCCAAGCTGTATGGGGACGGGATGATTGTGGCGGGCGATGCTGCGGGATTTGTTCTTAACCTCGGCTATACGGTACGCGGAATGGATTTTGCCATCGCGTCCGGTGAGGCCGCCGCCAGGACCGTTATTGAGGCCAAGACCCGCGATGACTTCTCCGAGCGCGGACTCAGCAGGTATAAAGAGTTATTGGAACAGAGCTTTGTTTTAAGAGACCTCGAGGCTTACCGGAATGCGCCGGAATTACTGGAGAACAAACGCATGTTCAAGGCGTATCCCGAGCTTGTCACGGGCCTTGCCGGCAAGTTGTTCACGGTCGACGGCGCTCCGCCCGTCCATCTCATGAAGATGATGATGGGCCAGATAAAGGAAAGCGGTATAAGCCTGATCCAATTGGCCCGCGACGGTTGGAAAGGAGTGAGAAATCTTTGAAAAGACTAACGATCGAACAGTTGCTGGGCGTAAACAAGTTTGTCGTCGACGAGGGACATCCGCATATCAAAGTGAAGAAGGAACTCTGCGCGCGCTGTGAATCCAAGCCATGCACGCTCGCGTGTCCTGCAAGCCTCTTTACCATAGTGAACGAAGAATTGAGTTTTGATTGCGCGGGGTGCCTGGAGTGTGGAACATGCCGGGTAGTGTGTCCCCATGCAGGTGTCGCCATCGAATGGGAATATCCCCGCGGCGGATTCGGAGTTCACTACCGTTACGGCTGAGACCTGCTGTCTCGAAAAGACGGTCTTGCACGCGGAGACGCGGAGACGCGAAGAAATGCCGGTGGGACATGAATTGCTCTTACGAACGTTCAGTTCGGAAGAATGGCGAGGAATAGCTGTTGCGGGAGGCCCTGGTCCTTTTTCGAAGCTCGAACGTAGACGGGCGGATTGCCGCGAGGGTCTTTTTTTATGCGGCGGCGGCCGTCGCATTCTTGATTGCGGCCCTTCAAGTGTGGGCAGATGCAAACCCCGCCGGGCGAGTCGAAATTCTCAGGGGCACAGTGAACTTTGAAAGAGCCGGGAAGCTGGAGGCCCTCAAGGCCGGCGACCATGTGTTCATCAAAGACAGGATAATCACCGGTCCTGAGAGCGCTGCCGAGATCGTCTTCGTAGATAATAGCAGGATGAAGATTGCCGCTGACACCGATCTGGAGATTACCGATTATCTATACAATCCGGCTGAAAAAATCAGGCGGGGACTTATCTCGCTGATATCCGGCAAAGCCAGATTTGCTGTCGAGGACCTTCAGGAATTCAATGACAAGCGGTTTCGCGTTCAAACCAGGACAGCCATGGTAGGGAGCCGCGATACCGACTTCATCGTAGCCTACGACCCGGAACTGCCCCGGGACGAAGTTTGCCGGGACGGGCTGGCGGCTGCGTTGTGCCTCAAAAATTCCATCATCGTGACAGGCCTTGAATTCCCCGGCAAACCCACCCTGCTTACTGCCAACATGATAAGCCAGGTATGCGGACCAAATGTTCCTACACCGCCCCGGTTTGCCACGCCTGCGGAATTGGCCCGAATAATGGCAGGGTTCGATTAGATCGGAAACACAAGGATCAAGGCGCCCGGGTCTAGTGGCCGTACGGCTCTCGGGGTTAGATTCCTCGCTTCTGCAACTGAGCGAAAACATATAGGATTCGGCTGCGAAGCCGGGTCCTTTTTTCATTGGTTTTTAGGCTCTTGGTCAACAGTTTGGTCAACATTTCGCGAACATATGATGAAGAACTGAAAATTCAACAAGTTGGCAAGATCACCTCACAATTGTCAGGGACATGTCATGTATAAAATGAAACGGTTATCATGGCATATCACCAGGAGCGTACGGCCTACCGGCTCAGGGCAATCGCCCACTACTTTTTTCCATTATTTCGGTACGCAATGCATCCAGGAATTCCTTCTGTACCTCTTGAATCTCGACCAGCATCTCCCACTGGTGGGACATGAGATGATCAACCTTCTGGTGTAGGTGGCGTATTTCGAGCTCCGCCTTGAGATTGACCTGATAATCGTGCATTGCGCGCAAGCGGTCTCGTTCCTCCTGACGGTTCTGGCTCATCATGATAATGGGGGCCTGGATCGCCGCAAGGCAGGACAGCACCAGGTTCAGTAGAATATAGGGGTAGGGATCGAACGGGTGCACCGCAAGAAGGTAGGAATTGAGAAGCATCCAAATCAGCAGGACCACGCCGAAAATCGATATGAAGACCCAGCTACCCCCAAAGGCCGCCATCCGGTCGGCCAGCTTCTGGCCCAGATTCAGCCCCTTCTCTGCGTCTTGAACAGGATTTGTCGCGAGGATATCCTGCTCATTGATGCTTTCCAGGACTTCCCGCTCGAGGCTGGTGAGTTCGCCCTTCTCATTTTCGATGAGCTCTTCGACGTATCTTTTGCGATACTTCTGGAGGTCGCTCTCACAGATCCAACCCTCTTCATTCCATCTCCCAAGGTCTTTTCGAATTAACTCGCTCACAGCCGGCCTTACGATCACGCCCGCCCTGAGTTCGAATGTGGCACCGGCGCCGCAAATCTGACAAACATGCTTCCTGGCAGCCGCTTGCCGCAAAGTCGATTCTGAATCGTCTCGGTCACCGTTCATGGATGTCATCTCCCAGAAAGCTCTATTCGCCTTGCGTTCAAAGATAACGGTTCTCACGCAGGGACACACGCCCGCGTGAAAAACCACCACCTTTCCGGCACAAAAAAATTGTGATGTGGTGAAGTCCGGTTGCCATAATTTTCTTTTCTACCTCAAAACGTATCCCGGGTACAAGTGAGTGGCGAAGGGACCAATTTTTAATAGACCCAGAATTCTCTCTTTAGAGGTCCTGCTTAGGGTCCATATGGAAAGAAGGGCCGAAGGGGGGCGATTCATTGACGCCCTCCGCAAGGCAGGGATGAGTGATGCTGATACATCGATAATTTCCCTAAGTTCGCTTCGATTCCATGGGGAAAGTCACACTCTTTTTGCCTTTGAGAAAATGGGGCGCCAAAATCTTCGTCGTTTTCAAATCGTTTGGTTACCAAATCGCCGCAAACTTGACTCTTTCGAAATTGGCAAGCTCTCATAACCCGCCTAGAGCGTATTATGCACTTTGTGCTAAATCCTTGCTGGTAGCCAATCTTAAGACACCATCTTCAATGAAGATGAAGACTGCAAGCCCGCTCTCATAGCCAATCTACATCAAAGTGCATGACACGCTTTAGCGAGTCACTCCGCATAGAGAAAGTCCAAATTGGACTGATTGAATCGAAAGCTATCCAGATCATTATCTATGTCTGAGGCAGCTTTAATCTAATAGAGAGTATTCCGATTTAACGAGGAATGCCGACCATAGGCCAATTCCCTGGCAGCACTATTCAGGACTATTTTCGAAATATATTCAAGTGCTTACCGTGCCGGGCATTTTAAATCGGAATACTCTCTGATGAATGTGCGCAAAAATGCTCCTCCTTCTTTCCGGAGGAGTATAATAATGCCGAGAGGTATGAAGTAAAACAGACGAGTGGATGGCCCTGAAGTTTTCTCGAACGCCTTTATCATAATAGAAAAGAAAGACTACATGCCAGATTCTCAAGACTCTTTCGCTAAGGCTACTCAACCCTTGGGACTTATCCATTCTGACAGTCAGGATATTTCCCTCCTCTTGGAGAGCCTTTCATTCTACAAATTCATTGTAGATAGTCTTCCACTGGCCATCATTGCCGTGGATCCGGAGCTGAGGATCACCTGGTTCAATCCCGAGGCAGAGAAAATTACCGGCTTTTCCGCCGAGGAAGCAGTCGGCAGGAAATGCAGGGATATCCTGAGAGGGAATCTTTGCGACATTGAGGAGTGTCCTTTGAAGAAGGGCGTGGCGACGAGAAGGCCACTCCTCGGCATCCAGACGGCAATCAGAAAAAAAGATGGGAAACTCATCCCGGTTAGAGTCAATTGTGCAGCACTTTTCAGTGGGAAAGGTGAACTCATGGGAGCGGTTGAGGCTTTTATTGACATCTCACGTCTCAAAGCACATGAGCGCGAGAAGGCAAATCTCGTCTCTATGCTCGCTCATGATATGAAGTCCTCCATTACGGGTATTCACGGGCTTGGGCTGCGGTTACTGAGGACCGGGGCAGGAGAAGATCGTGAAAAGCGGGAGCATTACCTTGAGGTCATGACCAAAGAAGCATCGAATCTTGAGAAGCTCATCGAGGACTTTATCGAGTACTCTCATCTGGAAACAGGGAGGCTCAAGCTGAACTTCAGCGCCGTCTCTCTTGATAAGGAGCTTCTGGAGATCTTCGATACATACAGGATCAAGGCATCGCAAAAAGGCATCCGTCTCGATGTGCACATAGAGGACACTATTGCTATGATTTGGGCAGATGCCGACAGGCTGCGAAGAGTCTTTAGCAACCTTCTGGACAATGCGCTCAAATATACCGAAGAAGGTGGGACAGTTACCATTTCCGCCGCGACGCAGGAGAAGGATGCTGTCATCAGAATCACCGATACCGGCAGTGGTATAGGCCCGGAGGATCTTCCTTATATCTTCGATCCCTTTCACAGGGGGCAAACCGTTGGTAAGCGGGAGGGCTATGGGTTAGGGCTGGCAACGGTGAGGGCAATTGTGGAAGGACACAAGGGCCATGTCGAGGTCTCAAGTGAGTTGGGAAAAGGATCAACTTTTATTATATTTCTTCCAAGAGAAGGCCCACATAAGGAGAAGAGCACAAGCTCAGCATAGACGAACCCTACGAAAGAGGCCCCAGTTGGATTACTTGCGGTCCTAAAAACAGGAAACTACGAACTATTCCACACGAAAAGTTCGCATCTTGCCAAGGACCTTGCTCCACCCCTGCAATGATTCCGTGTCAGCTTCATTGACAACTCATCGTTCCCTACGTATGGTTCTGTTTACGTAAGACGGTTGAAAACTAATTTCCGAATCGATTCAAAGGCGAAATCCTCGGATGTGCTCTGGCCCGTCCGTCAACATTAATCTGCATGTATCAATCTATGCCACAGTCATGGTCAGGCCGCATGACCATCCCCAGAAAGCGCTAAACAGGCGGCAGGCGCAGCTGCGGTTAATCCCATCTTCTTTGACCCTGCCAACGAGCGTCTGCCGCGCTTGCGGTTGGGGAGCGCGCTGATCCTGAGCATCTTTGCCGGCCGGCGCTGCCGACTCTTAATCTGCGTGCGTCAGCTTTTTGCCGCATGGTATTCACTCTAGGCCCAGATTCCCCGTTTGCGTCCCGATTGGCCCATGACAAGACGCGAATGGGCATCGGTGCGGAATATCTCAGGGGTGCTGCAGGGGAGCGAATGGTGGTTTTGAACGCGAGAAAGCTTTTGGCAGATAAGAAAATTATCGTCCACGAAGAAGCGTGATCCTGGGGAGGTTTCAGATGAGCTGGTTTGGCACTGGACGCAGAAAGCTGGTGGAAGAGTTGGGAAAAACGTCCACATATACCCGGAGCCTGATAGAGGCGAGCGTCGACCCGCTGGTGACGATTAGCCCGGAAGGGAAAATTACCGACGTAAACAAGGCGACGGAGCTGGTTACCGGTTTTTCCCGCGAACGTTTGATCGGGAGCGATTTTTCTGACTATTTTACCGACCCGACAAAGGCGAGAGAAGGCTACCAGAAGGTTATTTCTCAAGGCTTTGTGAAGGATTATCCCCTCACCATCCGCCACACATCGGGGCGCTTGACGGACGTGCTCTACAATGCAGCAGTATACAAGAACGAATCGGGCAAAATGCAGGGTATCTTTGCGGCAGCTCGAGACATTACCAAGCGCAAGCGCGCGGAAGAGGCGTTGCGCGAGTCGCAGCAAATGTTACATTCGGTACTGGATACCATCCCGGTAAGGGTCTTCTGGAAGGATCTTGATTCAAACTACTTGGGCTGCAACCGCCCCTTTGCGCTCGATGCCGGGTTGCAATCACCCGAGGAACTCATAGGAAGAAACGACTTTGAGATGGGCTGGGCTGAACAGGCAGACTCCTACCGTTCAGATGATCGTTTGGTCATGGAAACTGGCATCCCAAAACTCGGCTATGAAGAACCCCAGACAACGCCGGCCGGTGGCAAGATCTGGCTGCGCACCAATAAGGTTCCTCTTCGCGACGCTGAAGGGAGAATCAACGGGATTTTGGGTACCTATGAAGACATCACGGACAGCAAGCAAATGGAGGAGGCGCTTCGAGCATCCGAGACCAGATACAGGATTGTTGCCGATAACACGTACGACTGGGAATATTGGGTGAGCCCCGAAGGACGATTTCTGTACACATCTCCATCGTGCCAGAGAATCACCGGCTATGCGGCGACTGAGTTCGAAACGGACCCTAAGTTGCTGTCCTGCATCATTCACCCCAATGATCTGACTCAGTTTGAGGCCCATTTAGAGCGGGATCAGATTAAAAGCGGACCATCTGAGCTGGAACTTCGCATTATTCATCGTGACGGAACAAAGAGGTGGATTGGGCACCTCTGTCAACCAGTGTTCGATGCCCAGGGTTTGTTTCTGGGTCGCCGCGGGAGCAACCGCGACATCACTTACCGAAAGAAAGCAGAGAAGGCGTTAGAGGAGAGCTCACAAAAGTTAAAGTTTTTCGCATACTCGGTCGCTCACGATCTGAAGAGTCCAGCTATCGGGGTATATGGACTAACAAAACGACTGAGCAAACACGCCAAAGATGTTCTTGATGAAAAGGGCAGGACCTATTGTGATCAGATCCTGAAGGTCTCGGAGCATATTGCAGCCCTTGTTGAAAAGATCAATATCTACATAGCGACGAAAGAGGCTGCTCCGATGATTGAAACGATAAACATTGCAGAGATTCTCCGGATGCTCAAGGACGAATTCTCCTCACAACTCAGTCTTCGTGGGATCGATTTGCTTGCGCCTGAGTCTGAAGTGGAGATCGAGGCGGATAGGCTTTCGATCCTTAGAATCTTCAGGAATTTAATTGATAACGCCCTGAAATACGGCGGAGAGAATCTGACCAGGATTTCTATCGGATACGAAGACTCGGAAAGCCTCCATATTTTTTCCGTAAGCGACAATGGCAAGGGGCTTAAAGAGGCCGATTCGAAAAAGATTTTTGAGCTGTTTCAACGTGACGAAACATCGAGGGGTGTCGAAGGCGCGGGCCTGGGCCTTGCAATAGTAAAAGAAATAGCCGAACAACATGGCGGTAGGGTGTGGGTGGAACCGAGCGGGAAAAGGGGAATCACTTTCTACGTATCCATTTCCAAGAATCTACGACCAGTGCAAAACCCTCCGCCGCATTGAAGTCAGTATAGTGCTGTATAATCAGCTCAGAATCGTTAGCAGTGGGCATGGCGGCGGTGAGGCATCGGAGTTCACGGGCGAGTCCCCTGAGTTGGAATTAACAGGCCTAAATGTCTGCTCATCTCTCCTATGTGGCGTTATGCGGCATACCGTCCAGAATCTTTCTATATCCAGATGATTTCCGTTCTGCAGACTAGCTTGGTCGAGGTCTTCACATTTGGCAAGCCAGATTTACTTATTGTGAGAAACTGACGCATTTATCCTCCATTTTTCCTCCACCGGAAACTCACGACCAACCAGGAAAGTCTTGAGAAAGAGAAGTTCCATATGAGTGAGTCTAATCATTTCCGGACGATCAAGATGGAAACCAAAAGACCCACGAAATCCGTGATGACATAGAATTTGGCGGAAGTTCAGGCAGGCGGCGTTCATCCATTTCTCTCGGCTTCCGACCTCTCCTTTTACCTGGGTATAATTCTTGATGATCTTCAAGCAAATCTTTTCCTGGATCCTGCTTTGGTTTAATCCGGCCAATCCCGAGAAATATAATCCGGGATCAATACTCGTGACCTTGAATCGTCAATTTAAAGGATGGTTTTTGAGGATCGTTACAAAAAACGAGCACTGTCTTCTTGACTTCCCCATGACATGCGTACGGTAAGAGCAGAATCGATATTTTCCCCTCCCCTCCAGGGGGGATTAACCGGTCAAAACCGGCATCAGCAGTGCCTCAGCAAGGTACGACTTTCTTTATTTCCAAAACCCCCGTCCCTGTATTCCTGATCTTGAAAGTATGAAGGTACTCGGGTCCAGCACCCACTCTCCCAAAATCGAAAACTGTCTCTGGAATTTCAACAGCAGGAGGACCGGTGGGTTGTGCCGCTGCGATCTCCTGGGGCGTTCGATTTGTTTGCACCGTGGTACTCTCCTGTTGTTTAGCCATGCCGCTCTTACTATCGGGAGTATGCGCACAGCCCAGGAAAATGAAAAGAAACCAGACGGCAAGCCCAAAAGTCAACAAGTTCTTCATCATCAGCTCCAGTTTGTAATGGTAGTAAACCAGCTCAAAGTAGCCGTTGAAGACGGCGCTTACTGGATCATCAATCAGAGATTCCACGCTACCGAAAATGTTGACCGGAATAATGCATGAACTTCTGCTTTCCGCGTCCAAATTGAATGTCGGAATCGAATTTTTGCTCGAAAAATCTCTGATGCACTCCGAACCCCCAGCATATAATTCTCTCAATAGAATACACAAGTTAAACGTGCGCAGGGTTGATTTTTGCGATTTTCCGACACACTTCTTCCTAGTTTGATTAATTTGCCCCCGCCACGGCAGGTTACAAGGTCAGGAGAACAGAATGCGGTAATATCGGCCTAATTAAAAAGCCGACGCAATATATACCTGCTACCTCCGGGCATGGTAGACCACCCTGGCCCCCACTTTTACAAGTCGCCTGATGATCGAGTCTATGTCGGTCTGAGATCTGGAAACATTAATGTCTCTCTCCTAACCTTGAAAAATGGGGCATCAAAATTTTTGCCCTTTTCGAATCATTTCTTAACCGAATCGCCGCGAACTGGATCTTTCGAGATTGGCAAGATGTGTAAACATAATCCGTTGATGATCCCACAGACGATGTGATACTCTGAAACCACCGAAAAGCGATTTCTTATCAGCTATCAGCAGCCCGGATGCTCGAGGCTTAACTTGTAATTGCCGAGAGGTAGTTTCTTGAGGTGTATTCTCGCCAGCGGGGCCGGTGTCTTTTGCAGTCTGAAAGAACTCCAGGCCTATATCCGATTGCAATCTCAAGCTCACCACAGCGATTCAAAGGGGGAGGGGTCTACTCATGAGTGCTGACGCATCAAAGATCGATCCAAGGGATTTCAGTGACATTGATCCTGGCCACCGGCTTCTCATGGGACCGGGGCCAAGCGACGTTCCCGCAAGGGTGCTGCAGGCGATGGCCGCACCCTGCATCGGACACCTGGACCCCTATTTCCTGGAAACCATGAACGAGACTCAGCGACTGCTGCGCCATCTCTTCCAGACGCAAAACGATTTTGCCATTCCGGTTTCGGCCACCGGCAGCGGCGGCATGGAAGCCTGCTTCGTCAATCTGGTGGAGCCCGGCGACGAGGTTGTAGTCGCCGTGAACGGCGTTTTCGGTACCCGCATGTGCGACATCGTCAACCGCATCGGTGGCAAATTGGTCAGGGTCGATGGCGAATGGGGCCGGGCCGTCGACTCGGAGGCGGTAGCCAAGGCGGTGAAGGGATGCAATCCCCAGGTTGTAGCCGTGGTGCACGCCGAGACGTCGACCGGCGCTTGCACGCCGCTGGAAGACATCTCGAAGATCGCTCACGGGGCCGGGGCGCTATTCCTAGGAGCGTGTCGGAGAAATGGCATTAGGAGCCATTTTCTGCTAATATGGTCCCACTATGGAAAAGACCTTCAAATCTTGCGACCGAAAACAAATGCTTCTGCTCCCACCCTCGTTGTTGGACTGG